>NZ_JBVHSK010000001.1:12130-546712 GCF_055566415.1 Streptomyces sp. NPDC027663 | reverse complement strand
ACAGCGCCGGTCCCGGCAGCCGGCTCCACGACCGCGGCAGCCGGAGCCTCCCCGGCCACGGCGGCCTCCTCGGTCACAGGAGCACCGGCGGGCGCGGACGCCCGGCGGGTGGCACGGCGGCGCGGACGGGCGGCCGGAGCGGCCTCCTCGACGGCAGCCTCCTCGGCGACCCCTTCCGACGGCTCCTGAACGGCCGGAGCAGCCTCGACAGCGCCGGTCCCGGCAGCCGGCTCCACGACCGCGGCAGCCGGAGCCTCCCCGGCCACGGCGGCCTCCTCGGTCACAGGAGCACCGGCGGGCGCGGACGCCCGGCGGGTGGCACGGCGGCGCGGACGGGCGGCCGGAGCGGCGGCCTCCTGCTCCTTCGCGGCCCCGGCGGCGGGCTCCTGCTCCTTCGCGGCGTCGGTGGCGGCAGCCGTACCGGACTCGGCGGCGGCGGGGACGACGGTCTCGGCGGCCTCCGGGGACACGGACGAACCGGCGGGCGCCGACGCCCGACGCGCCGCACGCCGGCGCGGACGCCCGGTGGGAGCGGCCTCGGCAGCCTCCTCCGTCGCGGCAGCCGCCTCCGTCGCGGAAGTCTTGACGGCAGCGACGACCTCGGCGGCCTCCACGGCAGCGTCGGCCTCGGCAGCGACCTCGGAGACGGCGGTCTCCACAGCAGCGGCGGCCGGCGCGGACGCGGTGCGCGTGGCCCGGCGCCGGACGCGGCGGGGAGCGGCCTCCTCGCCGACGACGACGGCGCCGGCCTCGGCGACCGCAGCGGGGGCCGGCTCGGCCGGTACGACGGTCTCGGCGGCCTCGGCCGCCTCCGCGGACGCGGGCGAACCGGCGGGCGCGGAGGCGCGGCGGGCGGCCCGGCGGCGCGGACGGGCGGCAGGGGCCTGGGCGGCGGCAGCCTCCTCGGCCGGTGCCGTCTCCACCGCCTCTTCGGTGTCTTCTGCCTCCAGGGTCACCTGGACCTCGTCGGTCTCAAGTGCCTCAGTGGCCTCGGTGCCCTCGGTCACGTCGACGACCTCGTCGGCATCCGCGGCCGGTATGGCCGGCACGGTGACCTCGGCGGGCGCCTCCGCGGCGGCGGGCGGACCCGCCGGGCGGGAGGCGGCACGGCGACGCCTGCGCGGCGGCAGGGTGTCGCTGGGAGTGTTGAGTTCGGAACCCTCGTTGGGTTCGGTCGGCTCGAGCATGCGGGCGTTTCTCCCGTCAGGCTCCCGGGCGCCGCACCTGGTCCGACGCCGGTCCGAAAGACCGTCCGCCGTTGACGTCCGCGGCTCGCGCGATGCGCGATGACCGCCGTCCGGGGCGCGGGCGCCGCACGGGAGCACTCTGTGTCTTGTCTCGCCGGTTCCGTACGCCTTGTCGGTACGGCCTGGCGAAAGTCTTCTGGTCGGTGCGCTGCCCGACCCAGGTGGCTCCCGAGTACGAGGGCGGCGCTACGACGTCCGTCCCTACGCGGAACCTTCCGGCGTCGGCGCCGTCGCGGCGGCAGCCGGTGCGGCCGTCCTGGCCTCGGCTGCCTCGCGGTCGGGCGCGAGCGGGTCGGTCACCGTGCCGGTCTCTTCATCGAACAGCCCCTGCGCCAGCCTGGTCACCGCTGCGGGGACCGGCGGCGCCAGGTCGGCCACGGCGCGGAGACCGGACAGGACGTCGTCGGGTCGTACGGCAGGCGTCACGTGCCGAACAACCAGCCGCAGTATCGCACAGGGCTGGTCGGTCGGCCTATCAGCCGGCGAACCGTGCGTTTCCAGGCTCACCACGGCCGGGCGGGCGTCGAAGGTACGGACGCCGTTCTTGGTCATCCGCTGCACCTCGACGGTGTCGGCCTTGGTGAAGGCCTCGACCGCGCGCTCGGCGTCGGCCGGGTCGACGCCGTCCAGCCGCAGCTCCCAGACGGAGGCCGTCAGCCGGTCGGCGAGACCCGGGGTCCGCGCCTCGACCGCCTCGACGACGTCGAGCCCGGCGGGCAGCGACTCGTCGAGGAGGACACGCAGGGTCTCCGGATCGCGCGATGCGGTGAGCGCGATCTCCAGGTACTCCGCTTCACTGCCCGTGCCGGTGGGTGCGGCATTGGCGTACGACACCTTCGGGTGCGGCGTGAAACCGGCCGAGTACGCCATCGGCACCTCGGCGCGGCGCAGCGCACGCTCGAAGGCGCGCTGGAAGTCTCGGTGGCTGGTGAACCTCAGGCGGCCGCGCTTGGTGTAGCGCAGTCGGATGCGCTGCACCGCGGGTGCGGGCGGCGGGCCTTCGGGCTGTCGCTTGCCCAGTGTCCTAGTCCTTCGTGAGAGCGGTCGTACTGCTACCAAGAGTACGTGTCGCGGCGCCCGTGGGTTCCCGCCGGTCCACCGCGGCGGGCTGCGGGGGCTCGCCGAACAGCATCCGGCGGAAGTCGGCGCGGGCCTGCCGCCATGTGTCCCGGGCCGAGGCCATCGCCTCGCGGGTGACCCGGCCCACCGCACGCACGCCCGCGGCGACGGGCCGCAGGACGGCGTCCCGCACGGCATGGCCGACCGGGGTGAGCACGGTCCGGTACACCCAGCGCACCGGCTCCACGAAGATCCACCGGAAGAGGGTCCCGAGTGCCCGCCCGACGGCCCGTGAGATCCGGCCGGCGACCCGCCAGGCGTGCCCGACGGCGTCCGCCACCTCGCGCGCGACGAGGGCGAGGAACCGGCCGACGGGGGCGAGCACCCAGCGCCACAGCGCGAGCGCGGGCAGGACGAAGAGGACGCGGGCGGTCCAGTACAGGGCGAGGCCGGCACCGGTGACGAGAAGTCCCAGCAACTGTGCGAGCCCGCGTGCGCACCAGGCGACGGCGCGGCCGACGGGCGCGAGGACCCAGGTGTACAGCAGGCGTGCGGGGACGACGAGGAGGTACCGCACCAGCCAGGCGACGGCCGTGTACACGCCCAGCCCGACGGCGGCGAGCACCGCGCCGATGCCCTTCAGCAGCCAGGTGAAGGCGTGCCCGACCGGGCACAGCAGGCACGTGTAGACCCATGCGAGCCCGGCGCCCGCGCCACGGGCCAGCCAGGCGAGGGCGCGTCCGACGGGAGTCAGGACATGCCGGTAAAACCAGACCGCCGGAACGACGAGAAGCACGGTGGCGAGCCAGGCGAGCGCCTTGCCGACGGGGACCAGGACGTAACGCCACAGGGCCACGAACGGCCATACGAACAGGGCCTTTCCGACCCAGGTCAGGGCCCGGCCGAGCGGCCTGAGCACGGTGTCGCGCAGAAGCCGCCCGGCGGCCACGAGGGCGTCCCACACCATGCGCACGGGCATGACCAGGACCAGGACGACGATCCGCACCGGGAGGCGGATGGCGACGACGAGGCATCCTTCGGGCTGTTGCGCCGGGGGTGGTGGCTTCTGCAGATCCATACAGGCCTAGACGCCGGGGACGCCCGTTCGGATCCCATTATTTTGTGCGCTTTTTATACGATTCAGGATAGTATTCGGTGAACTTCACGGCCGCGACGAGCAGGGCGATGGGGATGACCCAGTTGAACCAGTCGTCCTGGGCCGGGTACCGGACGGCCAGCCAGGTCGAGACCGTCATCAGCGCGAAGGCAAGCGCCCACCCCGCCGACAGCACTTGGTTGATGTGCTTGAAGACGGGCGAATCCCACACCTCGCGGGGTGTCGACTCCCGGGCGTACTGGGCGGTGAAGGGGTCGGTGAGCAGCGAGCCGAGCGCCACGACGGCCACCAGCCCGTTGGAGACGACCTGGGCGTACGTCTCGAGCCAGCGGAGTTCTCCGCGGTCCAGGGCCAGCGCGAGGACCGAGAGCACGGCGAAGAACACGATGCCGGTCACGTCGAGGACGCGGAGCCTGCCGTGCAGCATGTCCTGGCTCGACAGGACGATCGAGGCGATCAGGGCGGCGAGAGCCGCGTACTCCCAGGTGCTGGGGCTCGCGACCACTCCGAAGATGATCCACGGGGCGAAGGAGAGGAAGACGCCGCCGGTACTGACGGGCTTCTTGACCGGGGCCTTCGTCGCCGTCTGCTGAGCCATGGGAGATCCTCCCGTCAGGTCTTGCGGCCGGCTTCTCCCCCATCGTGCCGCCGCGGGGCCGTGTGCCGCCTGTCGTGCAGGACCGTCACGCCTTTGCCGGCGGGCACCGCCCGAACAGCGGTTTCCGCCCGGCCGGACGGCTGACCGGTCCGGGGCATTGCCCCAAGAGGCCGTGTTCCGTGCCGAGTTGCCGCACAAGGGAGAGATGGACGAAAAGCCCCCCATCGGACGGCAGCGATTGCTCTGATATGAGGATAAATCTCCCCATTCAGCTCGTACGGCTCGGTCGGTCCGGCCCGCTCAGGACACGCTCGCACTGGAGTCCGGGAGCCCTCGGACCACCGTCCGGGTCACCACCCGGACCGCTTCGCGTCAAGGAGCACCGCATGAGTCCTGAGTACAAAGCCTCGCGGCTCGGGCCGCTGGCCCGGGCACGGTTCAAGCAGGCCGGAATGCTGGCATCCCTCACCCTGGTACTGGCGGCCGCCGTGGCCGCGCCGGCCGCGGCTGCGGGCCGCGCCGTCACCGACGGGACACCGACCGTCACGCAGGGCGGCGGCCACGACTGCAAATCCGCAGATGACCAGAAGACGCCCACCGGCGCGTCCGGCGGTGACCACGACGGGTGCCGTGGGGCCACGGGCGCGACGGGCGCCACCGGGGCGACCGGCGCCACGGGCGCGACCGGGGCGACCGGCGCCACGGGCGCGACGGGTGCGACCGGCCCCTCCGCGTGCGTCGAAATCGACGCCAGCCAGGACAGCAACAACTTCGAACTGCGCGCCGCGCTGACGGGGTCCAACCCGACCAGGGCGTACGCGGGCATCCGCGACCTCACCGGGGCTACTCCTGGCCCCTTCCTGTGGACCGATCTCAGCACTCATCCCCAGTACCCGCAGAACGCCTGTGGCATCTCGATCGCCCAGCACAGCCAGGGCAACCAGGCGGAGGGTGACCTGCGGGTCGACGTCGTCACCACCGCGGGACAGATTTTCGAGACCACCTGCCAGGTGGTCACCAGCAACCGCACGCTGAACTGCGACAACAACCCCTGGGTCCTCGTGAACAGGCAGCCGGCCCCCGGTGCCGTGAACGGCGGGACCGTCGTTCCGTAGCTTCGGCCGCCCGGCACACCGCACAAGGGGTGTCCGGCAGCTCATGACCGGCTGCCGGGCACGCCTTGCGCCGGCCCCGGACAGAGGTTCCGGCCCGATTCCGCGGGTTCATACCCGCCTACCCGTTCATGGCTGCTTGTGCGGGCCATCGGAGCTAGATGAATTCCCCGGCCGGTCCTTTCCCCGCCCGCCGGGAAAAGAAAGAGCCATGAAAACGGTCTGCCTCAATATGATCGTCAAGGACGAGGCGCATGTGATCCGCCGCTGCCTCGAATCCGTACGGCCCCTCATCGACACATGGGTGATCCTCGACACCGGTTCGACCGACGGGACCCAGGACGTCATCCGCGACACGTTCGCCGGCCTGCCCGGCGCGCTGCACGAGAGTCACTGGAAGGGCTTCGGCCCGAGCCGCACGGAGGCGATCGAACGGGCCCGGGACCGGGCGCGCTACCTGCTGTTCATCGACGCCGACGACGTGATGGAGACCGATCCCGGTTTCACCATGCCGGACCTCACCCACGACTGCTATGACATCGAGGTGCACCACGGGCCCGTCGTCCACCGGCGCCCGACGATGGTGTCGACCCGCCTCCCCTGGCGGTACGTCGGTGTCCTGCACGAATACCTGGAGTGCGACACGCGGTTCAGCCGGGCACACCTCGAGGGCACCCGCATGGTCATCGTGGGCGGCGGCGGGCGCCAGAAGGGCGACCAGCGCGCGAAGTACCTGCGCGATGCCGCCGTCCTGAAGGACGGCCTCGTCAAGGAACCGGACAACGCCCGGTACGTGTTCTACCTCGCCCAGAGCTGGCGCGACGCCGGGGAACCGGCGAAGGCGCTCGCCGCCTACGACCGGCGGGCGGCCATGGGCGGCTTCGCCGAGGAGGTGTTCTGCGCCCGGCTCTACGCGGCCCGCCTCGCCCTGACGCTCAAGCGCCGTACGCCCGAGGTCACGTCCCGCTTCCTGGACGCCCACGAGTACCGGCCCACCCGCGCCGAACCGCTCGGTGAACTCGCCCACCTCTGCCGCGTGCAGGGCGAACGCTGGCCGCTGGCCTACCTGTTCGCGCGACGCGCGGCGGAGATCGCGCGACCCGACGACATCCTGTTCGTCGAGCACGCCTGGTACGACTGGCGGGCCCTGGACGAGCTGGCGGTGGCGGCGTACTGGATGGGCTCGTACCGCGAGTCCCTGGAGTGCTGCGAGCGGCTCCTGGACGGCGGCAAGCTGCCCGAGGCCCACCGCGACCGGGTGCTCGCCAACCGCGACTTCGCCCGCACCAAGCTGGCCGCCGGCACCCGGCGCGCGAAGCCGGAGACGGCCGGCGTGACCGACTGACCCTTAGCTGCCGGATACGGTTCCCTTGATACGATTTCCGCCATGGATGTTGCGGTACTCGTGTACGACGGGGTGTTCGACTCCGGTCTGTCGGCCATCCTCGACGTGCTCGACGGCGCGAACGCCATGGGTGAGCAGATCGCGGACCCGCCGACCTGGAACGTGACCAAGGTCGGCTTCCGTCCGCAGGTCAGGACGGGTGCCGGACACCTCGTGACGGCCGAGCCCGCCGAGCGCGCCCAGACGGCCGATCTGCTGATCGTCCCCGCCCTGGCCGAACGCCGGCCCGAGGCACTCCTCGCCCACGTCGCCGGGGACGCCTCGCTCCCCGCCCGGGATCTGATCACCCGGACACAGGCCCAGGGCACACCCATCGCCTCGGCGTGCACCGGCACGTTCCTGCTCGCCGAAGCGGGCGCACTGAACGGTCGGCGGGCGACCACGAGCTGGTGGCTGGCCCCCGTTTTCCGGACCCGGTATCCCGCGGTCCACCTCGACCAGAGCAAGATGGTCGTCGCGTCCGGCGAGGTCACCACGGCGGGCGCGGCCTTCGGGCACGTCGACCTCGCCCTGGCGATCGTACGGGCGAGCAGCCCCGCCCTGGCCGACCTCATCGCCCGCTACCTGGTCGTCGACGACCGCCCCTCGCAGTCCGCCTACACCATCCCCAGCGCCCTGGCACAGAGCGACCCCACCGTCGCGGCCTTCGAACGCTGGGTGCGCGAGCGTCTGGCCGAGCCGATCAGCATCCCGGACGCGGCCAGGTCCCTGGGCATCAGCGAGCGGACCCTGCAACGCACCGTCCAGCGTGTGCTCGGCACCTCCCCCGTGCGTTTCGTGCAGGACCTGCGGATCGAACGCGCCTCCCACCTGCTGCGCACGACCGACCTGCCGCTGGAGGTGATCTCCCGCAAGGTCGGCTACGAGCACGCCAACACGCTGCGCGTGCTGCTCCGCGAGCGCACCGGCAGGACCACGTCGGCCCTGCGCGGCACCTGACCTGCGCGGCACGTGACCGGTCTGCTCCCTGCCGGGCGGCTCCCTGCGCGTCTGCTCCCTGCGAATCCGTTTCCTGACCGGTCCGATCCCTGGCCGGTCCGCTCAATGACCGGTCCGTTCAATGGCGGTCCGCCCCCCGGGAGGTCTGCTTCCTGGCCGGCCCCGGACAGGTGCTACTTGCCCTCCGACTGCGGCAGGTCCTGCTCGGTCCAGATCGTCTTTCCGGTGGGGGTGTAGCGCGTGCCCCAGTGGTGGGTCATCTGGGCGATGATGAACAGGCCCCGGCCCCCCTCGTCGTCACTCGCGGCGTGCCGCAGGTTGGGCGAGGTGTGGCCCGTGTCGGAGACCTCGCAGATCAGGGTCCGGTCGCGGATCACCCGCACCTGGATCGGACCGCCCACGTAGCGGATGGCGTTCGTGACCAGTTCGCTGACGATCAGCTCGGTGGTGAACGCCAGGTCCTCCAGGCCCCAGTCGCCGAGCTGCTTGCTGACGGCGGTGCGGGTGGTGGCCACCGCCGCCGGGTCCGGGAGCAGCGCCCACTCGGCGAACCGGTTCCGGTCGAGCAGCCGGGTACGGGCCACGAGCAGCGTCGCGTCCACGTCCACCGGCCCGGGCAGCAAGGTGGACACCACCTTGTCGCACAGCACCTCCAGGGACGCCGGGGCGCCGGCGAGCACGTGGGACAGCTGCACCAGCCCGGCGGCACGGTCGTCGGCCGCCTGGAGCAGGCCGCCCGTGGCGAGGGCGACGAGACTGCCCGGCTCCAACTGCAGCTCCATGCTCTGGTAGGGCAGGCCGGAGACGCCCAGCGGCGGTCCGGGCGGCAGCTGCGGACAGTCGACGGCCCCGCCCCGCGGTCCGGCGACCGCCAGCACCGGCTCGCCGGCCCGCGCCAGGCTGCAGTTGCCCGACACGGGGTCGTACACCGCGTACAGGCAGCTCACGCCCATGGCCGCGTCGGTGCGCGGGCGCAGCTGGCCCGGGCCTCGGCCGGGGACGCCCTCGTGCGCGGTCTGCTCGACCAGGTCGGCCAGACGGGACAGCAGCTCGTCCGGGCTCAGGTCCAGCCGGGCCAGCACCCGCACCCCCGTGCGCAGCCGTCCCATGGTGGCCGCGGCACGCAGGCCGTGACCGAGCACGTCCCCGACGACCAGGCCGACCCGGGTGCCCGACAGGGGGATGACGTCGTACCAGTCGCCGCCCACTCCGGATCCGCTGTCCGCGGGCAGGTAGCGGCTCGCCGTTTCGACCGCGACGTGCGGCGGCAGGCGGCCCGGCAGCAGGCCCCGCTGGAGTTTGAGCGCCACGCTGTGGCCTCGGGTGACGAACGGCATCAGCAGGAGACCGATCAGCAGGGCGCCCAGGCCCAGGACGGTGACCCCGCCCGTCTCACCGATCAGCGGCAGGTCGACCGTGGTCGCGCCGTACCCGGGGTTCGCGTAGACCACGAAGGCGGCGTAGATGAACAGCATGAACATGATCAGCCCGCCGAGCGCCGGCAGCACGCCCTTGAAGACCAGGTCCCGCGTGCTGCGGGACAGGACCTTGCGGTGGTACCAGGCGCAGGCGAAGCCGGTCAGTCCGTACTGGAACGCGATGGCGAGACCGACCGAGTCGACCGAGTCGGCCAGGATGTTCTCGCTGAACGAGGTCAGCAGGAGCAGCAGGGCGATCGAGACCGCTCCCATGCCGACGGTTCCCCAGGTCGGGGTGAGATACCGGCGGTGGACCCGGGCGAACCCGGACGGGACCGCCTTGTGCACCGCCATGGAGAAGACGGTCCTGGCCAGGGGCAGGATGGTCGTCTCGGCGGAGGCCAGCGCAGAGGTCAGCACCATCAGGATCAGCAGTCTCGACAGGATCAGCCCGGTCTCGCTGTTCCCGAAGACGGCCTCGCCCAGCCGCGAGAACACATCGTCGGAGTTCTCCGTGTTCCCGAGCCCGATGCCCGAGCTGCCGACTCCCGCGAACGCCTGCGCCGAGGTGGACACCAGCGCGTACATGACCAGGAGCACCACGGTGGACAGGAGCGCGGCGCGCCCCGGGACGCACCCGCTGTCGACGGTCTCCTCGTTGACCGAGAACGCGGTGTCCCAGCCCCAGTAGATGAAGACGCCCGCGAGAATGCCCGAGGTCAGGGCCCGCGCCGAGGGCACTTCGAACGGGTTGAACCAGGAGGCGGAGATGTGGATCGCGGTCGGGGGAGGGTCGGTGTAGACGCGGACCAGCGCGGCGACGGCGAAGAGGACCAGCACCGTCACTTCCAGCAACAGCAGCCAGCGCTGGACGGCCGCCGAGAACTCGATGCCGACGTAGCAGATCCCGGTCATCAGGACGATCCAGACGACGCCCGCCACCGTGATCCACGTCCGGCTCTCCGCCAGGCCGTCCAGGCCCACCAGCCGGAAGCCGTAGGCGGCGGCGATCCCGGCGAGGTTCGCCATGACGAGCATGTTGGCGACGATGAGGCCCCAGCCGCCCATCCAGCCGCTGCGCGGTCCGAAGGCACGGGTGGCCCAGCTGAAGGTCGTCCCGCAGTCGGCGTTGCTCGCGTTCAGCTCCCGGAAGGCGTACGCCACCAGCAGCACCGGGATGAACGCCAGCATCGTGATGATCGGGGCCTGCAGCCCGACTCCGGCCACGATGATGCCCAGGGTGGCCGCCAGGCTGTAGGCCGGGCCGGTGGAGGCGAGCCCCATCGCCACCGAGGAGAACATGCCGAGGGCGCCGCTCTTGAGCCCCTTCCGGCCCACCCCTGTCCCGGGAGCGGGGCGGCCGGCGGACTCGACGCCGCCAAAGTGCCTCACACTTGATTCCAACGCCGGGCCGCGTCCCCCCGCAACAGCGCGGAGGCGGCACGGAAGCCACCCGTCGCCCGACCGGACAGCCCGGGCCGCGGCGGGACGGGTCGCCAGGGGCGTGAAGTCGCCGGTGCCGTCGCTGCCTGCCGTGAGCGCCCTTCCCCTGACCGAGACGCACCGGGACGTCGCCGGGTCCGGGAAGCGGCAAGGCGTCGTCGCACCCATGGGGACGACGATCCCGAAGTGCCGGCCGGGGTGTGATCCGATGAAAACGAACACGCGGCCGGTGCGGTCGCCGTCCGTGACGCCATCAGTCCCCTCCAGTCCCGGTCATCAGGCCTCTCCAGTTCCCGTCAGCTTTTGCCCAGCCTTGTCTGTCCTTGTCTGTCCTTGTCGGTTCTCGTCGTTTCCTTGTCAGTCCCAGGAGTCGCCGAGCCGGCGCAGGGCACTCAGGCTCGGCAGGAAGCAGTACTCACCGCCCCGGGTGACCACGAACCGGGGCAGGGAGGCCAGGCGTCGGCGCAGCGGCCGGCGCGGGACGGTGTAGCGGGCTTCCCCGTCGGCGGCCCCGGTGACGGGGTCCTTCGCGTCTCCGGCCCCGAAGAAGACGCCGTCGTTCATCCATTCCGACTGGACGAACTCGAACTGCCGGCCCAGGTGCGCGCCGATGAACGCGAACATCAGACCACGGTCGGTTCCGTCGTCCTCCAGGACGCCCTCGGGCAGCGCCGGCCCGTACACCGCGCCGCGCCGGATCATGCGGTGCAGCCGTACCTCGCCGGCCACCGAGGCGTCGCGCGGGTTGGCCCGCCGGATGTGGCAGCCGCCCGGCGTCGTGAAGCCCGCCGGATCGTCCCGCTCGTACAGGAAGGTGTTGCGGCGGTAGGGGTCGGCGCCCAGCTCCGGGTCGTCGCGCTGTGGTGCCAGTGCCAGGGGCGCCCCACTGCGCCAGCGGCCCATGATCTTCGCGGCGATCAGTTCCTCGTCCTCGGGCCCGGTGGAGTTGTCCCGCAGATAGCGCCGGAACTCGGCGGCCTTCTGGTGGAGCTTGCGGAAGACCGCGTAGCTGCCGTTGCGCCCCAGCACGGCCGGCTGCGGTGTCCGGACGCCGCCGAGCTCGTCCGGGTAGCCGAGGACGAACTCGCCGGCCTTGAGGGGCACTTCCAGTCGGTTGGACCCCGGGATGCCGCTTCCTTCGACGGCGGGGTGGCTGACCCCGTCGCGATAACCGAAGTGTTCCGTCTCGCTGGGCAGGGCATGGCAGTCCTGCCGCCAGATCGCCGTGACACCGGACAAGCCGTCGTAGACCGGCCGGGCACGGTCCACCGCCGCTTCCAGGGGCGCGGAGTCGGGCGCGACCGCTGTGATCACCACGTGCACCTCGCGGGTGCCGAGCGGCGCCTCCCAGTTCTCCGGACTGCTCTCCCCCACATCGCTCAGCGCCTTGGCCCGGGCCGCCATCCCCTGGCGGAACTCCCACACGAAGGTGTCCAGCGACGAGCGCGGCACACCCAGCGCCTCCAGTCCGGCACAGGTGACGGCCGCGCTGACCCATGTCTCGCCCAGGGGACTCACCGAGTCCGCGGCAGAGGTCACGGCACCGCTCAGCCTGCGCATCAGCTCCCGCCCGTGGGCCGGGTCGTCGATACGGAAGAGCAGATACGTAGCCGCGTAGGGCGTCGGCCGGGGGCTGAGCACCCCGCGCTGAATGTCGTCGAGTTCCAGTTTCACTTCGGTGGGCGCACTCACTGCCGGCCTCCTTGCGGCACGGTTCACGACACGAGGTTCCGCCAGAAGTTCCGCAGACTCTCGTCGGCGCCGAACAGCGTGCTGAAGATCGTCGAGTCGGCGAGGAGGACGTCGCCTGCCCGGTCGCCGCCGGGCGGCATCCACAGGAACATGTTGAACTCGGTGTTGCCCTCCTCGGTGAACGGGTGCGGCCGGGACGTGTCGATCGGCTGCCGGGCCAGCACATGAACGGCCTTCGGTTCGTCCGTCGTCACGGCGTAGTGCGGGAGGTGCAGGTGGAAGTTGAAGTTCGTGACCCCGTGCAGCCACCCCTTCTCGTCCAGGTCCGCGACGGTGGTCAGCGGAGCGATCCGGCCGCTCTCGCCGGTGGCGGGGCGCAGCCCGTAACGGTTCATGACCGGCACGCCCAGCCCCTTCATCACGTCTCTGACGTAGGTGGCGAACCGCTGCTGGCGGGGTACGAGAGGATCGCCGTGGTGGCGGTACTCCACGTCCCGCACGGACAGGTCGTCGGACGCGCCGACGTCGTGGTGGGGCCCCAGCACGAGGCAGGCGTCCTCCCGGGCGAGGAAGGCCCGCAGCGCGTCGATCTCCCCGGGCGTGGCCTCCTGCTCCGTGATCATGTGGTCCAGTCCGAACACGAACAGGATGTCGGTGTCGCCGAGCACCCGCTCGTCCAGCGGCGTGTGGAAGCCGGCCTGGTCGATGCGCTGGTACACGGGTACGGGGTGCCCGGTGATCTCCTCGACGAAGTCCTGGAAGGGCGCCCAGGCCCAGAAGAACAGCTCCAGGGAGCCTGCGATGCCCTGCTGGAACCGGTACGGGTCCGACCACTTCGGGTCCTCGTACGCCGGCCACGCCACCCGCCTGACCTCGGTCATGGTGGAGAAGCGGTTGTCCAGCTCGGCCGCGTTCCGGCCCGCCTCGGCCGGATAGCTCCAGGAGACGTAGATGCTCACGCGCCGCCCGCCCGGCGTGTACGCGCGTGGGATGTGCCGCTGGTTGTACGTGCGCGCGGTGCTGGCCTGGCTCATGGCTGCCTCACTGCATCTGGTCGAGCATCTCGGAGAGAGAGTTCTTGATGCGCAGAGCCTTTTTGATCTCGTCCGCCGTCACGTACGGATACTCGCCGTATTCGATGAAGCTGGGACAGTGGTGCTCGCGCACGAACTTGACGAACGCGTCCGGATTGGTGCGCCAGTCCTCCGGAAAACCTACGAGGTGCTCGAAGGCGGTGCTCACTCCGGCTTTCGAGAACAGGGCGATCGCGTCCTCGGTGTACTTGTCGAAGTCGGTGTCGAAAATGCCCTGGTACATGAAGCGCGTGTCGTCGTCGAACAGCACCCAGCGCAGGTAGTGCAGCTTGAGCGGCGCCAGCAGATACGGGTCCTGCTCCAGCGCCTTCGCCAGCGCGTGGCCGTACTCGCGCATGGCGTCGGCGTGACCGGGCTTCACCGGTGCGACGATGGTGAACCCGTAGCACGCCGGAGTCCTGGGAAATACCGGCCCGTACTTCCCCTGCTCCAGATGATCGGTTTCCTTGGGGATGACGACCGCCGCAGGCTTGATCTCCATGCCCGGTCCTCCCTCTGCCTAGGATTCCGGACCGTCCGTCGTGGCTCTCATCGTTCCATGCAACCGCTCGCGTCGCCCGGCGGCCGAGGACTGCGGGCAGAGGGCCGCGGGCCGACTGTGGGCTGCGGGCCGTATCCAACGGCCGCGGGCCGCGGGCTTCGGACTGCGCGCCCGCGGGCCGTGCCAGGCCGGCCGCGGCTCAGCCGGTGCAGTCGTCCGGGCCGGCCTTCGCGAAGGAATCCTTGGTGCAGTAGGTGACGGTCGGGTAGTACGCGCCCATCACTTTCGCGGGGTCGTCCCCTTTCTTGACGTCCTGGACGGCATTGGTGAAATTCTGCTCCGGGAGCATGTTCCGCATGATGAGGACGCTCTGGACATCGGTGGGGCCCCAGTCGAGCCAGGTGACGCCACGCTCGACGGTTGCGTTCGCCGGACGGTCCTGAGAGGTGGACACCACGTAGGTGTAGCGCCCGTCCTTGCCCATGGCCGTCTGGAAGTCGGCGGCACACGAAGTCACCGGATAGGGGAGCCGGATCTGGTTCTGGCAGAGGGACCAGTACCGGAGCTGGGCCTTGGTCAGTACCGACTGGCCGTTGGTGGTGTCCGGGAAAGTGGGTGACTTGCCCCGGACGACGGCGACGCGGCCCGCCTTGTACTCCAGTGGCGTGCACAGGTACTTGTTGTACGGGTTGGGGAACAGCCCGCCCACCTTGTTCGGCAAGGCGAATCCCGGAGCGCTCGCCGTCGACTTGCCGCACCCCTCGAATCCTCCGGCCGGCGCGTACTTCTTGACCAGGTCCTTGAGTTCGGTCGCGACCGGGCCCGACGGCCCCTGGGCCCGGTCCGCTCGGGGACAGGCCGGAATCGACTCGGGGCTGCTTCCTTGGCGCTGCATCGACAGACCGGGCAGCGGAACTCCGCCTGTCAGGTCCGACTCCTTGTCCGGAACATAGATCCTCAGCACCAGCCATCCCGCTCCCGACCCGGCGCTCTTCGCGGTGGCGGCGAGCGTGTTGCCACCGGAGCCCGCCGCGACGCCGGGTTCGACCGTGACCTGATAGCGGCGCTGCGCCGGGTTCGATCCGGCGTCCGGGACGGCGAACGGGTTCTTGCTGCCGGAATCCGGATCGATCTGGTGGTCGGCGAGGGAGTCGATGGGTGATGCCTTGGCGTCGTAGACCGTCAGGGAGGTGAACCGGGCGGACGGGTACGTGCCGTCCACCACGATGCGGTCTCCCTCCCCCAGCCGGTAGGGCATCATCCAGTACGTTGCGTTGGTCTCGGGAAAGGCCAGGTTCAGCCTGCCGGGTCTGACGACGGCCGGCCATGCGCAGGGAATGTCCGGGGCCGCTACGACCGCCCCGGGCCGGCCGGAGTCGTTCGCGGCGGCCGACGGAGCCGCCAGCACGGTCGTCACCCCCAGCCACGCCAGGGCAGAGGCCTTCAGGGTTCGCCACAAGGCACGCGTCATGGAAGCCGCTCCGTCCATGGGTTGCGAGAAACGGCGGAGAGGGCGTCCCTGCGGTGAAGCACGCTTCAGGCGGAGACGAGTCCCGGAACCGGTCCACGGAACCCACAGGCTCAACGCTGGAACGCAGCCGCCAGCACCAGTCTCACGCCGCCTCGGACTCCCCGCAACGCGGTCCGCCGCCGCTCTTGCGCGACCGACCGGTCTGGCCTCCCCCCGCGCACGCTGTTCCTCACCGCCCTGGCGGCCGCGGGCCCGCTCACGACGGCGGTTCCCTGCTACCCGCTCACGACGGCGGTTCCGTGCCGGCCTGCTCGCTCACCATGTACCGCGCGTACCAGTCCGGCCAGTTGGGATCCTGCCCGCCGACGCGCGCCTCGTGCTCGCCGTGCGCCGCGGCGGCCCGCCGCAGGGCGCTCGCCAGGTCCTCGGCCGACGCGTAGCCGGTGGTGTCGGGATCCAGCCGTCCCGGGAGCCTGGTGGTGACCTCCTGCAGGAGCCAGCCGTTGCCGTCCGGGTCGCTGAACGACAGGAAAGAGCCGTAGCTGCCCCTTTGCGGAGCGGGCCCGGGCACCCGGGCGTCGGTGCCCGCGTGGTGGAAGACGCCGCCGGCGTCGTGGAACACATCGCCCGGGTCGGCACCGCACCGCGTCAACTCGCTGCGGGCGGCCTCGATGTCGTCGACGATCAGGTGCAGGCCCTGCGCCGAGCCCGGGGCCTGGTCCGTGACGGACGTGCCGAAGATGACCGACGCCGGGGAACCCGGAGGGGTCACCTGCACCACCCGGAAGTCGCCGTCGGTGGCCACGTCCGCGTCGAGCCTCCACCCCAACGCCGTGTAGAAGTCCTTGGCCCGGTCGACGTCGGACACCGGCACCACAACGACCTCCAGTTTCATGTCCACGGCTTGCGCCTCCCGTCTCGATCGAGGGGGAATGCCGATGCGGCCTCAGCCGCGGTGTGGACGGACCGGCGCACCGACCAGGACGAACTCGCGCATGCTCACCTCCGGAAGGCCCTTGCCCGGTCCTTCCCCTGGGCCACAGCTTGCCCCTGGGGAAGGAAGTCGCCGTACGGGTCGACGGTTCGCAGGAGCGGTTTCTCCGGGGAGCAGGTGCGTCGGAAGTCCGGGCACTGCCCGGTCCGGCACGTCCTCGTTCGTCGGCGAACGGCTCGATCGCTCCTGTGACACACCGCGGAGAGGACAGGACCGTGGAAAGGACGGATGGCGGGCGGACCCGAGCACTTCGCCACAGACCGCCGGCTCAGGATTTTCAGTCTGGCACTCGTCCGGCCGACGTGCATCCGCCGCACCAGCGGGGCCCGGCAGCGGCGCGCGGGAGGGTGAGGCTGTCGGTGACCGGCCCGTCGTCGCATCCGGGTCACCCGAACGCCCCGGTCCGCCCCCCGACCGCCCCGGACAAGTGGCACGGATCCGCTGCACGGTCTCTGCTGGATCCACCGCATGTGCACGAGGGACACCGCAGCGGGGAGGAGACCCCATGGGCCCTGGAGCCGAGCAGTCACCGGAACCCGGCATGGACGGCGAGCGCTCGGATCTGGAGGGGTTGCGGGCCCGCGTCGCCGCCCTGGAGACGGAACGAGGCACGCGGGCGCCACGCGTGGCGCACCACCGCTGGAGGTCGTCCCTCTCGGCGCTGCTCATCGTCCTCGGCTGCGTCCTCGCCCCGCTCTCGGCCGTCGCCGCGTGGACAGCGTCCCAGATCGACGACACCGACCGGTACGTCGCCACGGTCGCGCCCCTCGCTTCCGACCCCGCCGTCCAAGCCGCCGCGGCGAACCAGGTCACCGATGTCGTCATGCAACACCTCCACCTTCAGGACCTGCTCGAGAGCGCCGCACCCGCGGACAGGCCGCGGCTGGAGGAGGCACTCGGCAGACTCGCCGGCCCCCTGGAGAACGCCGTCCGCACCTTCGTCCGAGGCAAGACCCAGGACGTCGTCGCCTCGGACGCCTTCCGGCGATTCTGGGTCGATGCCAACCGGCGGATCCATACGGCCCTCGACAAGGCGCTCACGGGCAGCAGCGGCGCAGTGAAGATCAACAACCAGTCCGTGACCGTCGATCTCGCGCCGGTCGTGGACCAGGTCAAGGCGCGCCTCGTCGACTCCGGCGTGACGGTCGCCGCGAGGATTCCGCAGATCCATACGGACTTCACCGTCGTGCGCTCCGACAAACTGGGCGAATTGAAGACCTGGCTCCGGCTGCTGCGGCTCGCGGGGTTCTGGCTGCCGGTGCTCGTGGTCGTACTCGTCGCCGTGGGCGTCCTGCTGTCCGTTCACCGCCGGCGCGTCCTGGTCGCCGCGGTGCTCGGTGTCGCGTTCGCCGTGCTCGTGCTGGGCCTCGGTCTGACCGTCTTCCGCGAGATCTACCTCAATACGCTGCCGGACACCGTCTCCCAACCGGCCGCCACCGCTGTCTACGACACCCTGACGCGGTACCTGCGCACCTCCGTGCGCAGAGTGGTGGCGCTCGCGGTGGTGATCGCGCTGGCCGCCTGGCTGACCGGCCGCGGGCGGCGGGCCGTGTTCGCGCGGGAGGCGTGGCGGTCGGGCATCGGCGCGGTACGTGCCGCGGCGGACCGGGCGGGTTTCCGTACCGGCCCGGTCGGACCGTTCATCCACCGCTACCGCGTCTGGATCAACTGGATCCTGGTCGCCGCGGCCGTCCTGACGTACCTCCTGTGGAGCTTTCCGACGGGGTGGGTCGTGCTCGTCATTGCGCTGGTGCTGCTGTGCGCGATGGCGGTGGTCGAGTTCCTGGAGGCGCCGCCCGGGCCGGGTGCCGCGGCACCGCCGACGGCGCCGGACCGGACGCCGGCCTCGGGCCGGGATCCTGGAACGGCACACACCTGAGGGGTGTCGAGCGGACACGAACGCCGCGCCCCTCCTCCACGCCCGGCGCAACCATCTCCGACGAGCAGGAACCAACCGATCCGACGTGATCGGGAGACGGTTTCGCGAGCCCTCGCTCCCGGTTTGCGAGCCGATCCTAAGGAGTCGATCCTGAGGGAGAGGCATGCCGAACAATCGTGTGGACCGAGCGCAAGGGCTGCGGAGTTCGCGGCGTGGGCCGCCGATGCGCAGGGGGACCGCGAGCCTGGGCAGGGAGCGGGTTCCAGATGAGGCTTGTCGTCGATCTCAACCGGTGCCAGGGATTCGCGCAGTGCGTCTTTCTCGCCCCGGATGTCTTCTCCCTGCACGGGGAGGAAGCCCTGCTGTTCTCTCCTCGCTTCGACGAGGCACAGCGTGACCGGGTGGAGAAGGCTGCTGCCGCATGCCCGGTCCAGGCGATCCTCGTCGACTACTCCGACGAGCCGACGAAGGGGGCGCAGCCCCATGTCGGCTGACACGGACGTGGCGGTCCTGCGGCGTGAGGGCCGGATTGTCGTCGTCGGTGCCTCTCTGGCCGGTCTGCGGGCGGCGGAGACACTGCGTGAGGAGGGCTTTTCCGGGTCGCTGACGATCATCGGAGACGAGCCGTACGAGCCCTACGACCGTCCGCCGCTGTCCAAGCAGGTGCTGCTGGGGCGGGCCCGGGCGGAGGACACCGCTTTGCCGCGGCGGCGTGACATCGACGCCGAGTGGCGGCTGGGTGTCGCCGCCGAGGGCCTGGACCGGGACGTCAAGCAGGTGCGCCTGGCGAACGGGGACACCGTCGCCTACGACCGTCTGCTGATCGCCACCGGGACGAGGGCGCGACCCTGGTTCCACCCGGAACAGGCGTCGTTGGACGGGGTGTTCGTGCTGCGTACGCGTGACGACTCCGCCCGGCTCCTCCGGAAGCTGGCCGGCCGGCCGTCGCGGGTGCTGGTGATCGGTGCCGGCTTCACCGGTTCGGAGGTGGCTTCGGCCTGCCGGGAGCAGGGCCTCGACGTCACGGTCGCCGAACGCGGCCCGGCGCCGCTGGTGGGCGCGCTGGGCGGGGTGATCGGCGCGGTCGCGGACCGGCTGCAGCGCAGGAAAGGAGTGGACCTGCGGTGCGGCATCAGCGTCACCGCGCTGGAGGGGGACGATGTGGGGCGGCTCAGGCGCGCCCATCTGTCAGACGGTTCGGCGATCGACGTGCAGGTGGCGATCGTCTCGCTCGGTGCGATGCGCAACACCGAGTGGCTGGCCGGTTCAGGGGTGGCCGCGGGTCCGCGGGGGATCGCGTGCGACGCCGGGTGCCGGGTGTTCGACGTCAACGGCATCGTCACCGACGACATCTACGCCGCCGGTGATGTCGCGCGCAGCCCGCACCCGTTGTTCGACTATCAGTTCCTGTCGCTGGAGCACTGGGGCAACGCGGTGGAGCAGGCCGAGGTCGCCGCCCACAACATGATCTGTGCAGGTCCCGAGCGCCGTCCGCACCTGTGGCTACCGATGTTCTGGTCCTCCCAGTTCGGCGTCAACATCAAGTCGGTGGGTGTGCCCTCGCTGGGCGACCAGTTGGTCGTCGCCCAGGGGACACTCACGGAGGAGCGGTTCGTGGCGGTCTACGGGTACCACGGCCGCTTCATCGCCGCGGCGTCCTTCGACGGAGCCAAGTGGCTGGGGTTCTACGAGCAGCAGATCGCGGCCGGCGCCCCCTTCCCACCGGAGTACCGCACGGTCGACCGTCGGAGCGAGTTGCTGCAGCCGATCGACCCGGCCTTCCCGGATCCCCATCTGCCCACCCATGGGGCCACAGTCACGCTGACGGGCCACTCACCGAGCGAACGGCGTGTCCAGTTCATTCCGTCACATGCCTGATCAACCGCCTGTTCGGCCCGGAGCCCTCAGGAGACACCATGACGCCCGGCACCATCTCCGCGCAGATCACCGACTACGCCAATCGGGCCGATCCCTACCCGCTCTACGCGGAACTGCGCAAGCAACCGGTCAGGCGGGAGGACGACGGCACCTACCTGGTCAGCACCTACTACGAGGTGCGGAACCTGGCCAACGACCCGAGGCTGAGCAACGACACGAGCAACCGTCCAGCCGGCTACGCGCGCGTCGGGCAACCGGTGGACTCCGGCCTGCCGCCCAGTTTCATCTTCACCGACCCGCCCGTGCACGACCGGCTGCGCGACACCATCAACCGGCCGTTCGGTCCCCCGCACAGCCCCAGGTTCCTCGACGGCCTGCGCGGAGAGCTGGCCAAGGACGTCGGCGAGCTGCTCGACGCCTTCGAGGGCAAGGACCAGGTCGACATCGTGGAGGACTTCGCCTACCCCCTTCCCGTCACCGTCATCTGCAAGGTCCTGGGCGTGCCGCGCGAGGACGAAGCGCGCTTCCACGTCTGGGCCGATGCCCTGGCGTCGTCACTCGATCCCCGTTCCGGCGACGACGGCGGCCCGGAAAAGGCACAGTCGGCACGCCAGGAGCTGGGCGCCTACCTGACCGATCTGATCGAGACCAAACGACGCCACCCCGGCCCCGGGATGCTCAGCGCGCTCGCCCCCGAGATGACACCGGCGGACCTGGAGGCCACCGCGGTGCTGCTCCTGGTCGCCGGCCACGAGACCACCGTCAACGCGATCACCAACACGACCCTCACCCTGCTGCGCCACCCTGACATCCTGCAGCGCTTCCAGGAGGATCCGGGCCTGGCCGTCCCGCTCATCGAGGAAGTACTGCGCTACGAGCCCCCGGTCCAGTTCGTCCCATGGATCACCGCCCTGACCGACATCGACGTCGCCGGCACCACCATCCCCAAGGGCTCCCCGGTCTGGCTCATGCTGGCCGCGGCCAACCGCGACCCCATACGCTTCAAGGACCCCGACCGGTTCGATCCCGACCGCAAGGACAACGAGCACCTGGGCTTCTACACCGGCATCCACTACTGCTTCGGCGCCCCTCTCGCCCGGATGGAACTCCACGTGGCCGTGCCCGAACTGTTCCGGCGGGTCAGGTTCGCCGGGCTGCTGGAGGACCCGCCGCCGTACCGCGCCAACGCCGTGCTCCGCGGCCCCCGACACCTCCCCGTGTCGATCGAGGGCCTCACAGCCTGAGCGCCACGGGAAGCCCTTAGCCGTCTTCGAAGCCCCGCTCGAAGCCCCGCTCCTCGGTTTCTCGGTTCAGCCGTCTTCGAAGACGAAGAGTGGCTTGGTGCCATGTGCGGGTGCTTCGGCGAGCGCGATGGCTTCAGGGAAGCGCTCGAGCGGGAACGGCCGGCCTTGAGGGATGCTCAGCACTTCGTCGGCGACGAGACTGCGAACCTGGGACAGCGCGCGCAGCGCATCCTCAGGTGAGGCGGTACCGAACCAGCGGTTCAGCCAGAAGCCACGGACTGCTTTGGTCTCGTAGATGACCGAGCGGGCCTGCAGCGGGATCGTCAGCGCTGCCGGGTCGGTCTGCCGGTGGGTGGAGAGCGCGCCGTAGACCACGACCTCTCCTCCCGGAGCCAATGCCTGGGACACCTGAGCACCCACCTGGCCCGCGACACAGTCGATGGCCTTGCGCACGCCGGCCGGCCCTGCTGTGTCGGCCACGCGCTGCAACAGGTCCTCGTCCTCGGTGCAGATGACCTCGTCACCACCGAGCGCTTCGATCTCTTCGACGGCATCGCGTCGCCGCACGACATTGATCGTGCGAATACCCAGGTGCCTGGACAGCTGAATGACGAGCCGGCCGACGGTGGAGCCCGCGGCCGTCTGCAACAACCATTCACCCGGCTGTACGTCGAGTTCGCGGGTCACGAGGAGCAGCGCGGTCAACGGGTTGACGGCGAGCTGACAGGCGCTGGAGTCGCTCAGCTGGTCGGGGACCGGCATGAGCCTTCGCCCATCGACGACAAGGTGTTCCTGCCACGTGCCGGCCACTGGAGGTCCTGGTACCGCCGGGACCGTCGCGGCCACCACGCGGTCACCGGTCTTCAGCCCCACGGTGTCCGGGCCCAGGGCCTCGACACGGCCCACGCATTCCATGTGGCCCCCGACCGTGGGAAATTCGGGGGAGAAACCGTAGCGGCCACGCAGCACATGCAGATCACTGGCGTGAATCGGAGTCGCCTTCACACGGATCAACGCCTGCCCGGCTTCCGGTGCGGGAACAGGACGGGATTCCAGCCGCAGGACATCGGCAGGCTCGCCGACCTTTCCGGCTACGAGCGCACGCATGAATTGAGGCATGAGTGACCTTTCGAATCTCCTTGGGTCTGTCTCAGCCGTGCGTCGGGGTCGCTTGCCGTTGCACCGGTCGGCCTCAACGGGTCTGGCCAAGTACCTCCTCGGCGCTGCGCGGCTCTGTGCGCGGCTGTTCGTTGAGCTTGTGGCGCGCGATGGAGGAGTGCCGGTAGACCTCTTTGCGGGCGCGCATGATGTTGCCCAGGGGGGCGTGTTCGGCGGTGACCCGCCAGGGCGTGAAGGACAGCGAGTCCATCTTCTCCAGGTTCTCCGGGCTGGAGATGTCCTGCTGCGGGAGCCGCAGTCTGGCGACGGTGACGGACGGGGAGAGCTGCTCGGGCCACTCCACGGTGGTGTCCTCCACCGGCATGCGTTCCAGGTCGGTGCAGAGCTGGACCTGGATGTCGAAGGCGTAGGGCCGCTCCTGCAACTCGGCCTGCAGGGCCGGTCGGAAGACCTCCGCCGCAGAGGCCGGGTCGATGTCGCGCCGGACCACCGCGGCGGCGGCGGACGGGTCGGGGGTGATGCGTACCTTGGCGATGTAGTCGCCGTGCCGGACCGCGCCCATGGTCCAGTAACTCGACAGCAGTACGTTCGCCGGAGGGGTCTTTGCCAGGCGGAGGAAGGCCAGGAACTCGTCCCACGCCCAGTTGTCCTGGTCCAGCGTTCCCTTTCCGGTCACGAATTCGGTGAAGAAGCGATGTGCGCCTGGTCGGCCCTTGGAGAAGTAGGCCGGCGCGTTGAGGAACAGTTCCTGGATGAAGAGGTAGTGCTCGACGGTGTTGCAGAAGAAGATCGGTCCGTTGATGTTGGCGTAGTCGAATGTGCCCGTGTCCGGTTCGTCTTCCAACAGGGTGGGGCCGGGGATGTCGAACATCTTCAGTGCCAGTCCGGTGGCGGAGCCCAGACGTGCGTCGGCTCCGGCGTGGGGCGAGCCGTTGGAGAAGCGGATGAGCGCGTCGTGGGTTCCCGGGGTCGCGTAGATGCCCTGGGCGTACTCGGGGGGCAGCCCGTCCAGGATTTCCACTTCCCCTCGGACCAGGCCGTAGCCCTTGGCGTGGGCGTCGCGAAGGGCCCGTCCGGTGCCGCCGGCCTCGACCGACTCGGCGATGTAGCTCTCGGTCTTCTCGATCACCGTCTGCACGTTGCGGTCGAAGCCCGGGTCGTCGTCTTCGACGTCAGGTGTGTAGCGGACGAACTGTGCTGCCATGACTTCGACCTCTCCTCCGGGAGACCGTGATCGCACCTCAGGCGCTTGAAATCGTCCTCAGTCCTCAAGTTCGGCGAGCCAGCGCAAGGCGCGCAGACCCGGTACGAAGCAGTACTCACCGCCGCGGGTGACCACGAAGCTGGGCAGGTTCTGCAGACGACGCCGGACGGGCTTCTCCGGGATGGTGACGCTGCCGGTTCCGCCGTGGTGCCCGGCCACCGGGTCCTTCTCGCCGGGGTAGCCGATGAAGTTGCCGTCGTTGACCCATTCGGCCTTGATGAACTCGAACTGCCGTTCAAGATGGGCTCCGAGGAAGACCCCGACCAGGCCGCGGTCGGCGCCGTCGTCCTCCAGCACGCCCTCGGTCAGCGGCGGCCCGTAGGTGGTGCCACGGCGGATGAGGCGGTGCATCCGCGCGTCGCCGATGATGGTGGCATCGCGGGGGTTGGTGCGCCGGATGTGCGCACCGGCGGGGCACCGGTACCCCCGGTCGTCGTTCTCCCGGTACAGGAAGTTGTTGACGCGGTGCGGGTCGGCCGCCAGTTCCGGGTCGTCGTGCTCCGGCGTCAGCGCCAGCGGCGCCCCGCTCGGCCAGCGCCCGACCATCTTCGCCGCCAGCAGCGCCTCCTCCTCCGCGCCTGAGCTGTTCGCGCGCAGGTACCGGCGCCAGGCCGCCACGTTGGTATGGATCTTGCGAACGGCCGCGTAGGTGCCGTTGCGTCCCAGCACGTCGGGGGTGGGCATGGGCGGCAGGCTGCCGGTTTCGTCGGGGTAGCCGAGGATGAACTCGCCCGCCTTGATCGGGGCCTCCTGCGGGTTGGAGCCGGGCAGTCCGACGCCCTCGATGTTCGGGTGGCTGATGCCGTCACGAAAACCGAAGGTGGTACGCCCGGTCGGGAGCTGGCGGACGTCCTGCTGCCAGATCACCTGGACACCGGGCGTGTCCTCGTAGGCGACACGAGCCCGCTCCAACTCCCGGTCCAACTGCGCCCCATCGGAGGAGAGGGCGCTCAACGCGATGTGGACATCGCCGGTTCCGAACGGTGCCTCCCAGTGGGCCGGTGCGCTCTCTCCCACGTCTCCGATCAGCTCCGCCCGAGCGGCCATGCCCTCACGGAACGCCTGCGGAAAGCTGTCCAGCGACTCCTGAGGTACCCCCAGGGCCCTCAGCCCCTGGTAGGTGAGCGCGACAGCGACCCAGGCGTCCTGGCTCCGGTCCGCGCTCGGCAGACCTCCCGAGGTCACCGGGAGCAGCCGCCGCAGCAGGGCGCGCCCGGCACTGCGGTCATCGACGCGCAGGAAGACGAACTTTCCCGCGTACGGCACGGGCCTCGGACGCAGGGCCCCGCTCTGGACATCGTCGATCTCGACGCTCACGACTGCCCCGCTGCTGCTGTCCGCTGTGTTCATGGTCGCTCGCTGCCTCCGCATCGGTCTCTGCCTGGACAGCCCTGCAGCGGCTGGTACGCGCCTGTCGACGCGTCCACCGATCATGGGTTCCGGGGATGGCTGCATCCGGGCTCTAGGCCGAGGCTTCCTCCAGCAGCTTCTGGAAGGCCGGCGTGGCCAGCAACTCGGCGTTCGCCGGGTTGTCCAGCGCCGCCCGGAACTCGGGAGTGTCCAGGACAGCCTGGAACGCCTGGCTCACGCGCTGGTCCTTCCAGACCTGCTGAACGGTCAGGTCGGGATAGGAGCTGACGAAGACTCTTGCGGGCTCCTGGTGGGCGACAAACCAGTCCTTCACCCCCGGGTCTTTGACGCCGGGGAACCCTTCGGTGTGCGAGAAGACCTTGTCGAAGCGGTCCCCGACTTCCGTCTGGGCGAAGTCGTCGATGTAGCTGTCCCAGGAGCCGTCGAAGACGCTGGCGAACATGTGCCGGGTGTCATTATCGAAGATCACGTGCCGTGCGTCATGCAGAGTGCCGATCTGCCGCAACGCCGCATGGACTCGTTCGTCGGCCTTCGCGTCGGCAAGCGCGGCGAGATCCTCGCGCATGGCGTCTGCATGGCCCGGCTTGATCTCGGTGAAGACGGTGAACTCGTTGCAGACCCCATCCGACCTGCCCGGGCGTTCGGGGTGAGCCGACTGGGTTGAGCCTGTCGTCGCAGTCATGGTGAATTCTCCTGCCACGGATCGGTGCGAGGGGCGCCAAGCACCCGAACATGAGGCGCCATCGCCCTCACATGCCATCCTCACCGTGGATGCACTGCCTCGCATCCCGGCGAAGACCTCGGCATCCGGGGGCCGACCTGATCCCTCCCGAGAAGCTCCTGAGGACAGGTCAGGCCAGGCGCAGGAAGATGGAACCGGTGAGACGTGCCGAGTACGTCGTCGGCACCCTTTACGGGCGGCCACTCACACACAGTCGTGAAGACGGTGACGCAGCCGATCACACACCAGCCCGTTGCGCCGCCGAGGCGGTCGGAGCACCCTCTCGCGCCGAGTCCTGCTCAACCGGATCGCCACCCTGACCCCGCATGGAGGCAATCATGGGCGCAGTCCTCGGTGACGTACTGGGTTTCGCGGCCGCCGTCGCGGTCAGCCCGCTTCCGATCATCGCCATCATCCTCATACTCGCCACACCTAGAGGACGTCTCAACGGAATCCTCTTCACCGTCGGCTGGGTCCTGGGACTCGCGGCGCTGGGCGCGGTGATGCTGGCGATCGCTTCCCCCGCAGGTGCTTCCGCCCACAAGCACCCGGCCACCTGGGTGGGAGCCCTCAAGCTGGCCCTGGGCCTGTTCCTCGTCCTGTTCGGCGCCAGGCAATGGCACCGACGCCCGAAGGATGCGTCACAAGCCAAGCTGCCGAAGTGGATGAGCGCGATGGACCGCCTCACGCCGGTCAAGATCTTCGCACTCGGACTGGCCCTGGCCGCGCTCAACGCCAAGAACGCACCGCTGACGATCGCCGCGGGCGCCGCGATCGGCTCGGCAGGACTGCCGGTCGGGCAGCAGATCGCGTCCATGGCGATCTTCGTCCTGATCGCCACCCTCGGCCTGCTGGCCCCGCTAGGAGTTTTCCTGCTCGGGGGCGAGCGGGCCAAGACCACGCTCGGCAACTGGAAAGACTGGGCAGCTCAGCACAATGTCGCCGTGATGGCGGTCCTGTTCTTCGTCCTCGGGCTGAAGCTGCTCGGCGACGGCATCTCCATCCTGACCTCGTGACGCGCTTGTTCGCGTCGCCCAGATGCCAAGTCGCCCAGACGCCGACGAGCCCCCTCCCCGTCAGGGAAGGGGGCTCAACAGGCCGAGTGCCCAGCTCAGCTCAGTGTGCGTGACCGCTCGAAGCCGGCGTAGGACCTGCGTTCTTGACCGTCAGCGGGAGCAACTTCTTGCCGGTCGGGCCGATTTGAATGGACGTGTCCATCTGGGGGCAGACGCCGCAGTCGAAGCACGGGGTCCAGCGGCAGTCCTCGACCTCGGTCTCGTCGAGGGCGTCCTGCCAGTCCTCCCACAGCCAGTCCTTGTCCAGGCCGGAGTCGAGGTGGTCCCAGGGGAGGACCTCCTCGTAGGTGCGCTCGCGGGTGGTGTACCAGTCGACGTCCACGCCGAAGGGGACCAGGGCCTTGTCGGCGCAGGCCATCCAGCGGTCGTAGGAGAAGTGCTCGCGCCAGCCGTCGAAACGGCCGCCGTCGTCGTAGACCGCGCGGATGACCGCGCCGATGCGGCGGTCACCGCGGGAGAGCAGGCCCTCGACGATGCCGGGCTTGCCGTCGTGGTAGCGGAAGCCGATCGAGCGGCCGTACTTCTTGTCGCCGCGGATCTTGTCGCGCAGCTTCTCCAGGCGGGCGTCCGTCTCCTCGGCGGAGAGCTGCGGGGCCCACTGGAAGGGGGTGTGGGGCTTGGGGACGAAGCCGCCGATCGAGACGGTGCAGCGGATGTCGTTCGACCTCGACACCTCGCGGCCCTTCTGGATCACGTGCGTCGCCATGTCGGCGATCTGCAGCACGTCCTCGTCCGTCTCCGTCGGCAGGCCGCACATGAAGTACAGCTTCACCTGGCGCCAGCCGTTGCCGTACGCCGTGGCGACCGTGCGGATCAGGTCCTCCTCCGAGACCATCTTGTTGATGACCTTGCGCATGCGCTCCGAGCCGCCCTCGGGGGCGAAGGTCAGGCCGGAGCGGCGGCCGTTGCGCGTCAGTTCGTTCGCCAGGTCGACGTTGAAGGCGTCGACCCGGGTGGAGGGGAGGGAGAGGCCGATCTTGTCGTCCTCGTAGCGGTCCGCCAGCCCCTTGGCGATGTCGCCGATCTCCGAGTGGTCCGCGGAGGACAGGGAGAGGAGGCCGACCTCCTCGAAGCCCGTGGCCTTCAGGCCCTTGTCGACCATGTCGCCGATGCCCGTGATCGAGCGCTCGCGCACCGGGCGCGTGATCATGCCGGCCTGGCAGAAGCGGCAGCCACGGGTGCAGCCGCGGAAGATCTCGACCGACATGCGCTCGTGGACGGTCTCGGCGAGCGGGACCAGGGGCTGCTTCGGGTACGGCCACTCGTCCAGGTCCATGACCGTGTGCTTGGACACGCGCCACGGGACGCCGGAGCGGTTGGGGACCACACGGGCGATACGGCCGTCGGAGAGGTACTCGACGTCGTAGAACGCCGGGATGTAGACCCCGCCCGTCTTCGCCAGGCGGAGCAGGACCTCCTCGCGGCCGCCGGGGCGGCCCTCCGACTTCCACTCCTTGATGATCCGCGTCATGTCGAGCACGGCCTGCTCGCCGTCACCGATGATCGCCGCGTCGATGAAGTCGGCGATCGGCTCCGGGTTGAAGGCCGCGTGGCCGCCGGCCAGGACGATCGGGTCGTCGATGGTGCGGTCCCTGGACTCCAGCGGGATGCCCGCCAGGTCCAGCGCGGTGAGCATGTTCGTGTAGCCCAGCTCCGTGGAGAAGCTGAGGCCGAACACGTCGAAGGCCTTCACCGGGCGGTGGCTGTCGACCGTGAACTGCGGGACGCCGCGCTCGCGCATCAGCGCCTCCAGGTCCGGCCACACGCTGTAGGTGCGCTCGGCGAGGACTCCGTCCTGCTCGTTGAGGACCTCATAGAGGATCATGACGCCCTGATTGGGCAGGCCGACCTCGTACGCGTCCGGGTACATGAGCGCCCAGCGGACGTCGCACTCGTCCCACGGCTTGACCGTGGAGTTGAGCTCTCCGCCGACGTACTGGATCGGCTTCTGCACGTGCGGGAGCAGAGCTTCGAGCTGCGGGAAAACCGACTCGACAGGCATCTCGCGAACCTTCATGAGCTGACAGGGGTGACCATTCAGCGTAACCCGCGCTGCGCCCTGCCCCGAACGCTCAGCCGTCCGACCCGGACCTGATCTTCTTCCACCGTGCGGGCAGCTCCGCCTCCGTCGCCGCCGCCCTGGCCTCCTCCCTGCCGTAGAGCAGCCCGTACGTGAACGTGCTCTCGCCCGTGGCGTGGGCCACCGCGGACAGCTCACGGAGGGTCTGTCGGGCCATGACGCTGTCCTGGTGGTCGCCGAGGAGCGTGGTCAGAGACTTCATGGCCTTGGTCAGGGAGGCGGCGGGGGTGCCGAGGGCCTCGGTGGCGGCCTCGGCCGCGTACCGGGTGAGCTTGGCCTTCTTGCGGGCCTCGTGCAGGGCGAGGTCGCGGTCCTTGCCGGGCGGCAGCTCCAGCGCGTGCTCCACGATGCCGGCCAGGCGCTTCTCGTCCTTGCCCACGGCCTTGGCGATCACCTTCTCCGGCTTTCCGCCGGCCGCCTTGCGCAGGGGCGGGTCGCTGATCAGGGCGTCCAGGGTGTCCAGCAGGGTCAGATAGCGGCGGGAGTCCAGGACGCCGGTGAGGTGGGCGTGGGCGCCGCCGTGCCGGATTTCCGCCCAGGAGGCGAGGCGCTCGGCGATGGGGCCGGTGACCAGAGCGGACGGGAGGGCGTCGAGGGCGGTCGTGAGGCGCTCGGCCAGCACCTCCTGGTCACGGTCCACGCCCAGCTCGCCGGCGAGCCACTTCAGCTCGGCGCCGATGGCGTCGGTGACGGTGCGGTCCAGGACGCTGCGGAAGGTGCGCAGGGTGCTGCGGGCGCGCCGGGTGGCGACCCGCATCCGGTGGACGGAATCGGGGATGTCCCGGCGGACTGCCGGGTCCAGCTCGACCAGCACGTCCCGCTGGGCGCGCAGGTAGGCGAGGACATGGTCGCCGGCCGTCGTGGGCCGGGCGGGCTTGCGCTGCTTCCTGCGGCCGCCGGGCCGGGTCTGTTCCAGGGCGTGGGCCAGTTTCGACGAGGAGGCGGACGGCCGTACGCCGGCCCTGCGCAGCCTTTTCTCCACCTGGTCCAGGAAGGCCGGATCGCCGCCGTCGGCCAGCTCCACCTCGATCTCGGTCCACTGGGCGGTAACGCCCTCGCCGGTGACCCGCTCGGCGGTCACGGTGTCGACGCTCGCCTCGGCCAGCAGGGTGCCCTCGGCGTCGACCAGGTGCCGCACGTCGCGGGCGGACCGCAGCCGGACCAGGGGGGCCAGCGCGCGGTCGCGGACGCGGGAGCGGACGAGGGCGGCGATCTCCTCGGGGACGGTGTCGGAGAGCGGCGCCCGGATCTCGTCGCGCACTCCGGGGGCGACCGGGAACTTCAGATGCCAGCCGGCGTCCGAGCCGCCGGTGCGGCGGCGCAGGGTGAGCGAGGCCGACGTGAGGCGTTCGTCGGCGGTGTCGTAGTACACGGCGTCCAGCTCGACCAGGCCCTTGTCGAGGACCGCCGCCACTTCGCCGACGCCGGTCAGGTCGGGCAGTCCGCTGTCGTCGGATTCGTACTTGCGCTCTATCTCGCGTTTCGCATCCGCCATGAAGCGAATCTAGTGGGAGGCGGGCTCGGACGGCAGAGGTCATCCGTGGTGAATGGCCGGAAAACTTTCGCCATCCGCCCGGTGAATCGCGCCGAACCCTGACCCGGTCCGTACCGGGCGTCCTCACGCCGACATCGGCCGCTGCACCTTGATCGATTGCAACAGCCCGACCGCCACCCACACCGCGAACATCGACGAGCCGCCGTACGACACGAAGGGCAGGGGCAGGCCGGTGACCGGCATGATGCCGAGGGTCATGCCGATGTTCTCGAAGGACTGGAAGGCGAACCAGGCGACGATCCCCGCGGCGACGGTCGTCCCGTACAGCTCGGTCGAGTCGCGTGCTATCCGGCAGGCCCGCCAGAGGACGACGCCGAGCAGGAAGACGATGAAGCCGGCGCCGAGGAAGCCCAGTTCCTCCCCCGCGACCGTGAACACGAAGTCCGTCTGCTGCTCGGGCACGAACTGGCCGGTGGTCTGCGAGCCGTGGAAGAGCCCGGCCCCGGTGAGCCCGCCGGAGCCGATGGCGATGCGGGCCTGGTTGGTGTTGTAACCGACGCCCGCCGGGTCCAGGTCGGGGTTGGCGAAGGCCGCGAACCGGTTGATCTGGTACTCGTCCAGGATGTGCAGCTGCCAGATGGCGATGCAGCCGATCACTCCGGCGGTGAGCAGGCCGAAGATCCAGCGGTTGGAGGCGCCGGAGGCGAGCAGCACACCCAGGATGATCGCCACCATGGCGAGCACCGAGCCGAGGTCCGGCATGAGCAGCAGGATCAGGATCGGTACGGCGGCCAGGCACAGCGCCTGGAACACGGTCCGGTGGTCGGGGTACGGCTTGTCACCGGCGTCCACCCGCGCGGCCAGCAGCATGGCCATGCCGAGAATGATCGTGACCTTGAGGAACTCGGCGGGCTGGAGCGAGAAGCCGCCGATGACGAGCCAGTTGCGCTGGCCGTTGATGGTCGCGCCGAGCGGGGTGAGGACGACGAGGGCCAGCAGGACCGACACGCCGTAGAGGATCGGCACGGCGTTGCGCAGGGCGCGGTGGCCGAGCCAGACGGTGCCGATCATCAGGGCGATCCCGATGCCGAGGTTCATCAGGTGCCGGACCAGGAAGAAGTACGGGTCGCCCTGGTTCAGCTCGGTGCGGTTGCGCGTCGCCGAGTAGACCAGCAGGGAGCCCATCAGGGACAGCGTGGTGGCCGCCAGCAGCATCGGCCAGTCCAGCCGGCGGCTCAGCGAGTCGCGGGCGAAGATCCTGGTCCAGCCGGCCCGCTCGGGGCCGTAGCCGGAAACGGAGAAGCTGTTCGTGCCGGTCATGAGGGCATCCTCCGGCTTCCCCTCCTGCGGGCCCGCCTGCGGGTGTCACGGTTGCCGGTACCGGGCGAGGCCGTGGTGCCCGCGGGCTGCCCGTCGTCGCCGTTGGTCGGGTTGTTCTTCTGGGCGGCCTCGGCGTCCTTCGCCGGGTCTCCGGTGATCCTGGGGGCGGCGATGGTGCCGTCCGTGCGGACCTTGGGCAGGCCCTTCTGCGGCTCGGGCAGCAGCGCCTTCTTGTTGTCGATGGAGCCGTCGCCCTGGACGCCGTAGAGCGCGCTGTAGATGTTGCGCACGGCTTCACCGGAGGCGCCGGAACCGGTACCGGCCTGGGCGATCGTCATGATCACCGTGTAGTCCTCGGAGTAGGTGGCCAGCCAGGACGTGGTCTGCTTGCCGTAGACCTCGGCGGTACCGGTCTTGCCGTGGAGCGTGATCTTGTCCTGCGGCCAGCCGCCGAACTTCCAGGCGGCCGTACCGCGGGTGATGACGCCGGCGAAGGCGTCGTTCATGCCGTCGAGGGTGGCCTGGCTGACCGGGAGCCGTCCGCGCTTCTTCGGCTTGATCTCCTCCACCGACCTGCCGTCGGGGCTGATGACGGCCTTGCCGATGGTCGGCTGGTACATCGTGCCGCCGTTGGCGACGGCACCGTAGATCACGGCCTCCTGGATCGGCGTGACGAGCGTGTCGCCCTGGCCGATGGAGTAGTTGATCTCGTCACCCTCGCGCATCTTGTTGCCTTCGAGGCAGTTCTCGTAGGCGATCTTCTCGACGTAGGAGCCGTCCTTCTTGCCGGTCTTGCACCAGGCGTCCTTGTTGGCCTTCCAGTACGTCTCCTTCCACTGGCGGTCGGGTACGCGGCCGGTGACCTCGTTGGGCAGGTCGATGCCGGTCTCCTGGCCGAGGCCGAACTGGTGGGCCGTCTTGAAGAACCAGTCCTTGGGCTGGCCCTTCTTGGGGTTGATGCCGCCGTCCCTCTTCCACTCCTTGTCGGCGAGGCCGTAGAAGACGGTGTCGCAGGAGACCTCCAGGGCCCGGCCGAGCGAGATCGGGCCGAAGCTCTCCCCCTCGAAGTTCCGGAAGACCTGACCGCCGACCGAGTAGGAGCTGGTGCACGGGTAGCCGCCGTCCCAGGGATAGCCGGCCTGGACCGCGGCGGCGGTGGAGACCACCTTGAAGGTCGAGCCGGGCGCGGCCTGTCCCTGTATGGCCCTGTTGAGCAGTGGGTAGTCGGACTTCTTGCCGGTGAGGGCCTGGTAGTCCTTGGCGGAGATGCCGCCGACCCAGACGTTCGGGTCGTAGGTCGGCGCGGAGGCCATGGCGACGATCCGGCCGGTCTTGGCCTCCATCACGACGACGGCACCGGAGTCGGCCTTGTAGTTCTCGCCGGTGATCTTGTCGAACTGCTCGCGGGCCTTCTTCATGGCCTTGTTCAGCTCGAACTCGGCGACCCGCTGGACCCGGGCGTCGATGCTGGTGACCAGGTTGGAACCGGGCTCGGCCGCGTCCGACCGGGCCTTGCCGATGACCCGGCCGAGGTTGTCGACCTCGTACCGGGTGACGCCGGCCTTGCCGCGCAGCACCTTGTCGTAGGTCCGCTCCAGGCCGGAACGGCCGACCATGTCGGAGCGCAGATAGGGCGACTCGGTGTCCTTGGCCTTCTGGATCTCGGAGTCGGTGACCGGCGAGAGGTAGCCGAGCACCTGGGCGGTGTTGGACTTGCCCGGGGCCGCGTAGCGGCGGACGGCCGCGGGCTCGGCGGTGATGCCGGGGAAGTCCTCGGAGCGCTCGCGGATCTGCAGGGCCTGCTTGGCCGTTGCCTCGTCGGTGATGGGGATCGGCTGGTACGGCGAGCCGTTCCAGCAGGGCTGGGGGGTCTTGGCGTCGCACAGCCGGACCTTCTGCATGACGTCCTCGGGGCTCATACCGAGGACGCGGGCCAGCTTGGCGAGGACGGCCTTGCCGTCGTCCTTCTGCTTCAGCAGGTCGGTGCGGGAGGCGGAGACGACCAGCCGGGTCTCGTTGTCCGCGAGGGGCACGCCGCGGGCGTCCAGGATGTCGCCGCGCACGGCGGGGTCGACGACCTGCTGGACGTGGTTGCCGGACGCCTCTTTCTGGTATTCCGCGCCCTCGCGGATCTGCAGGTACCACAACCGGCCGCCGAGTGTGCCGAGGAGGGAGAGGACGAGGATCTGGATCACGACGAGCCGGATCTGGACCCGTGGGGTCCGACCGGTCTCGGGGATGTTGGTCACTGCGGCTGTCGCCCCCTCTCAGTGCGCGGACGTCTGTGCGTGCGGCGCGTGTGTGCGAATCGCCTGCGCGCGTACGAATGATGAACGACCAGCCTGTGAACCCGCGTTCCGGGACAGCTGACCCGTTCGGGTGAACTTCCCTGCGGTCACAGCCGCTTGACCCCCTTGATGCGGCCGACCCGGGCGGAGCGGGTGCGGGCCTTGGCCTTCAGGGCGCCGAAGCCGCCGCGCTGTCCGCCGACGCGCAGGCCGGTGCCGGAGGAGAGCCAGCCGGAGGAGATGTCACCGGCCTTGGCCGCGGGGCCCGTCTCGGTGAGCGGGTCGTTGTCGGAGCGACGGGCCAGCCACATGACTGCGGGCACCACGAACGGGGCGAGCAGCAGGTCGTACAGGGCTGCCGAGATCAGCAGGCCGGTCAGGCCGACGTGCCGGGCGGCGGTGTCACCGACCAGGGCGCCCACGCCGGCGTAGAGCAGGGTGGAGCCGACGGCGGCGGCGACCACGACAACCATCGGGCCGGTCGCCGACTTCAGCCGGCCGTTCTCCGGCCGGATGAGCCCGGCGAAGTACCCGGTGACGCACAGCACGAGGGCGTAGCGGCCCGCCGCGTGATCGGCGGGCGGGGCCAGGTCGGCCAGCAGGCCGGCGCCGAAGCCGACGAGGGCGCCGCCGACATGGCCGTACACCATCGCCAGGCCCAGGACGGTGAGCAGCAGCAGGTCGGGGACGGCGCCCGGCAGGTGCAGCCGGGCGAGGACGCTCACCTGGACGACCAGGGCCACGACGACCAGCGCGCTGGAGAGCAGGATCCGGTTGACACGCATGGGGATTGGCTCCTACTGCTGCTCGTCGGTGTCGGGGGCGTCGGCCGACGGGGTGACCGTGACGGTCACCGTCGGCGTCGGCACCGGCTTGGGCTTCGCCGGGAGCACGGTGTCCCGCGGGTCGTCCTTCGGGGCTTCCACGACCACGCCGACCATGTCGAGCTTGGTGAAGCTGACGTACGGGGTGACGTAGAGGGTGCGGGTGAGGCCGCCGCCCGACGGGTCGACCCGGGACACCACGCCGACCGGGACGCCCGGCACGAACGGCCGGTCCGCCTGCGAGCCGAACGTGACGAGGCGGTCGCCCTTCTTCACCTCCGCCTTGCCGTTGAGGAGTTCCACGCGCAGCGGGCGGTCGCCCTGCCCGGAGGCGAACCCGAGTTCGTCGCCCGCCTCCATGCGGGTGCCGACGGTGAAGTCGGGGTCGTTGGCGAGCAGTACGGTGGCGGTGCCGGGGCCGACGGTGGTGACCCGGCCGACCAGTCCGTCGCCGTTGAGGACGGTCATGTCCCGCTTGATGCCGTCGTCGGCGCCGACGTCGATGGTGATGGTCCAGGAGAAGCCCTGGGCCGATCCTATGGCGATGACCTGGGCGCCCTTGATGCCGTACTGCCCCTCGCCGGCGATCTTCAGCATCTTGTCGAGCTGCTTGAGGCGGCTGCGGTTGCGGTCGTCGCTGCCGAGCTTCGCCTTGAGGGCCGCGTTCTCCTTCTCCAGCGCGGCGAGCCGGTCGTGGCGGCTGCCGGAGTCACGGATCGCGGAGACGGCGTTGCCGACCGGGTCGACCGCGGAGGACAGTCCGTTCTCGACCGGGCCGAACACCGCGGCTGCGGCGTGCCGGGCACCGTCGACGGGGGAGTTGCGGCCCCCTCGGATGTCCACCGTGATCAACGCGAATGCGATGGCGACCAGCAGGACCAGGAGCAGCCGGCTCTCTTTCGTGTCCCTCACGTGCGGCGGCCGTGCCCTTCCTCAAGTAGGAATTCGGGGACCTCCTGGAAAACGCGAATGGTGCGGCGCAAACCGAAGAGGCCCATTTGGGGGAGCTTCTGCCTCTATATCAACGATCCGCCGCACGAGAGGAGAACGTCTCGTACGGCGGAATCGAAGAGTTACGTCATCTGCGCGGCTGGGCGTCCAGGACCTGCTGCAGCGCCTCGAACTCCTCGACGCACTTGCCGGAACCGAGCGCGACGCTGTCCAGCGGGTCCTCGGCGATGTGGATCGGCATGCCGGTCTCCCGCCGCAGCCGCTCGTCGAGCCCGCGCAGCAGGGCTCCGCCGCCGGTCAGAACGATTCCTCGGTCCATGATGTCGCCGGACAGCTCCGGCGGGCACTTGTCGAGGGTGGTCTTGACCGCGTCCACGATCGCGTTGACCGGCTCCTCGATCGCCTTGCGCACCTCGGCGGCCGAGATGACGACGGTCTTCGGCAGCCCGGACACCAGGTCCCGGCCGCGGACTTCGGTGTGCTCGTCGGAGTCGAGGTCGTACGCCGAACCGATCGTGATCTTGATCTGCTCGGCCGTCCGCTCACCCAGCAGGAGGCTGTACTCCTTCTTGATGTACTGGATGATCGCGTTGTCGAGTTCGTCGCCGGCGACGCGGATGGACTGGGCGGTGACGATGCCGCCGAGCGAGATGACGGCGACCTCCGTCGTGCCGCCGCCGATGTCCACCACCATGTTGCCGGTGGCCTCGTGCACCGGCAGACCGGAGCCGATGGCGGCGGCCATGGGCTCCTCGATGATGTGCACCTGCCGGGCACCGGCCTGCGAGGACGCCTCGATGACCGCGCGGCGCTCGACGCCCGTGATGCCCGAGGGGACACAGACGACGACCCGCGGGCGGGCCAGATAGCGCCGCTTGTGGATCTTCAGGATGAAGTAACGGAGCATCCGCTCGGTGATCTCGAAGTCGGCGATCACACCGTCCTTCAGCGGGCGGACGGCCACGATGTTGCCCGGCGTCCGGCCGATCATCTTCTTCGCCTCGGCGCCGACCGCGAGGATCCCACCCGTGTTGGTGTTGATCGCGACGACGGACGGCTCGTTCAGTACGATCCCGCGACCCCTGACGTACACCAGCGTGTTGGCGGTCCCGAGGTCGACAGCCATGTCACGGCCGATGAACGACATTGAGTTCCCCATCCGGATTCATCTGGCCTTCCTGAGCTTTTGAGGGCATATCAGGTCGGCGAGGCGGGTGCTGTGACGTGAAGGCTTCCATCGTAAACGCGCCTGCACGAACACTGCGCGAGGGTCTCCGCCATTGTCACCAGATGGCGTGCCGCCTCGCTTGTGGAGACGGGCGTTCGGGGACGCTCGTTCCCTCGATCGCCGGTACTCATGCCAGGAAAACCAGGCCCGGGGGACGGACCCCCCCGGACACTCCGCCGCGGCCCGCGCCCACCGCGCCGGACCGTGGGCGTCACACCGTCAGGCGCGGCCCGGGAAGAAGATCTTCACCTCGCGCTCGGCGGACTCCTCGGAGTCGGAGGCGTGGATCAGGTTCTCGCGGACGATCACACCGAAGTCACCGCGGATCGAGCCGGGCGCGGCGGCGATCGGGTCGGTCGGACCGGCCAGCTGGCGCACGCCCTCGATGACCCGCTCGCCCTCCACGATCAGGACGACGACCGGACCGGAGGACATGAACTCGACCAGCGGCTCGTAGAACGGCTTGCCCACGTGCTCGGCGTAGTGCTGCTCCAGGGTGCCGCGGTCCAGGGTGCGCAGCTCCAGCGCGGTGATCTGCCAGCCGGCCTTGCGCTCGATACGGCTGATGATCTCGCCGGTCAGGCCCCGACGAACGGCGTCGGGCTTGAGAAGGACGAGGGTGCGCTGGCTCACGGGAGGCTCCTTACGCGGCTTACGAGGTGCGGTGGGACGAGGTTACAAGAGCCTGCCCTGCGGTTGTTACGCAGCGTCAGCCGTGGAGGAGGAGGACTGGGCCTGGGCCGCGAATCTGGCCTTCGCCTCGTCCACCTTCCTCCCGAAGTGCACCGATGCCCACCACAGCGCCGCGAAGATCGCACCCATGAAGTACATGGTCGGGACGAAGATCCCGGAGGCGATCAGCGCGATCTGCAGGGCCCAGCCGAGGGCCACCCCGCCGGGGCGGGTCACCATGCCGCACAGCAGCAGGCACAGCAGCATGGCGATGCCGCTGACCAGCCACACCGTGGACGTGGACAGATCGGGGTCCTTCATGGCGACGAGCCCGGCGAAGCCGATGACGAACAGCTCGCCGATCAGGGTGGATGCACAGAGCGTACGCACGGTAGACCTCAGCCCTTCCCCAGCAGCAGCCGGGCCTCGCCGACGGTGATGACGGAACCGGTGACCAGCACGCCGCCGCCCGCGAACTCGCCCTCCTCCTCGGCCAGCGTGATCGCGGCCTCCAGGGCGTCCGGCAGCCGCGGCTCGACCTGCACCCGTTCGTCGCCGAACACCTCGACGGCGATCGCGGCCAGTTCGTCCGCGTCCATGGCGCGATGGCTGGAGTTCTGGGTGACGACGACCTCGGCGAAGATCGGCTCGAAGGCCTCCAGCACCCCCCGCACGTTCTTGTCGCCGCTCGCGCCGACCACGCCGATCAGCCGGGTGAAGTCGAACGCCTCCCGCACGGCCTCGGCGGTGGCCTCGGCGCCGGCCGGGTTGTGCGCGGCGTCCAGGACGACGGTGGGAGACCGCCGTACGACCTCCAGCCGGCCCGGGGACGAGACGGCCGCGAAGGCCTTGCGGACGGTGTCGATGTCCAGCGGCTCCGCGCGCTGGGCGCCCACGCCGAAGAACGCCTCGACGGCGGCGAGGGCGACGGCCGCGTTGTGCGCCTGGTAGGCGCCGTGCAGCGGGAGGTACACCTCGGGGTACTCGCCGCCGAGGCCGCGCAGCGTGAGCAGCTGCCCGCCGACGGCGACCTGCCGGGCGACGACGCCGAACTCCAGCCCCTCGCGGGCCACGGTGGCGTCCACCTCGACGGCCTTCTTCAGCAGCACCTGCGCCGCGTCCACCGGCTGCTGGGCCAGGATGACGGTCGCGTCCTGCTTGATGATGCCGCCCTTCTCGGCGGCGATCTCCGCGGTGGTCTCGCCGAGGCGGTCGGTGTGGTCGAGGTCGATGGGGGTCACGACGGCGACGTCGCCGTCGATGACGTTGGTGGCGTCCCAGGAGCCGCCCATGCCGACCTCGACCACGGCGACGTCCACGGGGGCGTCCGCGAAGGCCGCGTACGCCATGCCGGTGAGCACCTCGAAGAAGGACAGCCGGTACTCCTGCTGCCCGTCCACCATCTCGATGTACGGCTTGATGTCCTGGTACGTCTCGACGAACCGCTCGGCGGAGACCGGCGCGCCGTCCAGGCTGATCCGCTCGGTGATCGACTGCACGTGAGGGCTGGTGTAGCGGCCGGTGCGCAGCTCGAAGGCGCCGAGCAGGGCCTCGATCATGCGGGCGGTGGAGGTCTTGCCGTTGGTGCCCGTGATGTGGATCGACGGGTACGACCGCTGGGGCTCGCCGAGCACGTCCATCAACGCGGAGATCCTGCTGACCGAGGGCTCCAGCTTGGTCTCGCCCCAGCGGGTGGCCAGCTCCGCCTCCACCTCGCGCAGGGCCTTGTCGACCTCCGGGTCCTCGGGACGCGCGGGTACGTCGGCCTGCGGCGGGCCGCCCTGGGTACGCAGGGTGCGGCTGCCTGCCTCGATGACCGCGAGATCGGGGTCGCGGGTGGTCTCGGCTTCGATGATCTCGTCGAAGCTGTCGAGGGGGTCGGGGGTGTCGCTGGTGCCGGGGTGGTCGCTCACAGGGTCAGTCTACGGAGCGGGCGGGGGCTTCGCGGCGCCGGTATGGGGTGGCTTGTCTCGTCGTCCGGCTGCGGGTGCGTGGTGGCCGGTCGCGCAGTTCCCCGCGCCCCTTCGGGGCACTCGTGGCTCCCGGCAGTCATGCCGCTGAGGCGGCACGCGTGAGCGCAGCCCGCAGTCCCCCGCCCTCCCTCGGGCACTCGTAGCTGCGGGCAGTCGTGCCGCTGGGGCGGCACGGGTGGGCGCGGCGGCACCTCTCAGTGAGCAGCGCCTCGGGCCCGGGCGCGCGAAGGCCCCCGGTGCCTGTACGGCTCCGGGGGCCTGTGCAGCGGTCGTTACGCCTGCGGCAGGCGGTCCAGCTGGGACTGGATGCGGGTGATGTCCTCCTCGGCCTTGGCGAGGCGCCCGCGGATCTTGTCGACCACGTTGTCCGGGGCCTTCGCCAGGAACGCCTCGTTGCCGAGCTTGGCCGTGGCCTGGGCCTTCTCCTTCTCGGCGGCGGCCAGGTCCTTCGCGAGGCGCTTGCGCTCGGCGGCCACGTCGATCGTGCCGGAGAGGTCGAGGGCGACCTCCGCACCGGCGACCGGCAGCGTCGCCGTGGCCGTGAACGACTCGCCCTCCGGCTGGAGGCGCAGCAGCTGGCGGATGGCGGCCTCGTGCGGGGCGAGGGCGGTGCCGTCCAGCGTCAGACGGGCCGGGACCCGCTGGCCGGGCTGCAGGCCCTGGTCGGCGCGGAAGCGGCGGACCTCGGTGATGACGGACTGGAGGGACTCGATCTCCTGCTCGGCCGCCCGGTCACGGAAGCCGCTGTCCTTCGGCCAGTCCGCGATGACGACCGACTCGCCGCCGGTGAGGGTCGTCCACAGGGTCTCCGTGACGAACGGGACCACCGGGTGCAACAGCTTGAGGGTCACGTCGAGGACCTCGCCGAGGACGCGCTTGCTGACCTCGGCCGCCTCCCCGCCCGCCTGGAACGTCGTCTTGGACAGCTCGACGTACCAGTCGAAGACCTCGTCCCATGCGAAGTGGAAGAGGGCGTCGGAGAGCTTGGCGAACTGGAAGTCGTCGTAGTACGCGTCGACTTCGGCGATGACGGAGTTCAGGCGGGACAGGATCCAGCGGTCCGGCGCCGACATCGCCGACGGCTCGGGCAGCGGGCCGTCCACCGTCGCGCCGTTCATCAGCGCGAAGCGGGTGGCGTTCCAGATCTTGTTGGCGAAGTTACGGGAGCCCTGGACCCAGTCCTCGCCGATCGGCACGTCGACGCCCGGGTTGGCGCCGCGGGCCAGGGTGAAGCGCAGGGCGTCGGAGCCGTACTTGTCCATCCAGTCCAGCGGGTTGACCGCGTTGCCGAAGGACTTCGACATCTTCTTGCCGAACTGGTCGCGGACCATGCCGTGCAGGGCGATGGTGTGGAACGGCGGGGTGCCGTCCATCGCGTACAGGCCGAACATCATCATTCGGGCGACCCAGAAGAAGAGGATGTCGTAGCCGGTGACCAGGACGGAGTTCGGGTAGAACTTCGCGAGCGACTCGGTCTGTTCGGGCCAGCCGAGGGTGGAGAACGGCCACAGACCCGAGGAGAACCAGGTGTCGAGGACGTCCGTGTCCTGGTGCCAGCCCTCGCCGGTGGGGGCCTCGTCGTCGGGGCCGACGCAGACGACCTCGCCGTTCGGGCCGTACCAGACGGGGATGCGGTGGCCCCACCACAACTGGCGGGAGATGCACCAGTCGTGGAGGTTGTCGACCCAGTCGAAGTACCGCTTCTCCATCTCCTGCGGGTGGATCTTGACCTTGCCGTCGCGGACGGCGTCACCGGCCGCCTTCGCCAGCGGGCCGACCTTGACCCACCACTGCATGGACAGCCGCGGCTCGATGGTGGTCTTGCAGCGCGAGCAGTGGCCGACGGAGTGGACGTACGGCCGCTTCTCGGCGACGATCCGGCCCTCGGCGCGCAGCGCGGCGACGATGGCGGAGCGGGCCTCCAGACGGTCCAGGCCCTGGAAGGGGCCGTGGGCGGTGATGACGGCGTGCTCGTCCATCACGGTGATGGACGGCAGGTCGTGCCGCTGGCCGATCTCGAAGTCGTTCGGGTCGTGGGCCGGGGTGACCTTGACCGCGCCGGTGCCGAACTCGGGGTCGACGTGCTCGTCGGCGACGACCGGGATGGAGCGGTCGGTCAGCGGGAGCCGGATGAGCTTGCCGACGAGGTGCTTGTAGCGCTCGTCCTCGGGGTGGACCGCGACGGCGGTGTCACCGAGCATGGTCTCGGCACGGGTGGTGGCGACGACGATGGTGTCGTCCCCCTCGCCGTACTTCATGGAGACCAGCTCGCCGTCGTCGTCCTGGTACTCGACCTCGATGTCCGAGATCGCCGTCAGACAGCGCGGGCACCAGTTGATGATGCGCTCGGCGCGGTAGATCAGCTCGTCGTCGTAGAGCCGCTTGAAGATGGTCTGGACGGCCTGGGAGAGGCCCTCGTCCATGGTGAAGCGCTCGCGGGACCAGGCGACGCCGTCGCCGAGGCGGCGCATCTGGCCGCTGATCTGGCCGCCGGACTCGCCCTTCCACTGCCAGACGCGCTCGACGAAGGCCTCGCGGCCCAGGTCGTGCCGGGACTTGCCCTCCTTGCCCAGCTCACGCTCGACGACGTTCTGGGTGGCGATGCCGGCGTGGTCCATGCCGGGCTGCCACAGCGTCTCGTAGCCCTGCATCCGCTTGCGGCGGGTCAGGGCGTCGATGAGCGTGTGCTCGAAGGCGTGGCCCAGGTGCAGGCTGCCCGTGACGTTCGGCGGCGGGATGACGATCGTGTACGGCGGCTTGTCGCTCTTCGCGTCCGCCTCGAAGTAACCGCGCTCTACCCAGCGCTCGTACAGCGGCCCCTCTACATCGGCCGGCGCGTACTGGGTGGGCAGTTCGGAGTCGGGCGCGGGTGGCTGCTGCTGAGCGTTCTCGGTCACGGGGGTCAGTTTAGAGGTGTCACGGCGCGGTCCCGAAACGCGTTTGTTCTGTAACGGTGAGGCCCCCGGTGCCGTGCGGTTCCCGGGCCTGGGCCAGGATGTCAGGAACACATAAGGCATCTGGAGGGGAACCCAGGAATGAGCAACAACCAGCCGGGCCCGTACGGCCAGCAGCCCCAGCAGCCGGGTCCGTACGGCCAGCCGGGGCAGCCTGGGCCTTACGGCCAGCCGGGCCCCTACGGCCAGCAGCCGCAGGCTCCGCAGCCCGGCTACGGCTACCCCCAGCAGGCCCCTGCGGCCCCGCCGCAGCCCGGCTACGGCTACCCGCAGCAGGGCGTCCCGCAGCAGCCGAACGCGTACGGCCAGCAGCCCTACAACGTTCCGCACCCGCCGCAGCCGGCCGGGGGGAAGAAGAAGACCGGTCTGATCATCGGCGCGGTGGCCGTGGTCGCCGCCGTGGCGGTCGGTGCGTACTTCGTGCTCGGCGGCAGCGGCAGCGGCAGCGACATCGCGGACGACGGGCCGCACAAGCTGACGACGCCGGAGACGGTGCTGACCGAGTACAAGAAGTCCAAGAGCGACAGCGGCTCGATGACGGACAGCGACGAGGCGGACGCCAAGAAGTGGGGTGTGCAGGACCCCCACGACGTCAGCGCCTCGTACGCGTCCGGGGACGAGGACAATCCGCTGAGCAAGAAGGGGATCAAGTTCGCTGGTGTCTACGGCACCATCGACGACCCCGAGAAGACCATCGACGCGATGTTCGCCTACTTCAAGTCCGAGTCTCAGAAAGACGGTGGCGAGGACGCCTCCCTGAAGGGCGAGCCGAAGGAGTACAAGCCGGCCTCACTCAAGGGCGCGGTCCTCAAGTGCCAGCAGGCCTCGGCTCCCACCGGCGCGAGCAGCGGCGCTCCGAAGGACGTCACACTCTCGATCTGCATCTGGGCCGACCACAGCACGCTCGGGTTCGTCATGCCGATGGACATCGCCAGCCTCGCGGCGGGCAGGAGCAGTGACCCGGCCGCCGACGCCGAGGTGGCCGCCAAGCTCCGCAACGAGGTCCGCGTCAAGGCCTGAGAGCGCGGGGCACCCCTCGGCGCAGAAGGCGGCTCGGTGGCAGCGAGCCGCCTTCGCCGCCTGATCAGGCTCGCTTGCAGGCAGGATCGGAGACCTCGCTCTTCACCCCGACCTTTGCCAGCTGGAGGAGGCAGGTGGGGTCGGCCACCTGACACGCCGACGGGCAGGCACCCCACGCAGGGTGCCTGCCCGTCGAAGTCGATGTGCTCAGGCCGTCTTCTGCTCCCCGGAGCCCCGCCCCCGCGCGTCCCGCGGGATCAGGGTCGGGTTGACGTTGGAGAGGACCACGTCGGCCGTGATGACGACGCGGGCCACGTCCTTGCGGGACGGGACCTCGTACATCACGCCCTGGAGCACCTCTTCCATGATGGCGCGCAGGCCGCGGGCGCCGGTCTGGCGGAGGATGGCCTGGTCGGCGATGGCCTCCAGCGCCTCGCGCTCGAAGTCCAGCTCCACGCCGTCGAGTTCGAACAGGCGCTGGTACTGCTTGACGAGGGCGTTGCGGGGCTCCACCAGGATCTTGAGCAGGGCCTCGCGGTCGAGGTTGTGGACCGAGGTGATGACCGGGAGGCGGCCGATGAACTCGGGGATCATGCCGAACTTGACCAGGTCCTCCGGCATGACGTCCTCGAAGACGTCCTTGGCCTCCAGCTCGCGCTTGGAGAGGATCGTCGCGCCGAAGCCGATGCCCTTGGCGCCGGCCCGCGCCTCGATGAGCTTCTCCAGGCCCGCGAAGGCACCGCCCACGATGAACAGGACGTTCGTCGTGTCGATCTGGATGAACTCCTGGTGGGGGTGCTTGCGACCGCCCTGGGGCGGGACCGAGGCCGTCGTGCCCTCGAGGATCTTCAGGAGGGCCTGCTGGACGCCCTCGCCGGAGACGTCACGGGTGATCGACGGGTTCTCGCTCTTGCGGGCCACCTTGTCGATCTCGTCGATGTAGATGATCCCGGTCTCGGCCTTCTTGACGTCGTAGTCCGCGGCCTGGATCAGCTTCAGCAGGATGTTCTCGACGTCCTCGCCGACGTAGCCCGCCTCCGTGAGCGCCGTCGCGTCGGCGATGGCGAACGGGACGTTCAGCATGCGGGCCAGGGTCTGCGCGAGGAGTGTCTTGCCCGAGCCGGTGGGGCCGAGCAGCAGGATGTTGGACTTGGCCAGCTCGATCGCGTCGTCACGGCCGCTCGCACCGCCGTTCTCGCCCGCCTGGACCCGCTTGTAGTGGTTGTACACCGCGACGGAGAGCGCCTTCTTGGCGGCCTCCTGGCCGACCACGTAGCCCTCGAGGAACTCGTAGATCTCGCGAGGCTTGGGCAGCTCCTCCCAGCGCACCTCGCTGGTCTCCGCGAGTTCTTCCTCGATGATCTCGTTGCAGAGATCGATGCATTCGTCGCAGATGTACACACCGGGCCCTGCGATGAGCTTCTTGACCTGCTTCTGGCTCTTGCCACAGAACGAGCACTTGAGCAGATCGCCGCCGTCACCGATGCGTGCCACGGTGTGCTTCCCCTTCGCCTGGGAGACGCCTGGACGTCATGAGTCCAGCGGCTCCTGGTGCTGCCTTATGTCCGACGGTACCTTGCCGGGCCCGGTGTTCGGGCCCCCCTTGGCAGGGTTCACTTTGACGTGCACCGTGCCAAGCGGGGCTCAGAGTGTCGCGTTCCGCGTCAGCGGACCGATGCGTTGTTCAGCTTGCGGGTGGAGATGATCTGGTCGACGAGGCCGTACTGCAGCGCCTCCTCGGCCGTGAGGATCTTGTCGCGCTCGATGTCCTCGCGGATCTTCTCGATCGGCTGGTTCGAGTGCTTGGCCAGCATGTCCTCCAGCTGCTCACGCATCCGGGTGAACTCGTTGGCGATGATCTCCAGGTCGGAGAGCTGACCGCGGCCGGTGGAGCCGGCCGGCTGGTGGATCAGGACGCGCGAGTTCGGCAGCGCCATGCGCTTGCCGGGCGTACCGGCGGCGAGCAGGATGGCCGCGGCGGAGGCCGCCTGGCCCATGCAGACCGTCTGGATGTCGGGCTTCACGAACTGCATCGTGTCGTAGATCGCCGTCAGGGCGGTCATGTCGCCACCGGGGCTGTTGATGTAGATCGAGATGTCCCGGTCCGGGTCCATCGACTCCAGGCACAGCAGCTGCGCCATGACGTCGTTGGCGGAGGCGTCGTCGATCTGGACGCCCAGGAAGATCACGCGCTCCTCGAAGAGCTTCGCGTACGGGTCGTACTCGCGGATGCCCTGGGAGGTGCGCTCGACGAAGCGCGGGATGACGTAGCGGCTCTCGGGGCGGGGCCCTTCGTACGTGCCGCTGGCGGCGCCGGGGAAGTTGCTCATGGGGTGTTCACCGTCCTGGTGGCGTTCTGGGGGCTTCGGTCTCGGCGGTGCGTGGCGTGGCCTGGCCGGTCAGGCACCGGTGCCGCCGCCTCCCGGAACACCCGAGGCGTGCGTGATGATCTCGTCAATGAGACCGTACTCCTTGGCCTCTTCCGGGGTGAACCAGCGGTCGCGGTCGCCGTCGCGGATGATCGCCTCGACCGTCTGGCCGGAGTGGAGCGCGGTGAGCTCGGACATGCGCCTCTTGGTGCGCAGCAGGTACTCGGCCTGGATCTTGATGTCCGAGACCGTACCGCCGAGGCCCGCGGAGCCCTGGTGCATCATGATGTCGGCGTGGGGCAGCGCGAAGCGCTTGCCGGCCGTGCCGCCGGTGAGCAGGAACTGGCCCATCGAGGCGGCCATGCCCATGGCGATGGTGACCACGTCGTTCGGGATGTACTGCATGGTGTCGTAGATCGCCATGCCGGCCGTCACCGAGCCACCGGGGCTGTTGATGTAGAGGTAGATGTCCTTGTCCGGGTCGGCGGCAAGGAGCAGCAGCTGTGCGGTGATCTTGTTGGCGATGTCGTCGTCGACCTGCTGGCCGAGGAAGATGATCCGCTCGCCGAGCAGCCGGTTGTAGACCTGGTCGCCGAGGCCACCACCGATGGAAGGCTCGCCGGCGGCGGAGGGCATCAGATTCGTCACGTATCCACCTGCTCGTCTTACGACGGCGCCGGGCCGTCTCACGTCGTCCTGCCGGAGGCTTGGCGGGGGGTGTCAGGAGACTCCCCTGCCCCCGTATTCATGGACCCTAACGCTCAGGCCCCTCCGGGGAATCCCGGAGATGGGGGTGTTCGCCGGGGGCGTAGCGCTCAGCATGGGAGCGGGTGCGGTTCGTGGGCAGGCCGGGGGCCGGTTCCCGGCGGGCGCGTCGCCGTCGGGCCACGGGTGCGCCGGGCGCTGGTCGCGCCCGGACGGCGGAGCCGCACATCGGCACAGCCCCGCGCCCCCGAGGCCGGTGCCCCACCCCGGACGGCGGAGCCGCACATCGGCACAGCCCCGCGCCCCCGAGGCCGACGTCCCGCCCCGGACGGCGGAGCCGCACGTCGATACAGCCACGCGCCCCGGAGGCCGGTGCCCCGCCCGGAGACGGCAAGGGCCCCCGGGAGACGCCTCCCAGGGGCCCGTGCGCGTCGTCAGAGGCGCCGCAGGGCCGCTCAGCCCTCGGCGTTCTCCTCGGAGGTCTCCGACGCCTCGGCGGCCTCGGTCTCCTCCTCCTCGTCGTCCAGGTCGACGATCTCGCCGTTGGTGTCCTTCACCGTGGCGGCCTCGACCACGACGGCCAGGGCCTTGCCGCGGGCGACCTCGCCGACCAGGAGCGGCACCTGGCCACCCTCGACGACGGCCTGGGCGAACTGGTCGGGGGACATGCCGGAGGAGGCGGCGCGCCGCATGAGGTGCTCGGTGAGCTCCTCCTGGTTGACGTTGAGCTGCTCCTTCTTGACCAGCTCGTCCAGGACGAACTGGGTCTTGATGCCCTTGACCGCGGCCTCGCGGGTCTCGGTCTCGAACTCCTCGGCGGTCTTGCCCTGGATCTCCAGGTACTTGTCGAGGGTGAGACCCATCTGGCCGAGCTGGTGGTGCTCCAGGTTGTGCTTGCGGGTGTTGATCTCGTCCTCGAGCAGCTTCTCGGGGACCGGGACCTCGACCAGCTCGAGCAGCTTCTCCAGGACGCGCTCCTGCGCCTGGGTGGCCTGGTCGAACTGCTTCATGTTGGCGAGGCGCTTGCGGCTGTCGGCCTTCAGCTCCTCCAGGGTGTCGAACTCGGACGCGAGCTGCGCGAACTCGTCGTCCAGCTCGGGCAGTTCACGGGCGGCGACCTGGGTGACCTTGACGGTGACCTCGGCCTCCTTGCCCGCGGCGGAGCCGCCCTTCAGCTCGGAGGTGAAGGTGGCCTCCTCGCCGGCCGACTTGCCCTTCACGGCGTCGTCGATGCCGTCCAGCAGCTCTCCGGAGCCGATGGTGTAGGAGACACCGTTGGCGATGCCGTCCTCCAGGACCTCGTCGTCGACCTTGGCCTCCAGGTCGATGGTGACGACGTCGCCGTCCTCGGCGGCGCGCTCGACCGGGGAGGTCGACGCGAAGCGCTCGCGGAGCTGCTCGACGGACTTCTCGACGTCCTCGTCGGTGACCTCGACGGCGTCGACCTCGACCTCGATGCCGGAGTAGTCCGGGATCTCCAGGGCCGGGCGGATGTCGACCTCGGCGGTGAAGTTCAGCGTCTCGCCGTCCTTCAGCTCGGTGATGTCGACCTCGGGCTGGCCCAGCGGGCTCAGCTCGGCCTCGTTGACCGCCTCGGTGTAGAACTTCGGCAGCGCGTCGTTGACGGCCTCCTCCAGCACCGCACCGCGGCCGAACCGCTGGTCGATTACTCGGGCCGGGATCTTGCCCTTGCGGAAGCCCTTCACCGTGACCTGCTGGTTGATCTTCTTGTACGCCGCGTCGAGGCTGTCCTTGAGCTCCTCGAAGGGCACCTCGACAGTGAGCCGAACCCGGGTCGGGTTCAGGGTCTCCACGGCGCTCTTCACGGTTCGGTCTCCTTGTGGCTGACTGCTTGGGTTCTGCCGGAGCCAGACTGGTCCGGCGGATTTCGCCGCCCGGAGGAGTTCGTAGGCCGAGTGGGCCGGGACACACGGGCGCGCAGCTTGCATAGTAACCGCAGCCGGTCAGCGCCCCAAAAGGCGATCATCACGACGTCGTGAGCCGGTGGTCGGGGTGGCGGGATTTGAACCCACGGCCTTCCGCTCCCAAAGCGGACGCGCTACCAAGCTGCGCCACACCCCGTCTGGTGCGACACGTAGGGTACATGCCCGGGCCCCTTGCGTCGGCTGCATTTCCGGAGGCGGCACGCGGGATGCCCCCCGGGACCCAACTCGTTGGCCTCGGCGACGGGCGACCCGCTAGGATGCCTACCAGTGCCGCGGTCACCGACCTGCGGCGCAGCGTTGCGGGCGTAGCTCAATGGTAGAGCCCTAGTCTTCCAAACTAGCTACGCGGGTTCGATTCCCGTCGCCCGCTCGGGATGCCGAAGGCCCAGGTGAGAGGTTGTTTTCTTCTCCCCTGGGCCTTCGGCCGTTCCGGGGGCTCCCGCTCACGGCGCTCCGGTCTCCCGCTCACGGCGATCGAAGGTGTGCGGCTTCATGGCCTACCCGACAGGCCCACCTTCTGCGCCCCGTGCGGCGAGAGGATCACGGGCGCGGACCAGCCTTGGTGGATCAGGGCGACTTGTGAGGGCACAGGCATGACCGGACAGACAGTCGGGTTTTTTCATGCCGTTGCCTGTCCTGGGGCCGCCCTCCCGTCCGGAAGAACTGAGCCCAAACGGTGAACGGTCGAACGTGCGTCCGACATGGCCACCAGGTCCGCTCAAGGGGCGCGGAGGGGTCTCGGGGAGGACCGGGCCGGTGACAGGGCCGGGAGCGCGAGGGGATGATCCGCTCATGCGCATACGGCGAGAGGTCCGCTGGGCCATGTGGGGGCTGTGGCTCGCGTGTCTGGTGTTCTCCGTCTGGTTCCTCGCGGAGCTGGTCGTGCTGTTCGTGGAGGCCGAGTCCTGGTGAGGGGGCCGGTTCCGGTCACCCGCTCCCGCGGTCCGGGGCCCGCTCGCCGCTTCGGCGGGGCCCGGCCCCGGCGTGTTCAGAGGTCTTTGACGTCGACGCTGTAGACCGCGCGCATGCCGTACGGGACGTAGAGCGCGTCGCCGGACAGGACGGGGGCCGCCGCGGTCTGGCCGGAGCCGGCGCTGTCGCCGTCGTCGCGGCCGGGGAGGGTGCCGGTGACCTTGCCGGTGCGCAGGTCGAGGGCGGCCAGCCGGCCGGTGGGCGAGGCCAGGTAGAGCCGGGCCGAGGAGGCGGTGGGCGGGCCGGGCTGCTCGACGGTGGAGTTGCTCTCCCACAGCTGCCGCCCGGTCTCCGGGTCGACGGCGCGGACGCTGCCGCTGGTCAGGGTGAGGTAGAGGGTGCCGCGGACGAGGTAGGCGCCGGAGGCGGTGCGCGGGGTGGTCAGGCGTACGGTCGTCAGGATGTGCGAGGCGGCGTTGATCAGGGTCAGTCCGGTCAGTTTGTCGAAGTCCGAGCCGCGGGCGAGCACCAGGTGCCCGCGGGGGGTCTGCCCGGTCAGGTACAGCGTGCCCGGGGCCGTGATCTGCCAGCGCGTCCTTCCGGTGCCGGGGTCGAGCTGGGCGAGGGTGGTGCGCTCGTGCTTCCCCTCCGCGTCGGCTTCGCGGCAGACCAGGTAGGCCTGGCCGCCCGCCCCGCTCAGTGAGCAGTCGCTGTCGGTGCCGGACGGCAGCCTGCGGTGCCAGCGGACCGTGCCGTGCGCGGCGTCGAGCAGGGCGTAGGAGTCGGACCGGTCGCCGTAGGTGGTGATCACTCCGGCGGGGGTGGCGACGGCTCCGGCGAACTCCGGTCCGGTGCCGTCCACGCTCTCGGACACGGCCGTCCGCCAGACCGCCGTGCCGGTGACGGGGTCCAGGGCCTGCACGGTGTAGCGGGTTCGGCTTCGAGGATCCTCGTCAGACCTCGCGGGCTCCTTGGCGCTCGTGAGGGTGGTGCTGTCGGCGCCGAAGACGTACACGGCGCCGCGCCGGGTGCCGATGATGGTTCCGCCGCCGCCGCTGGAGACCTCGGCGGGTGTGGGGTCCATGGGCCGGGTCCAGACGTTGCGGCCGTCGGCGAGGTCGAACCGGGCGGCCATGATGCTGTCGCCGGCGCACAGCAGCGACTTCCGGGCGACGACGCAGCGGGTGAAGGGGCCGCTCTGGCCCATGGCGTTCGGCTTCCCGGCGGTGGGGTCCACGGCCTGCCGGTGCCAGGCCTGCCAGCCGGCAGGCAGGACGTGCGGGGCGCTGCCGCCGTCGCGGGCGAGGACGGTGGTCGTGGCGGCGACGGCGGCCAGTACGGCGGTGGCGGCGACGGCGAGCGGCCATCTGCGGCGCCGGCGCGGGCGGGCCGGCTCCGGGGCCGGCGCCGTGGTGCCGGGACGGGGGTCGGGCAGCCGGCCCTCGCGCAGCAGATGCAGCAGTTCGTCGGGGCCGGGCCGGGACTTGGGGTGCTTCTCCAGGCAGAGGCGGACGAAGGGGAGCAGGCCGTCGGGGACGCCGGTCAGATCGGGGGTGCCTTCGACCACGCGGGTCGCCGTCTCCCACGGGCTCGGGCTGTCGAAGGGGCCGCGCCGGGTGGCGGCGTACACGAGGACCGCGCCGAGGGAGAAGATGTCGGTGGCGGGACCGACCTCGTGCGGGGAGGCGAACTGCTCGGGGGACATGAAGGGCGGGGTGCCCATCACCCGGCCGGTCTGGGTGAGGGCGTCCATGCCGGCGGCCTCGGCCGCGCGGGAGATGCCGAAGTCGATGACCCGGGGGCCGTCCTCCGCGAGCATCACGTTGGCCGGTTTGAGGTCCCGGTGGACCACTCCGGCGCGGTGGATGTCGCGCAGGGCCTCGGCGAGGCCGGCGGCGAGTTCGCGCAGCCGGGCGGGCGGGAGCGGGCCGTGCCGGCGGACGTGGGTGCCGAGGTCCTCGCCGGCGATGTAGAGCGTGGCCATCCAAGGGCGCGGGGCGTCGGCGTCCGCGTCCACGACGGGTGCCGTGAAGGCGCCGCTGACCTGGCGTGCGGCGGCGACCTCGCGGCGGAACCGGATGCGGAACTCGTCGTCGTCGGCGTACTGGGCGTGGACGACCTTGACGGCCAGCCGGCGGCCGGAGGCGGACCGGGCGAGGTAGACCACGCCCATGCCGCCGCTGCCGAGGCGGTCCTCCGTCCGGTAGCCGCCGACATCCGCCGGGTCCGAGTCGCGCAGCGCCATTCCCGTACGTCCCCCCGTTGTTTCAGTTGTTCAGCTCGGCCTGCCGGCTCCCCCGCCGGGTCGGGGCCTGATCAGAACCTGATCGAGTTGATGGACTCCGCTATCGAGTTCAGGAAGCGGTTGATCGATGGCGCCATGCCGGTCGAGGCCAGGAAGAAACCGAAGAGTATGGCGACGATGGCGGGGCCGGCCTTGATGTTCCCCCCTCGGATCAACACCACCAGGATGATCGCCAACAGCAGCACCACAGACAGTGAAATGGCCACAACTGATCACACCCTCGGTCGGTCCGCTCTCCCGGCCCGGAGGTACGGCCACGCACCCCCGCCAGAACCATCGTGCCACCAACCCGGCTGCCGTATGCGGCCCGTGACACAACGTCGGGCACCGGCCCGGCACGGGCGATGCCCCGTACAGCAATTCGAGCGAGTGCCCTTACATGACTCGCCGATGAATTACCCGACTTCGTTTCCATGCCCACACATCACGTGCGCAGCTAATTCGAATTGATGGCGCAGAGGCGACGTATGCCCCAATTAGTCAGGATGAATCGGGACATCACGGGTGAACGGACGACGTCCGTGTGTGCACCATCACGTGGACAGAGGAGGCAAGTTCTGTAAATCAGCGGGTACCCGAAGGCGATAACCAGGAATGACTGCGGGAGTTTTACGAAATCCCGCGGACGACGCTAGGGTGCCTGAGATGTTTGAAGCCGCCTCGTCCCCCGGCCAGAACCGCAGGCCGCTCCCCCCGGCACAGTCGCCGGCGGACGGAGTGCCCGGCCCGCGTACCCCGATGAGCGCGCAGAAGGGGCAGCCGAAGGCGGACAGACCCGGCAAACAGCGCGATGCGTTCTTCGACAACGCCAAGTATCTGGCCATCGCGCTCGTCGCGATGGGGCACGCCTGGGAACCGCTGAAGGGCGACAGCCGGATCCTGGAGGGCGCCTACAGCGTCGTGTACACCTTCCACATGCCGGCGTTCATCATCATCTCCGGCTTCTTCTCGCGCAGTTTCGACATGCGTCCGGACCGGCTGAAGCGGCTGATCACCGGCGTCGCCGTGCCGTACATCCTGTTCGAGACGGCGTACCCGCTCTTCAAGAACGTCGTCACCGGCTCGCACGAGGAGATCAGCCTCCTCGATCCCTGGTATCTCACCTGGTTCCTGGTCGCGCTGTTCGTCTGGCGGATGACCACACCCCTGTGGAAGGTGGTGCGCTGGCCGCTGCCCCTGGCCCTCGGCCTGGCCATGGTGGCGACCGTCACCCCGAACATCGGTGACGACCTCGATCTGCAGCGGGTCCTGCAGTTCCTGCCGTACTTCGTGCTCGGCCTGTGCATGAAGCCCGAGCACTTCCACCTGGTGCGCCGCCGCTCGGTGCGGATCGCCTCGGTGCCGGTGTTCGCGACGGCGCTGGCGATCGGCTGGTGGGCGGTGCCGCGCATGAACACGGCGTGGTTCTACCACCGCGACTCCGCGCAGGAACTGGGCGCCCCGTGGTGGTGCGGCCCGGTGATGACGCTCGCGATGATGGGCTGCTCGCTGGTGCTGACGGCCTGCTTCTTCGCCTGGGTGCCGCGCCGGCAGATGTGGTTCACCGCGCTCGGCGCGGGCACGCTCTACGGCTACCTGCTGCACGGCTTCCTGGTGAAGCTCGGCGACTACCGCGGCTGGTTCGAGCACCCCTGGCTGCACCGCCCGCTCGGCGAGATCCTGGTGACCGTGCTGGCCGCGGCCGCCGTCACCGTGCTGTGCACCCGGCCCGTGCAGCGGATCTTCCGCTTCGCGATGGAGCCGAAGATGGAGTGGGCGTTCAAGCAGGACGCCGCCGAACTGGCCCGCGAGCGGCAGAAGCAGCGGGAGACGGTCGGCGTCTAGTCGGTTCCGGGGCCGGCGTCGCTCCGCTTCCGGGGCCCGCTTCCCTCCGGTTCCGGGGCCGGGGGCCGTCCGGGTCCGGGGCCGGGTTGCGGGTCCAGACCGAGAAGTGCGCGCATACGGGCGTACTTCCGGGTCAGGCGATCCCGGGTCGGCTCGTCCAGGACCGCGAGGCGCCGCGGGTCGGCGTTGTGGGCGAGGTCGGCTTCCTTGACCAGCAGCGCGCCCGGGGTGGCCAGGATCCGGCGCGCGTAGGCCTCCGGCGGCTCCCCCGGCCGTTTGGTGAGGGCGCGCACGACGGCCTTGGTCCGCGCCGTGAGTGCGGCCGCCTCCAGCCACTCCTCGCTCAGCGCGTCGTCCTCCACGGAGTCGTGCAGCCAGGCCGCCGCGATCTGCTCGGCGTCGCCACCGCGTACGCGCACGCCCTCGGCGACGGCCGCGAGGTGCTCGGCGTACGGCCGGCCCGCCTTGTCGGTCTGGCCCTGATGGGCGGCGCGCGCGAGGGTCTCGACCTCGGCGAGGGTGAGGTGGGTCATTCCCCCAGTCTCCCCCGGCGGGCTCAGCGGGTGTTCGGCGACGCCTGGCGGCAGATCAGGAGCAGGGCCCGGTCGTCGTTGACGTCCTTGGCGACCGCCTCGATGAGATGCCAGGCGGCGCCGTGGAAGCCGCCGGCGACATAGCGGTCGGCCTCGCCGGTGAGGCGGTCGATGCCTTCGACGATGTCGCGGTCGGAGGTCTCCACCAGTCCGTCCGTGAACAGCATCAACACGTCCCCGGGCCGCAGCGAGCCCTTCACGGAGTCGAACTGGGCGCCGCTGTACACACCGAGCAGCGGCCCCTCGGCGGCCTTCTCCTCCCAGCGGCCGCTGCCCGCGCTGAGCTGCAGCCCCGGCGGATGACCGGCGGAGTACAGCTCGTAGTCCCCGGAGTCCAGGTCCAGGACCAGGTGGATGGAGGTGGCGAAGCCCTCGTCCCAGTCCTGGCGGAGCAGATAGCCGTTGGCGGCCGGGAGGAAGGCGTGCGGGGGCAGGGAGCCGAGGAGGCCGCCGAAGGCACCGGACAACAGCAGGGCGCGCGAGCCCGCGTCCATGCCCTTGCCGGAGACGTCCGTGAGGACGACCTCCAGGGTGCGGCCGCCGTTCGTACGGGACGCGACGACGAAGTCGCCGGAGAAGGACTGGCCGCCCGCCGGGCGCAGCGCCATCTCGTGGTGCCAGCCCTGCGGCAGCTTCGGCAGCTTGCTCTGCACCCGGATCCGCTCGCGCAGGTCGAACAGCATCGTGCCGCCACGCCGCCAGGGCACACCGACCCTGCTGCGGAACTGCGCGGTCAGCAGCCCGAAGAAACCGCATGCGGCGACCACGAGGACCACGCCGGGGGTGACCCGGGAGGGGCCCTCGGTGTACGGGCCGAGCCGTACCGACTCCACGATCAGCGCGGTGGCCGCAGCCGCGTACAGGCCGAGCAGGCTGGCCGGCCGCAGCACCAGGCCGCCCGCGACGATCGGCAGCACCAACGTGGCCGGAGAGCACCACACCGAGTCGACGAGTGTCATGGCCGCGAGGAGCGGGACGGTCAGCAGCAGTCCGGCGAAGGCGATCCAGTCCGAGCCGTCGCCGCGGAAGTAGTCCACGGCGCTTCTGCGCAGGGCGACGCGGACCCGGTGCCACTGCATCTTCCACCGGGCCGTGAGCGTCTCGGCCTTCGAGCGCCGCTGTCGTCCTGCTGCCATTAGTCCGGGACCCTATCCAGCGGACCGGCTGCTTGGCACGGGAGGTCCCACTTGTCCCCCGCGCGGGACTCCGCTTCGTCGTTCGGGACGTGATCTCCTGGCGCTTTCCGCCCAGGAGAAATTCACTGGCTCGTCCCCCAATGCCCTGATACTCATGGCACATGGGGACTGACCACGGGACCGAGCTGAAGCTGCTGCGCCCGGAAGAGTTCGACCGGTGGTGGGACCACCTGTACCGCGCCTTCGGTGGCGGCCCGGCCTCCACCGAAGAGCGTGAACTGGACAGATCGGTCACCGAGTTGGAGCGCTCCCTGGCCGTGTGGGACGGGGACGCGATGGTCGGCACGTCCGGGGCGTTCAGCTTCCGGATGTCCGTGCCGGGCGGGGCCGTGGTGCCCACCGCCGGCGTGACGATGGTGAGCGTGGCCGCGACGCACCGGCGACGCGGAGTGCTGACCGCGATGATGCGACGGCTGCTGGACGACGCGCGCGCCAAGGGCGAGCCGCTGGCGGCACTGTTCGCCTCCGAGCCCGCGATCTACGGCCGTTTCGGCTTCGGTGCGGCGACGTTCCAGCTCAGCGCCGAGATCGACACCAGCCGGGTCGCGCTGGAGCTGCCCGCCGGCACCGACGAGGTGCGCGTGCGCTACGCGGCGCCGGCCGACGTGCTGGACGAGTGCGAGGCGGTGTACGCGGCCCTGGTGCCGCGCCGCCCGGGCATGCTGGCCCGGCAGCCCGGCTGGGAGCGGGCCGCCCTGCTCGACCCGGAGAGCGAGCGGGACGGGGCGTCGGCCCTGCAGTGCGTGGTCGCCGAACGGGACGGCGAGGTCGCCGGGTACGCGCGCTTCCGCACCAAGGCCGGCTGGGGTCCGAGCGGGCACGACGGCACGGTGACGGTGGAGGATCTGGCCGCGCTCGACCCGGTCACCGAGGCGGCGCTGTGGGACTTCCTGTTCGGCATCGACCTGATGACGACGCTGAAGCTGCGCGGGCGGCCGGTCGACGAGGCCTGGCAGTACCAGGTCTCCGACATCCGCCGCTGTCTTCCGCGGCTGCGGGACGCCGGACACATCCGTCTCGTGGACGTCGGCGCGGCCCTGCCGGCGCGCACCTACCTGGCGCCGGTGGACGTCGTGTTCGAGGTCGAGGACGCCTTCTGCCCCTGGAACACGGGGCGCTGGCGGCTGACGGGCGACACGAAGGGCGCGTCCTGCGAGCGTACGACCGACGCGGCCGACCTCGCCCTGTCGGTACGGGAACTGGGCGCGGCCTACCTCGGCGGGGTGACCCTGCTGTCGCTGGCGGCGGCCGGGCGGGTGCGGGAGCTGCGGCCGGGGACGCTGACGGAGGCGTCGGTGGCGTTCGGCGCACCGGTGGCCCCCTGGCTGTCCCACGGCTTCTAGCGTCCGGTCAGGACCGCTGGCACCCGGGGCACCAGAAGAGGTTGCGGGCGGCGAGGTCCGCGGTGCGGATCTCGTGGCCGCAGATGTGGCAGGACATGCTCGCGCGGCGGTAGACGTACACCTCGCCGCCGTGGTCGTCCACGCGTGGCGGGCGGCCCATCGCCTCCGGGGTGTGCTCGGGGCGGACGGTGTCGATCCGGTTGTTCCGCACGCCCTCGCGCATCAGCGCGACCAGGTCGGCCCAGAGGGCGTCCCACTCGGCCGGGGTGACGTCCCGGCCCGCGCGGTACGGGTCGATGCCGTGCCGGAACAGGACCTCGGCGCGGTAGACGTTGCCGACACCGGCGACGATCTTCTGGTCCATGAGCAGCGCGGCGATCGTCGTACGGCTGCGGGAGACCCTCCGGTACGCGGCGGCCGGGTCGGCGTCGGCGCGCAGCGGGTCGGGGCCGAGCCGGTCGTGGACGGCCCGCTTCTCGGCGTCCGTGATCAGGGCGCAGGTGGTGGGGCCGCGGAGGTCGACGTACGACGTGTCGTTCGCGAGCCGGAGCCGGACGGTGTCCGTCGGCGGGGGTGCGGGGGCGGCGCCGAAGCCGACCTTGCCGAAGAGGCCGAGGTGGATGTGGACCCAGTCGGCGTCCCGGAACCCCAGGAAGAGGTGCTTGCCGTGGGCTTCGGTGGCGGTCAGCTCGGTACGGTCCAGGAGGGCGGCGGCGTCGGAGAACTTGCCCTGGGGGCTGGTGACGCGGGCGGGCCTTCCTGAGAAGCGCTCGGCGTAGTCCTGGGCCAACCGGTGGATCGTGTGCCCTTCCGGCAAGGCGGAGATGTCCTTTCCTGACGCCCCGCCCGCCCACCCACCCGTCTCGGTGGCCCGAGAAGTGTACGAGGGGGCGAGCCAGCCGACTCGAGCGGCTGGGGGGCGGACCAAACAAGGGGGCGAGCCACCCGACTCGGGCGGCCGAGGGGTGAACAAGGGGACCGAGCGACACACCCGCGCCGTCCCGGTCAGCGGTCCGGCCGGACGCTCCAGTCGGGTGGACCGGCCGGAGGCTCCAGTCGGGTGGACCGGCCGGACGCTCCAGTCGGGTGGACCGGCCGGACTTTCCAGCCGACCGAGTCGACCGGTCCGACTTTCCAGCCGACCGAGTCGGGTGGGTGGGTGGGCAAGGCCTGGGGGCCGGGGGCGGAGCCCCCGGGGGAGCCTTTCGGCCGAGCCGGGCGGCAGGGCCGGTGGGGGGCTACTGCTGCGGGTGGTGGGGCGGGACCGGCGGGAGGTCGCCCGTGGTCTCGTACGCCGCCAGCATGTCGATGCGGCGGATGTGCCGCTCGTCACCCGAGAACGGCGTGTTGAGGAAGACCTCGACGAACTTGGTCGCCTCCTCCGTGCTGTGCATCCGCGCACCCACGGCCACCACGTTGGCGTCGTTGTGCTGGCGCCCGAGCGCCGCCGTCTCCTCGCTCCAGGCCAGCGCCGCGCGCACGCCCTTCACCTTGTTCGCGGCGATCTGCTCACCGTTGCCGGAGCCGCCGATGACGATGCCGAGGGCGTCCGGGTCGGCGGCCGCCTTCTCCGCGGCACGGAGGCAGAACGGCGGGTAGTCGTCCTGGGCGTCGTAGATGTGCGGCCCGCAGTCGACGGGCTCGTGGCCGGCGGCCTTCAGCCACTCGACGAGGTGGTTCTTGAGTTCGTAGCCCGCATGGTCGGAGCCGAGATACACGCGCATGCAACGAGTGTGACACGGCCATTCATGGGCAGCAGCCCCGGGTGTCGGCGCATGAATGACCTTGGAATTTGTGAGTCAGGCCATAGATCCTCAAGAAAACCTCAAGTAACGATCCGGATTCAGAGGTTCCCCAATCCGTTCGCCTCGGATTCACTGGACCGACTCGTACACCGCTCGTGCGGGAAGCTCTACCTGGCGCAAAGGAAATCCGTCCATGACCCCTGGTTCGGGCCTTCAAGCAGGACTCAAGAACCGCCATCTGTCGATGATCGCGATCGGTGGCGTCATCGGAGCCGGCCTCTTCGTCGGCTCCAAGGCCGGTATCGCCACCGCGGGACCCGGCATCCTTCTGTCCTATGCCCTCGTCGGCACGCTCGTCGTGCTGGTGATGCGGATGCTCGGCGAAATGTCCGCCGCGAATCCGACTTCCGGCTCCTTCTCCGCGCACGCCGACCGTGCGCTCGGCCGCTGGGCCGGTTTCTCCATCGGCTGGCTCTACTGGTTCTTCTGGGTCGTCGTGCTCGCCGTCGAGGCGACCGCCGGTGCCCAGATCCTCCAGGGCTGGATCCCGGACGTCCCGCAGTGGGGCTGGGCCCTCATCGTGATGGTCGTGCTGACCGCGACCAACCTGGTCTCCGTCGGCTCCTACGGCGAGTTCGAGTTCTGGTTCGCCGGTATCAAGGTCGTGGCGATCGGCGCGTTCATCGTCGTCGGTCTGCTCGCCGTGTTCGGCGTGCTGCCGGGCGTGGACGCCGAGAAGGCCTCCTTCTCCAACCTCACCTCGCACGGCGGATTCCTGCCCCACGGTCCGGGCGCGATCCTCACCGGTGTGCTGCTGGTCGTCTTCTCCTTCATGGGCAGTGAGATCGCCACCCTGGCGGCCGGCGAGTCCGAGGACCCGCAGCGGGCGGTCACCAAGTCCACCAACAGCATCATCTGGCGTATCGGCGTCTTCTACCTGGGCTCGATCCTGGTCGTGGTCTCGCTGCTGCCGTGGGACGACAAGTCCATCGCGGAGCAGGGCTCCTACGTCGCCGCGCTGGACTCGCTGGGCATCGCGCACGCCGGTGAGATCATGAACTTCATCGTGCTGACCTCGGTGCTGTCCTGCCTCAACTCCGGCATGTACACGGCTTCCCGGATGGCCTTCTCGCTCGGTGAGCGCGGTGACGCGCCGAAGGCGTTCGCACGGGTCAACAGCCGGGGCGTGCCGCTGGCGGCGATCCTCGCGTCGGTCGTGTTCGGCTTCGTCGCCGTCTTCTTCAACTACCTGTCCCCCGACAAGATCTTCCTCTTCCTCGTCAACTCCTCCGGCGCGGTGGCCCTGTTCGTGTGGCTGGTCATCTGCTTCTCGCAGCTGCGGATGCGGAAGATCCTCCAGCGCGAGGCCCCGGAGAAGCTCGTCGTGAAGATGTGGCTGTACCCGTACCTGACCTGGGCGACGGCCGTGATGATCGTGGGTGTCCTGGTCTACATGCTGTTCGACACCGAGCACGACGGCCGGGAGACCGTGCTGCTGTCGCTGATGGTCGCGGCGGTCGTCCTGGTGGTCGCCTTCGTCAAGCAGCGGCTCACGGCGGGCCGGCCCGTCCCGGCGGCCGAGGCGCCGGCCGACAAGGTGTCCGTCGGCTGATCCTGATCCGTAGCGGCACGGCCGCATGACCTGACGGAAACCGTCGGGTCATGCGGCCATCTGCGTTGTGCCGTGAACTTCACCTGCGCGGCCGGCGACCGGGGTGCGGGGCCGCACGGCCCGGAGACGCGAAAGAGGCCCGCCGGGGTCGAGGAGACGTACGACCCGGCGGGCCTCTTTCCGCAGGAACCGCGGCGTCGGCGATCAGCGCTTGCCGGCGAGCTTCCAGGCGGCGGGCAGGACGCCCATCGCCAGGGCGGCCTTGACGGCGTCGCCGATCAGGAACGGGGTGAGGCCGGCCGCGATCGCCTGGGACGCGGACATGTGGGCGGCCAGGGCCAGGTAGGGCACGCCGACGGCGTAGATGATCGCCTCGCCGAGGATCATCGCGCCCGCCGTGCGCAGCGGGGAGCGGTCGGCGCCGCGGCGGGCCAGGGCACCCACGGCCGCGGCGGCGAGCATCATGCCGAGGACGTAGCCGAAGGAGACGAGGCCGGTGCCGGAGTCGCCGTTCGCGAACCACGGCATGCCGGCCACACCGGCGACGGCGTACAGGGCGAGGGAGAGGAAGCCGCGGCGGGCGCCGAGGGCGGTGCCGACGAGCAGCGCCGCGAAGGTCTGGCCGGTCACGGGCACCGGGGAGCCGGGCACCGGGACCGACAGCTGGGCCGCGAGGCCGGTGAGCGCGGCGCCGCCGACCACAAGGGCGACGTCGCGGACGCGGGACGCCGGCAGCAGGTCGGCGAGGACTGCACCGGGGCGGGTGGTGGCGGTGGCGGTGCTCATGGGGACTCCGCGTGTGACGGGAACATGCTGGGACACGGTGACGCTATCCCAGCCCGGTCCGGCCGATCACCGTCAGCGCTCGACAAAGGGCGGATCAACAGCTTGGTGGGCTCCGGACAAAGAGCGCTGCTCACACCGGCCCCGACGTGAGACTGATCACGGAGGCCGGGACGTTTCGCTCACGTGGTTCGACACCGGCGGACTGTGGGGTTCCGCCAAATGAATCCTAGTTGTCTGGTCGGATTCACCTTTTCTGGCCTACCCTTCCAGCCATGGTCGCCCAGTCCCGGTACTTCACCTCGCGTCGCTATGTCGACCTGCGACGCCAGGGCACGGCCACCTGTCGCCGTCCCGGGTAGGGGCGGGCACGGCGCGCCTCTGTCCTCCGCGACGTGTCGGCCCCGTTCCCGAGGACGGTTCTCCATGCCCCGTACCGTGGCATCCACCCTTCTCTCCCCTGTTCCGCGCGCCGCCGACAGCGACCGGCGGCGCACCAGTGCCAGCGTCGTGCTGCGGTCCGTGCTGGAGCACGGGCCGGTGGCACGCAGCACCATCGCCCGGCTGACCGGGCTGTCACCCGCGTCGGTGACGGAGCACTGTGCCCGGCTGGCCGGTCTCGGCCTGATCCGGGAGTCCGCCGCGCCCCGCCGTTCGGGCGGGGTGGGCCGGCCGCACGTCCCGGTCGATCTGGACGACACCCGGTTCCTGGTCGCCGGGGTGCACGTGGCGGTGCCGTACACCACGCTCGCCCTGCTGGACCTGCGCGGCCGGGTGGTCGCCCTGCGGGAGCTGAAGCACGAACGGACCGATCCCGGCTGGGTGCTGGCGCGGGCCGCCGAAGGGCTCGCCGGGCTGCTCGCCGGAACACCGGGCCGGCGCCCGCTGGGGGTCGGAGTGGCGGTGGGCGGCTGGGTGGACCGGGAGACGGGCACCGTGGTCGAACACGAGCTGCTGGGCTGGCGGGAGGTGCCGGTACGGGAGCTGCTCGGCGCCCGCACGGGTCTGCCGGTCCAGGTGGACGGGCATGCGCGGGCGCTGGTGAACGGGGAGCGGCTGTTCGGGCGGGCCCGGGGCAGCCGCAGTCTGCTGCATCTGTTCGTGGGCAATGTCGTCGACGCCGCCTTCGCCACCCATGACGAAGTGCACCACGGGCCGCGCTCGGCGGCCGGTGCGATCGCCCACCTGCCGGTGCCGGGGGGAGACGAGCCGTGCCCGTGCGGCCGTAGCGGGTGCCTGCAGGTGGAGCTGAGCGAGCGGACGCTGTGCCGGCGGGCCCGGGCGGCCGGGGTCGTCGGCTCGGCCAATCCGATGCAGGTGGTGGCCGCTGCACGAGCCGGGGACGCGGTGGCCCGGCGGCTGCTGGTGGAGCGGTCCCGGGCGACCGGGCGGGCCGCGCGGCTGCTGCTGGACGTGCTCAACCCGGAGACGGTGGTCGTGACCGAGGTCGGTGTCATGCACTTCGAGGACTGCCTCGGCGCCCTGCGGGACGCCGTCGGCACGGCGCGCCCGGCGGATGTCCTCCCGACCAGTTTTCCGGATTCCGTGCTGGCGGTGGCGGGCGGATCAGTGGTGCTGGACACGCTGTTCCGGGACCCGTTGGGCGCATCACCTGACCTTATTTAATTCAGAAACTCGGAATGTTGACAGGGGGCACCCATGGCCAGGAACATGCTGGTCATGAGCCTCCTCACCAGCTGTCGCACCGTCTGTTGCTGACACATTGCCGCGCATGAAGCGCGTGTTTCCCGCTGTGTGAGTTCTCTTCTTCCGGCCCGTCTGTCCCGGAATTCCTTCTGCCTTTCGCCGCTTTTTCTTCCCTCTTTCTCCTGGGAGTCCTCCCATGCACCGTCGTGTCTTTCTCACGTCCCTGCTCGGCGCGTCCGCCGCCGCCGTGGGCCTCAGCGGCTGCGCCAAGGGCGACGCGTCCGCCGAGACCAAGGGGGCCGCCACCAAGCCGCTCGCGGACAAGGTGCCCGCCGGGACCAGCCTGAAGATCGCCTCCTACCAGGGGCAGCAGCAGTTGCAGCTCAAGCTGGCGAAGCTGCCCCCGCTGCCGTTCACGGTGTCGGGCTGGGCGAACATCGGGGCCGGGCCGGACGTCATCAACGCCTTCCGCGCCAAGTCCCTGGACGTCGCCAACAACGCGGGCATCCCTCCGATCCAGGCGCACTACCAGGGGTTCGACGCCAAGATCGTGGCGATCAACATCACCCGCAAGCCGAACTACCTCTTCGCCACCAAGCCCGGCAGCGACATCGGTTCGGTCGAGGACTTCCGGGGCAGGAAGCTCGCGTTCTCGCAGGGGCAGGCGCAGGGTGTCGTGCTGCTGCGGGCGCTGAAGCAGGCGGGTCTGGCCTACGACGACGTACAGCTGGTCCCGCTGACCAGCAACCAGTTCCTGACCGCCCTGCAGTCGGGACAGGTGGACATCGCCCCGCTGGCCAACAGCCAGTCCCCGGCCTACCTGAAGCAGTACGGGGGGAAGGGCGCCCACGTCATCAAGACCGACGTCGTCGACCTGCTCAATCTCCTGTGGGCGCCGCAGTCCGTGCTGAACGACCCGGCGAAGGCCGCCGCGATCGCCGCCTACATCCCGCAGTGGGCCAAGGGCCAGGTGTGGCAGTACGAGCACCCGGACCAGTGGAACGAGGAGTTCTACGTCAAGACCCAGAACCTGACCCCGCAGCAGGCGAAGTCCATCACCGATCTCGCGAACAAGCCGCTGTTCCCGCCCCGTTGGGACGAGGCGATCAAGTGGGAGCAGGAGACGGCCGATCTGCTGGCCGAGGGCGGCTTCGTGAAGAAGTTCGACGTCTCCTCGCTCTTCGACCACCGCTTCGAGCCGATCGCCGCCGAGGCCGTACCCGGGGAGTACCGGAAATGACCGCCGTGACCACCACGACGACCGCCGCGCCGGCACCGGTGACCGGGGAACCGCCCCAGGTCCGCAGGCGCCGCCGCCTCTCCCCCGGCCGCCGGCTGCCCGCCGCCCGGCTGGCCGGCCCGCTGCTGGTCGTCGCCCTCTGGGCCGCCGCCTCGGCCGCCGGGCAGCTCGACCCGGGCGCCGTCCCCGCGCCCTGGACGGTCCTCAGGACGGCCGGCCACCTGTGGACGCAGGGCACGCTCCCCAGTGACGTGCTGACCTCCCTGGAGCGGGCCGCGTACGGCTTCGTGATCGGCCTGACCGCCGGGATCGTCCTGGCGCTGGCCTCCGGGCTCAGCCGGACCGGGGAGGCGCTGATCGACGGAACCGTGCAGCTCAACCGGGCGATCCCCACCCTCGGCCTGATCCCGCTGTTCATCCTCTGGCTGGGCATCGGCGAGACCTTCAAGGTCGCCATCATCGCGATCGTCGTCTACATCCCGATCTACCTGAACACGCATGCCGCGCTGTCCGGCATCGACAGCCGGTACGTCGAACTCGCCGAGGTGCAGGGCCTGTCGCGGCTCACCTTCATCCGCCAGGTGGTGATCCCCGGCGCGCTGCCCGGATTCTTCGTGGGACTCCGGCTGGGTGTGACCGGCTCGTGGCTGGGCCTGGTGGTGCTGGAGCAGATCAACGCCACCAGCGGCCTCGGCTACCTGATGTTCCAGGCGCAGAACTACGGCCAGTCCGACGTCATCCTGGTCGGCCTGCTGATCTACGGCGTCTTCGGCCTGGTCTCCGACAGCGTGGTCCGCCTGATCGAACGGAGGGTGCTGTCATGGCGCCGCACACTGAGCAGCTGACCCGTCCCGCCGTCCGGCTCCGGGGCCTCACCCGGTCCTTCGACGGCCGTACCGTCCTCGACGGCATCGACCTCGACCTGCCGGCCGGCCAGTTCACGGCCCTGCTCGGGCACAGCGGCTCCGGCAAGTCCACCCTGCTGCGGGCCGTCGCCGGCCTGGACCACGGGGTGGCCGGCAAGGGGAGGCTCACCGCCCCCGAGCGGGTGTCGGTGGTGTTCCAGGACTCCCGGCTGCTGCCCTGGCGCCGGGTGCTGGACAACGTACTCCTCGGCCTGGACGGCAAGGACGCCGTGGAGCGCGGCCGGGCCGCGCTGGAGGAGGTCGGCCTGAAGGGCAGGGAGCGGGCCTGGCCGGGGCAGCTGTCGGGCGGGGAGGCACAGCGGGCCGCGCTCGCCCGCTCCCTGGTCCGCGAGCCCGAACTCCTGCTGGCCGACGAGCCGTTCGGCGCCCTGGACGCACTGACCCGGATCCGGATGCACCACCTGCTGCGCGAGCTGTGGGAGCGCCACCGGCCCTCCGTGCTGCTCGTCACCCACGACGTGGACGAGGCGATCGTGCTCGCCGACCGGGTCCTCGTCCTCGAACGGGGCCGGATCGGCCTCGACCTGACCATCGACCGTCCCCACCCGCGCTCCTACCGCGAGCCGGTGCTGGGCGAGTACCGCGAGCGGCTGCTGGCCGCCCTGGGCGTCACGGAGGACCACCGGTGACAGTGCGAAGGCTCCACCTCAACGCGTTCCTGATGAACACCGGACACCACGAGGCGTCCTGGCGGCTCCCGGAGAGCGACCCGTACGCGCACGTCGACCTCCGGCACTATGCCGAGCTGGCGAGGACCGCCGAGCGCGGCACCTTCGACTCGCTGTTCCTCGCCGACGGCCCCCAGCTGTGGAGCAACCTCGCGCAGCGCCCGGCTGGCGCCCTGGAACCGCTCACCCTGCTGACCGCGCTGGCGACCGCCACCGAGCACATCGGCCTGATCGCGACCGCCTCCACCTCCTACAACTCGCCCTACAACCTGGCCCGCAAGTTCGCCTCGCTGGACATCATCAGCGGGGGCCGGGCGGGCTGGAACATCGTCACCACCGCCGGCGCCGAGGCGGCCCGCAACTTCGGTCTCGACCACGAGCCCGCGCACGCCGAGCGGTACGCCCGCGCGGCCGAGTTCCTCGACGTCGCCCTCAAACTGTGGGACAGCTGGGAGGACGACGCGATCGTCGCCGACAAGGCGGCCGGCGTGTGGGGCGACGACAGCAAGATCCACCCGCCCCGGCACAAGGGAACGTACTTCAGCGTCGCAGGGCCCCTCAACGTGCCCCGCACCCCCCAGGGCTACCCCCTGCTCGTCCAGGCCGGCTCCTCCGAGGACGGCAAGGCGTTCGCCGCCCGGTACGCGGAGGCCGTCTTCACCGCCCAGCAGACCCTCGCCGACGCGCAGGACTTCTACGCCGACCTCAAATCCCGTACGGCACGGGCCGGGCGCGATCCCGGGCACATCAAGGTGCTGCCCGGGATCGTGCCGGTCCTCGGCTCGACACAGGCCGAGGCCCGGGCCGCCGAGCAGCTGCTGGAGGACCACATCGTGTACGAGCACGGGGTGGCCCGGCTGGAGAGCCTGCTGCAGTTGCCGTCCGGCTCCCTGGAGCTGGACGCCCCGCTCCCCGCCGACCTGCCGCCCGAGACGGCCGTCGAGGGCGCCAAGAGCCGCTACACGCTCGTCGTGGAGCTGGCCCGGCGCGAGCGTCTGACCGTGCGGCAGCTGGTCGGGCGGCTCGGCGGCGGGCGTGGGCACCTCACCTTCGCCGGCACGCCCGAGCAGGTCGCCGACCAGATCGAGACCTGGTTCACACAAGGAGCCGCCGACGGCTTCAACATCATGCCCGCCGTGCTCCCCTCCGGTCTGGACGCCTTCGTCGAGCACGTCGTACCGATCCTGCGCACCCGCGGCCTGCTGCGCACGGAGTACGGCCCCCGCCAGACCCTGCGGGAGCGCTACGGCCTCCCCCGCCCCGCCAACCAGTACTCCCCCGAGTTCACGGCCCCGCCCGCACCGGGGGCGTCCCCGTCGCCCGTGTTCGCCTGAGAGGAACCCGCATGTCCATCGAGATCACCAAGGTCACCGCACGCATCGGCGCGAAGGTCTCCGGCGTCGGCATCTCCCGGCCGCTCGCCCCGGAGGACGTCTCCGCCATCCGGGAGGCCCTCAACGTGCACAAGGCGCTCGTCTTCGACGACGTGCACCTGGACGACGAGGGCCAGCAGGCCTTCGCCCGGCACTTCGGCGACCTGACCACCGCCCACCCGACGGTCGGCGCGGTCGACGGCGCCCCCAACGTGCTGCCGGTCGACAGCGAGCGGGGCCGCGCCAACCACTGGCACACCGACGTCACCTTCGTCCTCAACCCGCCGCAGGCCAGCACCCTGCGCAGCATCACGATCCCGCCGTACGGCGGCGAGACCCTGATCGCGAACGCGGCGGCGGCCTACCGCGACCTGCCCGAGCCGCTGCGCCGCTTCGCCGACACCCTGTGGGCCGAGCACACCAACGACTACGACTACGCGGTGCCGGACGAGGGGGTCGACGAGGAGAGGGCCGCCCAGCTCGCCGAGTTCATGTCCATCAAGTACCGCACCGCGCATCCGGTGGTCCGGGTGCACCCGCTGACCGGCGAGCGGGGGCTGTTCGTCGGCGGGTTCGCGCAGCGCATCGTCGGCCTGTCGGCCGGTGAGTCCCGCAAGATCCTGGACCTGTTGCAGGCGTACGTCACCCGCCCGGAGAACGTGCTGCGGTGGCGCTGGTCGGAGAACCAGCTCGTCCTCTTCGACAACCGCATCACCCAGCACTACGCCATCGACAACTACGACGGGCAGCCGCGCCGGCTGCACCGGGTGACCGTCGCCGGTGACGTGCCGGCCGGCGTCGAGGGCAAGGAGAGCTACTCGATCGAGGGCGACGCCTCGCACTACACCCCGACACCCGCGGCTGCGTAACCGCCGGTTCACTCAGCGTACGGCAGGTGTCCGGATAGTGGGCGGCCCCTTCGCCTGAGCGGACGGGCCGCCCAGACTGACGGGGTTTTTGCCCGCCTATCGCACTGGGAGAGCCGCGCCCATGCCCAGCAGCACGACCACGGAGACGCCGCCGCAAGAGCAGCAGGCCTCCTCCCTCTCCCACGGCCTCAAGCAGCGCCACCTGTCGATGATCGCCCTCGGTGGTGTGATCGGTGCCGGCCTGTTCGTCGGTTCCGGTGCGGGCATCGCCGCGGCCGGCCCGTCCATCGTGATCGCCTACACCCTCTCCGGCGTCCTGGTGATGCTGGTGATGCGGATGCTGGGCGAGATGTCGGCCGCGTACCCATCGTCGGGCTCCTTCTCGGCGCACGCCGAGCGGGCGATGGGCCCCTGGGCCGGATTCACCGCCGGCTGGTCGTTCTGGGTGCTGCTCTGCACGGCGGTCGGCCTGGAGGGCATCGGCGCCGCGAAGATCGTCCAGGGCTGGGTGCCGGGCACCCCGCAGTGGATGTGGGTGGCCCTGTTCATGGTGGTGTTCTGCGGGGCGAACCTGGCCGCCGTGAAGAACTTCGGCGAGTTCGAGTTCTGGTTCGCGGCCCTGAAGGTCGGCGCGATCAGCCTGTTCCTCGTACTCGGCGTGCTGGCCATGGCGGGTGTCCTGCCGGGCACCGACTCGCCGGGCGCCTCGAACCTGACCGACTTCATGCCCCACGGCAGCGAGGGCCTGCTGGTCGGCCTGCTCGCCTCGGTCTTCGCGTACGGCGGCCTGGAGACGGTCACCATCGCGGCGGCCGAGTCGCAGGACCCGGTGCGGGGCGTGGCGTCCGCCGTCCGCACGGCGATGTGGCGCATCGCGCTCTTCTACATCGGCTCGATGGCGGTCGTGGTCACCCTGGTCCCGTGGGACTCCAAGGAGGTCGTGGAGAAGGGCCCGTACGTGGCCACGCTCGACCACCTCGGCATCCCGGGCGCCGGCCAGCTGATGAACGTGGTCGTGCTGGTGGCGCTGCTGTCCGCGATGAACGCCAACATCTACGGCTCCTCGCGCATCGCCTACTCGCTGGTCGAGCGCGCTCAGGGCCCGAAGGCGCTCGCGAAGCTGTCCGGCGGGGTCCCCCGGATCGCGGTCCTGACCTCCTGCTTCTTCGGCTTCGTCTGCGTGCTGCTCAGCTACTGGCGTCCGGACGACGTCTTCCCCTGGCTGCTGAACATGATCGGCGCGGTCATCCTGGTCGTCTGGATCTTCATCGCGGTCTCCCAGCTCATGCTGCGCCGCCGGATCGAGCGCGAGGCCCCCGAGAAGCTGGTCGTCCGGATGTGGGCGTTCCCGTGGCTGACCTGGGTGGCGCTGGCCGGCATGGTGGCGATCTTCGTCCTGATGGCGCGGGAGCCGGACACGCGTGTCCAGCTGTACTCGACGGGCGCGATGACGCTGGTCCTGGCGGCCGTCGGATACGCCTGGCAGCGGGCACGCGCCAAGCGCTGACCCGTACCCCGCAAAGCCCCCGCGTGCGACACGTGGGGGCTTTCCGTTGCCCGGACACTGTCACTGTTAATGTGTAGTTGCAACTCACTCGCAATAAGGTCGGAGGGGGATCACCATCGAGACGATGGGGCGGGTCCCCGCCCGAGAACGTCCTGCCTCGTGATCGTCTTCTCACCTTTCACCTGGCAGGCGGATGAAGGGAAGGCTCCCGCGAGGACGTGACTCGCGGGGGCCTTCTCATGCGCAGGGCACGTTGAGCGAGAGCAGGGCGGTGTCCTCGGTGCCGAGGCGGATCTCGCTGACGGCCGCGTTGCGCAACCGCGGGAGCACCCTGCGGTATCCGCCGAGCGGGATGCCGATGAGGGAGCACAGCACCAGCCGCAGCAGGGTGTTGTGGGCGACGACCAGCACCCGGCCGCCGGGGTGACCGGCGGCGATCCGGCGCAGGGCGGCCGTGCCGCGCTCGGCCGCCGCGCGGGGGTCCTCAGCCCCGGGGAACGGGTGCGCCACCGGATCGGCGCGGAACGCCTCCGCCGCGGCCGGGTCCTCCGCCGCGAACTCCGCGAGGGTACGGCCCTCCACCACGCCGAAGTCGCACTCCCGCAGGCCCGGATCACGATGCGGGGTGACACCGAGGGCCCGGCAGGCGGGCTCGGCGGTGGCGATCGCCCGGGACAGCGGCGAGGTCCAGACCGCGTCCACGGGGTGCGCGGCCGTCCACCGCCCGAGCGCCTCGGCCTGCGCCCGCCCGGTGTCGGTGAGGGCCACGTCGCTGATTCCGGCGTACCGGTTCTCGGCGTGCCAGACGGTCTCGCCGTGGCGGGCGAGGAGGAGGGTGGCGGGGGTCATGGGCAGCAGTATCGCGGGTGTCCCGGCACCCGGCGGCATGTTTCCCGGTCCGCTTCCGGTCCGTCGCAGCGGCACGCGACCACGACGGCACCGGCCGGCGGTGCCGGACCCGTGCGGCCCCACACAGCCGGCCCCGCACAGCCGGCCCACGCACGTCCGGCCACGAACCGGCGGTACCGGACCTGCCGCGGCCCCGCACAGCCAGTTCCCCGGAAGCCAGTCCCTCAGAGCCGGCCCCGCGCATGCACGGCCACCGGGCGCGGCAGCCATCCCCGGGCCTCCAGCTCCCACACCAGCCGGGCGTACGGCTCGGTGAAGCGGGGCGTGCGGTCCGGGCGGGGGTCGACCGTCGTACCGGAGCGCACCATGCCCTCGGCCGCGTCCGCGAGCGTCTGCCCGGCCCCCGTGCCGTACGCGGCCAGCGCCGCCATGCCCAGGGCCGGTTCGGTGCGGGCCGGCACCCGGACCGGGCGGCCCAGGACGTCGGCGCGCAGCTGCGTCCAGTACGCGCTGCGGGCGGCGCCGCCGGTGAAGGTGAGGGGGCCCTCCAGCGGGGCGCCCAGATGGTCGAGGTAGTCCAGGCAGAGGCGTTCCGCGAAGGCCACGCCCTGGAGCAGGGCCGCCCACAGGTCCGCGTCCGACTCCGGGTCGCCGAGGAGGAGGGCGGTGGCCCCGGGGGCGTGGAACGGGAAGCGTTCGCCGGGTGAGACGAGGGGGTAGGCGACCGCGTTCGACGGTTCGAAGCCGGCCGCCCGGGCGTCCAGCGCTGCCTGGTCGGCGCCCGGGAAGCGGGCGGTGAGGACTCCGGCGCCGACGCTGGACGCGCCGCCCGGCCACCAGGCTCCCTCCGGTGACCGGTGGTTGTAGACCACGCCCGCCGGGTCGTGCACCGGCTCGGCCGCCGCCCCCTTCAGCACCAGGGTCGTCCCGAGCACCGAGTTCCACGCGCCCTCGCGCAGCGCGCCGGCGGCGATCTGGGCGGCGCAGCCGTCGGTCATGCCGGCGACGACGGGCGTGCCGGCCGGGACGCCGGTGGCGGCGGCGGCGGCCGTGCAGACCTCGCCGAGCCGGGTGCCGGGGCGCACGACGTCGGGGAGCACGCCCGCGGGCAGCCCGGTGATGTCCGGCCAGGCCGCGCGCCGCAGGTCGTACGCCGTCTTCAGGGCGTGGCTGGAGTCGCTGGGCACCGGGTGCCCGACCAGCCTGGACGTGATCACGTCGGGCTGGTGCGCGACCCGGCCGGGGCCGTGCCGGTCGACGAGCCAGCGCACCTTGGGCAGCGCCCAGGTGTCCTGCACCGCGAGCCCGGCCGACCGCAGCCGCGCGCCCTCGGCCGCGGCCCGCCGGTCGTCGTACATCAGGGCCGGTGCCAGCGGGCGGCCCGAGCCGTCGGTGAGCAGCACGGTCCCGGAGGTCCCGCACACGGCGACCCCGCCCACCGCCGCCCGCACCCCCTCGAGCGCCGCCCGGCAGGCCGCGCACACCGCCTCCCACCACTCCCCCGGGTCCTGTTCGTGCCGCACGCCCTCCCGGCACCCGCGCAGCAGCGGTGCCGCCCCGCTGCCGAGCACTTGGCCGTCGGCCGTGACGAGCAGGGCCCGTGCCCCCTGCGTGCCGAGGTCCACCCCGAGCCACGCCCACTCCATCCGAACCTCCCGCACATCGCGACCGGCTCTGTGAACTTCCCACTCCCTACTGAGATTTCACCCTCATTTCCTCGTGCACAAGGGATTGACGGGCTTCCGTCGCCGTTACACCCTCGGTTGTCGAGTCGACTCGCGCTGTTAACCCGCCAGACCCCACCGCCCCACCGACGGAGGTCCCGGATGGACAGGCACGTGCACGACCGCCGACGCTTCCTCTCTCTCACCGGCGCCCTCGCCGCCGGCGCGACCGCGGCCCCGCTGCTCTCGGCCTGCGGTACCGGCTTCGGGGGCGACGACGGGAACAAGGGCGGCGGTTCGGCCGCGGACGAGATCACCGGGTCCTTCGACTGGAAGCGGGAGAAGGGCACCACCGTCAGGGCGCTGCTGAACAAGCACCCGTACACGGACGCCTTGATCGCCGATCTGAAGTCGTTCACCGAGAAGACCGGCATCGAGGTGAGGTACGACGTCTTCCCCGAGGACAACTACTTCGACAAGCTCACCGTCGACCTGGCCGGCGGGCGGGCCTCCTACGACGTCTTCATGCTCGGCGCCTACATGGTCTGGCAGTACGGGCCACCGGGCTGGCTGGAGGACCTGGGCCCATGGATGCGCAACTCCTCGGCCACCGGCGCCGAATGGGACCGGGCGGACTTCTTCCCGAACCTGCTCCAGGCCGACCAGTGGTCGCTCAAGGCGGGCGCACCGCTCGGCCGGGGCGGGCAGTACGCGCTGCCGTGGGGCTGGGAGACCAACGTGGTCGCCTACAACACCGAGGTGTTCCGCAGACTGGGGCTGAAGCCTGCCGAGTCGTTCGAGGAGCTGCGGGAGCTGGCCGGGGTCATCAAGCGGAAGGCTCCGGGCGCGGGGTTCGACGGGATGTACGGGATCGCCGTGCGCGGGTCGCGGAGCTGGGCGACCATCCATCCCGGGTTCATGACGATGTACGCCCGCAACGGGCTGCACGACTTCACCGTCGAGGGCGGGAAGCTCGCACCGGCCATGAACTCCCCGGAGGCCGTCGCCTTCACCGAGGACTGGGCGGACATGGTGAAGCAGGGCGGGCCGCCGTCCTGGACGTCGTACACCTGGTACCAGTGCTCCAGCGATCTCGGGGCGCGGAAGGCCGGGATGCTGTTCGACGCCGACACGGCCGCCTACTTCCAGGCCGTGAAGGGTGCGAGCCCCGCCTCCGGGAAGATCGCCTTCCATCCCGGGCCCAAGGGGCCGGACGGCTCGCTCGCCACCAACATGTGGATCTGGTCGCTCGGCATGAACGCCAGGAGCCGGCGCAAGAGCGCGAGCTGGCTGTTCCTGCAGTGGGCGACCGGCAAGGAGCACCTGCGCAGGGCCGCCCTGACAGGCAACCACATCGATCCGGTGCGGAAGTCGGTGAGCCAGGACGGCGCGTACAAGGACAAGATGAAGCACCTGCCCGGCTTCATCGAGACCTTCGAGACGGTCGTCGGCCGGACGAGGATCCAGTTCACCCCGCAGGCGCAGTTCTTCGACGCCACCACCAGCTGGGCGGCGGCCCTGCAGGAGATCTACGGCGGCAAGGACGCGAAGTCCGTGCTGGACGGGCTGGCCGGCGATCTGAAGCCGAAGGTCGGCTGATGCGCCCTCGCCCCGCGCTGCGGCCGTACCTCCTCGTCCTCCCGGCCCTGCTGCTGACCTGCGGGATCCTCTATCCGTTCGGGCTCGGCCTGTACTACACGCTGTTCGACTTCTCGGCGGCCAGGCCACAGCCGGACCTGGTCGGCTTCGAGAACTACCGGACGGTCTTCACGCAGGACGCCTTCTGGAACTCGGCCTGGGTGACCGTGCTGTACGCGGTCGGCGCGGCCGGGGTGGAGACCGTGCTCGGGGTGGCCGTGGCGCTGCTGCTGCACCGCTCGTCCCTGGTGGGCCGGGTCCTGGAGAAGATCCTCATCCTGCCGCTGATGATCGCACCGGTGATCGCGGCGATCATGTGGAAGCTGATGCTCCAGCCGTCCGTGGGAGTGGTCAACCACCTGCTGGAACCCTTCGGTCTGGGCGGGGTGCAGTGGACGGACACCCCGACGGGGGCGCTGCTGTCGTCGATCGCCGTGGACGTGTGGGTGTACACGCCGTTCGTGGCGATCCTCGCCCTGGCCGGACTGCGGTCGCTGCCCGCATCGCCGTTCGAGGCGGCGGCCGTGGACGGCGCCGGCTGGTGGTACACCTTCCGGCGGCTGACCCTGCCCATGCTGTGGCCGTACGTCCTGGTCGCGGTGATCTTCCGGTTCATGGACTCGCTGAAGGTCTTCGACATCATCTATGCGCTGACCGAGGGCGGCCCCGGCGACTCCACGGTGGTGCTGCAGATCCGGGCGTACCTGGAGGCGATCCGGTTCCAGCGGTACTCGTTCGGCATCAGCTACACGATCGTGCTGTGGGCCGTGGTCTACCTGGCGGCGATGGTGCTGGTCCGGCGTCTGGGCCGCATCCAGCGCAAGGCCGCGGAGGTGTCCGGATGAGGAGCCGGCTCGGCGGGTGGCTCGCGGATGCCGCCCTGATCCTGTACTTCGTCTTCGCGCTGTTCCCGGTCGCCTGGATGCTGGTCCTCTCTCTCAAGCCGGCCGACCAGTTGTTCAGCACCTACTTCTCCTTCACGCCGACCCTGGAGTCGTACCGGACGGTGCTGGGCGACAGCGGGGGCATCCCTTTCACCCGGTTCTTCGGCAACAGCCTGGTGGTGTCGGTGGGCGCGGTCGCGCTGTCGCTGGTGGTCGGGCTGCCGGCCGCGTACGCCTCGGCGCGCTGGCGGTTCAAGGGCTCCGAGAACCTGATGTTCACGCTGCTGTCGTTCCGGTTCGCACCCGAACTCACGGTGATCATCCCGCTGTTCGTGCTGTACCAGAAGCTGGGCCTGTTCGACACGTACGTCGGCATGGTGTGGGTGCTGCAGCTGATCACGCTGCCGCTGGTGGTGTGGATCATGCGCTCGTACTTCGCGGACCTGACCCCGGAGCTGGAACAGGCGGCCCTGCTCGACGGGTACACGCGCAGACAGGCGTTCTTCAAGGTCGCCCTGCCGCTGGTCAAGCCGGGCATCGCGGCCGTGTCGCTGCTGGCGTTCATCTTCGCCTGGAACAACTTCGTCTTCCCGCTGATCCTCACCTCCAACGAGGCCCAGACGGTGACCGTGGGCGCGCTGTCCTTCCTCGGCGGCGACCGGCCCAAGTACAACCTCACGGCCGCCGCCGCCCTCGTCTCCGTCGTCCCGCCGCTGCTGCTCGCGCTCACCATCCAGCGGTACCTGGTGCGCGGGCTGTCTTTCGGGGCGGTGAAGTCATGAGCATCGCGCTGCGCGGGGTACGGAAGTCGTACGGCCGCACGACCGCCCTGGACGGGCTCGAACTCGACGTCCGGGAAGGCGAGTTCTTCTGTCTGCTCGGGCCGTCCGGGGCCGGCAAGACCACCACCCTGAAGACGGTCGCCGGTCTTGAGCGGCCCGACTCCGGCACGGTCGAGATCGACGGCCGGGACATGCGGGACGTGGAGCCGTACGACCGGGGCGTGGCGATGTGCTTCGAGAGCTACGCCCTGTATCCGCACCGGTCGGTGTACGACAACCTGGTCTCACCGCTGCGTTCCCCGCGCCACCGGCTGCCCGCCGCCGAGGCCCGGGACCGGGTCGGCGCCATCGCCGGACTGCTCGGCATCGGCGGTCTGCTGGACCGGATGCCGGGCCAGCTGTCCAACGGGCAGCGGCAGCGGGTCGCGCTCGGCCGGGTGCTGGTCCGCCCGGCCCGCGCGTTCCTGCTGGACGAGCCGCTGTCCCACCTGGACGCCAAACTGCGCCAGCAGATGCGTGCGGAGCTGAAGGCGATCGGGGCCGTCCGGCGCACGACCACCCTGTACGTCACCCACGACTCCGTGGAGGCGCTGGCGCTCGGCGACCGGATCGGGGTGATCCGGGAGGGGCGGATCGTGCAGACCGGCACCCGCGAGGACATCTGGTACCGGCCCTGCGACACCGAGGTCGCCCGCGCGTTCGGGCGGCCCCGGATCAATCTGCTGCCGGGCGCGGTGACCGCGGCCGGGCACTTCCGGTCGGCGGACGGGGCGCTCGAACTGCCGCTCGCGGCACGGGTCGCGGCCGGCACCGAGGTGCTGGTGGGGGTGCGGCCGCGGGACGTGACGCTCACCGGTGACGGGCACCGGCTCGCCGGGACCGTGTACGTCACCGAGGTGCTCGGCCGGTCCGTGGAGGTGACCGTGCGGATCGGCGCACAGACCCTGTCGCTCGTGGCGGCCCGCGGCGAGGCGGCCGGACTGCGCCCCGACGACCCGGTACGCCCGGCCGTCCGGCCTGAGAACCTGCTCGTGTTCGAGGCCGACCGGCCCGAGCACCCGGGACGACGGATAGAGCGACGATGAACAGCACCGGTGCACAGGGACCCGCGGCCCGGCAGGCCGCCATGGCCGAACTCGTCCTCGCCGAGGGCTCGGCGACCGCGGCCGAGCTGGCCGAGCGGTTCGGCGTGAGCCTGATGACCATCCACCGGGACCTGGACGAGCTCGAGCGGCAGGGCATTGTACGGAAGTCGCGGGGCGGGGTGACCGCGCAGCCCTCCGGGGTGTTCGAGTCGAACGTGCAGTACCGGCTGAAGACCATGCGCCCGCAGAAGGCCGCGCTCGCCGGGCACGCCCTGAAGCAGATCGAGCCCGGCATGGCGATCCTGCTGGACGACTCCACCTCCACGCTGGAGATAGCCCGCAGGCTGCGGCTCGGCGAGATCACCCCGCTCACCGTCGTCACCAACTTCCTGGAGGCGATCAATCTCCTCGCCGGTCAGCGGGGCATCCGTCTGATGGCGCTCGGCGGGGACTACGACCGGCTGCACTCCTCCTTCCTCGGCGTGTCCTGCGTGGAGGCCGTCGGCCAGCTCCGTGTCGACGTCGGCTTCGTGTCCACCTCGGGCGTGCACGGCGGCTACGCCTACCACCAGGAGCAGCACATCGTCTCCGTGAAGCGGGCGATGGTCGACTCGGCCGCCCGCAACGTGCTGCTGGTGGACCACACCAAGCTGGGGCGGGTCGCCCTGCACCGGGTGGCCCCCCTCTCCCGCTTCGACCTGCTGCTGGTGGACGACGGAGCCTCGCCACAGGCGCTGCGCGACCTGGACGAGCACACGGTGCGCTACGAGGTGTGCGCCACCGATCCGAGGGAGGGCGATGACCGCGCTGGAGCTACGTGAGCTGCGCAAGACCTACCGGTCGCGGGGCCGCCCGCCGGTGGAGGCGGTCCGGGGCATCGACCTGAGCCTGGACTCCGGTGAACTGCTGGGCCTGCTCGGGCCGTCCGGCTGCGGCAAGTCCACGACCCTGCGGATGATCGCGGGCCTGGAGGCGGTGACCGGCGGGGACATCCTGGTCGGCGGGGCCCCGGTGACCAACCGGCCGGCGCAGCGCCGCAACATCGGGGTCGCCTTCGAGAACTACGCGCTGTACCCGCCGCTGACGGTCGCGGAGAACCTGGCGTTCGGGCTGCGGGCCCGCAGGGGGAGCCGGGGCAAGGACGTGTCCCGCAGGGTCGCCGAGATCGCCGGGCGGGTCGGCCTCACCGAGGTCCTCGACGCCCGCCCGGCCGGCCTGTCCAGCGGCCAGAAGCAGCGCGTCTCCCTCGCCCGCGCCCTGGTCCGGGAACCCGACGTCCTGCTGCTGGACGAGCCGCTGTCCCATCTGGACGCGGCCCAGCGCGACACCACCCGCCGCGAACTCAAGCGCATCCAGCGGGACCTGGGCCACACCACCATCCTCGTCACCCACGACCAGGAGGAGGCGCTGTCGCTCGCCGACCGGATCGCCGTCATGCGGGACGGCGTGATCCAGCAGCTCGGCACCCCGTACGAGATCTACGACAGCCCCGCCACCACCTTCGTGGCGGACTTCGTCGGCGAGCCCGCGATCAACCTGCTGCCCGGCGTCGCCGGCGCCGACGGCCGGGCCCGGCTCTCCGCCGGGGTGCAACTGCCGCTGCCGGTCGCGGTGCCGGAGGGCCGCCCGGTCGTGGTCGGCATCCGCCCCGAGGAGCTGAGCCTCACCGGCGCCGGCGGCGTCCCCGCCCGGGTCGTCGCCCACGAACCCCTGCTGGAGTCGGGCATCGCCACCCTCGCCCTGCCCGGGGTGGAACGGCATCTGGTGGTGCTCACCGGGCCCGGGGTGCGGCTCGCCCACGACGAGCGGGTCCGGGTGGCGGCCGGACTCACCCATGTCTTCGACGCCGAGACGGGAGATGCCCTGCGATGACGTCCAGTGGTGTACGTGTGGTGGCCGCCGGCGACCACTTCGTCCTGCCGTCCCTCATCACCCGGGCGCTGGAGAAGGAGGCCGACTGCACGGTGCGGGAGCTGACGCTCGGCTGGCCGCTCGAACCGTTCGGGCCGGTCGCCGAGGTGAGCGAGGCCAGCGACGCCGAGGAGGACCTGATCGGCGCGCTCGCGGACGCGCAGGTCCTGGTCACACAGATGGGCCCGGTCACCGAACGTGTCCTCGCGGCCTGCCCGGCGCTGCGGCTGGTGGTCGTCTGCCGGGGCGGACCGGTGAACGTGAACCTGGATGCGGCCGAACGGCACGGTGTGCGCGTGTGCTTCGCGCCCGGCCGCAATGCCGCCGCCACCGCCGAGTTCACCGTCGGCCTGCTGCTCGCCGCCCTGCGCCGCATCCCACAGGCCCATGACCTCCTCGCCGGACAGGGAAGCTGGGCCGGGTCCTCGTACTACACCTATGAGCACAGCGGCCTGGAGCTGGAGGACCTGCCGGTCGGGCTCGTCGGCTACGGCGCGGTCGGCAGCCGGGTCGCCCGGGTGCTGTGCGCGTTCGGGGCACGGGTGATGGTGTACGACCCGTACGTGCGCGGCGAGGTGCTCGGGCTGCGCCTGCCCGCGCTGGACGACCTGCTGCGCCGCTCGGCCGTGATCACCCTGCACGCCCGGCTCACCGCGGAGACCCGCGGCCTGATCGGCGCCCGGGAGCTGGCGCTGCTGCCGCCGGGCGCGGTGGTGGTCAACGCGGCGCGGGGCGGGCTGCTGGACGAGGAGGCGCTGTGCGACGCGCTCGCGGACGGGCGGCTCGGCGCGGCGGCCCTGGACACCTACGCCCGCGAACCTCTCCCACCGGACTCCCGGCTGCGCACGCTGGCCGGCCGGGTGGTGCTGACCCCGCACCTGGGCGGGGCCAGCCGCGCGGTGGCGGAGAAGGCGGCCCGGATCGCGGCGGCCGAGGTGGGGCGGTGGGTGCGCGGGGAGCCGCTCGCGCACTGTCTCCGGTAGGGGCCGCCGGTAGGCACGTGGCGGCGCGTCGGCCGCGAAGAGAACCGGGGAGCACGCCGGTGGCGGGGCCCCCTTGGGCATCGCTCGGACGAAGTCGAGGGCCCGGGGGTGCTCGAAGGCCCGGAGGGCTCGGGCGCGGTGGCGTCCTCGGCACCGGCCGAGGCGCCCTCGAAGGCGAACGAAGCCGAGGGAAGGGCTGTGATGTACGTCGGGATCGATGTGGGCACGTCCATGGTGAAGGCCGCCGCTTTCGACCGGGGCGGCCGTCAACTGGACGTGGAGGCACGGCCGGTGGGTCTGGATCTGCGGGGCGGGGCCGTGGAGCAGGACATGACGGAGGTGTACGGGGCCGTCGTCGCCGTGCTGGCGGAGCTGACCGCGCGGATGCCGGAGCCCGTGGAGCTGGCCGGGCTGACCGGGCAGGGTGACGGGGTGTGGCTGGTGGACGCGGCGGGCCGGCCGGTGCGGCCGGCAGTCTCCTGGATGGACGGCCGGGCGCACGAGCTGGTGGACCAGTGGCTGGCGGACGGCACTTTCGAGACGGTCTTCCGGCGCACCGGCAGCGCGATGTTCCCCGGCTGCCCGGGTCCGCTGCTGGCCTGGCTGGACCGGCACGAGCCGGCCGCCCTGGACCGGGCGGCGGCGGCCGTCTACTGCAAGGACATGGTATTCCAGCGGCTGACCGGCGCCGGGCGGGCGGTGACGGACGTGTCGGACGCGTCGATGCCGTTCCTGGACCCGCGCACCCGGTCGTACGACAACGGGGTCGTGGAACTGCTCGGGCTGGCCCACCGGCGGCGGCTGCTGCCCGCGATCGGTGATCCGGTCGCGACGGGCGAGGCGACCGGCGAGGGCCTGCCGGCCGGCACCCGGCTGGCGAACGGCCCGTACGACCTGCCGGCCTGTGCGCTCGGCGCCGGCGTCACCGCGCCCGGCGACGGGCTGCTGATCGTCGGCACCTGTCTGGCGAGCCTGGTCGCCACCACCGAGCCGGCCCTCGGCGGTGAACCGGCCGGGCTGTACATCTCGACCGACCGGCCGGGCCACTGGCTGCGCGCGATGCCCGCGATGGTCGGTACGGCCGCCCTGGACTGGGTGCTGGCCACGACGGGCGCCCGGCACCAGGAGCTGGACGCCCTGCTGGCCGAGGCACCGCCCGGCTCGTCGGGAGTGCGGGTGCTGCCGTACTTCGCGCCCTCCGGTGAGCGCGCGCCGTTCGTGGAGCCGGGGCTGCGGGCCGAACTGCTCGGCGTCTCGCTGGAGACCCGCCCCGCCCACCTGGTCCGCGCCACCTGCGAGGGCATCGGCTACGCGGCCCGGCACTGCCTGGCGGCGGCGGGCCTGTCCGGGACGCTCGCGGTGTGCGGCGGCGGCACCCGCAGCCCGGCCTGGATGCAGCTCCTCACGGACGTGCTGGGCCGGCCGCTCGCCGTCGTGGAGGGCGAGGTCGGCGCGCGGGGCGCGGTGCTCGCGGCTGCCGCCAGGTACGGCGTCCCCCTGGACACCGCCGCCTGGACCGGGCCGACTCGGGTGATCGAGCCGGACCCGGGCCGGGCGGCGTACTACACCAAGGGCTACGAGGAGCACCTGGAGCTGCTGGACCGGGCACGCGAACGGGCGCGGAACTGAGCGCTCCGCCGGGCCTGCCGCGGTGTGCCGCCGGTCGTCCGCGGCGGCGTCGTGGCCGGTCGCGCCCGCGCGGCGGAGAGGCACATGAAGTAAGCCCCGCGCGCCTCCCGGGCGCTGCCCCGCGCAGACCTACAGGTTGCTGAAGTCCGGTCCCTGGGTGCGGGTCCGCTTGAGCTCGTAGAAGCCCGGCACCGAGGCCACGGCGATCGTGCCGTCCCACAGGCGGGCCGCGTCCTCGCCCTTCGGGGCGGGGGTGACGACCGGGCCGAAGAAGGCGATCTGCTCGCCGTCGGGGCCGGGCAGCGCGATGACCGGGGTGCCGACGTCCTGGCCGACCTTCTCGATGCCCTCCTTGTGGGAGGCGCGCAGCTCGGCGTCGAACTCGAAGTCCTGCTGCTCGGCGTAGTCGACGAGGCCGGCGGGCAGGCCGACGTCCGCGAGGGCGCCGGCGATGGCCTCCACAGTGGGACCCTCGCCGTTGTTGTGGATGCGGGTGCCGAGCGCGGTGTAGAGGGGGCCGAGGATGTCGGCGCCGTGCTTCTGCCAGGCCGCGGTGACCACGCGCACCGGCTGCCATGCCGTACGGGCGAGCATGTCCCGGTACTCCTCGGGCAGTTCGTCGAGCTTGTCCTCGTTGAGGACGGCGAGGCTCATGATGTGCCAGCGGACCTCGATGTCGCGGACCTTCTCCACCTCCAGGACCCAGCGGGAGGTCATCCAGGCCCAGGGGCACAGCGGGTCGAACCAGAAGTCGACGGGGGTCTTGCCGGACGGTGCGGCGGTCTCGGACATGGGTCTCCTCGGCGAAAGCGCTCTGTTTCACGCCTCAACCGAGCCGTGGCCGTCCGCATTCCCTGCTGTCCGACGTCAGGGGCGCATGGCAGGATCGGTCCTGTTCAGTCACCATTCACGTGATCACGAGGGAGTGCCGTCCGTGCCCGGTGAGAATCTGTCCCGCGACGAGGCCCGGGAGCGGGCCGCCCTGCTGTCCGTCGACGGTTACGACGTGTCCCTGGACGTCCGGTCCGCCGTCGGCGACGGGGACGGTGAGCCGCGCACGTTCCGCTCGGTGACCACCATCCGCTTCCGCTGCACCGAGCCGGGCGCGTCGAGCTTCGCCGATCTGATCGCCCCGAGTGTCACCTCCGTCTCGCTCAACGGCCGGGACCTGGACCCGGGCGAGGTCTTCGACGGCTCCCGGATCGTGCTGGAGGACCTGGCCGCCGAGAACGAGCTGGTGGTGGACGCGCAGTGCGCCTACTCGCGCACCGGTGAGGGCCTGCACCGCTTCGTCGACCCGGAGGACGGCGAGGTCTACCTGTACACGCAGTACGAGCCGGCCGACTCCCGCCGGGTGTTCGCGAACTTCGAGCAGCCGGATCTGAAGGCGCCGTACCGGTTCGAGGTGCGGGCGCCCGAGGACTGGACGGTGTGGAGCAACGGCGCCGGTGAACTCGCCGACGGCGTCTGGCGGTTCGCGGAGACCAAGCCGATCTCGACGTACATCACGTGTGTGGTGGCCGGCCCGTACCACCATGTGACGGACTCCTACACCCGTACCTTCGAGGACGGCACCAAGCTGGAGATCCCGCTCGGCGCGCTGTGCCGCAAGGGCCTCGCCCCGCACTTCGACGCCGACGACGTCTTCCTGGTCACCAAGCAGGGCCTGGACTTCTTCCACGACCACTTCGACTACCCGTACCCGTTCGGGAAGTACGACCAGGCGTTCGTGCCCGAGTACAACCTCGGCGCGATGGAGAACCCGGGGCTGGTGACCTTCCGGGAGGAGTTCATCTTCCGCGGGAAGGTGACGCAGACGTCGTACGAGGGCCGGGCCAACGTCATCCTGCACGAGATGGCGCACATGTGGTTCGGGGACCTGGTCACCATGGTGTGGTGGGACGACCTGTGGCTGAAGGAGTCCTTCGCGGACTTCATGGGCACGTTCGCGAACGTGGGCGCGACCCGCTTCAAGGACGCGTGGATCACCTTCGCCAACCGCCGCAAGGCGTGGGCGTACCGCGCGGACCAGCTGCCGTCCACGCATCCGATCACGGCGGACATCCGTGACCTGCAGGACGCCAAGCTGAACTTCGACGGCATCACCTACGCCAAGGGCGCCTCGGTGCTGAAGCAGCTGGTGGCGTACGTCGGCCAGGACGCGTTCCTGGAGGGCGCCCGCCGCTACTTCAAGCGCAACGCGTACGGCAACACGCGCCTCGGCGACCTGCTGTCGGTGCTGGCCGAGACCAGCGGCCGGGACATGTCGGAGTGGGCGCGGTCCTGGCTGCAGACGGCCGGGGTGAACGCGCTGACCCCGCAGGTGCTGCTGGACACCACGGGCGGCCGGATCGCCGAGCTTGCGGTGCTCCAGGAGGCCCCGGAGTCGCACCCGGAGCTGCGCCCGCACCGGGTGGCGGTGGGCCTGTACCGGCGCACGCCGGAGGGTGCGCTGGAGCGGTACGCGCGCGTGGAGACGGACGTGCACGGGCCGCGTACGGTCGTCGCGGAGCTGGCGGGCGCCGAGGCTCCGGAGCTGGTGCTGGTCAACGACGACGACCTCACCTACTGCAAGATCCGGTTCGACGAGACCTCGCTGGCCACGCTGCGGGCGCATCTGGGCGCGCTGACGGACCCGCTGGCCCGCGCGCTGTGCTGGTCGGCACTGTGGAACCTGACCCGGGACGGGCTGCTGCCAGCGCGGGACTTCATCGGCCTCGTGCTGCGGTTCGCGGGCCGCGAGTCGGACATCGGTGTGCTGCAGATGCTGCACGCCTGGGCGAACTCGGCGCTGGTGCACTACACGGCGCCGCAGTGGCGGGAGACCGGCGGGCAGCTGCTGGCCGAGGGGGCGCTGCGGGAGCTGCGGGCGGCCGGGCCGGGCAGTGAGCACCAGCTGGCGTGGGCGCGGTTCTTCGCGGCCGTGGCGTCCGCCGAGCCGGACCTGACGCTGCTGAAGGACCTGCTGGACGGGACCACCGCGGTCGACGGTCTGGAGGTGGACCAGGAGCTGCGCTGGGCGTTCCTGGAGCCGCTGGCGGCGCACGGGGTGGCCGACGAGTCGGTGCTGGCGGCCGAACTGGGCCGGGACGACACGGCGTCCGGCAAGCGGCACCAGGTGCGCTGCCTGGCCGCGCGCCCCTCGGCAGCGGTCAAGGCGCAGGCGTGGGCGCAGGTGGTGGAGTCCGACGCGCTGTCGAACGCGCTGGTGGAGGCGACGATCGCGGGCTTCGCCCAGCCGTCGCAGCGGGAGCTGACCGCGCCGTACGCGCAGTTGTACTTCGCGGCGATCGAGCGGGTGTGGCAGGACCGGTCGATCCAGATCGGCATGGACGTGGTGCGGGGCCTGTTCCCGGCGCACCAGGACCGTCAGGAGGTCCTGGACGCGACGGACGCATGGCTGGAGGCGCACCGGGACGCGGCGCCGGCGCTGCGCCGGCTGGTGCTGGAGGCGCGGGACGACCTGGCGCGGGCGCTGCGCGCACAGGCGTGCGATGCGGTGGCAGCGGACCACTGACCTCTGGCCTGAGCTTTGCGCCTGGGTGACCGTTACGAAATTCAGGCAAACATAGCCGTAACCCCTGGTCCGCACCTGATCGGACCAGGGGTTTTCCGTCCCTACTCGGCACCCGAACACCTGACCTTTAGTCCCGCCTTGTCCGCATTTTTCGACGGCCGTGTAACAGCGGTTAAGGACGGGGCCGGGCGCGGGAATCCCGACGCCATGACCCACAACACCCCGCTCTCCCCCCGCCCCCTCCGCCATCTGTCCGAGGTCCACCGCCGCGTCCTGACGGCGGGCCGGCTCCGCGCCCACGGCGTGACCCACGCCGAACTGACCGAGCAGTGCCGCCCCGGCGGCCCCTGGCAGCTCCTGCTGCCGGGCGTGGTCCTGCTCCACCCCGGCCCGCCGACCAGCGAGGAGCGGCTGCACGGCGCGCTGCTGTACGCGGCGCGCGAGACGGCACCCGCGGTCCCGTCCCAGCCCGGCGCCGGGGGCCCGCACCGGCCGGTGTACACGGAGGCGGTCGTCACGGGACTGGCCGCGCTGACCCTGCACGGCTTCGCGTCCACCCCGCCGCCGCTGTCCCTGGACCGCGTCGACGTCCTGGTCCCGCGCATGCGCCGGCTGCGCTCCTCGGGCTACGTCCGCGTCCTGCGCACCTCCGCCCTGCCCGCCGCGCACACCGTGACGGGCCTGCCGCTGGCCCCGGTGCCGCGGGCGCTGGCGGACGCGGTGGCGGAGCTGACGGACGCGGAGGCGGTACGGCGGCTGCTGACCGAGGCGGTGCGCGGCGGCCACTGCGAACCGGCGGCGGTGGTCCGGGAGTTGACCAACGCGAAGCTGCTGAGCCGCCCGCACGTGGTGGACGCGGTGGACTCGCTGCTCGCCGAGGGCCGGGCCGTCGCCGAGGACCGGCTGTACCGGATGGTCCTGGAGTACGGCCTGCCCGACCCGGTCTGGAACGTGGACCTGCGCCTGCCCGGCGGCCCCCACCTCGGCGGCCTGGACGCCTACTGGCCGGAGCAGGCCGTGGCGCTGGAACTGGACACGCGGACACCGCGCCAGGGCCATCGGCAGGACGACGACGCGCTGTGGTCGGAGTACGCCCGCAAGCGCGAGCACCTGGAACGCCTCGGGATCACGGTCGTCCACATCACCCCCAGGAAGCTCAGGGAGTCCCTGGAGCAGCAGGCGGCGGTGGTCCGCACGGCGCTGATGGCGTCGGGCGACCGTGATCCGGCCGCGTACGTCGTGGTGCTGCCCCGGTAGTGACGGACCGGGCGGGTGTCAGGAGGGGAGAGGACGGGCCACCGGGCCGGGTACCGGTGGCCCGTCCTCATGCGTGCCGCCACCGCCAACTTCTGCTGCGCCGCCCGGGTGAGGGCTCACCGGAACGGACGAGCACGACGGGCGGGAGGTGAGCGGGCCGCGATACAGGAGACACATGAGACAGTCCCGGACAGCGGCCTGTGCGGCCTCCCTGCTCCTCGCGGCCGCCTGCGCCTTCGCCGATCCCGCGACGGCGGACGTCCCGCAGACCCTGGCCGCCGAGTACGTGGCCCTCGGCGACTCCTACTCCGCCGGTGTCGGGGCCGGCGCCTACCTGCCCTCCGGCACGGGCTGCAAGCGCAGCAGCCGGGCGTACCCCGTCCTGTGGGCCGAGGCCCGCTCGCCGTCGTCCTTCAGCTTCGCCGCGTGCAACCACGCCCGGGCGAGCGACGTCCTGACCGACCAGCTCGACCGGCTCGGCGCGCGCACCCGCCTGGTCACCCTCACCGTCGGCGGCAGCGACGTGGGCTTCGCCACCGTCATGACGGTCTGCGCGCTGGGCGGCGGCACCCGGTGCCTGTCCGCCGTCTCCAGCGCCCGCGCCACCATGGACGGGCCCCTGGTGGACAGCCTCGACCGTCTCTACGCGACGATCCGGAACAGGGCGCCCGGCGCGCACGTCGTGGTGCTCGGCTATCCGCACCTGTACCACCTCAGGGGCTCCTGTGTGGTGGGCCTGCCGGAGGCACAGCGTTCCGCGGTCAACGACGCCGTGGACCACCTCAACGGTGTCATCGCCAAGCGCGCCGCCGATCACGGGTTCACCTTCGCCGATGTCACCGGCGCCTTCGCCGGCCACGAGATCTGTTCCTCCCGGCCCTGGCTGCACGGCGTGGACGTGCTGGCGATCACCGAGTCGTACCACCCCACGGCACCGGGCCAGTCCCTGGGCTATCTGCCGGTTCTCAACCGCGTGTCCTGACCCCGGTGACGTGCGCGCGCTACAGCGGCCCGGGCAGCGTCGGCATCGTCGAGGCCCTGGTGTGGACGCCGTCGAGCAGCGCCGCGTACGCCGCGATCATGCGCGTACGGCTGAACCGCTCCCGGCCGGCCGCCAGCGCCGGGGCGAAGTCGGCACGGCCGGCGACCGCCGCCGTCCAGGCCAGGGCGATGCCCTCCGGGTCCTGCGGGGTGACGAAACCGTGGCCCCGGACGATCTCCGCGCTGTCGCCGACGTCGGTGGTCACGGGCACGGCGCCGCACATCATGCCCTCGATCAGGCACAGCGGGGCCGCCTCCCCGGAGGCCGAGGTCAGGGCGACGACGTCGGAGCCGGCGTAGACGGTCTCCATGTCGCGGCGCACACCGAGCAGAAGAATCCTTTCTGCAAGGCGCCGGTCCGCGCCGAAGGCGACCTCGATGTCCGCCCACAGGGCCGGGTTTCCGCTGTTCATGCCCGCACCGCACATCAGGATCCGGCCCTCGGGCTCGCGGGCGAGCCAGGCGCGGGCGGCACGGAGGAACAGCGGGACGTTCTTCATCGTGGCGTAACGCGCCGCGAAGACGATCACCGGTGCCGCCGCCGGGATGCCCAGCGACGCGCGGAACCCGAGCCGGGCCGCCGGGTCCGGGCGGAAGCGGAGCAGGTCCACTCCGTTGGGGATGACGTGCAACACCTCGCGCGGGATGCCCGCGGCCTCGTACGCCGCCCGTGTGGACTCGGCGCAGCACACGCAGGCCACCACCGTGCCGTCGGCGATCGCGGCCTTCAGCTCGTCCAGGGCGGGGCCCTGGTTCTCGGGGTCGGAGCGGTGCAGGCCGACCACGACCGGCCGCCGGGGCAGCCCGGCCTGGTTGAGCAGCGCCAGCGGCTGCTCCTTCAGCGACAGGATCACGTCCGCCCCGGCCATGGACCGAGCGGTCTCGGCCAGCTCCGGGCCGCTGAAAACATCCGCCGCGACGGCGCCGTCCACCAGGCCCGCGGTACGGCCGAGCGAGGTCACCGGGACCCCGCCGGCCGTCAGCGACCGGTAGCAGGCGTCGTCCTCCATGCGCTGCCGACTGGCCTCGCGGTGGACCTCGCCATGGATGCTGAGTACCTGGTGGGACTGGCCGCCCTCGGCCAGTCCCAGTACGACGTCGGTGTGCACGATCCGGGCTCCTCCGGAGAAGAACCCCTCGTAGACCGACAGCACACGCAGTTCGTGCCTCGCGCGCACACGATCACCCGCCTTGCACAGAAATCGAGCCATCCCCGTCAACAGCGGGTTAGCCGATATGAGGCGGTACAGACGTTACATCCCGGTTAACGCACAATGACGCCGATGAAACGTTGGCTAACAGAATTCCTTTTCGATCACGGCCGCCGTGTCGCCCGCCCAGTCCCCGTTGAAATTGAGGGCGAAGGAATGCCGGCCGTCCGCCGTGGACGCGACCGAGGAAGCGGAGCCATGGATGCCCCCGTCATGGCCCCAGACATGAACACCGCAGGTCAGCTTGGTGTCCATGAGGCCCAGGCCGTAGCCGGTGTTCGGCGCACCGTCGATCTTCACCGTCGTCTTCATTTCCTTCAGCTGGTGCGCCGGAAGGAGCTTTCCGCGCAGCAGGGCGCTGTAGAAGCGATCCAGATCCGCGGAATTCGAGATCATTTCCCCGGCCGAGAAGGCGATGGACGGATTGAGGGTCGTGACGTCGTACGTCGGGTCCGTGACCGGCCCGGCGAGTTTCGAGTAGGCGCGGCTGCTGGGCCCCGGCACGGTGACCCGGGTGCCGGGCACGGAGGTGGCGGTCAGGTGCAGGGGCTCGATGATGCGGCGCCGGACCTCGGTGGCGTAGGGGCAGCCGGTCACCTTCTCGATCACCATGCCGGCCACGACGTAGTTGGTGTTGGAGTAGTTCCAGGACGCACCCGGCGCGAAGTCCGGCTCGTGCCGCATCGCGGTCGCCACCAGTTCGCGCGGGGCGACGGTGTCGTAGCGGTGCCGGAAGAAGCCGTCCTTGGTGAAGTAGGCGCGGGCGAAGTCCTCGTCCGCCGTGTAGTTGTAGATGCCGCTGGTGTGGTTGAGGAGCCGGCGGACGGTGATGCGGCTGCCGTCGTGGCCGTGGCCGCGCACGACACCGGGCAGCCAGCGGTCGACCTTGTCGTCCAGGGAGAGCCGTCCCTCGGCCTCCAGCTGGAGCAGGACGGTGGCGACGAAGGTCTTGGTGATGCTGCCGACGCGGTAGCGGTCGGCGGCCGAGCGGGGCTCGCCCGTGCGGAGGTCGCCGGTGCCCGCCGTCGTGGACCAGGTGCCGTGGGCGTCCTTCGCGGTGGCGGTCACGCCGGGCACGCCGGCCTCGACCGCCTCCTCGATCGCCTTGCGGGTGGCGGAGTGGCCCCCGCCGGGGCGGCTCCCGCGGGGATGGCTCGCGGTGGCGGTTGCTGCCACGGCCGGAGCCGCCAGCGCCGCCGTGAGGAGCAGGGCGGCGCCGCCCACCAGAGTCGCGCGTACACGCATGTCTTCCCCAACCTGTGATGTGCCGGTGCGGTCGGGGGGAGGGACCGGGGGCCTCGTGCGAAGGTTGCCCCGGTGTAGGCCGGTTGAGTGACTTTCAGCCCTTCTTCAGCACCAGCTCGGTGTTCCGGTCGGCCGTGGTGCCGGCGAGGGTCTTGGCGGCGCCGGGGGCGTTGTAGGACAGCTCGCGGTACAGGGCGGCGAGACCGGTCTGGGAGAGGTCGGCGTAGTCGGTGCGGTGCGGGGCGGCGGACTCGATCAGCGTGGTGAACAGGGAGATCGTGCCGTCCTTGTTGTCGACCAGCTCGATGATCCGGGCGAGCTGGGGGTAGTCGACGTGCGAGGCGGTGGAGATCTCCCAGAAGGAGCGCCCGCCGGAGGCCTTGTGCGGGGTGATGACGTTCTTGTGGATGTGCCCGTTCACCCACGCCAGCACATTGGCGTGGGAGGAGAGCAGCGAGATCACCTCGGCGCCGCCGTGCCGCTTCTCGCCGGGCCGGGCCGGGTCGGGGCGGGTGTTGGTCATCGTCTTGCCGGTGTGGTGGCTGAAGACGACGGCGTAGGAGTCCTTGTTGTCCTTCAGCGTCTTGTCCAGCCACTTCAGCTGGGCGGTGCCGATGGAGCCCTCGTAGTGGCCGCCGGCGTCGGTGGTGTCGAGGCTGATGCCGATGACGTCGCCGGAGATGCGGAAGGCGTAGTACTGGGTGCCCGCGTCCAGGTTCGCCGAGGAGTAGCCGTGGCCGACCGGGCCGTGCCCCTGGTAGGCCGGGTCCAGGTGCGCCTTCAGGTAGTCGGCCTGGGTGTACGGGGCCCGCTTCTCGTCGGGCGTGACGGAGCGCATCGAGCGGGCGTGGGCCTTGAGGAAGTCGCGGTAGCCGGTGCCCCTGGGGTCCTTGGCGTTCTTGATGGTGTCCTGGAGCTTCTTGGCGTCGGCGGCGGAGACGCTCATCAGCTTCTTGCCGCCGATGGCCGCCTCGGCGAGGTAGCGGTCGCCGTGGGAGCCGTAGCAGCCGAGCGGCAGGGAGTCGTGGTTGCCGACGGTGGAGTACCAGGGCACGCCGAGGCCGGGGCTCTTCACCTCGCGGATCGCGGCGGCCAGGAAGCCCTTGAGGTAGGGGAAGCCGAGCGCCTTGTCGTTGTCGCGGGAGGTGGTGCCGGGCTGCCAGTACAGCTTCAGGCCGCTGTTCTGCACGCCCTCGTAGTGCCGGGGGTCACCGGAGTTCGGGGTGATCCGGCCGCCGCTCATCACCTTCATGAACCACTCCAGCTCGGAGTGGGCGTTGTTGTCGGTGTTGTCGCCGGTGGTCATGACGAAGTGCAGCGGGGCGCCGGTGACGGGAGCGCCGCGCAGCGCGTTGACCCGCTCCACGAGGGAGATCGCGCCGGGCACGGTGAGCGCCTCGTGCGGGCGCCAGGCGTGCACGTCGTGGGAGCGCAGGTACTCCAGGCGCAGCGGGTGCTGGACGTCCATCAGGTGCAGGTCGGTGAACTGCACGAACGCGGCGAGTGCCGTACGGCGGGCGGCGCGGCCGGACTTGGGCGTCGCCAGCTCGCTGCGTACGACCCGCTTCCAGCCGGCCCCGTCGCCGAGCCGGCGGTAGCCGGAGCTGTTCCGGGGGGCGGCGACGGAGGCGACGGTGGTGCCCTTGGTGTAGGGGGCGAGCGGGGCCGCCGCGGCGGCCCGCCCGGAGTGCGCGACGGGCGTCTCCGCCTCCGGTGCCGCGGCCGCGGAGGTGGTGGCGGCCGCGCTGTCGGTGGGGCGGAGGGCGTAGCCGACGCCCGCGGAGAGCGAGACCGCTCCGGCGGCGGCGAGGACGGTACGGCGGTTGACCCCCAGAGCGGAGGTGGCGACAGAGCGTATGCGCGACATGGCGCGATCTCCCCGAGTGCGAACGCGTCGGCAGTGGTCGCGGGCCGTCACGGACGCGAACGTCCCGCTCACTGTGGATCGTTGGCAGCGGGGATGACCTGCGCGTGAACGCGGCGGCAACGCGCAGCGCCGATCACCGTACGTGGATCACTGGGTACCTGATGCGGTCATGGAGTGGATTGCGGGTGGCCGGAAGGCGGTTACTCCTCATTCATCTCCTGGGGTAGGGAACGGTCCTCGGCGGCGAGATGACCGTTCGCGGGGCGTTCCCGCCACAGCCGCAGCGCCACGTCGACCAGCCTCACCCGATTCAGTGCCGAAAGCATGGAAAGGTCCTGCCATGCCGCGAAATCCGTGGATCCACCTATTTCATGACTGATTTCGCCGCCGACGATCTCGCCCGTGTAGATGAGCCGCAGGGCGTGATGGTCGGTGCCGCGGCGCAGCCCCCGGCCGCGGAAGAGATGACGCCGGGAGTCCACGCCGAGGAGGCCGGTCACCTCGATGCGGTAGCCGGTCTCCTCGGTGACCTCGCGGCGGACGGTGTCATAGGGGCTCTCGCCGTGCTCCATGCCGCCGCCGGGCAGTACCCACTCGGGCGTCCCGTCGGGCGCCGGTGAACGGGCCAGCAGGATCTGTCCGTCGCGTACACACACGGCGTAGGCCGCCACCCTCAAGTTCCGTCGCATCCCCTGAAGTTAGCCGGGACCGGCCGGTGAGTGCTCCGGCGCGGACCAGCGCAGCGGCAGGGCGGCCGGGGTCCACAGGGCCTCGGCCAGGGTGAAGCGGACCGTCCGCGCGCCGTCGGCCGCGAACTCGGTACGGGCCTCACCGGTGAGCTGGAGGGTGGTCCCCGTGTCCCAGTCGAGGAAGAGCAGACCGGCGCGCGGGTCGGTGCGCAGGTTGCCAAGGCTGAGGAACATGGCGTTGCCGGGGTAGTCGGGCCAGGTCAGTTCGTGCGGTGAAGCGACGTGCACGAAGCCGGGGTTGCCGCCGCGGTGGCCGGCGTCGGCGCCGGTGCCGTGCACGGTGGCGAGGAAGAAGGTGTCGGCGGCCCGGACGAACGCGCGCTGTTCGGAGCCGAGTTCGGTGAGCCGACGGGGTGTGTCCGGTGTGCGGGCCGGGACGTGCTCGTAGGACTCCCTGCGCTGGATGTACTTGGGGCAGTTGGCGAACACCTGGTCCGCGGTCACTGCGAAGCCGGTTGCCGTGGGCTCGAGCCGGCCGTTGAGGCGCATGCGGCGGCGGGTGCGGGGGTCGAGGGCGACGGTGCCGATGAAAGTGCCGGCCGTTCTCAGGGTCCGTGCGAGGGGGTCCGCGTCGCCGTCCGGGTGCGGGTCGTCCGTGGTTGATCGCGCAGTTCCCCGCACCCCTTCGGGTCGGCCCGCCTGCCGGTGACCGAAGGGGTGAGGGGTGTTCCCGGTGACGGACGAGGACGGGCCGACGTCCGGGTGCGGGTCGTCCGTGGTTGATCGCGCAGTTCCCCGCGCCTCTTCGGGCCGGCCTGCCTGCCGTTGGCCGAAGGGGTGAGGGGTGGTCACGGACATCTGCCGGGGGCCCGTCGCCCGGACGAAACCGGGCATGCCCGTCAGGGCCGAAGCCCATACCCGGCCCGTCCACGGGTCCGCCGCGCCGGCGATCAGCAGCGGCTGGAGCTGCAGGAAGGCCGCCGCGACCGGCTTGATGTCCTGGCCCACGGAGCGGCCCACGTGGTCGGCGCGTTCGCGGACGCCGGCCAGGTCCTGAACGGCCCGCGAGCCGGCGTGATAGAAGCTCATGGCTAGAAGAAGCCGCAGGTCGGGGCGGAGGCGTGCGGGGCCGGAGCGGATTCCGCGCCGTGTGGGACGGAGATCTCCAGGCGCGTGCCGTCCGGGTCGTGGAAGAAGATCCCGCCCGAGGCGGAACCCTCCCGGTGGGCGACCACGCCCTCGTGGGCGAACTCCACGCCGGCCGCCTTCAGCGCCGTCTCGTACTCCCGCACCCGGTCCACTGAGGCCGCGGCGAAGGCGAGGTGGTGCAGTCCGGCCCGGCCGCCGTCGTACGACCCCTGCGCCTGCTGCCAGAGGGTGAGGACCAGCTGGTCGCCGCCGTCGCCGAGGTACGCGTAGCGCCGGTCGTCCTCCTTGCCCTCGGCGAGCAGGGTGAAGCCGAGGACGTCCCGGTAGAAGGCGAGCGAGCGGTCGAGGTCGGTGACGTTCAGGCCGATGTGCGCGGTGTGCAGAGTCATGGGTCCCCCTTCGATGTGTCTAACCTTCGTTATTAACAGTAGGAGGTTAGATGGGGCGAGTCAACCGGTGACGTAACCTTGAGGGGTTAGACGAGAAGGAGTGTCCATGTCCGCCGCCCGTGATCCCCGCCCGCTCACCGGTGAGCCCCTCGCACTGGACCTGCTCAACACCCGGTGGAACAAGGAGGGCGTCACCCAGGACCTCCTCGCGGACCCGGAGGGGCTGGCGGTGTGGCTCGGGAGCAACGGGCTGGCCGGGGCCCACCCGGCGAGCCCGGAGGTGCTCGGGCACCTGCGCGAGGCGCGCGAGGCGATCAAGGCCGCGGTGGACGGTGCGGCCGAGCAGGCCGTGCCGCTCGTGGACGCCGTACTGGCGCACGGCCGGATCCGGGCCCGGCTCACCTTCGCGGGCCCCGCCGAGGAGGCCGAGTTCGCCGACCCGGCCTGGGGCCCGGCCTGGCTCGCCGCCCGTAACTACCTGGAGCTGCTCACCAGGGCACCGGAGCGGATCCGTACCTGCGGCGGCGGCACCTGCATCCTGCACTTCTTCGACACGTCCCGGAACGGCACCCGCCGCTGGTGCTCGATGGCCGTGTGCGGCAACCGGGCCAAGGCGTCCCGGCATTACGCCCGCTCGAAGGAGAACTGAGCGAATTACGGGCCAATCAGCCCGGATCCGCCCACATCCCATCGCGGGTTTTCCCCATACATTCATATCGATTCGGTCAACGGTCCCCCATGAAGGGGCCCTTGGGTAAGGCTGAGCGCTCCCGTCCGCTCGTTCCTTTACCTGAGGGATGCCGATGACCCACACGCCCGAGCGTGATCCCATACCCGGTCCGAGACGCCTGGCCCGCATAGCCGTGGCCGTGGGCGTCGTGGCCGCCCTCTCCGCGGCGGGGCCGATACCCCTGGCCCTCGCCGCCGACGCGCCGCCCGCCCCGGCCGCCGACTCCGGCGTCAAGTCCGCCGACGACAAGCTCGGTTCGGACGACGCCGCCCTGCTCGCCGACGCCAAGGCCGACGGCGACAAGAACGTCACGATGATGATCGCGACCTCGCCCGGGAAGACGGAGCAGGTCGCCGAGGAGCTGGACGCGGTCAAGGGCGGCCTGGTCGGCCGTACCGACGACAAGCTCGGCTACGTCCGGGCCACCGTCCCGACGGCGAAGGCGGACTCGGCCATCGCCGCCGCCGTGAAGCTGTCCTCCGTGCAGGCCATCGACCTCAGGCAGGAGATCCCGCTCGACGACCCGGCGCCCGGCGGCGCCAAGGCCGCGGCGGGCAAGGCCGCTCACCCGGCCCCGGGCAGGAACACCCCGGCGGAGAACCCGTACAACCCGTCCTTCGAGACCGGTGCCGTCGACTTCGTCGAGGACCACCCGAAGGCGGACGGCCGCGGCATCACCATCGGCATCCTGGACTCGGGCATCGACCTCGGGCACCCGGCGCTGCAGAAGACCACCACCGGCGAGCGGAAGATCGTCGACTGGGTGACCGCCACCGACCCGGTCGCCGACGGCGACGGCACCTGGCGCCGCATGACCACCGGTGTCTCCGGCCCGTCCTTCTCCATCACCACCGCCTCGCTGGGCACCGAGAAGTTCACGGCCCCCGAGGGCTCGTACAAGTTCAACTACATGTACGAGTCCGCCACCACCGGTGGCGACGAGAAGGGCGACCTCAACCGCGACGGTGACACCACCGACGCCTGGGGCGTGCTGTACGACCCGGCCGCCGGCACGGTCCGCGTCGACACGAACGACAACCTGGACTTCACCGACGACACGCCGATGAAGCCCTACAAGGACGACTACCAGGTCGGGTACTTCGGCACCGACGACCCGTCGACGGACGTCGCCGAGCGCGTCCCGTTCGTGGTCGAGACCCGCAAGGACGTCGTCTACAACTCCTCGGGCGCCAAGGCCGACTACGTCAACATCGGCGTCATCGAGTCCGAGCACGGCACCCACGTCGCCGGCATCACCGCCGCCAACGGCCTGTTCGGCGGCAAGATGGACGGCGCGGCCCCGGGCGCCAAGCTCGTCTCCTCGCGGGCCTGCACCTGGAGCGGCGGCTGCACCAACGTCGCCCTCACCGAGGGCATGATCGACCTCGTCACCAAGCGCGGCGTCGACATCGTCAACATGTCGATCGGCGGTCTGCCGGCGCTCAACGACGGCAACAACGCGCGCGCCGAGCTGTACACCCGGCTCATCGACACCTACGGCGTCCAGCTGGTGATCTCCGCCGGCAACTCCGGCCCCGGTGCCAACACCATCGGCGACCCCGGCCTGGCCGACAAGGTGATCTCGGTCGGTGCGGCCGTCTCCAAGGAGACCTGGGCCGCCAACTACGGCTCCGTGGTGGAGAAGAAGTACGCGATGATGCCCTTCTCCTCGCGCGGCCCGCGTGAGGACGGCGGCTTCACGCCGACCCTGACCGCGCCCGGTGCCGCGATCAACACCACCCAGACCTGGCTGCCGGGCTCCCCGGTCGCCGAGGCGGGCTACTCGCTGCCGGCCGGCTACTCGATGCTCCAGGGCACCTCGATGGCGTCCCCGCAGGCCGCCGGCGCCTCCGCGCTGCTGCTGAGCGCCGCGAAGCAGAAGGGCATCGACCTGACGCCCGCCACCCTGCGGACGGCCCTGACCTCGACCGCCGACCACATCAAGGGTGTGCAGGCGTACGAGGAGGGCGCGGGCCTGATCAACATCGTGGACGCGTGGGAGTCGGTCAAGGACGACGCCACCGCGCACGACTACACCGTCAAGGCGCCGGTCGACACCGCGATCGACTACGCCCTGAAGACCCCGGGCTTCGGCACCGGCCTGTACGACCGCGAGGGCGGTCTGAAGGCGGGCCAGAAGAAGACGTACGACGTGACCATCACCCGTACGTCCGGCCCCGACAAGGCGGTCCGGCACGAGCTGCACTTCGAGAACAACGCCGGGCACACCTTCCGGATCGTCGGCGACGACGTGGTGAAGCTGCCGCTGAACCAGCCGGTGACCGTCAAGGTGCAGGCCGCACCGGAGTCGGCGGGCCTCAAGAGCGCGATCCTGGAGGTCGACGACCCGAGGACCGAGGGCATCGACAAGCAGATCCTCTCCACGGTCGTGGTCGCGGCCCCGGTGGACTACACGTACTCCGCGGCCGGCTCGGTGCAGCGCAACAGCACGCAGTCGTACTTCCTGACCGTGCCCGAGGGCGCCAGGTCGCTGGAGGTCGCGATCGGCGGGCTGAAGGACAAGAGCCAGACCCGGTTCATCGCCATCCACCCGTACGGCGTCCCGTCCGACACCACCTCGACGCCGAACTGCTACAACAACTACCTGGACGGCAACGGCTGCAAGCCCGACGTGCGCTCGTACGCCGACCCGCAGCCCGGCGTCTGGGAGGTCGAGGTCGAGGCCCGGCGTACGTCGCCGCTGCTGGACAACCCGTACAAGCTGGACGTCACCGTGCTCGGCGCGGCCTTCGACCCGGAGACCGTGACCGTCCCCGAGGCCAAGGTGGGCACCCCGGCCACCGCCTCCTGGAAGGTGACCAACACGTACGCGGCGCTGGACGGCAAGCTGGTCGGCGGCCCGCTCGGCTCCGCCAAGTCGGCCCGCCCGGCCATCAAGCAGGGCGAGACCCAGGCCACCACGGTCGAGGTCCCGGCCGGCGCCAAGTCCCTGGACGTGGCGATCGGCGGCGTCTCCGACACCGCCGCCGACCTGGACCTGACGGTGTACGACGCGAGCGGCAAGCAGGTCGGACTGTCCGCCGACGGCGACTCGGAGGAGGCGGTCTCGGTGCCGTCCCCGGCCGCCGGCACCTACACCATCCAGGTCGTGGGCTACTCGGTCCCGTCCGGCTCGACCGACTACGACTACCGGGACGTGTTCTTCTCCGCCACGCTCGGTTCCGTCACGGTCGACGGCTCGGGTCCGGTCAAGCTCGGCACGGGCGCCTCGGCGACGGTGTCGGGCCAGGTCACGGCCGCGGCGCAGGCTCCGGCCGGCCGTGAGTTCTTCGGCCAGGTGCAGCTGGTGAACGCGCGCGGCACGGTCGCGGGCAGCGGCAGCGTGAAGATCGAGAAGGTCACGCCGTAACGGGGTGACCGGTGAGCGGAGGGGCGGGTGTCCTGGCGGACGCCCGCCCCTCCTGCCTGTGGCGGTGGCCGAGACCGGCACCCGGCTTCGGACCGGCCGGCGTCGCGGGACGCGAAGCGGCCGGGCCACGGCCGGGACACGACTGCTCGCGGGATCAGGACGCGCCGTCGGCAGGGCAGGTCAGGTGCCGGGAGGCGGGCAGGGCGTCGGTGATCCAGGTGCGGTTGGCGGCCACGCGGGAGTCGCCGACGGCCCACAGGCTCGCGCTCTCCCGGCCCTGCTCCGCCCCGACGAGGACGTGCTGTCCCTTGCGTGGCGCCGGTTCCGCACCGGCGTCGAGCAGGATGCCGACCTCGGCCGGGCCGTGCGCGGGCTTGTAGGAGCGGATGACGGTCAGCGTGACGCGGCTCCCGGAGGAACCCCGCTGCCGTTCCACCTTCGCCACGGTGCCTTCCACGACCAGCCGGGAGCAGGCCAGCTCGCGCTCCGGTTCCGTCGGCCGTCCGCTGTCCCCTGCCACCTCGTGCCCGGCATCGCCGGCGCTCTTGGCCGACGCCCCGCCTGCGGTGTCGTCCGCGCCGATGTGGCTCCGGCTCACCAGCCAGCCGAACCCGAGGACGAGCGAGAAGGCCGCGGCCCCGGCGAGCGAGCCGAACGCGACACGCAGGGCCCGGCGGGACCCGCCCTGCCTCCCCGGCCGCGACGGCCCGCTCGTTCCCGCGGGGCGGCTACGGCTGCGGGGACGCCGCGCGGGGGACGCCGACGACATGGCGCCATCGGACACGGCGGGCTCGACGGGACCGGGGGGCTGAGCGAAGCCGGCGGGCCGGGCGGAGCCGAGCGCATCGGCGGGACCCGGCGTCCCTGAGGTCAGCGGCGCCTCCCCCAACACCTTCTTGTCCCCCGGCGCCCTCTGCTGCCCCGCCTCCCCCGTCAGCGTTTCCGCCAGCCAGGACAGCTGTCCGCGCAGCAGGGCGACGTCGGCCTGCGCCGCCCGGTGTTCGGCGAGGAAAGCGGGGTCGCGACGGGCACTCTCCGGCAGCGGGTCGCCGGTGATCGCGGCCATCAGGGCGTCCATGCCGCCGTACTCCCCGCCCTCGGCGCCGCGTGCGCGCTCGTGTTCGGCGGTCACCTCACACCACCTCGTCCTCGTGCAGCCGGTCGCGCAGTGCGCGGACCGCCGTGTGCAGCCTGCTCTTGACCGTGCCCTCCGGGATGCCCAGTTCCTCGGCGATGCCCCGCACGGGCAGGTCCGCGAAGAAGCGCAGCACGACCACCTGCCGCTGGGCGGCGGGCAGCTCGTCCAGGCCCCGGGCGAGGGCGAGGGACAGCAGGCTGGTCTCCTCGCCGGAGGGGTGCGCGGGCTCGCGCAGAGCGGCCAGCCGCTCCCCGAGCCGTTCCTGGCGCCGCTTGGCCCGGTGCCAGTCCATGGCGAGGTTGGAGGCGACCACCGCCGCCCACGCGGACACGTCCCGCGGCGCCTCGCGCCCGCTCGCCGCCCGCTCCAACAGTCGAAGACGCACCTGCTGGACACCGTCCATCAGGTCCGCCTGCGGCACCCCGCCCAGCGCGAGCACCGCCCGCACCCGGCGCTCCTGGGCCACGTCCAGCGGATCGTCGACACCATGGTCTCCCCCCTGGCCGCGGCGGGCCTTTCCGCGCAGCACAGCCACCCCTCCCCTCGCCGCGTTTCCCCTATGACGCGAGCAGGGGCGGAAACGTTCGGCCCGATCGCGGGAACGTTCGCCTGTTTTCCGGAACCCCTCATTCGATCTTTTCTTCACATTGTCTTCACTGCCACCATGTGCCCCATGACGCACATCACCAAAGGCGCCAACACACCTGTCCCCGCAGGTCCGTTGCGGGTCGCGGTCGGCCGCAGTGCCGTCCCCGGCACGCCGGCCGTGGACGCGTCCGCGCTGCTGCTGGACGCCACGGGCCGGGTACGGGGTGACGCGGACCTCGTCTTCCACAACCAGCCGGCACACCCGTCCGGCACGGTCCGGCACGCGGGTGTCGGACAGGGCGGCGGCCAGTTCGCCGAGTGGCTGGAACTGGACCTGCCGAACGTCGAGCCCGCCGTCCAGCGCGTGGTGATCGCCGGTTCCTGCGAAGGCGGCGCGTTCGGGCAGGTGCCCGGGCTGTATGTGCAGGCGGTGGCCCACGACGGCTCGATCGCCGTCCACTACGAGGTGACCGACGCCTCCACCGAGACGGCCTTCGTCCTCGGCGAGTTCTACCGGCGCGACGGGGTGTGGAAGTTCCGGGCGGTGGGCCAGGGCTACGACTCGGGGCTCGCGGGACTGGCGACGGACTTCGGGATCGTGGTGGCGGAACCGACGCCGGCTCCGGCTCCGGCGTCCGGGCCGGTGCCCCTGCAGGGCGTGTCCAAGACCGGCTCGGCGCCGGCGGGCACGGCCGCGCCACCGATGCCGGCCCCCGCCGTACATGCGCCCTCCATACCGGTGCCCTCCGTACAGGTGCCCTCGGCGCCCGTCACGGCACCGGGCTCCCCCTCCTCCTGGGAGCCCCACTTCTTCGAGTTCGAGCCGTGGGTCCACAAGGGCAGCGGGGAGGCCACCGTCACCGTGGACCTGCCGTTCCCGGCGGACTCGGCACCGGTGATCCTGGAGGCACGGCTCGAGGAGTACCAGTTCATCCAGGTCCAGATCCCCGGCCGGTCCGACGACGTCCTGTGCACCGACCTGCCCGACTTCCGCGGCCGTGCCCTGCTCGTGCCGCCGCGCAAGGGCGGCCCGGTGAAGCTGAAGGTGCGCCACTCCGGGAAGTGGACGCTGACCGTCCTGCCCCTGTCGGCGGCCCGTCCGATCGGCACCGGGACGCTCCAGGGCAGCGGCACCGAGGTGCTCGTCCACACGGGCGGCGCCGCCGACCTGAAGGTCCGGGCGACGGACCGCCACAACGGCTGGTTCCAGGTGAATTACCACAAGGGCGACACCCCGGGAGAGTTCAGGCGCCCCGAGGAGCTGGTGCACGCGTGGAACGGCCGCCGGGTCAAGGAGAGCGTCCGTCTCCCCGAGGGCCCCCTCCTGCTCGTGATCGACAAGAGCCGGCACCAATGGGAGCTCACCGCCTCCCCGCTGCCCGTCCGCAAGCCCGCCGAGGGCCGCGGGTCCGGTGTCTACGAGGGCCGGGGCGAGAAGACGCTCACGCTGGTCAACCCCCGGCCGGGGCGGCCGGCCCTGGTGCGGTACGAGCTCAAGGGCGCCGATCGCAGCTACGGCGTCGAGGTGCGGCTCGTCGACGAGTACGGCGACGAGACCGACTGGCTGACCACCCACACCAACGGCATCCGCGGGACGGCCCTGGTCTTCGGCTCGGGGGCGACCGAGCGGACCGTGCGGATCAAGCACTCCGGGGAGTGGAGCCTGCGGCTGCTGCCCGAGGACGAGGCGCCGCTGATCACCGGGCCGGTCGAGGGCAGGGGCACCACGGTCCTGCGCCACCAGGGGCCGCCGACCCTGATGACCCTCCGGCGGACCTCCAGGAAGAAGGACGGACAGCTGACCGCACGCGCCTGGAACCACCCGTACGGGAAGTCGGCGGTCATCGCCGACGTCAGCAACCGCCACCGCCCCGCCCTCGGTCCCGTCTGGGTCGATCCGGGCGGCTCCTGCTTCGTGGTGGTCAGCGCCCCCGAGCACACGAAGTGGCGGCTGGAGCCGGCGGCGTTCTCCGAAGCGCCCCTGCTGGGCCGGCGGACCGAGGGGACCGCGTACGGAGTCGTACGTCACACCGGACCCGACGTCGAGGTGTCGTTCGTCTCCACGGCAGGCATCCAGCACCTGTACCAGCTGGACGAAAACCTGTTCCCCCGGCGCAAAGTGACCGCAACTTCCGGTCCGTACCGCATCTCGGAAGGAATCCTCCACGTCCGGGCGCTCGGCGAGTGGGTGATGGAGATGCGCGACTGACCCGAGTACCCGTCCATCCCTTGGGCAAACGATTGGACACGGGCGCCCGGGTCCCCCGCATGATGGGAGGGTCCCGGCCGCCCGGGTACGTACCAGCACGTCACGCAGAGGAGTCCCCGTGAAGGTAGGAATCGTCGGAGCCACCGGCCAGGTCGGCACGGTCATGCGCAGGATCCTCGCCGAGCGGAACTTCCCCGTCGACGAGCTGCGCCTGTTCGCCTCGGCCCGCTCGGCGGGGACGATCCTGGACGGCGTGACGGTGGAGGACGCGGCGAGCGCCGACTACACCGGCCTCGACATCGTGATCTTCTCCGCGGGCGGTGCGACCTCCAGGGCCCTGGCCGAGAAGGTCGCGTCCCAGGGTGCCGTCGTGATCGACAACTCCTCGGCCTGGCGCAAGGACCCCGACGTCCCGCTGGTCGTCGCCGAGGTGAACCCGCACGCCATCGCCGACCGCCCCAAGGGCATCATCGCCAACCCGAACTGCACCACCATGGCCGCGATGCCGGTGCTGAAGGTGCTGCACGAGGAGGCCGGCCTGGAGGCGCTGATCGTCGCCACCTACCAGGCGGTGTCCGGCTCCGGTCTCGCGGGCGTGGCCGAGCTGCACGGGCAGGTGCAGAAGGTGGCCGCCGAGGCCGACAAGCTCACCCACGACGGCGAGGCGGTCGACTTCCCCGAGCCGCAGGTCTACAAGCGCACCATCGCCTTCAACGTGCTCCCCCTCGCGGGCAACATCGTCGACGACGGTCTGAACGAGACCGACGAGGAGCAGAAGCTGCGCAACGAGTCCCGCAAGATCCTGGAGATCCCCGGGCTGAAGGTCTCCGGCACCTGTGTGCGCGTCCCCGTGTTCTCGGGCCACTCCCTCCAGGTCAACGCCCGTTTCGCCCGCCCGATCCCGCCCGAGCGCGCCACCGAGCTGCTCGCGAAGGCCCCGGGCGTCGCCCTCTCCGAGATCCCGACCCCGCTGCAGGCGGCCGGAAAAGACCCGTCGTACGTCGGCCGCATCCGCCGCGACGAGACGGTGGACAACGGCCTGGCCCTGTTCATCTCCAACGACAACCTCCGCAAGGGCGCCGCGCTGAACGCGGTGCAGATCGCGGAGCTGGTGGCGGCGGAGCTGTCCGCCAAGTGACGCGCCCGGTCGGGAGGGGCGGTCACGATCACGCGGCCGCCCCTCTTCGCGTTCCCGGGCCCTCTCGGTCCGAGATGCCGAGCCATCGATCGGCCGCTAGCGTGATGGGTGAGGGCCGCGATCGGGCGGTGTGCCCGGTGTCGACGAGGTGCCCTGCTGAGCGGGGCTGAGAAGACCCCCGCGGCGCAGGCCCTGTCCTCGTCCCCCGCGGCAACACCTACGACCGCGCCAAGACCGTTCCCACGGCGGCCGCGGCCATAGCCCCCGCACCGGCGACACCGCGAGGGCGTGGAAGGAAGGTAGGCCCAATGAAAGCACTACGCGCGAGGCGCCTCTTCGCAGCATCCGCAATCGGCCTCGTCCTGGCCAGTGGCACCGCGCTCGGTGCCGCGGGCACGGCCTCGGCCGCCACCCCGGCCCAGGTGCCGTCCCACGGCGGTTGCTGGGGCGGCGGCTGGAACGGCGGCTGCGGCGGTTTCCGGAACAACTTCTTCGGCAACGGCTTCGGCTTCAACAACGGCTTCGGCTTCGGCGGTGGTGTCGTGGTGGTCGTGGTGAGCTGAACGCGGTCGTGAACCGCTGAGCCAGTGGTGCCCCCGCCGGACGGTCTTCCAGCCGTCCGGCGGCGGCGTGCCCGGGCCCGTGCCGGGCCCCGGCCGGGTCCGTCGGCACCGTCGGGATCCGGACATCGCGTCACGTGTGGATCCCATGGAAGGATGGCGCAACCGACACATAACGAGGAGATGACCGGGTGCCTGGCACAAACCTGACTCGCGAAGAGGCACAGCAGCGGGCGGAGCTGCTCACCGTTGACTCGTACGAGATCGATCTCGACCTCTCCGGCGCGCAGGAGGGCGGCACCTACCGGTCCGTGACCACGGTGCGCTTCGACGTCGCCCGCGGCGGCGCCGAGTCCTTCATCGACCTGGTGGCGCCGGCCGTCCACGAGGTCGTGCTCAACGGCGACCACCTGGATCCCGCCGACGTCTTCGAGGACTCGCGGATCGCGCTCCGGGGGCTGCTGGAGGGCCGTAACGTCCTGCGGGTCGTCGCGGACTGCGCCTACACCAACACCGGCGAGGGCCTGCACCGCTTCGTCGACCCGGTGGACGAGCAGGCCTACCTGTACACCCAGTTCGAGGTGCCGGACGCCCGCCGCGTTTTCGCCTCCTTCGAGCAGCCGGACCTGAAGGCGACCTTCCAGTTCACCGTGAAGGCGCCCGAGGGCTGGACCGTCATCTCGAACTCGCCGACGCCCGAGCCCCAGGACAGCGTCTGGGTCTTCGAGCCGACCCCGCGGATCTCGACGTACATCACCGCGCTGATCGTCGGCCCGTACCACTCCGTGCACAGCGTGTACGAGAAGGACGGGCAGAGCGTGCCGCTCGGCATCTACTGCCGGCCCTCGCTCGCGGAGTTCCTGGACTCGGACGCGATCTTCGAGGTCACCCGGCAGGGCTTCGACTGGTTCCAGGAGAAGTTCGACTACGCCTACCCCTTCGCCAAGTACGACCAGCTCTTCGTACCCGAGTTCAACGCGGGCGCGATGGAGAACGCCGGTGCGGTCACCATCCGCGACCAGTACGTCTTCCGGTCCAAGGTGACCGACGCGGCGTACGAGGTGCGCGCGGAGACGATCCTGCACGAGCTGGCCCACATGTGGTTCGGCGACCTGGTCACCATGGAGTGGTGGAACGACCTGTGGCTGAACGAGTCGTTCGCCACCTACACCTCCATCGCCTGCCAGGCCGCCGCGCCCGGGTCGAAGTGGCCGCACGCCTGGACCACGTTCGCCAACTCGATGAAGACGTGGGCGTACCGGCAGGACCAGCTGCCGTCCACGCACCCGATCATGGCGGACATCCGCGACCTGGACGACGTCCTCGTCAACTTCGACGGCATCACCTACGCCAAGGGTGCGAGCGTGCTCAAGCAGCTCGTCGCGTACGTCGGCGAGGACGAGTTCTTCAAGGGCGTGCAGGCCTACTTCAAGCGGCACGCGTTCGGCAACACCCGGCTGTCCGACCTGCTGGGCGCGCTGGAGGAGACCTCCGGGCGTGACCTGAAGACCTGGTCGAAGAAGTGGCTGGAGACGGCCGGCATCAACATCCTGCGGCCGGAGATCGCCACCGACGCCGAGGGCGTCGTCACCTCCTTCGCCGTCCGCCAGGAGGCCCCGGCCCTGCCCGCCGGCGCCCAGGGTGAGCCGACCCTGCGCCCGCACCGCATCGCGATCGGCCTGTACGACCTGGACGCGGACTCCGGCAAGCTGGTCCGCACCGACCGGATCGAGCTGGACGTCGACGGCGAGCTGACCGCCGTACCGCAGCTGACCGGCAAGCCCCGCCCGGCCGTGGTCCTGCTCAACGACGACGACCTCTCGTACGCCAAGGTCCGCCTGGACGAGGAGTCCCTGAAGACCGTCACCGAGCACCTGGGCGACTTCGCGGAGTCGCTGCCGCGCGCCCTGTGCTGGGCCTCGGCCTGGGACATGACGCGGGACGCCGAGCTGGCCACCCGGGACTACCTGGCGCTGGCCCTGTCCGGTATCGGCAAGGAGTCCGACATCGGCGTCGTGCAGTCCCTGCACCGCCAGGTCAAGCTGGCCATCGACCTGTACGCCGACCCGGCCGCCCGGGAGTCCCTGCTGACCCGCTGGACCGACGCCACACTGGCCCACCTGCGCGCGGCCGAGCCGGGCAGCGACCACCAGCTGGCCTGGGCCCGTGCCTTCGCGGCCACCGCCCGCACCCCGGAGCAGCTGGACCTGCTGGAGGCCCTGCTCGACGGCACGCAGACCGTCGAGGGCCTGGCCGTCGACACCGAGCTGCGCTGGGCGTTCGTGCAGCGGCTCGCGGCCGTCGGCCGCTACGACGAGGCAGAGATCGCCGGCGAGTACGAGCGGGACAAGACGGCCGCCGGCGAGCGGCACGCGGCCACCGCCCGTGCGTCCCGGCCCACCGCCGAGGCCAAGGCGGAGGCGTGGGCGTCGGTCGTCGACTCCGACAAGCTGCCCAACGCCGTGCAGGAGGCCGTGATCGGCGGCTTCGTGCAGACCGACCAGCGGGAGCTGCTCGCGCCGTACGCGGACAAGTACTTCGAGACCGTCAAGGGCGTCTGGGAGTCCCGCTCGCACGAGATCGCCCAGCAGATCGCCATCGGGCTGTTCCCGTCGGTCCAGGTCTCCGCGGAGATCCTGGCCAGGACGGACAGCTGGCTGGCGTCGGCCGAGCCGAACGCGGCCCTGCGCCGCCTGGTCTCGGAGTCCCGTTCGGGCATCGAGCGCGCCCTGAAGGCGCAGGCGGCGGACGCGGCCGCTCAGTAGCCCACCGCACGACAGTGAAGGGCGCCCGGCACCGAGCCGGGCGCCCTTCTTCTGTGCTCGGCCGCACATCCTGTGCGCGTTGCGCAGCCGGCCGGCCGGTCCCAAGGCCATGTCCGTATTCCGCCGGTCCACAGCCCGGCGGTGCGCCACGCTGGCCGCATGACGACGTACACCGCACGGCCGCTGACGCCCACGGCCCTCGGGGAACTGCGCACCTCCGACGACGCCGGCCGCCCCCTGCTCCCCTTCACCGACGACGAGGGCGGCGCACCCCTGCGCTGCTGTCTGCGCCGCAGCACACCCGGCGAGCGGATCGCCCTGGTCTCGTACGCGCCCCTGCGCCGCTGGGCGGCCGGGACGGGCGCCGACCCCGGTGCCTACGACGAGCAGGGCCCCGTCTTCATCCACGCCGACGACTGCGCCGGACCGGACACCCACGCCCTGCCCTTCACGAACGCCCACCGCACACTGCGCCGCTACTCCGCCGGCGGCCGCATCCTCGGCGGCCGCCTGGTCGAGTCCCCGGCCGCCTTCGAACCGGCCTTCGCCGAGGCCTTCGCCGACCCGGAGGTGGCACTCGTACACGTGCGGGCGGTGGAGTACGGGTGCTTCCTGTACGAGGTGCGGCGGCCGTAAGCCGTGTCCGAGCAGATCCGCCCTCAGGAGTGGTCCGCACCCGAGTGAGCACCGGCTGCGGCCGCTTCCCGCAGGGCCTGGAGTACTCGGGACACCGCCCGTCCGGTCTCCCCGCCCTTCCTCACCGCCGCCACCACGTGCCGGACCGGCCGGTCCTCCCCCAGCTCCCGCATCACCACGCCGTCGCGGCGCCCCGCGGCCATCCGGGGTACCAGGGCGACGCCCATGCCCGCCTCCACCATCGCGAGGATCGCGGTCCAGCCCGAGGCCGAGTGGCCCTGGTGGGGAGTGAAGCCGGCCGCCTCGCAGGCGCGGCGGGTGATGTCGGACCAGGGGCCGCTGCCGCCGAAGATCCACGCTTCGGCGGCGAGATCGGTGAGCCGTGGGGCGGCGGCCGATGCAAGTGGATGTCCGGGCGGGAGGGCGACGTCCAGGGGGTCGGCCAGCAGCGGCACCCTGGTGAAGCGTCCGTCGGTCGCGTCGGGTGCCTGCGCCGCCAGGGACAGGGCGAGATCCACCTCCCCGGCCGTCAGCAGCTCGTACGCCTCGGCGGCCTCCGCCTCCCGGACGCGTACGTTCACTCCGGGGTGCGCGGTCAGCAGCGCCCGTACTGCCGGTACGACCAGCGCCGGGACCGCCGTCGAGAAGGCCGCGACCCGGACCTCTCCGGCCTCGCCCTGAAGGTAGGCCGCCAACTCGGCTTCGGCGGACTCCAGTTGCTCGAAGACGGGTTCGGTGTGCCGCAGCACCAGCCGGGCGGCGTCGGTGAGCCGGACCCGGCGGCCGTGGGCCTCCAGCAGGGGCACGCCGAGTTGGGCGGCGAGGTTGGTGAGCTGCTGGGACACCGCGGACGGGGTCATGTGCAGGGCCTCGGCCGTCGCGGTGACGGTGCCCCGCTCGCGCAGGGTGCGCAGTATGCGCAGCTTCCTCAGGTCCCACTCGGCCATGCCGGCACGCTACAGGCCGGCCTGCGGCACCACCGGCACGCTACAGGCCGGCCTGCGGCACCATCGGCACGGCTGCGCACCGGCCTCGCACGGCGCCGGTACCGCTACGCCCCGGCCTTCCGGGGCGACCGGGTTCGCCGTGCTCCAGTCCTCCTCGCCGCGCCCCTCGCGGAGTGCGGTGGAGAAGAGGGACAGGACGGCGTCGAGGAGCGGGTGCGGGTGCCGGCCCGCTGCACCTTCCTGCATCCGGCCGCACGCCGTCTGTACGGCAACTGGGAGGAGGTCGCGGCGGCCACCGTCGCCCATCTGCGCGCGGCGGCAGGCCGCCGTCCGAACGCTCCCGACGTCACGGGGATCGTCGGGGAACTCGTCGTGAAGAGCGAGAGTTCGCGGCCCTGGGGCAGCGCTACGAGGTGCGCAGCCGTACCCATGGCCGCAAGTGTTTCGCGCATCCGTCCACCGGCACCATGACGCTCGGCTACGAGGCGTACGAGATCGCCCGCACCGACGGGCACCGGCTGATCGTGTACCAGGCCGAGCCCCACGGCCCCGACCACGATGCGATGGTCCTGCTCGGGATGGCGGACCCGGCCGTCACCGACGGGAGCCCGCGCCCAGCATGACCCCGCCCAGGATCAGCGCCATGCACAGGAGCTGGGGCCCGGTGGTGGTCTCGCCGAGCAGCGCCCAGGAGAGCAGGGCCATGCAGACGGGCTGGAGGTAGTAGACGATGCCCGCCCGGACGGCGCCGATCAGCGCGATGGCCTTGTTCCAGGCGAAGAAGGCGAGCGCGGAGGAGGCCACGCCGACGTAGAGGAGGGGCAGGACCGTGCCGGGGGCCGGGCGGAAGCCGCCCTGGAGGGTGAGGCTCGCCGCTTGTGCGGGCAGCAGCAGGACCGTGCCGGCGAGGAACGTGGTGAACAGGAACGCGGTGCCGCCGAGTTCGGCCGGCCGGCGGCGCAGCAGGGCGCTGTAGCCGGCGAAGCAGCAGGCGGCGGCGAGCATCCACAGGGCACCGGCGGAGAAGCCCGCGCCGCCGCCGACGAGCAGCGTGACGCCCGCGCAGGCCAGGAGCAGCCCGGTGGTGCGCCGCGCCCCCAGCCGTACACCGCCCAGCCGCTCGGACACCGCCATGAGCACCGGCGAGGCGGCCATGACCATGCCCATGGTGGCGGCCGGGGTGCTCAGAGCCGCCTGGTTCACCAGGGTGTTGTAGACGGCCACGCCGAGGAGCGAGGCGGGCAGGACGTAGCGGCCGTGCCGGCGGATCAGCGCCCGCTGCCGCCAGGCCTGCCGGGCGCCGAAGGGGGCGACGGCGATGAGGGCGATCACCCAGCGCCAGAAGGCTTGCTGGACGGGCGGGACGCTGTCGTGCAGGCCGCGGGCGGTGACGAAACTGCCGGACCACACGACCGTGGCGAGCGCGGCACAGGCGAGCCCGAGCAGGGGGGTGGCGGCCCGGCGCGGGCCGGTGGTGGCGGGCGCGGTGGTGGCAGCCGGGGCGGGGGCGGCCGGTGCGGTGGTTGAGGCGGCCGGTGCGGTGGTTGAGGCGGCCGGGGCAGTGGTTGAGGCGGCCGGGGCAGTGGCGGTGGGGGTCCGGTGCGCGACTGCGGTCACAGGGGTCCTTTCCTGAGCGGTGGTGGCTGTGCCTTTACCGTCGCAGGGCGGGAACCGTCAGGTCCATCGAATCATTTCGACCAGTCTTTTCAGCAAACCTGAACGATCGACGACGGCCGCCGGTGAACTGTCCGGCCAGCGTCGCGGCGAGGGCCAGCGCCATACCGGCCGTCTGCACCGGCGTGAGGGCCTGGCCGAGGGCCGCCCACCCGACGACCGCCGCGGTCAGCGGGGACAGCGGACCGAGGAAGCCGGCCTGCGTGGCGGTGAGCCGGCCGATGCCGCGGAACCAGAGCCAGTAGCCGACGGCCGTGTTGACCAGGGCGAGGTAGAGGTAGCCGCCGACGGCGGGGGCGTCGAGGGCCGGCGGGGCACCCTCGGCCAGGAACGCCACCGGCGCGATGAGCAGACCGCCCGCGGTGAGCTGCCAGCCGGTGAGCGCCAGCGGGCCGACGCCCTCGGGGCGGCCCCAGCGCTTGGTCAGCACGGTCCCGGCGGCCATCGAGCCGGTGGAGGCGACGGCCGCGAGAACGCCGACGAGGTCGAGCGCGCCGGCCCCCTTCAGCACGACGAGACTGACGCCGAACGCGGCCACCAGCCCGGTGAGCAGGGTGCGCGGCGCCGGGCGCTGCCCGAGCAGCAGCACCGAGAGCCCGACGACGAACAGCGGCCCGGCCGAGCCGACGACCGCGGCCATCCCGCCGGGCAGCCGGTACGCCGCGACGAACAGCAGCGGGAAGAAGGCGCCGATGTTCAGCGCCCCCAGGACGGCCGCCTTGGCCCACCAGATGCCGCGGGGCAGCACCCGGGTGAGGGCGAGCAGCAGCAGACCGGCGGGGAGGGCCCGCATCAGGGCGGTGAACAGGGGGCGGTCCGGTGGCAGGAACTCGGTGGTGACCGCATAGGTGGTGCCCCAGGAGACGGGGGCGAGTGCGGTGAGGGCGATGACGGCGGCGGTCGTGGTGGCCGGGCGGCTGGTGGCCATGGCGGGGCCCCTTCCTAGGACTAGGTCAGCGCTAAGTAGCTTAGCAGCAAGCTACTTAGTTACAAGTGGCTTTCTTGCGAACCACCGGAATGGGGTCGATACTCTCCGCATGCAGCAACAGCCCGCCGACCCCGTGGATGCGATCGTCGAGCAGTGGGCCCGGGTCCGCCCCGACCTCGACACCCGGGCGATGGAGGTCTTCGGCCGGATCTTCCGGCTCTCGCGCACGATGGGCGACCGGATGGAGAAGGCCTACAAGCCGTACGGCATCTCGCGCGGCGAATTCGACGTCCTTGCCACCCTGCGCCGCTCCGGCGAGCCGTACACCCTCTCGCCGCGCCAGTTGTCGGCCACCCTCATGCTCACCACCGGCGGGATGACCGGCCGCCTCGACAAGCTGGAGCGGGCCGGCCTGCTGCGCCGCTCCCCCGACCCGCACGACCGGCGCGGCCTCCAGGTGACCCTCACCGAGGAGGGGCTGCGCCTGATCGACGAGGCGGTCGGCGCGGGACTGGCGGAGGAGAGCGCCGCACTGTCCGCCCTGAACACCGAACGGGCCGGCCAGCTGGCCGACCTGTTGCGCGAGTTGCTGGACGCGACGGCCGAGTAGCCCTTCCGGGGCGTCCGTCCCGTGCCGGGTGCCGTCGGGGGCCCCGGTTCACGGGGCCGGGTGCCGTTCGGGGGCCTCGGTTCCGGAGGCCGGGTGCCGTTCGGGGCCTGGGCCGGGCGCGCGAAAACGCCGGGGGCGCCGGTCTCACCCGGGTACGGCGTGTGCGCGTACCGGCGGGAGGAGCGGCGCCCCCGGCGAACGGAAGGGCAGTCCGGTCAGGCCTTGGCCCGGGCGTCGGACTTGACGTTGATGTTGGACGAGGTGGTGTCCTTCTTGTTCCGGGACTTGTCCAGCACCATCGTCAGGCCGGCGATGACCAGGAACAGCACCACCGGAAGGATGACGTAGAGGCCCAGCGTCTCGATGACGCTCAGGCCCGGACCGGGGTCGTCACCGTCGTCGCGGGTCAGCGCGAGCGCGGGGGACGACATGAGCAGCATCATCAGCGTCGTACCGGCGGCCAGGGCGCCGGCGCGCAGGGCGTTCTTCTTGTCCACGGAATCAAGTTAGCGAACCCTTCTCGGAGCCGCGCGCCCGGGGTGCCCTACCGATGCGGCGCGAGGGACCTCACCGGCCTGACCGAAGCACCTCGAGAAGTCCCTTCAGCCGTCCCGAGTCCACCAGCTCCTCCAGGGGCACCGGCCTGCCCCGCCGGTCCGCGACCGGCAGCCGCCAGTTCGGGTACTGGTCCCACGTGCCCGGCAGGTTCTGCGGGCGGCGGTCACCGATGCCGTCCGGCAGCCAGACACCGATCAGGCGGGCGGGAGTGCGCAGCAGGAAGCGGTGGACGGCACGGATCTCCTCCTCCTCGTCGGAGCCGGGCGGTCCGGCCGCCGCTCTGTCCAGCAGCCCGAGGCTGCCGAGCAGGGCGAGCCACTCGGCGGCGTCGGCCGTGGCCTCGGCGCGTTCCTCGGTGGCCGGGCGGGTGAGCAGGCCGAGGCGGTCGCGCAGGTCGACGTGGTCACCGGTGAGGCGGGCGGCGGTGGGCGGCAGGTCGTGCGTGGTGGCGGTGGCCAGGCAGTCGGCGCGCCACCGATCCGGGGGCAGCGGGCGGCCGTCGCCCTCCCAGTCGCGCTCGAACCAGAGCACGGAGGTGCCGAGCACGCCGCGCCGCTGGAGCGTCTCGCGCACGCCGGGCTCGACGGTGCCGAGGTCCTCGCCGATCACGACGGCTCCGGCCCGGTGGGCCTCCAGGGCGAGGACGGCGAGCATGGCGTCCGCGTCGTAGTGGACGTAGGTGCCCTCGGTGGGCGGGCTGCCCTGGGGGACCCACCAGAGCCGGAACAGGCCCATGACGTGGTCGATGCGCAGGGCGCCGGCGTAGCGGAAGAGGGCGCGCAGGAGGTCGCGGTAGGGGGCGTGGCCGGATGCGGCGAGGCGGTCGGGGCGCCAGGGCGGCAGGCCCCAGTCCTGGCCGCGGGCGTTGAAGGCGTCGGGCGGGGCGCCGACGGACATGCCGGCGGCGTACACGTCCTGCTGGGCCCAGGCGTCGGCGCCGGCGGGGTGCACGCCGACGGCGAGGTCGTGCACGATCCCGACGGGCATGCCTGCCTCGCGGGCGGCGCGCTGGGCGGCGCGGAGCTGGCCGTCGGTGAGCCAGGCGAGGCGGGTGTGGAAGGCGACGCGGTCGGCGAGGGCGGTGCGGGCGCGGGCGGTCGCCGCCGAGCGGGGGTCGCGCAGGCCGTCCGGCCAGGTGCGCCAGTCGGAGCCGTGCAGCTCGGCGAGGGCGTACCAGGTGGCGTGGTCGTCGAGGGCCTGTCCGTGTGCGGCGCGGAAGGCGTCGTAGGCGGCTTGGCGGCCGGGGCCGAGGGGGACGGCCAGGACCGCTTCCAGTGCCTCGCGCTTCAGTTCCCAGACGGCGTCCCGGTCGATGAGGGCGCCTTTGTCGAGGACGGCGGTGCGCAGCCGTCCGGCCCGCCGCAGCAGCTCGCTCAGCCGTTCGCGGTCCTCGGCGTAGGCGTACTCGGGGATGTCCTCGATGCGCAGGTGGACGGGGTCGGGGAAGCGGCGGGAGGAGGGGCGGTAGGGGGAGGGGTCGGTGGGGGCGCCGGGTACGGCCGCGTGCAGCGGGTTGACCTGGACGAATCCGGCGCCGGCGGTGCGTCCGGCCCAGCCGGCCAGCTCGGCGAGGTCGGCGAGGTCGCCCATGCCCCAGGAGCGGTGGGAGAGCAGGGAGTACAGCTGGACGAGGAGGCCGTAGGAGCGGCCGGGCGGGGCGGGCAGCCGGTCCGGGGCGACGACGTAGGACGCCTCACCGGTGCGCCCGTCGGGGGCGGTGGCGGTCAGCCGGTGGACGCCGAGCGGGAGGTCCGCGGTTCCGTCCCGGTCCGCTCCGTCCTCGGTCTCGACGCGCAGCCGGGTGCCGGCGGGCAGGGCGGTGAGGGCGGCGGGGGGCTCGTCGCCGGCCCACTGGACCACGGTCGGCGGCAGCAGGCGCTCGCGCAGTTCGCGTTCCCGGGCGGCGAGGGCGATACGGACGGCGTCCGGGCCGGTCGCGTCGACGCCGAGGGCGGCGAGGGCGGCGGTCACGGCGGAGGCGGGGACCTGGACGGTGCGGTCCGGGGCGGGGCGGTAGGAGGTGGCGACGCCGTGCAGCCCGGCGAGCCGGGCGAGGTCCGCGGAGTGCCTGTCGGGGGGCTCGTCGTGCGCCGCGGCCATCTACAGCCCCGGCGCGTAGAAGTCCGGGACCGGGTCGGACTCGCTGGTCAGCGGGGCGGCCTCGGCGAGCGGGGGCTCGCTGGTCAGGGGCTCGGCGTCGGGCAGCGGCGGCTCGCTGGTCAGCGGCGTCTGGGCGCATGCGCTCTCCGCGCTGAAGACGCACGCCTGCATCTCGTCGGTCTCGGCGGACGGGTCCGCCACGGGTTTGAGCTGGGCCGGGATCGTGAGTCGAGCCGGTGCGGCCACGGAGGCCTCCTTGTCGGTGCGCCGATGCTTCGGCTTTGGACGGGTTACGGCAGGCCTACCCAGGGATGCCGTCGCCACGCCAGGCAAACCCGGGCCGGAGTGATCCGGCAGCGGTCCGCCGGTCGATAGAGGGGGTGTGAGACTGTTCCGCCCCATGGGGGGCCAGCGGAAGAACGAGGACGGGACCGGCGGGGACGCGGCCCTGCTCCGGGCCGTCGCGCAAGGTGACGCGACGGCGATGGCCGACCTGTACGACCGGCACGCCGGATGGCTGCACGCGCGGCTGACGCGGCGCTGCGCGGATCCCGAGCTGGTGCGGGAGGTGCTGCAGGACACGTTCGTCACGGTGTGGCGGTCGGCGGCCGGGCACCACGGGCAGGAGGCCGGCGGCTGGCTGTGGACGATTGCGGCGCGCCGGCTGGTCGACGCGCGGCGGGCGCAGGAGCGGACCGCGCGGGTGGCGGCGCCGCTGCCGGAGCCGGAGTCCGCCCGGCGGTACGAGCCCGCCGCGGCGCCGTCCGCCGAGGACCGGGTGCTGGCGGGGCTGGAGTACGGCGATGTCGGTACGGCGCTGGACCGGATCTCGCCCGAGCTGCGCGCGGTGCTGCGGGCGACGGTCGTCGACGGGCTGAGCACCCGTGACGCGGCCCGGCTGCTCGGCATACCGGAGGGCACGGTCAAGTCCCGGGCCCGCCGGGCTCGTGCGGAACTGCGGGAAGCACTCGCCCAGTTGAACCCGTCCCCGCTGGGAGGCACGGCATGACGAACCGCGAGAGGCAGCACTGGCACGCCTCCGAGGACCTGGCCGCCCGTTATGCCGACGGCGTCCTGCCGGAGGCGGACGCGTGGTCCCTGGAGAAGCATCTGGAGGGCTGCACGGCCTGTGCGTCCCGGGTGTCGGCCGCGGTGCGCGGTACGGCGGCGGCCACGGTGCTCGCGCAGGTACGGGCGGCGGTACTGGATTCCGCCCCCGCCCCGGCAACGGCACCGGCACCGGCACCGGCACCGGCGGCCGCCGTACCGGCGGAGCGGCCGTCCGTCGGGGCGACCGTCCGGCCGGGGCCGTTCCGGCCGGACGGCAAGGTGACCGGGAAACCCGCGCCGTCCCGCCCGTCGGCCGCGGCAGCCGGGAGCCCCGCGCCGTCCCGGCCGACCGGCAAGGCGATCGGAGGGCCCGCACCGTCCCGGCCGACCGGCAAGGCGATCGGAGGGCCCGGGCCGTCCCGGCCGGTCCGGCTGCTGTGGGCCGCCGGGCCCGCCGTGCGCGGGGCGTGGCTGCCGGCCGTGCTGGGCGTGGCCCTGGGTGCGCTGGCCCTGTCGTACGGGGCCGGTATCCCGGGGGTACGGGCGCTGCTGCTGGCCGTCGCTCCGCTGGTGCCCGTGGCTGGGGTGGCCCTGTCCTACGGTCCGCACGCCGACCCGTTGCACGAGGTGGCCGCGGCCACACCGGGCGGGGGGCTGCGGCTGGCGCTGACCCGTACGGTCGCCGTGCTCGCGGTGAGCCTGCCGCTGCTGACGTTCACCGGGCTGCTGCTGCCGGCCTCGGGCGCCCCGGCCGCGGCGGCCTGGCTGCTGCCCGGGCTGGCGCTGGCGCTGGCCTCGCTGGCCCTGGCCTCCTTCGTCGGGTGCCGGGCGGCGGCCGGGGTCACGGGCGGCGGCTGGCTGTGCGCCGTGCTGTCACCGGTGGCCGTCGCGCCGGGCGGCACGGCGACCGCACGGCTGGCCGAGCAGCTCTCCCGCTGCCTCGACGGCACGGCCGCGCAGAGCGCGTGGGCGGCGGCGGCCGTCCTGAGCGCGGTCCTGCTGACCGCGCGCCGTCCGGCGTACGAGCGCCCGCTGCGCCCGTGACGGCGCTCTTCGCTCTTCCTTCCTGACCACACACCGGGACCCGCCACCACCGTGGCCCCGGACCCCGCTCCTCGCTCCTCCCCCCTGACCACACACCGGGACCCGCCACCACCGTGGCCCCGGACCCCGCTCCTCGCTCCTCCCCCCTGACCACACACCGGGACCCACCACCACCGTGGCCCCAGACCCCCCGCTCCTCGCTCCTCCCCCCTGACCACACACCGGGACCCACCGCCACCGTGGTCCCGGACCCCGCTCCTGGAGAGACATGACGTCCATACGTGTGACCGGCCTGCGGGTCCGGCACCGCAAGACCCTCGCCCTCGACTCGCTCGACCTGGCTCTCGGCACCGGTGTGCACGGGCTGCTCGGGCCGAACGGGGCCGGGAAGACCTCGCTGATCCGGGTGCTGGCCACGGTGGCGCGGCCGGACGCCGGCCGGGTGGAGTTGCTCGGCGAGGACATCGCCGGCCACCGCGGCCTGGCCGGGGTGCGGCGCCGGCTGGGTTATCTGCCGCAGGAGTTCGGCTACTACCCGGGCTTCACCGTGCGGGAGTTCGTGGCCTACGTGGCCTGGCTGAAGGAGATGCCGGCGGCACGGGTGCCGGCGGCCGTGGAGCGGGCGGTGGCCCGGGTGGGCCTCGCGGACCGCATCGACGCCAAGGTCCGCACGCTGTCCGGCGGCATGGTCCGCCGGGTCGGCATCGCGCAGGCCGTCGTCAACGACCCCGCCGTGCTGCTGCTGGACGAGCCGACCGCCGGCCTGGACCCGGAGCAGCGGGTGGAGTTCCGCGAGCTGCTGCGCGAACTGGGTGCCTCGGCGACCGTCGTGGTCTCCACCCACCTGGTGGAGGACGTGGCCGCCGCCTGCACCGAGGTGACCCTGCTGGACGCGGGCCGGATCGCGTACCGGGGCACGCCCGAGGCGCTCACCCTGCTCGGCGAGACGTCCGGCGGACCGGGCGACCATCCGATCGAGCGCGGGTACACGGCGGCGCTGCGGGCGCACCGGGCCCCGGGTGCGCGGGAGGCGGTGTGATGGCCGTCGTCACCGAACCGAAGGCGCCGGCGCGGGCGCGGGCGCCGCATCCGCTGCGGGCCGAGTGGGTGCGCGGTTTCGCGCCGTGGGCCGGGGTCGCGGTGCTGCTGACGCTGGGCGCCCCGCTGTGCGGCAAGGCGGAGCAGTGGCAGGGCGGGTGGGCGGAGACCGCGGAGCAGGTGCACACCGCGATGCTCATCACCCTTCCGCTGGCCGCGGCGGCGGGCTGCTGGCAGGGCGGCCGGGAGCGGCGGCGCGGTACCGGGGACCTGTGGGCGACGACCGTACGGCCGCCGCTGACCCGCCTGCTGGTCGCGGCGCTGCCCGTGGCGGTGTGGGTGGCCGTCGGCTATCTGCTCGTGGCGGCCGGAGCGCTGCTCGCCACCTGGCCCTACGCTCAGGGCGACCGCCCTCACCTGGTGCTGCTGCCGGGGGACACGGCCACCATGGCGGCGGGCGCGCTGGCCGGGCATGTGGTGGGCCGGGTGGTGCCCATGCGGCTGATGGCGCCCCTGCTGGCGATCGGCGGGTACGTCGGACTCGGCATCATGACGGCCGACGGCTCGGAGGCCGGCCGCGCCCTGAGTCCGACCACGTCGTCGCTGAACGGCGGGCTGCCGGTGTGGTGGCAGTCGTTCGCCATGGCCGCGTGGACGGGCGGGCCGGCGGTCGCCGCCGCGCTGGCGTACGCGGCCCGGCGCCGGGTGACGGCCCTGCTCCCGCTGGCGGCCGCGCTGTCCGCGGGCGCCCTGCTCGCGCAGACCGGGGACGGCCTCTGGCACACCGACCCGCTCGGCCGCCGCCAGGTGTGCGACACCTCCGTGGCCCCGGCGGTCTGTGTCAACGCCCGGTACGCCGGGATGCTCCCGCAGGTCAGTGACGCCCTGTCGGGGGTCACGGGGAAGCTGGAGGGGGTGCGGAACCTGCCGGTGCGCTGGGCGGGCCACGACGGTGAGCCGCACGCCGACGAGGCCGCACTGCCGGGCATCACGCTGGGCTGGTCGGTCGTACGGGGGCGGCTGACCGATCCGGAGCAGTTCGCGTGGGAGGCCGTCGCCGCGCTCGAGGGGTACGACTGCCCCGAGTCCGCGAGGACCACCCGCGTGATGTGGGCGGACGACGCGGTGGAGTTCTACCTCGCGCCGAACACGCTGCAGAAGAGCGGCAAGGTGCCCGGGGACGGCCCGGACGAGGAACGCAAGCTCCTTGCCGCCCGGGCCAGGCTCGCCGGGATGGACGAGCACGAGCGCCGGGAGTGGCTGTCGGCGTACTTCGCGGCCCGCGCGGCCTGCGACCCGAAGGGGGTTCCCGCACTGTGACGACGACCCACGCTCCCCGCCCTGTGACGACGACCCGCGGCCCCCTGCTCTACGCCCGCTCCCGGGCGCTCCCTCTCACGGTGGCCGCGCTAGCCGGTACGGCTGCCTTCGCGGCCTGGGCGGCCGGCCGGCTGGACGCCTATCTCGATCCCGACCGCCGGGTGCCGATCGTCGCGCTGGCGCCGCTGCTGGCGTCGGCGGTGATCGGGGCGAGCCTGTACAGCGCGTCGGACGAGCTGGACCGCACGGCCGTACGCCCCTGGTGGCCCCGCCGGCTGGTCCAGCTGGCGGCTCTGACCGCACTGGCCGCACTGCTGATCACACCGGCCGTACTCGGCCACATGGAGACCTTCGGGCCGCCCGCCGTCCTCCGCAACACCCTGGGGTGTACGGGTCTCACGGCGACGGCGGCCGTGCTCCTGGGTGCCCGCCTGAGCTGGCTGCCCGCGTTCGGCTACGTCACCGCCGTCTACCTGGGCTCCACCGCCGCCCACGGCCGCGCGGCCACGGTGTGGGCGTGGCCGACGCAGCCGGGCGCCCAGCCCGGCGCGTGGGCGGCGGCGCTGACGGCGTTCGTGGTGGGGGCGAGTCTGTACGCGGTGCGCGGTGCCCGCGCGGAGGGTCCGCGCGGCTGAGACACCGCAAGGCGACTCCGGCCCGAAGGGGCGCGGGAACTGCACGCAGCCCCGCGCACCCACGGCACGACCACGCCCCGTCCGCACATACGACCGGCCCGGAGCGACTAGGCAGAGATGCCGTCGATCCGGGCCATGGCGTCGTCCGCGCCGTACGGCTGCAAGTAGGGCAACCAGCGCGGATCCCGGTGGCCGGTGCCGATGATGCGCCAGGCCAGGCCGGTCGGCGGAGCCGGTTTGTGCCGCAGCCGCCAGCCCAGCTCGACGAGGTGGCGGTCTGCCTTCACGTGGTTGCAGCGGCGGCAGGAGGCCACCACGTTGTCCCAGACGTGCTTGCCCCCGCGACTGCGCGGGATGACGTGGTCGACGCTGGTTGCGACGCCACCGCAGTACATGCACCGGCCCCCGTCCCGCGCGAAGAGCGCACGACGGGTAAGAGGAACGGGCCCCCGATAGGGAACCCGGACGAATCGCTTGAGCCGGACCACGCTGGGTGCGGGGACTGTGACGGTCGCGCTGTGCATATAGGCGCCGGATTCCTCCAGGGAGATGGCCTTGTTCTCCAGGACGAGGACGAGCGCGCGGCGGAGCGGTACGACGCCGAGCGGCTCGTACGACGCGTTGAGGACCAGGACGTGCGGCACGGGTGCCTCCTTGGGCGTCGGCGGCGCGTGGCTCGCGCCGGGACGATCTGCAGTCAGTCTCCCCTCATGCCTGGTGGTAGCGCCACCATGTCCCGGTAACGGGCTGGGAGTGTTTTCGACCACACCTGATGCATCCCCCGGGGCATGGCCGGTTCAAGCCCGCGTGAGCCGTGTCTCTCCTTCGCGCCTCCTGCGCGGATCGGCACGAGCCACTCACAATGCCCCGTTAGTGTGGTGGTCCTGTCCGTCCGGTGACCTTTTCGTGACCTTGACCGCCCGCCGGTACGGACCGCGCAGCACCTGGGAGGTACCTGCCGTGTCGACCTTGCCCGCCGTCCTGCCGGCCGCCGGTGCATCGCCGTCCCCGTCGCCGTCGCCCGCGCAGTCGACGACCCCGGCCGTGCCGACGCTCCAGGACGCCCAGGAGAGTGCGACGAACGCGGCGAGCTGGGTCGAGCAGAACTGGTCGACGTGGCTCGCGATGGGTCTGCAGATCCTGCTGGTGCTGGTCGTGGCGTTCGCGCTCAGAGCGGTGGTGCGGCGGGCGATCACCAAGCTGATAGACCGGATGAACCGCACCGTGCAGGCCGTGGACGGCACCGCGCTGGGCGGGCTGCTGGTCAACGCCGAGCGGCGGCGGCAGCGGGCCGCGGCGATCGGCTCGGTGCTGCGCTCGGTGGCGAGCTTCGTGATCCTGGGTACGGCCGGGCTGATGGTGCTCTCCACCTTCAAGATCGACCTGGCGCCGCTGCTGGCATCCGCCGGTGTCGCGGGTGTGGCGATCGGTTTCGGCGCGCGGAACCTGGTCACCGACTTCCTGTCCGGCGTGTTCATGATCCTGGAGGACCAGTACGGCGTCGGTGACGTGATCGACGCGGGTGTGGCCTCCGGCGAGGTGATCGAGGTCGGGCTGCGGGTGACCAAGCTGCGCGGCGACAACGGGGAGATCTGGTACGTCCGCAACGGCGAGGTCAAGCGGATCGGCAACCTGTCGCAGGGCTGGGCGACGGCCGGGGTCGACGTGACCGTGAAGGCGAGCGAGGACCTGGACAAGGTCAAGGCCACGCTGGACGAGGTCGCCGAGAAGATGAGCAAGGAAGAGCCCTGGAACGAGCTGCTGTGGGGCCCGGTCGAGGTGCTCGGCCTGGACTCGGTGCTGATCGACTCCATGGTGGTCCGGGTCTCGGCCAAGACCATGCCGGGCAAGTCGGTGACGGTCGAGCGCGAGATGCGCTGGCGCATCAAGCGGGCGTTCGACGCGGCGAGCATCCGCATCGTGGGCGGTGCGACGGCGACGGAGGACCTGGAGGACACCCCGGATCCGACGGCGGCGGTGGCCGCGCCGTCGGCGTACTCCAACGCGGACTCCCCCCAGACCAGGGCGACGGCCCCGCTCGTCCCGCCCCCGGCTGCCGGCAAGTAGCGAACGAAACGTTCAGCACGCTCGTCCGAGCGAGCACACGGGGCATTCCGGCGCACGGGGTGCCCCGTCGTTGCGCCGGGGAGGGCGAGTCCCGCCGGCCCTCCTCCTCCCGGCGCGCACGGGGTGCCCCGTCGTTGCGCCGGGTGGGGGTCGAGCCCGGCCGGCCCCTCCCGGCCCGCTCCCTTCGTCAGCGGTCGAGCGGCCCGCAGGCAAGCCGGTAGGCCTCGCGGAGCCACGCTTCCTCGCCGGGGTCGTGGCCGCAGCCGATGGAGTCGGTCCGGGTGGGAGTGAGCCACGTGGTGACGCTGCCGTAGTGCAGCCCGTCGGGGCACTTCACGGCGAAGCTCGCCTCCACGACCTTCACGCCCTCCGTGGTGGCGAAGCGGCCGGCGCCGTCGGAGTCGATCCGCTGGGGCCGCTGCGCATGGTGGACGGTGCTCTCTCCCGGAAGCATCAGGTCGTCCGGCTCGTAGCCCAGGTGCCGCGCGAGCGAGGCCACCACCTGCCGGTGGGGGACGTCCGCGCCGTTGGTCATGATCCGGGCGTCCACCACGCGCAGGGGCACGTTCCGGAAGGTGGTCCATCCGTCGTCCTTGCCGGGCGTGATTACCGCAGACATCCCGATCAGCCGCGTCTCCTGCAGCACACGGCCCCAGCGGACGGCATCGAAGGCACAGGACGGTGATGCAGAGGGTGACGCGGAGGGTGACGCAGCGGATGACGCGGGCTTCGTGGAGGGCGCCGCCGAGACCACCGCCGCCCGTGCCTTCGAAGGATGCTGGGCCGTACAACCCCCCGCCCCCAGCAGCAGCACACCCAGCAGCAGCGCCGCCCGGCGCCCGCTCACTCCGGTTCCCCGAAGCGCGCCGGCCTGCGCAGCGCCACGAGCGCGCCCACCCGGCGCCGCAACGGCATGCCCCTCGGCCGGCAGTCTTCCGTCACGCATCCGCCCGTCCCCGACCCCTCGTCCGCCCCAGCCCCCGGCACCCCTGTCCGGTGCAGGGTGGCCAAGACGCCGGACGCCCTGAATCTAGGCCCTGTGACCAGCGGAAACCACACCCGTGATGCACTCGTGACGTGGCCCCGGATCCAGCCCGCCTTCACAGGAACCCCGCGTTCCGTCCGCATTTCCCGATCCTCTAGGGTCACCTCACCCGCGGACCCTTGATCTGGAGCGCGACGTCGCCCGGGGGTCCGCCTCGAAGGTGGGGAAACATGCGCAAGCTCGCCATAGGCGCCGCCCTGTCCGGTGCCCTGGCTCTGGCCGGCCTGGCCGCGCCCGCCGCGTCGGCGGCCGGCACGCCGGACCTGACGTTCGCCGGCGTGACCGTGAACAAGGGCAAGCCGATCGTGGCCGGCATCGGCAAGGCCGTGACCGTGCCGGTGACGTACACCCTGACCCGGCCGAAGGACCTGGTCATCGACCAGAACAAGAACGTGCAGGCGGTCATCCTGTACCGCGGGACGCTGAGGTCGGTCGACAACGACCTGGGCCCGGACACGCCGCCCACCTGCACGACGACCGCCGCGACGGACACGACGGTCACCGAGAGCTGCACCGAGAAGATCGTCGTCGCTCCGGACGAGTCGCTCTACGAGGCCGCCGACGCCACGACCTGGAAGGCCGCGGGCGTCTACGCCCACAGCGACGGCAGCGTCTCGGACGACTACCTGCACAGCGAGAACGACGTGACCGCGTGGGGCAATCTGGCCTCGGTGAAGGTGCAGCGCGCCGCCCGGCTGACCGCGGACGCCGCCCCGGAGCCCGTGGCGAAGGGGAGGACGCTGACCGTCAAGGGCAAGCTGACCCGGGCGGACTGGGCGGCCGGCAGGTACACCGGCTACCAGGGCCAGAAGGTCGTGCTGCAGTTCAAGGCGGACGGCGGCTCGTACGCGAACGTCAAGGCGATCACCTCCGGCACCGGTGGCGCCCTGTCCACCACGGTGAAGGCGACCAGGAGCGGCACCTACCGCTTCGTCTTCGCCGGTACGGCCACCACGGGCGCGAAGACGTCCGCCGGTGACCACGTGACGGTGAAGTAGGACGGCACCGGGCCCCCTCGGGCCCGGGCCCCCGTGACACGCGCCCCCGAGGTAACGACTCTGTTGCCTCGGGGGCGTTGTCTATTGACGCCCTCTTCGTCCTGGGCTTACGTTCCTCCCACCCAAATAGGAAACTTTCCTAACAGTGATCAGGCAGGGCGTCCGCTGATCAAGACTGGACGCCGTGCCCGGGCCACTGAAAAGCTGGGCGGCTGAAAGGCAGGTGTCGACCCCGATGGCAGGAACCGCCGGCACGCCGGGCACCCCGCGCGTCCTGCGCGCCATGAACGACCGCACCGCCCTGGATCTGCTGCTGGAGCACGGGCCGCTGTCGCGCACCCGGATCGGCAAGCTCACCGGCCTGTCCAAGCCCACCGCCTCCCAGCTGCTGGCCCGCCTGGAGGCGGCCGGCCTGGTCCGGGTCACCGGCACCAGCGAGGGCCGGCCGGGCCCCAACGCCCAGCTGTACGCGGTCAATCCCGCCGCCGCGTACGCCGCCGGACTGGACGTCACCCCGCACCGCATCCGCGCCGCTGTCGCCGACGTCACCGGCCGCACGGTCGGCGAGTTCGAGCTGCCCACCCCGGGCCGCCGGCCGGCCCACCCGGTGGTCCAGCAGGTCACCGACGCCCTCGACGGCGCGGTGAAGGCCGCCGGGCTCACCCGGTCCGACGTGCACCGGCTGGTCATCGGCACACCCGGCGCCTTCGACCCCAACACCGGCCGGCTGCGCTACGCCTCCCACCTGCCGGGCTGGCACTCCCCCACACTGCTCGGCGAACTCGCGGCGGCGCTGCCGATGCCGGTCGAGTACGAGAACGACGTCAACCTCGCCGCCATCGCCGAACAGCGGCTCGGCGCGGCCCGCGGCCACGCGGACTTCGTGCTGCTGTGGAACCAGGAAGGCCTCGGCGCCGCCCTGGTCCTCGGCGGCCGGCTGCACCGCGGCTGGACGGGCGGCGCCGGCGAGGTCGGCTTCCTGCCGGTGCCGGGCACCCCGCTGGTCCGCCAGGTCACCAAGGCCAACAGCGGTGGCTACCAGGAGCTGGCCGGCTCCCAGGCCGTACCGAAGCTGGCCCGGGAACTCGGTGTCTCCGACGTGCCGCCGGGGCCGTGCGCCGAGGCCGCCGCCGCGCTCGTCGCCCGCGCCGCCGACCATGCGAGCGGCCCTCACCGGGAACTGCTCCAGACCTATGCGACCCGGCTGGCCACCGGTCTCGCCTCGCTCGTCTCCGTCCTCGATCCCGAACTCGTCATCCTCAGCGGCTCCGCCCTGACGGCCGGCGGCGAGGTACTGCGCGCCCTCGTCCAGGCCGAACTGGAGGAGCTGGCCGCGGCCCGGCCACGGCTGGTCGTCGGCGAGGTCCGTGAACACCCCGTGCTGCGCGGCGCGCTGGAGTCCGCGCTCGCCACGACCCGCGACGAGGTCTTCGACACCTCGCGCTGAGCGCCCCCGCCGGCCTTCTTCCCGCCCCGCCACGCCCCCCCTCAGCCGCACCTTCTCCCCCCAGCCGCGCCTTCTTCCCGCCCACCGCGCCCTGAAATTTCCCGCCCCCGCGCCCTGTATTTCCCGCCCCCGTCCCTGGGAGACCTCGCCATGCCCACAGCCATACCCGGAGTCACCCGAAAAGCGGCTTTTGCCCTGACTGCTTCTGCCGTGCTCCTCACCGCCGCATGCACCGGCCAGTCCGGCTCGGGCGCCACGGACGACCCGTCGAAGGACACGACGATCAACTTCTGGCACGCCTGGAGCGCGCCGAACGAGGTGAAGGCGGTCAAGTCGCTGGTCGCCGGCTTCGAGCGGGCGCACCCCAACATCCACGTGAACGTCGTCGGCAACATGACCGACGACAAGATCAACCAGGCGCTGCGCGCGGGCGGCGACAAGGCACCGGACGTGATCTCCTCCTTCACGACCAACAACGTGGGCAAGTTCTGCTCCTCGGGCGCGCTCGTGGACCTGAACCCGTTCTTCGAGAAGTCGCACATCGACCCGGAGGCGACGTTCCCGAAGCCGATGAACGAGTACACCCGGTTCGACGGCAACCGCTGCGCGGTCCCGCTGCTCGGTGACGCGTACGGGCTCTACTACAACAAGACGGCGTTCGAGAAGGCGGGCATCACCGCCCCGCCGAAGACATGGTCCGAGTTCGAGGCCGACGCCCAGAAGCTGACGATCCGCCAGGGCGACGGCTACAAGCAGCTGGGTTTCATGCCGAACTACCACGGCTGGGAGTCCACCACCGAGCACTACTTCGGGCAGTTCTCGCCGACCTACTTCGACAAGGACGGCAAGTCCGCCCTTGCGAAGGACCCCGCCTTCGAAAAGGGCTTCACGCTCCAGAAGAAACTCGTCGACGAACTCGGCGGATTCCGGCGGCTGGAGAAGTTCCGGGCCACCCTGGGCGACGAGTGGGGCCCCAAGCACCCCTTCCACACCGGCCAGGTCGCCATGCAGCTCGACGGCGAGTGGCGGCTCGGCATGGCCGAGGAGGCCGATCCCGGATTCGAGATCGGGGTGGCCCCGCTGCCCGTCCCCGACGACCGGGCCGACCAGTACGGAAAGGGCTACATCACCGGCACGATCGCGGGCATCGCAGCCACCAGCCACCAGCAGAACGCGGCCTGGGAGCTGGTGAAGTACATGACCACGGACACGGACGCGGTGGTCGGCTTCGCCAACGACATCCACAACGTGCCCTCCACGCTGGCCGCCCTGAAGTCCCCCAAGCTGAAGTACGACCCGCGGTTCAAGACCTTCCTCGACATCGCCGCCCACCCGGACTCCACCACCACACCCGCCTCGGTCAACGGCGGTGTGTACCTGGTGACGATCCAGCAGTTCGGCTACGACTACGAGAGCGGCAAGGCCACCGATCTGAAGGCCGGACTGAAGAGGACGGCCGCGCAGATCGACACGGACATCGCGCAGGCGCAGTGATGAGCACCGTCACCCTCGCGTCGAAACGCCGCCGCTCAGCCCTGCGCACGCTCGCCTTCATGTCCCCGTGGCTGATCGGCTTCTCGGTCTTCTTCGCCTACCCGCTGATCTCCACGGTCTATTTCTCCTTCATGCACTACGACGGCTTCCGGCCGCCGGAGTGGAGCGGCGGGAAGAACTGGGCCTACGTCTTCGAGCACTACCCGCTGTTCTGGCCCGCCCTGCGCAACACGCTGTGGCTGGTCCTGGTCATGGTGTCCCTGCGGGTGGTCTTCGGACTGGGCATCGGCCTGCTCATCACCAGGATCAAGACGGCCACGGGCGTCTTCCGCACCCTGTTCTACCTGCCGTACCTCGCCCCGCCGGTGGCGGCGACCATGGCCTTCGCGTTCCTGCTCAACCCCGGGACGGGCCCGGTCGATTCCCTCCTGGACAAGGCCGGCCTGCCGGCGCCGGGCTGGTTCAACGACCCCACCTGGTCCAAGCCGGCACTGACCCTGCTGGCCCTGTGGGGCGTCGGCGACCTGATGGTCATCTTCATGGCCGCGCTGCTCGACGTGCCGGCGGAGCAGTACGAGGCGGCCGAACTGGACGGCGCCTCGGCGTGGCAACGCTTCCGGTACGTGACCCTGCCGAACATCTCCCCCATCGTGATGTTCGCCGTCGTCACCGGAGTGATCCAGACCATGCAGTACTACACCCAGCCGCTGGTCGCCGGGAAGGTGGCCTCCGGCGTGATCCAGGGGGCGGGCACCCAGTTCGAACCCGGCTACCCGGACAAGTCCACGCTCACCCTCCCCCAGCTCGTCTACAACCTCGGCTTCCAGCGCTTCGACTACGGCTCGGCCTGCGTGGTGGCGCTGGTGCTGTTCGCCCTGTCGATGGCGTTCACCGCACTGCTCATGCGGCGCCGGGGCGGCCTGATCCAGGCAGGTGACTGATGATGACCCAGGTACTGGACCCGCCCGTGAAGCAGGCGCCGCTCGTCTCCGGTGCCGAACGCACCGCCCGCCGCAGGGCGGTGCTGGAGTGGATCGCGGTCCACTCGCTCGGCGTCGCCGCCGCGCTGTTCTTCACGCTGCCGTTCGTGTTCGTGTTCCTGACCTCGCTGATGAGCGACACCCAGGCGCTCAGCAGGGACCTGGTCCCGCACACCTGGGAGTGGGGCAACTACAAGAGCGTGCTCGACACTCCCGGCTTCCTCACCTGGTGGCGGAACACGCTGCTCTACGCCGGCCTGGGCACCGCCCTGACCGTGGTGTCCTCGATCCCGGTGGCGTACGCGCTCGCCAAGTTCCGCTTCCGGGGCCGCAATCTCTCCCTCATGCTGGTGATCTCGATGATGATGCTGCCCCCGCAGGTCGTCGTCATCCCGATGTACCTGTTCTGGGCGAAGCAGCTGGACCTCTCCGGCACGCTGTGGCCGCTGATCGTCCCGATGGCGTTCGGGGACGCGTTCTCCGTCTTCCTGCTGCGCCAGTTCCTGATGACGATCCCGAACGAGTACCTGGACGCGGCGCGGATCGACGGCTGCGGAGACCTGCGCACCCTGCTGCGGGTCGTGCTCCCGATGGCCAGGCCCGGCATCGCCGCCGTGGCCCTCTTCCAGTTCTTCTACGCCTGGAACGACTACTTCGGCCCGCAGATCTACGCGTCCGAGAACCCCGGCGCCTGGACCCTGTCCTACGGCCTGGAGTCCTTCAAGGGCGCCCACCACACCGACTGGAACCTCACCATGGCCGCGACGGTGCTGGTCATGGCTCCCGTGATCCTCGTGTTCTTCTTCGCCCAGAAGGCGTTCGTGGAAGGCGTCACGCTCACCGGAGTGAAGGGTTGAACCACACATGCCGTGCTCACCCGGGGGACGACCCGCGAACCCCCGGCCGATGACTGCTGCCCGCACCCCATGGAAGCGAGGGAACCTTCAGTGAAACTCACCGTGGTCGGCGGAGGCTCGACCTACACGCCCGAACTCATCGACGGCTTCGCCCGCCTGCGCGAGACCCTGCCCGTCGAGGAACTCGTCCTCGTCGACCCGGCGGCCGGCCGTCTGGAGCTGGTCGGCGGCCTGGCCCGCCGCATCTTCGCCAAGCAGGGCCACCCGGGCCGGATCGTCACCACCGCCGACCTGGACGCCGGCGTCGAGGGGGCCGACGCGGTCCTGCTCCAGCTGCGCGTCGGCGGCCAGGCGGCCCGGGAGCAGGACGAGACCTGGCCGCTGGAGTGCGGCTGCATCGGCCAGGAGACCACCGGCGCCGGGGGCCTGGCGAAGGCCCTGCGCACGGTCCCCGTGGTGCTGGACATCGCCGAACGGGTCCGCCGTGCCAACCCCCGTGCCTGGATCATCGACTTCACCAACCCCGTCGGCATCGTCACCCGCGCCCTGCTCCAGGCCGGGCACCGGGCGGTCGGCCTGTGCAACGTGGCGATCGGCTTCCAGCGCAAGTTCGCGGCCCTGCTCGGCACGGCCCCGGCCGACGTGCACCTCGGCCACGTCGGACTCAACCACCTCACCTGGGAGACGGCGGTGCGGCTGGGCGGCCCGGAGGGCGAGAACGTCCTGCCGAAGATCCTGGCCGAACACGGCGAGGCACTCGCCGACGACCTCCGCCTCCCCCGCCGCCTGCTGGACCGCCTCGGCGTCGTGCCCTCCTACTACCTGCGCTACTACTACGCCCACGACGAGGTCGTACGGGACCTGCGGACCAGGCCCTCCCGGGCCTCCGAGGTGGCCGCCATGGAGCACGAGCTGCTCACGATGTACGGCGACCCGGCCCTGGACGAGAAACCGGCCCTGCTGGCCAAGCGGGGCGGCGCCTACTACTCGGAGGCGGCCGTGGACCTGGCGGCGGCTCTGCTGGGCGGTGGCGGCAGCCCGTACCAGGTGGCGAACACGCTCAACAAGGGCACCCTGCCCTTCCTCCCCGACGACGCGGTGATCGAGGTGCAGGCGGCGGTCGGCCCGGCGGGTCCGGTCCCGCTGCCGGTCCCGGAGCCGGACCCGCTGTTCTCGGGCCTGATCGCGAACGTGACGGCGTACGAGGACCTGGCCCTGGAGGCGGCCCTGCGCGGCGGCCGGGACCGCGTCTTCCGGGCACTGCTCGCGCACCCCCTGATCGGCCAGTACGCGTACGCCGAGACCCTGACCGACCAGCTGGTCGCACACAACCGGGAGCACCTCGCGTGGGCCTGACCGCACCCGACCCCCTGACGGTCCTCGCCATCGACGCGGGCAACAGCAAGACCGACGTCGCCGTGGTCACCGCCGCCGGCGAGGTCCTGGCGACGGCCCGCGGCGGCGGCTTCCGCCCGCCCGCGGTGGGCGTGGCCGCGGCGCTGGACACGCTGGCGGATCCGGTGGCCCGGGCCTTCGTGGACGCCGGGGTGGGGGCCGTGACCCATGTCTCGGCCTGCCTGGCCAACGCGGACCTCCCGGTGGAGGAGGAGCAACTGGCGAACGCGCTGCACGCGCGCGCGTGGGGCACATCGGTGGCGGTCCGCAACGACACCTTCGCGATCCTCCGCGCGGGCATCGCCGAGCCTCGCGGGGTGGCCGTGGTGTGCGGTGCGGGCATCAACTGCGTGGGCATGCGCCCCGACGGCCGTACCGCCCGGTTCCCGGCCATCGGCCGGATCTCCGGTGACTGGGGCGGCGGCTGGGGACTGGCGGAGGAGGCGCTGTGGCACGCGGCGCGCGCGGAGGACGGGCGGGGCGAGCCGACGGCCCTGGCCCGCACGCTCCCCGCGCACTTCGGCCTGCCGACCATGTACGCCCTGATCGAGGCCCTGCACCTGGAGCACGTCGGTCACGACCGGCGGCACGAACTGACGCCGGTCCTGTTCGCCACGGCGGCGGACGGCGACCGGGTGGCCCGCACGCTCGTCACCCGGCTCGCGGAAGAGGTCACGGTGATGGCCACGGTCGCCCTGTCCCGCCTGGATCTCCTCGCCGAGGAGACCCCGGTGCTGCTGGGCGGCAGCGTCCTCACGGCGGGCCACCCGCAGCTGAACGACACCGTCCGCGACCTGCTGGCGGTCCGCGCCCCCAAGGCCGACGTCCGGGTGGTGACGGCGAGCCCGGTGCTGGGCGCGGCGCTGCTGGGCCTGGACCGGCTGGCGGCGGGGGCCGAGGCGCAGCGGCGGGCGCGGGGCCACTGGGAGGCGGGCTGAGCCGGCGCCGGTGCGGCGGGCGGCGAGGGCCCGGGCGCGGGTGGTGACCGGTCATGGCGCCCGGTGACCGGCCCTCCCCCTAGGCGTCGTGGGAGGGGAGCCGGGGAACACAGTGACCAGGGATACCGGCCGGCACTCGGGAGGCGCCATGAGCACATCGGCCGAGCCAAGGGTGTCGGGCATCGAGGTCCGGTCCATCGACTACGTCCCGCTGGACGAGCGGCACGGGAAGCTGTGGCACCTGGGACCCCTGTGGTTCATGTCGAACGCCCAGATCGCCACCCTGGCGGTGGGGCTGGTCAGCATCACCCAGGGCGGCAACCTCATCTGGTCGCTGCTGGCCATCGTCTCCGGCACCGTCATCGGTACCTTCTTCATGGCGTTCCACTCGGCCCAGGGCCCCCAGCTGGGCCTGCCGCAGATGATCCAGTCGCGGCCCCAGTTCGGCTACGTCGGCGCCCTCCTCGTATGGCTCTTCGCCTACGTGCAGTACGCGGGGTTCAACGTCTTCAACAGCAGCCTCGCCGCCGAAGCGCTGGACACCACGGTCCACGGCGGCGTGCATCTGTGGATCGTGGTGGTCACCGTGGTGGCGCTGGTCATCGCGCTGGTGGGCTACGACGTCATCCACAAGGCCGAGCGGGTCCTGACGTACACCTTCCTGGTGATCTTCGGGATCTTCACCGTGGGCGTCCTGGTCACCCTGCACTACCCGGCGGGCTCCTTCGACCTCGGCGCCTTCAAGTGGACGCCGTTCCTGGCCCAGTTCGGTGTCGTCGCCGGCTACCAGATCAGCTGGGCCATCTACGTCTCGGACTACTCGCGGTACCTGCCGCCGGACGTGACCGTCCGCAAGACCTTCTACTGGACGTACTTCGGCTCCGCGCTCGGCGGAGTCTGGCTGATGGTCCTCGGCGCGCTGCTGGCCGCGTGGGCGGGCAAGGACTTCGACGCGATCCGCTCGATCAACGCCGCGGGCGACAAGGTGTTCACCGGGTTCGGTGCGATCGTGCTGCTGTTCTCGGCACTGGGCCTGGTCTCGGTGACCGCGCTGAACATGTACGGCGGTTCCCTGACCCTCATCAGCGGCGTCGACTCGTTCAAACGGGTCCGGCCGACGCTCGCCGTACGGCTGCTCACCATCGCGTTCACCGCGGCGCTCTCCCTCGTCGGCGCACTGGTCGCGACGTCGAACTTCCTGGAGAACTTCGAGAACTTCCTGCTGCTGGTGCTCTACCTGTTCATCCCGTGGACCGCGGTGAACCTGATGGACTACTACGTGGTGCGCCGCGGGCACTACGCCGTCGCCGAGATCTTCAACCCGCACGGCATCTACGGGCGCTGGGGCTGGCACGGCATCATCGCCTACCTCGTCGGCTTCGCCGCCATGATCCCGTTCTTCTCCGTCGGGACCCTGTTCGTCGGCCCCGCCGCGAAGGCCCTGGGCGGCGCCGACATCTCCCTGTTCATCGGACTGCCGGTCTCCGCGGCCCTGTACTGGTGGCTGACCCGCTCCATCGACGTGGCCGCCGAGACCCGGGTCGCCGAGGCGGAGGCGGCGGCACTGGAGAAGGCGGCCCACGAACACCGGGAGCCCTGAGAGGGCGGCCCTCCGACACCGGCCACCCTGGAGGGCGGTCCACGGACCGAGGGAGACCGAGGCGGGCCGGGCGGCGCAGGCCCGCGGCCGGGCCCGGCAGTCCCGCGCTCCCGGGTGGAACCGAACAAACGCTCCCGGCGTATACATGAGCAGCGCGCGCTGCGATCCGATCAAGATCGAGTGAAGGCCGGTGCGGATGCCGGTCCGGGCGGCGATACTTGGCGGCGAACGGATGACCATGGGGGAGGTCGGGTGACACATCCGCCGAAGAGCAGCACGGCGCCACCGCCGGCCGGGCCCGCCGGGCCCGCCGGGCCCGCCGGTGCCCCTGGCATTCCCGCTCAGCCCGGCCGGTCCGCGGCCGTCGTCCCGCCGGTGCCGCCGGCCCGGCGCACCGCCTTCGCCGAGGGGGCCGAGCGCCTGCGGGCCGCCGCGACGACCGAACCGGGGCGGCTGCGGATCATCGGTGCCGTACTGGCGCTGCTGGTCGTCGCGTTCGGGGCGGTCACCGCCTGGCAGACCAGCGCACGCTCGGCCGCCGCCGACGACGTGCTGCACCGCAGTCAGCCGCTCAGCTCCGGGGCGGCCGGCATCTACCGTTCGCTGGCCGACGCCAACACGGCCGCGTCCAGCGGTTTCCTGGCGGGCGGTCAGGAGAGCGCGGCCTCCCGGGACCGGTACGAGAAGGACATCCGCACCGCGGCCTCCGGACTCGTCACCGCCGCCGCCAACGCCGATCCCGGCTCGGCCTCCGAGGCGACCATCGCCGAGCTGAACCGGCTGCTGCCCGAGTACAAGGGGCTGGTCGAGCGGGCGCGGACGTACAACCGGCAGGGCTACCCGGTGGGCGGCGCCTATCTGCGCTACGCCAACGAGAAGATGCAGAAGGAGATGCTCCCGGCGGCGGAGGATCTCTACACGACGGAGAACCGGCGCCTGGACGCCGACTACGGCGACGCCACGCCGTACCCGTGGGCGGCGATCGCGCTCGGGGTGCTCGCACTCGCCGGGCTCGGCTGGGCCCAGCACCGCATGTACCGGCGCACCAACCGCGTCCTCAACCACGGTCTGGTCGCCGCCTGCGCAGCCACCACCGTGGCCCTGCTGTGGCTCGTCGTGGGCCATGCGGTGGCCCGCGCCGAACTCGACGGCTCGTACGACAACGGCATCCGCTCGCTCACCGTGCTGCACGACGCCCGGATCGCGTCCCTGAAGGCGCGGGGCAACGAGAACCTCAGCCTGGTGGCGCGCGGCGCGGAGACCGTCACGGTCGGCGGAAAGCCGTACGACGCCTACTACCACGACTTCGACAAGGACATGTCCGTGCTCGGCGAAGGGCTGACCGCGGCGCAGAAGCTCGCCGACGACCAGGGGGGCACCGCGCCGGTCAAGGCGGCCGAGGGCAACATGGCGGTGTGGAAGCAGCGCCACGCCGCGGCGCGGGCCGAGGACGAGAACGGCAACTACCAGCAGGCGCTGGACAAGGTGATCGGCGCGAAGGGCGCGACCGGTGAGTGCTTCGACAGCGTCGACCGCAACCTCGCCCGGGCCATCGACCACGAGCAGGCCGAGTTCCGGCAGGCGGCCGGTGACGGGCGGGACGCGATGACCGGGCTGACGGTCGGCGCGGCCGTCCTCGGGGTGTTGGCCGCGGCCGGCGCGGTCGCCGGCATCGGGCGCAGGCTTTCGGAGTACCGGTGACAGGGGGCAAGGCGATGTACGTGAACCGTGCACGGTCCGCCCTGCGGGGCTGGGGCGGGGTCGCCGCCATGGCGGTGCTGTGCGCACTGGCACTGGCGTTCGTCCTGCTGCTGCCGCGCACCCAGCAGCCGGAGCCGGGCCGCGGCGGGCAGCGGGTGGCCACCGGCACCCAGGCCGACGTCATCGACGGGTGCAGCGACGCCGACGTGCACAAGCGGACGCTCGCCCCCTCCGGCGCGGACGGTCCGACGATCGACGCCATCAAGGCCCGTACCGGCGCCAAGCGCAAGCTGATCGTCGGCGTCGACCAGAACAGCTACCGCTGGGGCTACCGCAATCCCAACACCGAGGGCGCGGAGCTGGAGGGCTTCGACATCGACCTCGCCCACCGGATCGCCGAGGAGATACTCGGCGACCCGGACGCCGTGCAGTTCAAGGCGATCCCGACCAGCCAGCGCATCCCGGCCATCGAGGACGGACGGGTGGACATGGTCGTGCGGACGATGACGATCACCTGTGACCGGCTCCAGCAGGTCGCGTTCTCCGCGCCCTACTTCAAGACCGGTCAGCAGGTCCTCGCCCCGAAGTCGTCGCCGGTCACCGGCTACAACGACTCGCTGGCGCACAAGAAGGTCTGCACGGCCGCCGGTTCGACGGCGTACACCAAGCTGGACGCCGACCGGAAGTCCGGCCGGCTGCCCGCCTCCACCGACATCTCCGCCACCGTCCCGAACCAGCTCGACTGCCTGGTCCGGCTGCAACTCGGCGAAGCGGACGCGGTGGTGACCGACGGCGCGCTCGCCGCGAGCCAGGCCGCCCAGGATCCGACCGTCGAACTGAAGGGCGAGGCGTTCACCGCCGAGTACTACGGCGTGGCGATGAAGAAGGGTGCCACCGATCTGGTAGGCCGGGTCAATCGCGTGCTGGTGAGCTACCGCGCGAACGGGTGGCAGGCGTCGTACGACAAGTGGCTGTCGGCGACACTGGGGAAGGACGCGGCCGCGTCGGAGCCGCCCCAGCCGCAGTACCTGCAGTCCAGCTGAGCGCACCCCACCGGAACAGACAGCAAGCGAGAGGTGATCGATGGGCGTCACGGACCCCGCCGGGCCGGTGATGGACCGGGACGAGGTGGACCGTGCGCTGGCGCGGCTCGGCCAGGAGCACGAGGCGATCGAGACCTCGCTGCTGGCGCTGCAGGACCACGCGGGCCGCAGACTCCTCGAAGGCGCCGAGCTGACCGGGGTCACCCGGGAACGCTGGCAGTCCGCGGAGGACCGGATCACCTTGCTGTGGGCGTACTTCGACGCCTACACGGCCGCGCTGCGCAGCGCCCGGGAGATCCGCGCCCGGCGCCGCTGGTCGAGCCGCGAGGACCTGACGGAACTCACCGAGCTGCTGCGCGGCGCGTCCGTGACCGTCCCCGGCGGCGGCACCGGCAGGCTGAGCGAGACGTTCTCGCTGTCCACACTGGTGGACCGGATGAACGAGCTGTACGCGACGAGCCTGGACATGGTCGTCGCCGCCGACGCGGTGTGGTCGGCGCTGCCCGCGCGGATCGATTTACTCGCCGCGGAACTCCAGCGCACCCGGCAGCTCGCGCACTCCGTCGGCGTGCGCCCCGGCGAGCACCCGGCCGGCGACGACCTGGAGCGCATCACCCGCACGCTGACCAAGCTGCGCGAGGACGTCGTCTCCGACCCGCTCTCCTTCTGGGTGCCGGCCGAGGGCAGTTCGGCGCCGGGCGGCGGCCGCCCGGACACGACGGTGTACGACCGTGAGGCGCGCGCCCTGGAGGACGTGCGCCGGGAGATCGGCGCCGTGCTGACGGTGCGCCAGGACGCCGAGGCACGGCTGATCCGGCTGCGGGACGTGCTCTCGCGCGCCGACCGCACCCTCGCCGAGGCCCGTACCGCGCGCGGCGAGGTGCTGGCGAAGATCGCCGCGACCGAGGTGCCGGTGGTCAGCGGGCCGCCGACCGTGCTGCAGGAGCAGCTGGCGACCGCCGCCGAGTACCGCAGGCAGGCCCAGTGGCACCGGCTGTCCCCGCTGCTGGAGTCCCTGGAGCAGAAGGCGGAGGACGAACTGCTGCGCGCCCGCGAGTCACTGACCGCGGTCACCGCGCCGCTCGCGGTCCGCGCCGAACTGCGCGGCCGGCTCGACGCCTACAAGGCGAAGGTCGCCCGGCACGGCCTGGCCGAGGACCCGTTCCTCGTCGAGCGGTACGACGCGGCCCGCCGCATGCTGTGGAGCGCACCCTGCGACCTGCGCGTGGCCGAACAGGCCGTGCTGCGCTACCAGCAGCTGGCGGCCGAACTGCTCGCGGGCCCGGGCGCGCCGGAGGACCGTAAGGGGGACCAGTCATGAGTCAGCCGGGGCAGAGCTGCCAGCGGCCGGGCTGCGAGGGGGCGTACGAGGACGTCGGCGGCGGTGAGCTGTACTGCGACACGTGCGGTCTCGCACCCGTGGTGTCCGCCAGGGGGATGGTGGGCTCGCCGCCCACCGGAGTCACCAGGGGCTCGTCGAGCAACGGCAGTGCGCGCAGTTCCCGGACGTCCTCGCAGTCGTCGCGCTCGCGCCGTTCCGTGTCCGGGAGGCTCTCCCGGTCGCTGTCGGGGAAGTCCACCGGCCGTTCGGTGTCCGTGCGCAGCTCGGGTTCCTCCTCGGGCACCTCCACGCGCGGGCGGCTGGGCGCCGGGCTGGTCTCCGTACCGCAGGTGCCGCGCCCCGACCCGCGCGCGATGGTGCTGGAGAACCCGGAGGTGCCCGAGCGCAAGCGGTTCTGCTCGCGGTCGGACTGCGGCGCGCCGGTGGGCCGGGCCCGGGGTGACCGGCCGGGCCGCACGGAGGGTTTCTGCACCAAGTGCGGCCACCCGTACTCCTTCGTGCCCAAGCTGAAGGCCGGGGACATCGTGCACGGCCAGTACGAGGTCGCGGGCTGCCTCGCGCACGGCGGGCTCGGCTGGATCTACCTCGCCGTGGACCGGGCCGTCTCCGACCGCTGGGTGGTGCTCAAGGGCCTGCTGGACACCGGCGACCAGGACGCGATGGCCGCGGCGATCTCCGAGCGGCGGTTCCTCGCGGAGATCGAGCACGCCAACATCGTGCGGATCTACAACTTCGTGGAGCACCTGGACCAGCGCACCGGTTCCCTCGACGGCTACATCGTCATGGAGTACGTCGGCGGGAAGTCCCTGAAGGAGATCGCCAACGCCCGCCGCACGCCCGACGGCCGGCGCGACCCGCTGCCGGTGGAGCAGGCGTGCGCGTACGGCATCGAGGCGCTGGAGGCGCTCGGCCATCTGCACAGCCGCAACCTGCTGTACTGCGACTTCAAGGTCGACAACGCCATCCAGACCGAGGACCAGCTCAAGCTGATCGACATGGGCGCGGTCCGGCGGATGGACGACGACGAGTCGGCCATCTACGGCACCGTCGGCTACCAGGCACCCGAGGTGGCCGACGCCGGCCCGTCGGTGGCGAGCGACCTGTACACGGTGGGCCGGACGCTCGCGGTGCTCACCTTCGACTTCCAGGGCTACACCAACGTCTACGCCGACTCCCTGCCCGACCCCGACACCATCGAGGTCTTCCGCCGGTACGAGTCCTTCTACCGGCTGCTGGTCCGCGCCACCGACCCCGACCCGGCCCGCAGGTTCGCCTCCGCGCAGGAGATGTCCGAGCAGCTGACGGGCGTGCTGCGGGAGGTCGTCTCGCTGCAGACCGGGCAGGCCCGGCCCGCGCTGTCGACCCTGTTCGGGCCCGAGGTGAAGGTCACCGACACGGAGCTGTTCCCGCGGCTGGACGGGGACGTGTCGCGGCTGGGGGCCCGGCCGGTGGGCAGGCGCCTGCGGGTCCCGGCGCCGGTCACCGTCCCGCCGGCCCTGGTCAGGCCCGTCGACGTCCGGGCCGCCGCGCTCGCCCTGCCGGTGCCGCTGGTCGACCCGAACGACCCCAACGCCGGTTTCCTGGCGGGCCTCATGGCCTCGGCGCCGGCCGAGCTGATCGGCGCGCTGGCCGCGGCGCCCGAGCAGACCGTGGAGACCCGGCTGCGGCAGATCCGCGCCCGGCTGGAGAGCGGCGACCACCAGGCAGCGCTGATGTCCCTGGCCGAGCTGGACGAGGAGCGGCCCGACGACTGGCGGGTGGTGTGGTACCGGGGCCTGGCCGCCCTTGCCACCGGCGACTTCGAGGGCGCCGCGCTCGCCTTCGACGCGATCTACGACGCCTTTCCCGGCGAGGCCGCGCCCAAGCTGGCGCTCGGTCTGTGCGCCGAGGTGCTGGGCCAGCTCGACAACGCCGCCGAGTACTACCGCCTGGTGTGGGCGACCGATCCCAGCTATGTGAGCGCCGCGTTCGGGCTGGCCCGGGTGCAGCTCGCGGCCGGGGACCGGCACAGCGCGGTGACGACGCTGGAGTCGGTCGCGGAGTCCTCCATCCACTACACGGCCGCCCGGGTCGCCGCCGTCCGGGCCCGGCTCAGACAGCGCACGGCGAGCGCCGGTGACGTACCGTTCCTGGACGACCTGACGGCCGCCGCCGGTCAGGTCGAGGCGCTCCAGGCGTACGGCCTGGACCCGGCCCGGCGTGAGCAGTTGTCGGCCGAGGTGCTCGGCTGCGCGCTGGACTGGATACTCTCCGGGGGTCAGGGCACCGGGCCCGCCGCCGGAGGCCGGGTGCTGCTGGGCAGCGGTCTGGACGAGCGGGGCCTCCGCTTCGGACTGGAGCGCGCCTACCGCACGCTGGCCCGGCTGGCGCCCGGCGATGAGAGGATCGAGCTGGTGGAACGGGCCAACCGTTACCGCCCCCGGACGTGGGTGTAGTCGATGTCGCAGAAGCCCCAGCAGGCCGCACTGCAGAAGTGCCCGAGCTGCGCGGAGCCCGTCGAGTCGGGTGACCTGTTCTGCGGAGCGTGCGGACACGACCTTTCGGTGGTGCCCGCTCCGCCGCAGGACCATCCGACGCTGACCATGACCGGCTCCGCCGAGCGCGGGGACGGCATGGCCTGGCCCGAAGCCGGCCCGGACGGCCACGGCCGTCCGCCCGCGCATCAGCCGGCCGGCCCGCCCGGCACGGACTCGGGCGGCTCACCGCTGCCGGGGCACGAGCCCGGACCCGAACCGTCCACGGGTTCCGGGGTGCGGTTCGACCGGCCCGCGGAGCCCGACGAGTACCCGCTGCAGGCACCGGATCCCCGGCTGGCCGCCGGCGCCACCCCTCCGGCCGATCCGGCGCAGGTCTGCGTGGCCTGCCGGGCGGGCCGGGTGGACAGCGACGGCTACTGCGAGAACTGCGGGCACGCCCAGCCGCGCGAACGCGACCACGTCGAGCGGGAGTCGGGCCCGGTCGCCGCGGTCAGCGACCGCGGGCTGCGCCACCACCGCAACGAGGACGCCTTCGCGGTGGGTCACACCGTGCTGCCCGACGGCACTCCCGCCGCGCTGGCGGTCGTCTGCGACGGCGTGTCCTCCGCGACCCGCCCCGACGACGCCTCGCTGGCCGCCTCCCAGGCGGCCGGTGACATCCTGCTGGCCGCCCTGCCGCGCGGCACCCACCCGCAAGCGGCGATGCACGAGGCGATCGTCGCCGCCGCGCAGGCGGTCAACGCGCTCGCCGAGGAACCCGCCACGGCCCGCGAGCACGCCCCGCACCAGAACGCGCCGGCCTGCACGATCGTCGGCGCGGTGGTCACCTCCGGGCTGCTGGTCGTCGGCTGGGTCGGTGACAGCCGCGCCTACTGGGTGCCCGACGACCGCGGCGCACCGCCCGCCCGGCTGACCGAGGACGACTCCTGGGCCGCGCAGATGGTCGCCGCGGGTCTGATGAGCGAGGCCGAGGCGTACGCCGACGAACGTGCCCACGCGATCACCGGCTGGCTCGGTGCGGACGCCTACGAACTGGAGCCGCACACCGCTTCCTTCAAGCCGGACCGGCCCGGTGCCGTGGTGGTGTGCACCGACGGACTGTGGAACTACGCCGAGACGGCCGAGGAGATGGGCGAGGTCGTACCGCCGGACGCGGCCGTCCGCCCGCTGCACAGCGCCCGGGTGCTGGTCGGTCACGCCCTCGACGGCGGGGGCCACGACAACGTAACAGTGGCGGTCCTGCCGTTCCCGGCGCCGTCCCAGGGGGCAGGATCGGCCTGAGGCCGTACGAACGGGGAAGCCTCGACGGACCGGAGGGGACCGGTCCGTCGTCATGCGCTGCCTCGCGCGAGCGGGGTGTCCGAGGGGGATGTGAACCAGCATGGCCAATTTCGCGAAACCGAACGTGCCGCAGTTCTCGGTGGACGTCTACCAGAACGAGTACCTGCCCGAGGGCGGCAGCGAGGTCAACGCCATCGTCACGGTGACGGCGACCGGCGGCGGCACCATCGGCGGCGCCGTCACCGCGCCCCTGTACACGCCGGGGCAGCGGCCGTCCGCCGCCGTGGCGATCATGGTCGACTGTTCGGGTTCCATGGACTACCCGCCGACCAAGATGCGCAACGCCCGGGACGCCACGGCCGCCGCGATCGACACCCTGCGCGACGGTACGCACTTCGCCGTGATCGGCGGCACCCATGTCGCCAAGGAGGTCTACCCGGGCGGCGGGCGGGTCGCGGTCGCCGACCCCGTCACCCGCGAACAGGCCAAACAGGCACTGCGCCGGCTGAGCGCGGGCGGCGGTACGGCCATCGGCACCTGGCTGCGGCTCGCCGACCGGCTGCTGTCGTCGGCGGACGTGACCATCCGGCACGGCATCCTGCTCACCGACGGCCGCAACGAGCACGAGTCCGCGGAGGACCTGCGGGCCACGCTGGACGCGTGCGCGGGCCGGTTCACCTGTGACGCGCGGGGTGTGGGCACCGACTGGGAAGTGAAAGAAGTCACAGGGATCGCTTCCGCGCTGCTCGGCACCGCCGACATCGTCGCCGACCCCGCGGGTCTCGCCGCCGACTTCACGCGACTGATGGAGACGGCGATGGGCAAGGAGGTCGCCGACGTCGCCCTGCGGGTGTGGACCCCGGTCGGGACGGCCATCCGGTTCATCAAGCAAGTCGCCCCCAGCGTCGAGGACTTGACCGGCCGCCGCAGCGAGGCCGGGCCGCGCGCCGGGGACTACCCGACCGGGTCCTGGGGCGACGAGTCCCGCGACTACCACCTGTGTGTGACGGTCCCGCCGGCCGGGCTCGGCCGGGAGATGCTCGCCGCCCGGGTCTCCCTGGTGGCGCCTCAGCCCGGCGGCACCACCCGCACGAGCGAAGCCGAACGCGGGGGAGGGAACGTGCAGAACCTCGGCGCGCAGGGGCTCGTACGGGCCGTGTGGACGGACGACATGACGGCCTCCACCGCGATGAACCCCCAAGTCGCCCACTACACCGGACAGGCCGAACTGGCGCAGGCCATCCAGAAAGGTCTCGATCTGCGCAAAGCGGGTGATTTCGATGGAGCAACGGCCAAACTGGGGCGCGCGGTTCAGCTCGCGAGCGCCTCGGGGAACGCGGATACTGCGAAACTGCTTGCGAAGGTGGTGGACGTGGTCGACGCCGCGACAGGTACTGTGCGGTTGAAGACGAGGGTCGCGGAGGCCGACGAGATGACTCTGGAGACCCGGTCCACAAAAACTGTTCGTGTAAAGAAGTGACCCTGGAAGCGATCGCAGCGATCGCAGCGATCCAGACGGACCCTCAGGAGAAGGGGAAGCACCGACATGCCGACCTGCCCGAACGGACACCAGTCGGGTTCCGACGACTGGTGCGAGGTCTGCGGTCACCGCATGGCCGGTGCCGTACCTCCGCCCCCTCCGCCGCCGCCCCCGGCCGGCGGTGGCTACGGCTTTCCGCCGCCCTCCGGACCCGGTGGCCCCGGTGTCCAGGGCGGCGGCCGTCCGCACCCGTCCGCCGGGCCCGCCCCGGAGCCGGAGCTGTGCCCGCAGTGCCGTACGCCCCGTGAGGGCGGAGCGCCCTTCTGCGAGGAGTGCCGGTGGAACTTCCTGACCAACACGGCGACCTCGTACACCCCGGCCGCCCCGCGCCCGCCGCAGCCCCGGTTCCAGCCGCCGAGCGCCACGTACGGCAGTGGTGACGCGTACGAGTACCAGGGTTCGCGGCCCTCGCAGATGAACCGTCCCGCCGAGCCGATCCCGTCGTTCGGCAGCGAGCCGTCGGGCCCCACGCCGTTCGGCGGCGAGCGCGCCCCGTCCGGCCCGCCCACCTCTCCCGGCCCCGCGGGTCCGTCCGCCTTCGGCGGCAACCAGCGTCCGCCCGGCCCTCCGCCGGCCTTCGGCGGGGGCCAGGGCACGGTGCCGGGCCAGGGTTCCGGCGGCCCTTCGGGACCGTCCGGCTACGGCGGCGGTCAGAACCAGCCTCCGGGCCCCGGCGGCCCGTCCGGTCAGCCCGGCTTCGGCGGACAGGGACAGGGTCCCGGCTCCGGTGGCCCGTCCGGCTTCGGCGGCGGGCAGGGACAGGGCCCCGGTGGGCCGTCCGGTCAGCCCGGCTTCGGCGGGCAGGGACAGGGTCCCGGCTCCGGTGGCCCGTCCGGGCCCGGCGGGTTCGGGGGCGGTCCGGGACAGGGCCCCGGCGGCCCGTCCGGCTTCGGCGGCGGGCAGGGACAGGGTCCCGGCCCCTCCGGCTTCGGCGGTGATCCTTCGCGTCCTGTGCCGCCGCCCGGGCCCACGCCCAACGGTCCCGGCGGTGCCCCGCAGGCGTTCCAGCAGTCCGGTGCGTCGGCGCCGCCCGCCTTCCCGCGGGAGACCGGCCGTCCCCCGGCCGGCGGCTCGGGCTTCGGCGGCGGTGACGACGACTGGGTGATCTCCCCGCCGTCGTCCGCCGGCCCGTCCGGACCGGGACAGGCACCCGGCCAGGGCCCCGGCGGCCAGGGCGGCGGGTACGGCTACCCGCAGCCCGGCGCCACCCAGGCCCCTCCCGGCAACGGCTTCCCGCCGGCGCCGCAGGGTCCGGCGACGTGGACCGCGACCATCGGTCCGGACCGCGAGTACTTCATGGCGATGATGCATCGCTCCGGCCCCGAGGCCGCGGGCCTGAACCTGCCCGCGTACTCGCCCGAGCAGCAGCGCACCCTGGGCGGCAACCAGGTCAGCATCGGCCGCCGCCGGCACTCCACCGGCGACACCCCCGACATCGACCTCGCGGTGCCGCCGGAGGACCCGGGCGTCTCGCACCAGCACGCCGTGCTGGTGCAGCAGCCGGACGGGAGCTGGGCCGTCGTCGACCAGAACTCGACGAACGGCACCACGGTCAACATGTCGGACGAGCCGATCCAGCCGTTCGTGCCGGTTCCGCTGCAGGACGGCGACCGGGTGCACGTGGGCGCCTGGACGACGATCACCATCCGCCGGGGCTGAGGGCGGTCAGGGCAGGGGCCAGACGTACGGCCCCTCCGGCTCGTCCAGCCAGGCCCAGGCGTGCTCGCCGCCGACCGTGACGCCGTACCGCTCGCGGTCCGGCTCGCCCTCGCGCTCCCACAGCGCGTACGCCTCGGCCGGGTCGAGCCTTCCCCGGATCAGCGCGAGCAGGAAGCGGAACGGCTCCTGCTCGCGGGCCCGGCCCGGCAGCCCGGCCAGGGACACGCCCTCCGGCTCCGCCTTGCCCTCACCGCGCAGCGGCACGAAGAAGGCGGCCGTGGGCAGGAAGCGGCCCTCGGCGTGCTCCGGGTCCTGCACGGTGAGGGCGAGCAGTCCGGTGGCGAGCGGGGTGAGGATGCGGGCACCGGGGCGGCACTGGGCGAGCCAGGCGCGGGGGACGGTCGGCAGCTCGCAGGTGGCGATGATCCGGTCGAAAGGGGCGCGTTCGGGCACCCCGCGCGCTCCGTCGCCGGTGACGACGACCGGGTGGAAGCCGGCCGCCGCCAGGTGCTGCCGGGCCGACTCGGTGATCTCCGTTTCCAGGTCGACCGAGGTGACGAGGCCGTCGTCACCGAGCCGGTGAGCGAGCAGGGCCGCGTTGTACCCGGTGCCGGCGCCCACCTCCAGCACCCGGTCGCCGTCCTCGACCTGCAGGGCCGCCAGCATCCGTGCCATCAGGGAGGGCTGGCTGCTGGAGGAGAGCAGTTCGCCGTCGCGCAGCCGGGTGGCCAGCGGTACGTCCGCGTAGGCGCCGCACACCCAGCGTTCCCGGGCCCGCGGATCGGGGCTCTCGCCCCAGCGGCGCTCGTAGCCGCCGGGTCCGGCCACGTAGTAGTACGGCACGAACAGGTGCCGGGGCACCGCCGCGAACGTCTCCCGCCACACCGGGTCCCCGCCCCAGGCCCCGTCCGCGTCGATCTCCCGCACCAGCGCGGCCCGCGCCGCGGCGGCGAGACCCTCGATCTCCGTGTCGTAGGCGCCCATGGGTCCACACTAGGGGCCGCGGCGGCGGCTGGTCCTAAGCCTTGAGTCCTGGGTCACCCTGTCTGAGACGATGGACGGGTGAAAGAGATTCGGCGTGGCACGCTTCAGGAGCAGACCTTCTACGAGCAGGTCGGCGGGGAGGAGACCTTCCGCCGGCTCGTCCACCGTTTCTACCAGGGAGTCGCCGAGGACCCGATCCTGCGGCCGATGTACCCGGAGGAGGACCTCGGCCCGGCCGAGGAGCGGATGACCCTGTTCCTGATGCAGTACTGGGGCGGCCCCACCACCTACAGCGACCAACGCGGCCACCCCCGGCTGCGCATGCGGCACGCACCGTTCACGGTGGACCGGGCGGCGCACGACGCCTGGCTGCGGCGCATGCGGACGGCCGTCGACGAGCTGGGACTCTCCGAGGAGCACGAGCAGACGCTGTGGAACTACCTGACGTACGCCGCCGCGTCGATGGTGAACACCCCCGACTGAACACGCCGCTGAATACGTCGGCTGAACACCCCCGACTGAACACCCTCGCGTGATCACCCTCTGGTGAACACCCGCGAGTGATCAAGCCTTACCGGTCACGCCGTACCGATCACGCCGTACCGATCACGTCGAACTGTCGCGCACGCGGGGCCGGCGCTAGGACTGACGGGTCGTCACTGAAGGTCGGATTCCGGTCACTCGTCGCCTCATTCCGATCACGATCCGGTATAGACCGGCCGACAACCGCTTACCCGGCGCCCGAGCCCTCTGCGAGCATCGCCCGAAAGTCTGGAAGTCCGGACACACGGGGGCAGGGTGACGGGGTTCGTCTTCTCACGCGCGCGTGCGCACCGCCTGCTGCTCGGCGCCGCGCTGCTCACGGTGGTGCTGACCACCGCGGTACTGGCGACCCTCACGGCGTACTCCGGCGCCATCGGCGACGCGGCCCTGCGCCATGTGCTGGCCGATCCCCGCACCGCAGGCGACACCGCACTGATCGTCAAGGCGGACGTGCCGCCGGCCGGACGAGCCACCGCCGACACCGCCGTACGCGCGGGAGCCCGTGAGACCTTCGACGGCTTACCGGTGCACGTGCGCACCCTGCGCCGTTCGGGGCCGTACGCGCTGCCCCGCTCGCTCCACCCGCCCGCGGCCAGGCCGGACGACCCGGACCTGACCTACTTCGCGTCGCTGGACCGTACCCAGCTGCGCCTGGCCGCCGGCCGCTTCCCGCGCCGCACCGCCGGCGCGGCCGAGGTGGCGGTCCCCCAGGCCGCCGCCCACACCCTGCGGCTGAAGCCCGGTGCCCGGCTCACCCTGGCGAACCGGCTGGACGGTCCGGCCGTCCGCATCCGCGTCGTCGGCGTGTACCGGCCGGCCTCGGTGACGGCACCGTACTGGCGGCTGGACGACCTGCTCGGCCGCGGGGCGAAGAAGTCCGGCTTCACGACGTACGGCCCGCTGCTCGCCGACCCCGCCGTCGTCACCGGCGGCCGGGTCAGCGCCGGTCCGACGGCCTGGCTGGCCTCGGCGGACTTCGCCTCGGTGACGACCGCGCGGATCGGGGAGCTGCGCACGGCGGCCCGCGACGGCAGCGCGGCCCTGCGCAGGCCCACCGCGCTCAGCGGCACGACCGTGTCGCAGACCGCGCTGCCCGAGGTGCTGGACCGGGTGGAGCGATCGCTGCTCGTGGCCCGCTCCACCCTGCTGATCGTCGCGCTCCAGCTCGTACTGCTCGCCGGCTACGCCCTGCTGCTGGTGGCCCGGCTGCTCAGCACCGAACGCGCGGACGAGACGCGGCTGCTGCGGGCCCGCGGCGCCTCCCGCGCCCGGATCGGCGCCCTCGCCGCGGCCGAGGCCCTGCTGCTCGCGCTGCCCGCGGCCGGGTGCGCCCCGCTGCTCGCCGGACCGCTCACCGCGCTGCTGGCAGGACACGGCCCACTGGCCCGGCTCGGCCTGCGCCTGGACCTCCCGCCGGCCGGCCGGCCCGTCGTCTGGCTGGTGGCGGCCGGGGCGGCCCTCGGCTGTGCGCTGGCGGTGACCCTGCCGGCGGTCACCGGAGCAGGTGCCGAGGTGCGGCGCCCGGTACGGCGGTCCGGTCCCCGGCGTACCTGGCCGCTGCCGGTGCGGCTGCGCAGGGGGACGGCCCGGCCGACGGGTTCCCGCGCCGTCCCGGCCCCCCTGCGGGCCGGCGCCGACCTCGGGCTGCTCGCGATCGCCGGGGTGGCCTACTGGCAGCTGGGCCGGCAGGGCTCCGGAGGCGTGGCCGCCGACAGGTCGGGCACCCTCGGCATCGACCCCCTGCTGGTGACCGCGCCCGCCCTGGCCCTGCTCGCCGGAACCGTGCTCACGCTGCGGCTGCTGCCGCCCGTGGCGCGGTTCGCGGAGCGGTGGGCGGCCGGCGGGCGGGGGCTGCCGGTTGCGCTGGCGGGCTGGCAGTTCAGCCGGCGCACCGCGCGCGCGTCGGGCCCGGTGCTGCTGCTCGTCCTCGCCGTCGCGCTCGGCATGCTCGCCATCGGGCAGGGCGCCTCCTGGGACCGCTCGCAGGACGACCAGGCCGACTTCCGGGCTGGTGTGCCGGTGCGGGTGCTGGCCGCCGGGGAGGAGGGGCCGGGCCGTACGGACATGTACGCGGACCTGCCGCAGGTGCGCGACGCCGCCCCCGCCGTGCGCGCCGCCCAGCCGCTGTCCGGCGACCGGACGGCGACCCTGCTGGCCCTGGACACCGCCCATGCGGCGGACGCGCTCCTGATGCGGCCCGACCTGGCGGACGAACCGGTGCGGCCGCTGCTGGCCCGGCTCGCGCCGAAGGGCTCCCCCGCCGGGACCCCGGTGCCGGCGGGCACCGCCCGGCTCCGGCTCACGGCACGCCTGCACAGCTCGGCCGGACCGGGCACCACGACCTCGGTGACGGTGACCCTGACGGACCGGTACGGGGTGCCGTACCGGGTGCCGTCGGGGCAGCTCCCCTCCGACGGCCGCCCGCACACCCTGACCGCCGGCCTCGCGGCGGCCTCGGGACCGGCGACGCTCACCGGTCTCCGGCTGGACCTCGCCCAGCCCGGCGAGCGCGCCGAACAGCACCGGCTCACGATCGACGGGCTGACCGCCTCCGGAACCGACGGCAAGGAGCGGCGGCTCACGCTGCCCGCCCGGTGGACCACCACCGCGGAGACCGGCGGCGCCGCCGTACCGAGCGCCGCCACCAGCCCCACCCGCCCGAGGGTCACCTCCACCCGCCCGCCGGCCTTCGTCTACAGCACCGGCTATCTCCCGGGCGCCGACATCTGGACGGTCGCCTCGCTCACGTTCCGGCTCCAGGTGGCCCAGACCGCGCCCGCCGAGGTGCCGGCCCTCGCGACCGACCGCTACCTGGACGCGGCAGGCGCCCGCATCGGGCAACGGGTCGACGTCACCATCGGCGACCGGACCGTGCCGGTGCGGATCGTCCGGTCGGTACGGGCGCTGCCGGCCACCGCCGACCCGGCCGGCACCGGCGCCCGCGACGGCGGAGCCGTCCTGCTCGACCTGCGCGCCGTGAACCAGGTGCTCCAGGGCCGGTACGGCGAGAGTGCGACCCCCACCGAGTGGTGGCTCGGCACCGCCCCCGGCGCTGCCGCCCGAGTGGCCGACGCCGTACGGGCACTGCCGGACGTGGGCCCCGGGCAGGTCGTGGTGCGCGACGAGATCGCCGCCGAGCTGCGCGACGACCCGTTCGGTGCCGGCCCCGAGGCCGCCTTCACGGCGGCGGCCGTCGTGGCGGCGGCGCTCGCCGCGGTCGGCTTCGCCGTCGGCGCCGCCGGCGCACAGCGGGCCAGGAGCGCCGAGTTCGCCGTCCTGCACGCCCTGGGCGTGCCGCGCCGCCGGATGGCCCGGACGGTCGCCGGCGAGCAGGCCGTCCTGGTGGGCCTGGCGCTCGTGGTCGGCTGGGGCCTGGGCGCCGTACTGGCCCGTGCCGTCCTGCCGTTGATCGTCCTGACCGGCGAGGCGACCCGGCCGGTGCCCGGCCTGCTGGTCCTGCTTCCGCCCGGGCGGGTGGCGCTGCTGCTCGCCGCCGTCGCCGTCGTGCCGCTGGTGGTCGCGGCGGTGCCGGCCCTGCGCCGGGCGGATCCGGCGGGTGCGCTGCGCACCCAGGGAGGTGAGTGACATGGGCCGTCCGCTGCCGCGCAGGGCCGCCCTCCGCGTACGGACCCGGCTCCGGGACACCCGCGGCACCACCGCCGCGCGCGCCGGCGGCCGGCTGCCGCACCCGGCCGCCCCCTGGGTACGGACCCGGCTGCGGGCCGCGCCCGGCGCCGCCGTCGCGCTCGCCCTGCTGGTCGCGCTGACCGCGTGCCTGGCCGGTGCCTTCCCGCGCGCGGTGGACCGGTACGAGGACGCGGGCCTGCGGCAGGCGCTCCGGCAGGCCCGCCCGGACCACACCACCGTGCGGGTGTCGGCGCCCCAGCCCGACCTCGGCCTGCCGCCCGAGCGGCGGGCCGCGGCACTGCGCCCCGCCGCACTGCAACGGCAGTACCGGAAGCTGCTCGGCACGGTCGGCAGCCCGCTGACCGTCGACCGGACCCAGTCCGCGTACGGCGTCGGCGGCACCGTCAGCCCGGCGGTCCCCGATCCGTGGCTGCCCCGCCCGAGCGGGCTGCCCGCCCATGTCTCGCTGATCGCGCAGAACGGTCTCGCCGAGCACGCCCGCGTCCGCACGGGGCGGCTGCCGCGCGCCGCGCACCCGGTCGGCGAGCGGACCCCCGAGGTCGAGGCCGCCGTGTCCGCGGCCACCGCCGAGCGCATGCACATCAAGGTGGGTTCGGTCATCCATGTGCCGGCACCCGGCCGCCGGCCGGTCGCCGTGCGGATCACCGGCACCCTCACCCCGCGCGACCCTGACGGCGCCTACTGGTCCACGATGCCGCTGCTGCGCACCCCGGTCCTGGTGACCCTGCCCACCCCCGGCCCGGACCCGGCCACGTACTGGCTCGGCGCGCTGCTGCTCGCGCCCGATGCCGCCCCCGTCCTGCTGGGCACCGGTACCAACCCGATCCGCTACTGGCACCTCGCCCCCGACCTGGGCGGCCTGCACGCCCACGACCTGGACCGGCTGCAGCCGGCCGTCGCCGCCCTGGAGGCCGGCCCGGCGCTGCAACGCGCCCGTGCCCTCACCGACCACGGCGCCGGCATCGGCACCGAGCTGGACGACGCCCTCACCGGCTTCTCCCGGCTGCGCTCCGAGATCTCGCCCCTGGTGTCCGTGGCCGCCGCCGGCACCGCCACCGTCGTCGGCGTGGTCCTGCTGATGACGGGCGGCCTTGCCGCCGACCGGCGCCGCGCCGAACTCGCCCTGCTGCGCGCCCGCGGCGCCTCGCTGTCCGGACTCGCCGGGCGGCTGCTCGCCGAGACCGCCGTGATCGCCGTACCGGCGGGCGCGCTCGGTCTGGCCGTGGCCCTGCTCGCGGTCCCCGCCGGCCGGACCGCCCCCGCCGTCGCCGCCGCTCTGGTCACCACGCTCACCGCGTGCGCGGCCCTGCCGCTGCGCGCCGCCCTCGTCCACCGCACGGTCCGGCTGACGGCACCGCGCGAGGACGTCGCCTCCGTGCGGCCCTCCCGGCGCCGCACGGTCGCCGAGCTGACCCTGCTGGTGCTGGCCGCCGGTGCGGTGGCCACGCTGCGCCGGCGGGGCACGACCGGTGACCAGCTGGTGGCGGTGGCCCCGGTCCTGGTCGGTGTCATCGCCGCGCTGCTGCTGCTGCGTCTCCACCCACTCCTGCTGCGCCGGCTGTCCGCCCCCGCCGGGCGCCTGCGCGGCGCGGTCGGCCACCTCTCCCTGGCCCGGGCGGGCCGCACCCAGGCCTCCGCCGTGCTTCCGCTCCTCGCCCTGCTGACCGCGCTGACCACGGCCGCGTTCGGCGGCTCGGTACTGGCGGGCATCGCCGAGGCCCGGGACCGGGCGGCGCTGCTCACCGTCGGTGCCGACGCCCGGGCGGACGCCGACGCCCCGCTGCCGGCGGATGACCTCCGCCGGGTCAGGGCGGTCCCCGGGGTACGCGCGGTGAGCCCCGTCAGCATCGCCTACCAGGCCAGACCGGAGGACGGCCAGGACTCGGTGCCACTGGTGGGCGTCGACCCGCGCAGCTACGCCGAGTTGACGGCCCACACCGGCCTCGGCACGTTCCCGCCCGACCGGCTGACGGCCCGCTCCGGCACGCTCCCCGCCGTCGCCTCCCCCTCCGTGGCCTCCGCGTACGGCACCCGGCGGCCCTTCCCGGTCCGGCTGGCGGACGGCAGCGCGGTCACGGTGCGCATCGTCCTCGTCCGCGACCGCACCCCGGCCCTGTCCGGCACCGACTTCCTCGTGGTGAACCGGGCCGGCCTCACCGCCCCGGCCGACCGCCCCACGGCACTGCTGCTCACCGGCGACCACCTCCACTCACGCGCGCTGCGCCACGCCGTGGGCGCCCCGGCCGTCGTCCGGGTCCGCGCCGACGAACGCGCCCGGTACGCCGGCTCGCCCCTCCAGTCCGGCGCCGAGCACGTGTACACGGCGGCGGTCGCCGCGGGCGCCGGTCTCGCCGTCCTCGCCCTGCTCCTGGCGCTGCTCCGGGCGGCCCCCGAACGGGCCGCACTCCTCGCCCGCCTCCGCACGATGGGCCTCACCCGCGCCCAGGGCCGCCGCCTCCTGATCCTGGAGTCCCTTCCCCAGTCCCTCCTGTCGGCCCTGGGCGGCGCGCTGACCGGCTGGTCCGCCATCCAGCTCCTCTCCCCCGGCATCGACCTGACGACGATCGCCCTGCCGTCCACGCAGACACCCGTCACGGCGGCCGGACTGCGCCCCGACACCTGGTCCCTGACCGTCCCGGCCCTCCTGGTCGCAGCGATGTCCGTGACCCTCGCGAGCGCCCAGGCATGGTGGACGGGAAGACGGGGCTCGGCGACGGACCTCCGAGCCGGGGACGACCGGTGACCCCCAGGGCACGCACCCAGGAGACCTCATGACAACCGACCCCACCCGCACCGCTCCCACCCTCACCGACCTCGCCCGACGGGTCGCGCAGGCCAAGGACGCCCCGGCCTACGGCCACGACGCCTTGATCAGCTGCGACCGTCTCGTCCGCATCTTCAGCACGGACGGCATAGAGGTCCAAGCCCTCCAGGGCCTGGACCTCCTCGTCCGCAAGGGCGAACTCATGGCCCTGGTAGGGGCGTCGGGCAGCGGCAAGTCCACTCTCATGAACATCCTCGCCGGCCTGGACGCCCCCACCGCCGGCGCGGCCCGCGTGGCCGGCCGCGATCTGCTCACCATGACCGCGAAGGACCGCCTCGCCTACCGCCGCGAGATCGTCGGCTTCGTCTGGCAGCAGACCGGCCGCAATCTCCTCCCCTACCTCACCGCGGCGCAGAACGTCGCCCTCCCCCTCCAGCTCTCCGGCACCCGCGGACGCCGCCGCGCCCGCACCGAACGCGCCCTGGAACTCCTGGAGTTGCTACAGGTGGCCGACTGCCGCGACCGCCGCCCGCAGCAGCTGTCCGGCGGCCAGCAGCAACGCGTCGCCATCGCCGTGGCCCTGGCGAACGACCCCGCGGTCCTGCTCGCCGACGAACCCACCGGCGAGCTGGACTCCCGGACGGCCGCGCAGATCTTCGACGCGTTCCGCACGGCCAACGAGACCCTCGGCACCACGATCGTGATCGTCACCCATGATCAGGCGGTGGCGGGCGAGGTCCGCCGCACGGTGGCGATCCGGGACGGCCGTACCTCCACCGAGGTGCTGCGCCGCAGCGAGATCGACGCGGCGACCGGCCACGAGACCGTCGTGGCCCGCGAGTACGCCATGCTCGACCGCGCGGGCCGCCTCCAACTGCCCGCCGACTACCTCCGCGCCCTGGACATGCGCGACCGCGTGGCCCTGGAACTGGAGTCGGACCACATCGGGGTCTGGCCGGACGACACCGACTGAGCGGCGCGGAGAGAACGGCGTGCGGCTCAGTGCACGCTGAGCCCGAAGGAGCCCAGCCCCGCCTGCCGTACGACCACCGACCCGTACGGGGTACGCAGTCGCAGCCATGCCCCCGAGGCGAGCAGCCCCATGTCCTGCGGTCGGGTCCCGGGCCGCAGGAAGCCCAGGGACTGCGCCGCGTGCACGGCCCGGACCGGCAGCCGGGTCCCCTTGATCTGCCGGGACCAGATGTCCCGGCCGATCCGGTCCAGCTCCGCGCGGGTACGGCCCTCCGGTGCCAATTCCTCGGTACGCGCCCGGAATTCGGCCACCGCGGCGGCGACCGTGGCCCGCAGCGCGTCCGGCGCGGGGAGCCCCGGTTCGGACTGCCAGCCGGCCCGCGGCGGCAGTACACCGGCCCACGGCGGCCCGGTGACGGCCCGCGGCACCGCTGCGGTGGCCGCCCGCTCGTCCACGGACTCCAGGAACTCACCGGCGGAGACGGTCACGTCGAGGGTGACGTCGAGCCCGTGCTCGTACGGCTTCGCCAGCCGTACCGCGCGGACCGCCAGCACCTCGAAGGACGGCGGGCGGCCGAAGACGGCGAGGGCGGTGCCGGCCGCCTGCAGGCGCACCGCGGCTCCACGGTCGTAGTGGAGCAGCCGGGCGAGGAAGGCGGCGAGGTCCGCCGCCTCCGTCTCGTCGGCCAGGTGCAGCACCGTCATGCGGCGACGGCCTCCTCGTCGGCCTCGTCCGTGTACTCCTGGAGGAACTCGCGCTCCTCCGCCGTGATCCGGCGCGGCCGCTGGGCCTCGAAGTCGAACGGCACGACCACCGTCGAGGCCCGTACGTAGACCACGTCGTCGTCCTTCACCTCGTAGGTGATGGTGAAGGACGCGGCCTTGATCTCGCTGACCCACAGCTCGATGTCGACCGGGTGGTGCCGGTGGACGAGCTGCCGCTTGTAGTCGATCTCGTGGCGCGCCACCACGGACCCCTGCTTGAACTCCTTGTCCGGGCGGAACAGGAAGTTGATGCGGGCTTCCTCCAGGTAGCGGATGAAGACCGCGTTGTTGACATGTCCGTACGCGTCCATGTCGGACCAGCGCAGGGGACAGCGGTAGAGGTGGCGCAAACCGATCAGCCCCGGGTCAGCTTCTTGTAGGTGGCACGGTGCGGACGCGCGGCGTCCGGGCCGAGCCGCTCGACCTTGTTCTTCTCGTACGACTCGAAGTTGCCCTCGAACCAGAACCACCGCGACTCGCCCTCGTAGGCGAGGATGTGCGTGGCGACCCGGTCGAGGAACCACCGGTCGTGGGAGACGACGACGGCGCAGCCGGGGAACTCCAGCAGCGCGTTCTCCAGGCTGCTGAGGGTCTCGACGTCGAGGTCGTTGGTGGGCTCGTCGAGGAGCAGCAGGTTGCCGCCCTGCTTCAGGGTCAGCGCCAGGTTGAGGCGGTTGCGCTCACCACCGGAGAGGACTCCGGACGGCTTCTGCTGGTCCGGGCCCTTGAAGCCGAAGGCGGACACGTACGCCCGGCTCGGCATCTCGACCTGGCCGACGTTGATGTAGTCGAGCCCGTCGGACACGACCTCCCACAGCGTCTTCTTCGGGTCGAGGTTCTCGCGGCTCTGGTCGACGTACGAGATCTTGACGGTCTCGCCCACCTTGATGTCACCGGAGTCCGGCGTCTCCAGACCCTGGATCATCTTGAACAGGGTGGTCTTGCCGGCACCGTTCGGACCGATGACGCCCACGATGCCGTTGCGCGGCAGCGTGAAGCTGAGGCCGTCCACGAGCACCTTCTCACCGAAGGCCTTGCTCAGCTTGTCGACCTCGACGACGACGTTGCCCAGGCGCGGGCCCGGCGGGATCTGGATCTCCTCGAAGTCCAGCTTCCGCATCTTGTCGGCCTCGGCGGCCATCTCCTCGTAGCGAGCGAGACGGGCCTTGGACTTGGCCTGGCGCCCCTTGGCGTTGGAGCGCACCCACTCCAGCTCTTCCTTGAGCCGCTTCTGCCGCTTGGCGTCCTTCTGGCCCTCGACCTTGAGGCGGGTGGCCTTGGTCTCCAGGTACTTGGAGTAGTTGCCCTCGTAGCCGTGCAGGCGGCCGCGGTCGACCTCGCAGATCCAGCCGGCGACGTTGTCCAGGAAGTACCGGTCGTGGGTGACGGCCACGACGGTGCCCGGGTACTTGGCCAGGTGCTGCTCCAGCCAGTTCACCGACTCGGCGTCGAGGTGGTTGGTGGGCTCGTCGAGGAGCAGCAGGTCGGGCTGCTCCAGCAGCAGCTTGCAGAGCGCGACGCGGCGCTTCTCACCACCGGAGAGGTTGGTGACCGGCCAGTCGCCAGGGGGGCACCCGAGGGCGTCCATCGCCTGCTCCAGCTGGGCGTCGAGGTCCCAGGCGTTGGCGTGGTCCAGCTCCTCCTGAAGCTTGCCCATCTCGTCGAGCAGCGCGTCCGAGTAATCGGTGGCCATCAGCTCGGCGATCTCGTTGAACCGGTCGAGCTTGCCCTTGATCTCGGCGACACCCTCCTGGACGTTCTCCAGGACGGTCTTCTCCTCGTTCAGCGGCGGCTCCTGCAGCAGGATGCCGACGCTGTAGCCGGGAGACAGGAACGCGTCGCCGTTGGACGGCTGCTCCAGCCCCGCCATGATCTTCAGCACGGTCGACTTACCGGCACCGTTCGGGCCGACGACACCGATCTTCGCTCCCGGCAGGAAGCTCAGGGTGACGTCGTCGAGGATCACCTTGTCGCCGTGCGCTTTGCGCGCCTTGCGCATGGTGTAAATGAACTCAGCCAAGAGAAACCGTCCGGCAGCTTGAAATCTGGCAGTGGGCAGATACAGCCCATCTTGCCTGACTGCCACCCTTTGATGGAAACCCGTCTCAGCGGGGTTCGCTGACCTGGGGCTTCGCCGCCTGGCGGGTACTGCTCGCCTGTCACTGCCGGTCACCATCGGTCGGTCTCGGGCGCCCTCGCACGGCCCAGGGACGGCCCGGCTCGGCAGCCCGGCCGAGGTGGCTCTCCTTGTCAGTCACTGCCGGAGGCTCACGGTCAGTCACTGCCGGAGGCTCACGACGTCACCGCAGGAGGCTCATGTCGGTCATGCCGCCGCCGGTGAGGCCGGGCGCCAGCAGCGGCACCCAGAGGACGGTGATCGCGAGCGCGAGCGAGGCGAGCCCCACGGCACGGGCGAGGAGATGCCCCCGCGGCAGGCGCTTCTCCGCGGTGACGACGGCGGCCAGGCCCACCATGGCCCAGAGGTTCATGACACCGAACGCAGTGAGCAGCAGCATCAAGGACCAGCAGCAGCCCAGGCAGAACGCCCCGTGATGGGCTCCGGCACGCACGTGCCGCGCGGGGCCCCGGTACGACGCGTAGCGCAGCAGCGAACCGACCGGCGAGCGGCACTTGGCGAGGCAGAGATCCTTGAGCGGGGTGAGCTGGTAGACACCGTTGACGGCGAAGACGGCGGCGGCCACCGCAGTCCCCGCCGCCGGATGCGCGGTGACGGCGCGCGTCGCACCGGTGGCCAGGGCGTAGGCCGGCAGCCCGGCCGCAGCCCAGATCAGCACGTAGCCGGCGGTGAAGGCGATCACCCGCGGTGTCCGGTGCGCGGGCACCGTCCGTGCGTACAGCGAGGCGACCGGCGCCGTGGCCGGCAGCATCATCGCGGCCATCATGACCGTCCACGCGCCCAGGAAGGCGGCCGGCTGCCCGGCCATGTCCGGGGAACCCATGTCCGCCCACCGCAGTGCCGTCCACGTCCAGGCCGCGGCCGCCGTGAGCAGCACCAGTCCGGTGTACGTCGCGGGGTGGCGGACCGTGATCGCTGTCCGGGTCACGCCGACCATGAGAAGGGCGCCGAGTGTGCGTTGCGGCCGGTGAAGTCCCAGGACCGTCCGTGTACGCCGTGGCCGACGGCCCGTGTAGACCGGGCGACCGTCAACGTGCTGTTCGCCGGGTGGAACATGCCGGTCAGTCTCATCACGGGACCGCTCTCACCGAACTGCGGAGCCACCTGGTCCTCGATCTCGATGTCGATGGCGTTCGCCACCTGCACGGTGTGGCGGCGGCCGTCGTCGTGGAACTCGATGGGGACGCGTTCCACGCCGAGGACCTCACCGATGAGCGGGCCGAGCGCCGCCATCGGGCCGCCCGCCTGCCCGGAGAAGACCTTGCCGAGCGCCTCCGCCTGGCTGTCGTCGGCCGAGGCGTCGACGTACAGCGCCACCTGCCAGCCCCCGTCGGCCATCACGCGCGGCGCGTCCGCGAAGACGACGACGCTGTGGTCCGACACGTCGACGCCGTCGACCTCACCCTGTGCGACGTGGAACGCGAGCGTCACCTGGCAGCGCTCGTTGTCGGCGGGTGCGGTCAGGCCCGAGGTGGTGCACGGACACACGGTGTCGCAGTTGCAGCTTTCGAGGTAGGTACCGTTCACATTCCAAGCCATCTCCGTACTCCTGCCTGGTGCACCCGCCTGTCAGCGATGCGAAGCGGTGTCCGGCCGACAGAGGGCAGGGCCCGACGCGGGCGCCTGCCTGTGCGGCGCCTCGGTGTCAGGAAGGAACTTCGGGGCTGCGGACGTGTGCCGCGCGTCCGCCGACCACAAGATCGACATCGGAAGAACTCCTTGGCCGATACGGCCGCCCGAGTACTTCCCAGGCTATCCCCGGGCCCGCGATCGGGCCGTTCTTCTGCGGCACGCCCGATCCCGGCCGACCGGGCTCCGGTCCTGGTGGCCGACTCGGGACCGGAGGGCCGACCCACCATCCCGGGGCCTACTCACCGCTCGGGGGACAGCTCACCGCTCGGGGGACGACTCACCGCTCGGGGGACGGCTCGGCGCTCGGGGGACGGCTCGGCGCTCGGGGGACGGCTCGGCGCCCCGATAGCCGACTTGAGGCCGCCCGGGGCCGACTCGGGACATGGGGGCCGACTCCCACCCTGGGGCCGGCTCAAGGCCCAGGGGCGGTGTCAGTCGCCGGTGCGGGCTTCCTTCCTGCGCAGCAGGATCAGGACTCCGCCGCCGATCACGACCAGGCCGATGGCCAGGCCGCCGATCAAGGGGGTGATCGCCGAGCCGCCGGTCGCGGCCAGGTCGGTGGTGTCCACGGTGTTGCCGCCCACCGTGGCGGGGCTGGGGTCGTTGCGGAGCTGGGCCGTCTCCGTCGTGATCGCTCCCTGGGTCTTGCAGTCCAGCACGCCGGTGAAGCGCTGGCTGAAGCCAGCGGGACCGGTGATCGTGAAGTCGTAGGCCTGGTCCTCCTGGAGCGGGACGGTCACCGTGCGGGTCGTGCCCGCGGGGATGGTGTGCTCGCCGCCCATCAGCTCGAAGGTGAAGGGCTGGTCGCCCTTGTTGGCCGCGATGATGTCCACGCCACCCTCGGCGCAGTTCTTGCGGGCCGAGATCGCCGGTATGGCACCCCCGGTGGCCCAGCCGGCCGTCGTGGTCGCCGAGACCGTGGACTCGCTGGAGCCGGCCAGGATCTGGGTCTGGCTGCGGCTCTCCGAGGCGAAGGCCCGGCCCACCGGCACGGTCGTCGACGCCTGGACGGTCAGGCGGGCCGTCCCGTCCGCCGCGTCCTCGGGCACGTCGAAGAACAGGCGGCTGCCGTTCTTCGCCGTGGTGATCACCTTGCCGGTCCTGTCGATGATCCGCACTCCGCTGGCGGCCGCGTCCGACGGCGGGGTCACCGTGACCGCGCCCGCATTGGTGTGCACGGTCACCGGTCCGAGTAGATCGCCCGGCCGGCCGGAGACCGCGGGCGGGTCCAGGGTGAGCGAGGCCTGCGGCTCGGCGACGCTCCGGGCGCTCTTCTCCAGGTAGTCGGCGAGCTTCTCGGCCTGCGGGTCGACGGCGTCGACCTTCGCGCCGTCGGAGTAGCGCCAGATGGCCACCTGGGTGCCGGCCGCCGCGTCCTGCTCGGTCAGCCCGCTCGCGCCCGCCCGCCGCGCGAGGGCGGCGAGGTCGTTGACCTGGGGGTAGGAGTTGCGCAGGATCCAGTGGATCCGGCCGGCGTCCTTGTTGGTGCCCAGCGAGGTCCCGCTCCAGGGCGTCTCCTGGTATCTGGTGTCGCGCTGAGTGGGGTTGTGGAGGTCGACGCAGTACGTCTGCAGGGTGCCGCCGCCGTCCACGGACATCTCGAACAGGCCCGCGGCCACCCGCTGCTCGCCGCCGTCGTCGTGGATCACGGCCTGGCCGTAGGTCTTCAGCCCGTTGATCGTCGCTGCCGCGCCGCCCTGGGTCTGCGGTGCCTCCTCGGCCACGGCCGTACCGGCGCCGGACAGCACGCCGGCCGCCACGAGCCCCGTCACCGTGGCGGCGGCGGCCAGGCGGGCCGCTCCGGTGGACCGGCAGATCCCAGAGAGCGCAGCAAGCACAGAATTCCCCTTCGAGCAGGACCCGTTGGACGTGGGGGACGGTCCCACCAGCAGAATCGGCAGCCCCTAGGGGCACGCCCGGCATCCTATGGATCAGCCGCGGCCTCACCGGCCGGTGCGATCATCCGATGGCCGATCCGATCCATAATCGTTATCGCCGGGGCCCGTCCGCGAGCCAGTCATATCGACAAATCCACCTTGCGAGTACGGCGTGTTCACGCGGCACTCACATTCCGTCCGCAACGGGCCGCCCAAAGACCGTGCTGTGAAGTGAGACTGACGTCACGTCACCGCGGCCGCCTCCTGTTCCTGTTGTGCCGGCCGGCCGTCCCGCGGGCCGGCCGGCCGCGGTGTCTCCCAGTCCGGCTCCGGCCGGGCCGTCGTCGGTGGCGCGTCCGGCCCGGCGGCCGTCGGTGGCGCGTCCGGCTTGGCCGCACGGTGGAAGAGCGCCGTACCCCGCGCCAGGTCGTGGCCGATCGCCACGGCGTCGATGTCGGCGGAGGCCCACTGCTGCTGTCCCTCGCGCACCTCCGTACGCACCTTCAGCCGGCCCTGGACGAGGACCGGCTGGCCCACTTCCACACACGCGGCCACGTTGACCGCGAGCTGGCGGTTCGCCCACACCGTGAAGAAGTTGGTGTGCCCGTCCGTCCAGGCACTCTTCTCCCGGTCCCAGTAGCGCGCGGTCACCGCCAGCCGGAACCGGGCCGACGGCCCTGCCGCCACCTCGCGGTACACCGGCTGGGTCGCCACATTGCCCACCACACACACGATGGTCTCGTTCACGTCGCTGCTCCCCTCCCCCGCCCATGGCCCTCCGGCCGGGCGGACACGCGTACGGGCCCCTCCCGTACGGCTGCGTCTGCCGCGCCGGCGCGCACGACTTCCGTACCCGCCCGCACGTCCCGCCGGCCGACCGCTGCGTCCGCCGTGTCTCCGGCCGGACCCGCCGTGCGATCGCCGTGACCTCAGACTGCCTCCGCCGGGCCGGGCCCGCTGAGCGCTGTGGACGACCACCGGCCTGTGGAGAACCCCGCCACCCGCACGAGTGACCCACGGTCCCCGCAGGCCTCACGCACCCCTCACCGACGCCACCGACCCCGACCGGCGCCGTCCACCCCTGCCGGCACCACCGACCCTCACCGGCGCCATCCACCCCTGCCGGCGCCACCGACCCCTACCGACGCCAGCGACCCCTACCGACGCCAGCGACTGCTACCGACCCCTCACCGGCGCCGCCCGTACCCCCCACTCAGCCGTTCCGCACTCACCCCACCGTGGCCCCGGTCCGCACGACCTTCCCGTACTGCTCGCGCACCTCCCGGTACCGCAGCAGCTCCGCCGCGACCGGATCGAGCACCCGGGCCCGGCCACAGCTCGCCGCCGCCTCCCGCAGTCGCCGTTCCGCCTCCTGGCCGTAACGCCGCGCGGGCCCCCTGGCCGCCATCCGGCAGGCCCACTCCACCAGCGGTCCGCCGACGATCCCGCAGATCATCAGCAGGACCGGAACGCCCAGGTTGGGCGCCATCACGCCGCCGATCTGCCCCGCCAGCCACGCACCACCCGCGATCTGCAGCAGGGTCATCGCCGCCTGGACCAGCACGGCCACCGGCCACCACCCCGGCCGCGGCGGGCGGCCCGGCGGGAGGCCGGCACGCGCCGCCAGTTCGTCCAGCGCCTCGGACAGCCCGTGGGCGCCGCGTACGGCCGCCTCGCGCACCGCCTGCGCCCAGGGCGCGGGCAACCCGGCCGAGGCCCGCTCGGAGACCGTACGGACCGCCTGCTCGACCTGCTGGCGCGCCGTGGCCTCCTCGTCCGCCTGGGTGCGCACCTGGATGCGACCGGTCGTGGAGTCGCCGCGGCCCTGGTACCAGCGCCACAGCCGCAACCAGGGCGTGCCGCACGCACGGTTGGCGTTGCGCAGCCAGGCGCGCTCCGCGGCCTCGCCCGCCGCCGTGGCGCCCACGGCGTCCGCGAGCCGCGCGGCGAACTCCTCGCGCGCCTCCTCGGTGAGGCCGCTCTGCCGCCCGGTGGCGTAGACGGGTCGCAGTTCGACCGCGGCCGCGTCCAGGTCGGCCGCCACCCGGCGGGCCGCCGCGCCGCGCTCCGCCACGAACTGACCGAGCACCTCGCGCAGTTCACCGACGCCGTCGCCGGTGAGCGCGGACAGCGCGAGCACGGTGGCGCCGGGGTCGCCGTACTCGCCGAGCGCGATGCCGTCCTCGTCCAGCAGCCGGCGCAGGTCGTCCAGGACTTGGTCGGCGGCGTCCCCGGGGAGCCGGTCGACCTGGTTGAGGACGATGAACATGACTTCCGCGTGGCCGGCCATGGGCCGCAGATAACGCTCGTGCAGGACGGCGTCGGCGTACTTCTCGGGGTCCACCACCCAGATGACCGCATCGACCAGTTTCAGGATCCGGTCGACCTGTTCGCGGTGCTGCACGGCTGCGGAGTCGTGGTCGGGCAGGTCGATCAGGACCAGGCCGCGCAGCTGCGCCTCGTTCTCCGGGCTGTGCAGCGGCCTGCGGCGCAGCCGGCCCGGGATGCCGAGCCGGTCGATGAGGCTTGCCGCGCCGTCGCTCCAGCTGCACGCGATGGGCGCGGCCGTGGTCGGGCGGCGTACGCCGGTCTCCGAGATGGCGACTCCGGCGAGGGCGTTGAACAGCTGGGACTTGCCGCTGCCGGTGGCCCCGGCGAGGGCGACGACGGTGTGCCTGCCGGACAGCTTGCGGCGCGCGGCGGCCTCGTCCAGGACGCGGCCCGCCTCTGCGAGGGTGTGGCTGTCCAGGCGGGTGCGGGAGAGGCCGACCAGTTCGCGCAGGGCGTCCAGGCGGGAGCGCAGGGGGCCGTCGTACGCCAGCGGGGCGGGTGTGTGGCTGCCCGGGCCGCGGTGCGTGGTCTCCAGCGCGGAGGCACGCTCGGCGGCGAGGGCGGCGGCGGAGGCCTCGGTGACGCGCCGGGCGATGAGTCCGTCGTCCCATGCGTCCTGGGAGTCGGCGTCGGCGGGGGAATCGGAGGCGGCGGAGCCGGTGCCGCTGCCGGTGTCGGCGCGGGCGGGAGCGGGGGCGGGAGCGGGAGCGCGGGCCGGGGCGGGGGCCGGGGCCGTCGCGGCCTTGTGCGTGGCTTCCCTCTTCGGCGTGGCCTCCGTCTTGGCCGGGGCCTCCGTCTTCGGCGTGGCCTCCGTCTCGGACGTGGCCTCCGCCTTCGGCACGGCCTCCGCCTTCGGCATGGCCTCTGTCTTCGGGGTGGCCTCCGCTGCGGGACGGGGCTTGGGCGAGAGGGGCTTCGACGACGAGGACGAGGGGGAATGCGGACGGGGAACCGGGACGCCTTCCTCGGCACCGAGCCCGCGCGCGGGGCGGTCGCGGTCGCCGTTCTCGTCCCTCACGCGCGCGTGCGGCCCTCCGGCGGTGTCCGTGCCCTTGTCCTCGTCCGGGTCGCCGCCCACGTTCCCGTCGCCGCCCCCGAGCGCCTCCGCCTCCTCGGCAGGGCGGGGATCGGCGGCGCGGCCGCTGCCGGGCCCACGCCCTTCCTCCAGGAGGCTCAGGCCGTTCTCCGAAGGATTCCCGGCGCGCCCGGCATCGTCGTCCGTGTCCTCCGCCGCACCGGGGCCGAGGTGCTCCGTGGGCCGCTCGTCGCCGCTGTCGCCGTTGTTGTCGCGGTCGCTGCCGTGATCGATGCGCGTCATGTGGTCGGTGTGATCCGTGTGGTCGTGGTCAGTGACGGCGGTCACCGGTCACCTCTCCTTCTGCAGTACGGACAGCGCGGCGATGAGTTCGGCCTGTTGCTCGGGATGGACGTCCAGGGCGTCGAGCGGGGCGAGGCGCCGTTCGCGTTCGGCGTGCATGACTCGGTCCACGTGGTCGCCGAGCAGTCGCCCGGCCCGGTCGCGCAGCCGCAGCGCACCGTGGGCGCCGAGCCGCTCGGCGAGCCCCTCGCCCGCGGTACGTGCCCGGCGTCCGCCCAGCACCGCCGTGGCGACGAGCGCGGCGACGACCTCCGCGTCAGGTGCGGTGGTCCGTTCCAGGTGCCGTACCTCCTCCTCGGCGAACTCCTCCAGCTCGCGCCGCCAGCGCCGTACTGCGAGGCCGATGCGGTGCTCGGCGTGCTCCGGCGAGGTGTCTCGGCCGATGAGCCCGGGGGCGCCCGCGGCGGGTTCGCGCCGCCAGGTGTCGTCGACGCGTTCGTCGGCGGCGGTGACGACGCACAGCAGCAGGGCGGCCAGGCTCTCCACCAGGGCGTCCAGGAGTTCCCCGGCGGTGCAGTCCAGGGGGAAGGCGCGCCAGCGCTTGAGGGCGTCCCCGGCGAGTACGGCGCCGGACTGGATCCGGCCCCGCACGCGCGCGTGCTCGCTGTCGTAGGCGCTGTCCACGGCGGAGGTGAGCCGGAGGGCTGCCGCGTACTGTGCGGCGGCTGCGCCGGCCAGCTCGGGCATGCGCGCCTTGAGCGAGTCGAGCAGGCCGTACGCCGTGCGCGCCATCGCGTGCTGCCGGACGACAGGGTCCTGGGCGTGCTGGAGGAGCCAGTTCTTCAGGGGTGCGACAGCGGTGCCGGGCAGCAGGCCCGCGCCCCACGCGGACTCGGGCAGCTCGGGCACGGTGAAGCGGGGTACGTCACCGAGGCCGGCCTTGGTGAGCAGGGCCCCGTACTGCCGGGAGACCTCGGAGACCACCTGGTGCGGAACCCGGTCCAGCACGGTCACGAGGGTCGCGTCGTACTCCTTGGCGGTGCGCAGCAGATGCCAGGGGACGGCGTCGGCGTAGCGGGCCGCCGTCGTGACCATGATCCAGATGTCGGCGGCACAGATCAGTTCCGCGGCGAGGACGCGGTTGCCGGCCACCAGGGAGTCGATGTCGGGGGCGTCGAGGAGGGCGAGGCCGCGCGAAAGGGTGTCGGCGGTCTCGATGCGCAGCACGCGCCCGGGATCCTCCTCCGCGCCGAAGAGGTCGTCCGCCGGGTCCCGCTGCGGCATCCACACGCGCGTGAGGTCCGGAAGCACACGCATGCCGCTGAACCAGTGATGGTCCTCCGGATGGCAGACGAGCACCGGCGTCCGGGTGGTCGGCCGCAGCACGCCCGCCTCGCTCACCCGCCGGCCGACGAGCGAGTTCACGAGCGTCGACTTGCCCGCGCCGGTGGAGCCGCCGACGACGGCCAGCAACGGCGCCTCGGGCTCACGTAGGCGGGGTACGAGATAGTCGTCGAGCTGCGCGAGAAGTTCGTCGCGGTTGGCACGCGCGCGTGGTGCCCCGGCAAGGGGCAGCGGAAAGCGTGCGGCGGCGACACGGTCGCGCAGAGCGGAGAGTGTGTCGAGCAGCTGAGGCCGTACGTCCAAGGTCACCACATGCGAAGAATGCCCAATTTTAGGGGAATTCTGAAGCATATGGACATGTCTGCGCGCCGACGGAACAGAAAGGACGGAAGGGGCGACCAGGACACGGGCACAGTCCAGGCATAACGAGTACACAACACCCGGTGCGTCAGCCGCCAAAAGCGGTGCACGATTCGTACCTGCCTGCGATTATCAGGACCGCTTCACCGAACCTCCACATCGAGCCACGGAGGCGAAGCGACAGGGTCAAGGAACCGGGAGCCCTATCCTTGACCCCGGCAACGTCACGGACCAGCCCGCACCAGGGCCCCGGGCACGAGGCCAACCCACCCGGCCCCCGTAGCTCAGTGGATAGAGCAGGCGCCTTCTAAGCGCTTGGCCGCAGGTTCGAGTCCTGCCGGGGGCGCATGTCTCCGCCCTCCCTCTGGGGAGGGCTTTTTGCTGGTCAGGGTGGGTGCGGGCTGGCGTGACGAAGCCCCAGACGCCCCCTCGGTGATCAAGGGTGGAGTCCGGGGCTGTACGGCTGTCACCGGGTTTTCGCGGGTGGCTGTGTCGAATACGTGTCGAAGTTTTCGGCGGGCGATCAGCCGGCGCCAGGCAGCTCCGGCAGGTCCCCCGCGGCTTCGAGTCGCCGCTTGAGGTCCGGTAGCTGTCCGTCGATGCATCGGGCGTACGTGGCGAGGAGCACGGCGACGCTGTTTCCGGCCCACTCCGCCACCTGGGCTGGCGGGATCCCGTCGTTGAGCCACTTCGTCAGCCGGGTGTTGCGGTTGTCGTACACGCGGCGCCCGGTGGGCGACTCGTAGACGTGCGGGGGGAGTACGGCCTTCCGTGCGCTGCGCCACGCCCGGCGAATGACGGATCCGGCCAGGATGCCGCCGGACTCACCCTGGAAGAGCAGATCACCCGGCTGGAGCTGTTCGTCCTCGATGTGCTGCCGCAGGATGCGAGTCAGGGCCGGGTGCCCCGGCACGGTACGCGTCTCGCCCTCCGCCCGGCCTTTCAGGTCGCGTTGCTCGTGGATCTGCCCGGTGTCGGTCCACTGCTTCCCGACCTCAGGGGTCGCGGTGTGGATCATCAGCTCGCACCACTGGTCGTCGGCGTCGGGGTCGGGCAGGGTCACGTCCTCGACGCGCATGGCCACGGCTTCCTCGGGCCGGGGGCCGCAGTAGTACAGGGTGGCGAAGAAGGCATGGAGCCGCTTGCCACCCCGAGGCCGGCGCCGTATCCATTCGAGGATGGCCGCCGCCTGCTCGGGATTCAGCAGTGACCGCTTGTCGACGGCGTTCGTGGTCTTGGTGACGGCCGTCGACTCCTTGCCCTTGGGCAGGGGGTTGGTCCGCAGGATGCGCCGCCGGATCGCGTACTTCATGGCGACGTTGAGGATCCGGCGGTTGCGCTTCCGCGACCAGGCCGCCGCCTGCTTTCCGTCGAGGCGGGTGTCGATGGCCCGCAAGACCTCGTCGGCCTTCTCCGGGTCCTCCCAGGCCGAGACGGGCAGGGAGTTCCGCTCGACCCAGCGGAGGATGTCCACGACGTCTCGGGGCGCGTCCGGGCGTCGGTTGGTGTTGAAGGCCCACTCTCGCAGAGCGGTGCGTACGGCCACGGGCGTGAATGCGGTGGGTTGAACGCGCAACAGTGCGATGGTGGTCGCGGTCAAGGTTTTGGCGAGGTTCTTGCGGCTGTTGCCGCCGAGTTGGGGCCAACGGGCGTCCACGTACTCGACGGCGAACTTGTACCAGCTCATGGCCGCCGACTTGGAGCGGTGGGAGACGGGTAGGCCGGTGGCAACGACGAAGGCCTCTCCCTTGCCCGTCGCTCGGATCAGTTCGGAGCGGAAGCCTTCGGCGAGCGCGACGGTCCCGAAGGGCTCACGCCAGGGCTTCCCTGCCACGACCCAGCGCACGGTGTACGTGGTCTTCCGAGCACCCTTGTAGGTGAGGATCTTGTAGATCTTGACGTCGTACGTCGTCTCCATCAGGCAGCGTCCTCACGGTCGTCGAGCCAGTGTTCGAGGTCGCTGCGCCGGATCCGGAGGTCGCCGTTAGGGAGCTTGATGCAGCGCGGCGCACGCCGCTTGGCCCGCCAGTCGTAGAAGGTCGAGCGTGAGATGGCCAGTTCCTCGCAGACCTCCGCGAGGGTAAGCATGTTGCGCGACTGAACGGCCGTGGTCATTCGGTACTCCCTTCGCTCAGGAGCGCTTCGCGGGCGGTCTCGCGGTTGGTCTGGAGGTCGCGGGCGATGGTCGCAGCGAGGGCAGCCTCGCCCGGCGTGTGGCCGTGGCCGGCGTACTGCCAGTCCGCGAGGACGAGCACGGTGTCCGGCTCTCGGTCGTCGAAGCCGAAGGCATCTCGCTCCTGGGCAGCCCGGTATTCGGCGCGTGCCTGGCGGAGGGCACCGAGGGTGGTGGAGTAAGCGCGCGACTTGGACGAGAAGTGCCCGCGGAAGCCGAGCATGTGGGCCCAGGCCCAGAGGCGCCGGTCCGGGTAAAGGCTGTCCAGGTCGCGGCACGCAGCGATGAGCCGGCGGGTGTGGTCGGGGACCTGGTGGCGGTCGAGTTCGGAGAGTTCGCCGATTCGGCGGTCAAGAGTGCCGGTGTTCTCGGCGGCCTTGGTCGCGTACTTGGCGACGTAGGAGGCGACGGCCTGTTCCGTGATGTCGGAGCCGTCGCCGAAGGCCTTCACGGGCCGTACATCGAGCTGGGCGCCCCAGCGGAAGGTCCGGGCCGGTTGGTCTGCGGCAGCCGGAACGGAGACCGACGTGTAGGAGTGGGCCACTGCCGCGCGGATGGCGTCGGTGAGGAGGTCGACGGTGGCCCAGGCAGGCGGCAGAGTGCCCGGACCGTCGGGGCCATCGAGACGTACGACGGCGTGGAAGTGCAGGGCACCGCGCTTCTGGAACTCCGCGACCTTGCCGTAGGACACGCGGCAGTGGTCGACGAGCTCCCGGCGGGAAAGGCCGGCGCGGGCGGCGATCTCGCGGCGGAGCCGGGTGGTGAAGCGCTGCCAGAGCTGTCCGGCGTGGTTGTTGAACAGGACTGCGCCCGCGTAGTCGTACGTTTCCGGGTCGATGGCTGTGCCGAGGGCGGGGTCATCGACCGGGTGGCGGTTGCCGCAGCGGCAGGTGCCTCGGTCAGGGCGGTTGTGGACCGGGCCGAAGGAGGGTGCGGTGAGGGTGGCGAAGACGCGGGGGTGGTCGCGGACGGTGGTGGGGATGTCGCGGCGGTCGTCCCCGGCCAGGCCGGCGCGGATGAGGTGGTAGGTGTCGCCCGCGTACGTCCAGGCGCAGGCGGGGCAGCGGGATGCGCGGCGGTTGCCGCAGGCGAGGCGGAGGCGGCCGCCGGGCTCGTTCGCGGTCGAGTAGTGGTGCAGTGTCTCGCCGCTGGCCTTGTCCTTGTGGAGGACCCACCCCGTCAGGTGGATCGGGTCGGAGCAGCCACCAGTGCGGCGGACCTGGTCCGCCCACCGGCTGTAGTCGGAGGCCGAGGCGACTCGGAGCACGTCGCCGAGGGTGATCGGGTCGAGCAAAACGTCTGACGTGGGCGCACTCGGTGTCGCGGATGAGGCGCGGTAGGCCATGCTGGATGTTCCTTCCGGTTGCGAGATCGGACAGCGACGGCGCCCGGGCGGCGGATGCTTGGCGGTATCGAGGCCGCCCGGGGGCCGGTCAGCGTCGCTTGGCGTCCGCGTGGACGAGCGAGCGGATCACCAGGGCGCAGATGGCGAGTGAGGCGCCGGTGATGGCGGCCAGGAGCATCGAGACGAGGACGGCGCCGACGACCAGGACCACGGCCGTGCCGCCGCCGACGAGGGCGAGTGCGGTGCCGGGGGTGAGTTGGACCGTAGGTCGGGTCGGCGTTGCAGGCGTCGGGGAGGCCGGCGGGGTCGTGGTGCTCGGGGTGATGGTGGTCAGCTCGGCGACGGCGGGCGGGGGGGGCGAGGCCGGTCGGCTTGGGCATGGTGGGGATCTTCGGGCGGAGCATCGGTGATCTCCCTTCGATCACTTGATGAGGCTGTTGATCGCGGGGGCGAGGACGCTGTCGGCGAGAAGGAAGCCGCCGAGGAGCAACACGGCGATGAGCCAGGCGGGCGGGCGGATGAGCTTGACGCCGAGGTAGCCGACGGCGAGGAGTGCGAACCAGAGCGGGACCTGCATGGCGGTGGCCTCCTAGCGGACGCGGCAGCGGTGGGTGCGGGCGGCGAGCTGGGCGGCGGTCTGGCTGGTGTAGTCGGCGGACCAGCCGCAGCCGTCGGAGCTGCACACGGCGGCGTGCTTGGTCTGGCCGTTGCGGTCGCGGTGGGTGCCGATCTGTACCGGGCCGATGCACATCACGGAGTGGAAGTTGTCGCGGGCGGGCATGGCTGGTTCTCCTTCCTGGTCAGGCGAGGTGGGCCGCGATGGCGTCGGCCAGGTGGGGCGGGACGCCGAGGCGGGCGCGGAGGGTGTCGGTGTCGATCGGGGAGCCGGTGCGGACGCGGTACTCGTCGGCGACCTTGCGGGCGTGGTCGACGAGGACGGGGGGAACCGCGGGGGCCGGGGGCGGAAGTGCCGGCGTCTCGTCGGCTTGCGAGGCCGGCTGCTCGTCGGCTGCAGGGGCCGGGGGCTCCGGGTCGGGCTCGGGGGCTGTGTCCCGCACGGGGGCGGGGTCGGGCTCGGGTGCCGGCGGTTCTGGCTGTGTCTGGTGCTTGGCGGAGTGGGCGAGCAGGGTGCCGCCGAGGAAGGCGAGTGCGGGCCATCCGGCGATGCCGAGGCGGAGCAGGGCGGGCGGGTCGGCCAGGTCGAGGAATCCGGCGGTGGCGACGTTCGCGCCGAGTGAGGCGAACAGGGCGATGAGGAACCAGGACCAGGCGAGCCGGGAGGGTCCCTCGCTGCGGAGCCGTCGCCAGGCGGCGACCAGGAGCAGGTCGACGCTGACCGGGTAGGCCCAGGCCTTCCAGCCGTCCTGTCCAGCAGCAGCGGCCAGGTCGTGTAGGTGGGCGAAGGAGAGGGCTCCGGCGATGACGGCTTGGACCAGGACGGCGTCGACGCGCAGACTGGTTCGGGTGGCCATCAGGAACCCTCGGCGGCGGTGTCGGGCGGCTCGGGGAGCGATGCGGCCAGCGAGGGGCTGACGGCTTCGACGAAGTCGAGGTCAGCGCCGTTCATGTCGGCATAGAGGGCGAGTTGGCCGAGCAGGAGCACGGTGCGGGCGAAGTCCTCGCAGTCGGGGCACATGGCGGTCGTTCTCCCTTCATCAGGCATGGAGGGGGTAGGGACTTGGCGCGAAGGCGGTCGCGCCGACCGGGGAGGCGGGAAGGTCAGGCCGTGACGGGGGCTGTCTTGGACAGCGGCACCGGGGCTTTGGCGGCGGCCGTCAGCGCGGGGCGGAACGGTGCCAGTTCGGGCAGTTCCGGGGTGCGGTCGGCGTGTCGGTTGCAGATGTTGGCGGCCTGGCGGAGCGAGGTGTGCGGGGCGCGGATGCGGTGCCAGCCGCCGGTGGAGTCACCGGCGATGGCGAGACCGCGCGTCTCGGCGGGGATCTGGATGGCGGCCAGGACGGCGTCCGGGGAGATGTCGCCGAAGGCCATGTTGGCGCTGGTCTCGTCGTTGACGCGGTGGGCGGTGCGGCCGGTGAGCTGGGCACGGAGCATGGTGATGCCCTTGCCGAGTTCGGAGCCGAAGCGCTGGCCGCAGATTTCGAGGTAGATGCCGGCGGCGCGGCCGAGCTGAGCCAGGCGGACCAGGGCGGTGATGATGCGGTCGCGTCGCTTCTCTTCTTCCTTGGTGGCGAAGAGGGCAAGTTCGGCGACCTCGTCGACCAGGACCACGATCGGGGTCGGGCGGAGGTGGTCGGGCAGGTCCCAGATGTCGGCGGCGATCTCGGCGTCCGGGACGTCGGCGGTGATGCGCTGTTCGGCGCGGATGAGTTGGTAGACGTCCTCCATGCGGGTCACGAGTGCGTCGAGGAGTTCGGCGGCGGTGTCGGGGTTGTCGGCGAGGGCGGAGAAGCGGCGGGCCAGCGGGAAGAGTTCGACGCCCTGCTTGCAGTCGATGCCGACCAGAGCGACGTCCATGGGGGCGAGCCCGGCGACGAGGTTGCGCTGATAGACGGACTTGCCGGACTCGGTGGCGCCGAGGGTGAGCGCGTGGGGTATCGCACGGTAGTCGCGGTAGTGGACCGAGCCGTCTTCGCGCAGGGCGACCGGGACCCGCATCGGGCGGGTGTCGAGCCGGGCAGGCATCTGCACCCGCTTGAGTACGTCGTAGCCGGTCATCCTCAGCTCGATGACGCTGGAGCGCAGCTCACGGGAGGTGACGCCGTACATCGAGAACGAGTGGCGGAGTCGGTCGGAGGCGGCGGCGAAGTCGAAGGCGTCCTGTCCGGGCCGCAGCTTGAGCCGTAAGACCAGGCCGGTGCGGGTGGGTCGCAGGCTCAGGATGCGCGGCGGGCGGGACTCCGGGACCGGCCGGTTGGTCATCCGGGCAAGGGCGAGGCGCCAGCGCGAGGGCGGGACGGTCAGTCCGCAGGCGTCCATGACCGAGGCGTACCGGACCAGGACGCGGATGGCGGCGAGGGTGACCCCTAAGGTCGGCCAGTACCAGGCGGGGCGCCGCCACCGCAGGAGCCCCGCAGTGGCGACGACCAGCACGAGCGTGACCGTGAAGGCGGTCATGGTCAGGCCGCCTTGGCCTTCGCGGCCATGTCGGCGAGGGAGGTGACGGCGACCGCGCGGAAGGCGATGCCGTGCTTCTTCTGGCCGTTGAACTCGTTCTCCCAGGGCCGGGCGATGAGCCCGGTGAGGGCGACCGGGGTGCCCATGGCCAGGTCACCGGTGATGCCGGTCTCGGGGACGGTGATGGACAGGATCTCGACCTCCTCGTTGGCGGCGAACATCACGTCGACGGTCATGAGCTTGGCGCCCGTGTCGGCGTCCATGGCGATCTCGCCGGTGCGGCGGTCCTTCAGCTTGGGCTGCGGGGTCTTGGCGACCATGACGGTGGCGGCGGTGGTGTCGACGGGGATCTGACGCATGCCAAAGCACTCCTCTACAGAGGTGGGACTCCGTCACTCATGTACATGAGTGACATGAAGAAGAGTGCATGACTCCTGTACATGAGTCAACCCGCCGCGGCTCAGAAGTCGCGACGGGTTGCAGGGAGTTGAGTGTGCGTCAGTCGGCAGCGGGGATGCGGTACTCGAAAACGAACTGGTCAGCGGCCATGAGCGTGTCGCAGACCTCGACGACGCGACCCTCGGTCGTACGGGCTTCGCGAATCAGGTGGACCACGGGTGCGCCGGGGCTGAGGGCGAGTTCCGACGCCTCCGCCTTCGAGGCCGGCCGCGCCTGCAAGGTCTCGGCGAACTCTGCGAACTCGTGCCCGTGGTCCTCTAGTCGGGCGTAGATGCCACCGCCGCCGGGGTTCTCGGCGAACAGCTCCGGGATCTCCTTCACCACGTCCCACGGGAGGTAGGAGGTGGCGGTCTCGACGGGGGTGCCGTTGCGGAAGTAGAGGCGACGACGGGCGAGCACCTGGGCGCCGGCGTCGACGCCGAGCCGTTGGGCCGCGTCCGCGGGGGCCTCCATAGGGCCGATGTACAGGACGCTCACCTTGGCAGTGGCGCCGGACTGCGCCGACTCGGCCAGGTAGGCGGCCTTGCCGCCGCGCCGGTGCGAACGACGGAAGCGGTCGGAGGAGCGGTGCCGTACCGGCGGCCGGTCCTTCACGATCGAACCCTTGCCGTGGCGGGTCTCCACGAGCCCGCTGGCCCGCACCTCGACCATGGCCTTGCGGATAGTGCCGCCAGACACGCCGTAGCGGTCGACCAGCTCGGATTCACTCGGCACCATGTCCCCAGGCTTGAGGACACCAGCCCGAATCTGGTCCACGATCTCTTCGGCGATCTGCACGTACCGAGGTACGGACCGCTCACCTCCTGCTGCGGTTCCCATAGTCCTTCTCTGCCTCCTATGCTCCTGTACATGAGTGAATCACAAGGAGCAACGCCCGCGCCGCTGCACTCGGTATCCGTAGCCGGGGTGGTGGTGCGTGAAGACGGGCGGCTCCTGGCGATTCGCCGTGCCGACAACGGCACCTGGGAACTGCCGGGCGGAGTGCTCGAACTCGACGAGACCCCGGAGGCCGGCGTAGCACGCGAAGTCCTGGAGGAGACAGGCATCCAGGTCGAGGTGGACGAGCTGACCGGCGTCTACAAGAACACCACCCGAGGCGTCGTGGCCCTGGTCTTCCGCTGCAAGCCATCGGGCGGCGCTGAGCGGACGTCGAGCGAGTCGACAGCCGTCGAGTGGCTTACGCCCGACGAGGTCAGCGTGCGCATGGCCGAGGTCTACGCGATCCGGCTGCTGGACGCCTTGGATGGCGACGGCCCGCACGTGCGGAGCCACGACGGCAGGCAGCTCCTCGCCCGATGACAGACCCGAGCAACGCACGTCGACAGCCACGACACCTCACCGAGCTGTCCAGCATCCACGACTTCCTCGATGAGATACGCCTCCGCCCCGGCATGTGGCTACGAGGCGACTCCCTCCAGCACCTGGAGTCCATGCTGATCGGCTACCGAGCCGCGATGGCCGTGCACGGCATCGAGGAAGACTTCGCCTTCTGGAGCCCCGGGACGCAAGGACCGTTCGCCGAGTGGCTATGGCAACGGCTCGGCCGTCACAGCTCCCTTGGATGGGCCGCCGAGATCGAGCGCAAGGCCCAAGAGGCCGGCGTACCGGCGACCGAGCTGTTCTTCGCCCTGTGGGAGGAGTACCGACGGGTGCCCCAGCCGACGGCGGGATAAGACTTTCTCTACTTCATCAAGGCGGCTCGCTCCGCTCACCGCGCGCGGCACGGCCCCCGGCCGGGCCTGCGCTCCTGTCTCCGCCCCGCTCCAGCCCGGCCGACGCCCGTGCCGCGCTCTCAGCAATCAGCCGCCTGATGTCAGAGAAGGGGTACATCATGGCTGGGGCGGTCGGCTAGGCAGCCACTTTGGCCCGAGCCTCGAAGATCACGGCCTCAAGGTCGCGCTTTACCGGGTAGGTCAACAGACCGCCCGACGCGAAGAACTCAGGCCCGATGACGAGGCGCACCTTCGCTGCTCGCGGACGGAGATAGCAGACGTGGGCACCCTGCGGAGGGTCGCCGGCCGCCAACTGCTCGGCAGGGTGACACCTCAAGCGAGCGCACAGCACGTGATCACATTTTGATAGTTCCTTGCGGGACGACGGTCCGCGCCCTTCATACTGTGACAGGCGAAGGGGGATCAAGGTGGACTCATTCGAACTGAGTAGGCTGACGGACTTTGATTTTGAAGCTGTCTGTAAAGACCTACTCGAAAGGGAACTCAACCTGCGTCTTGAAATCTTCAGCCAGGGCGCCGATGAAGGAGTCGACCTAAGGCATTTTCGTCCAGAGGGTTCAAATATTGTTGTTCAATGCAAGCATTGGGTAAAAAGTTCGCGTGCTCAGCTTTTGCGCCACATGGGAAGTGTCGAACTTCCGAAAGTTGTCAAACTCAACCCTTCCCGGTACATAGTGGCCACATCAACAGAGCTGTCGAAAGATAGCAAGGATAAGCTCTTCAACATCCTGCAGCCTTACGTGAGGACGCCAAGTGACATTTACGGAAGGCATGAACTGAACGCCCTTCTGGAAAAGCACGATGATATCGTGCGGCGACATATGCGACTCTGGTTGTGCAGCGCTTCCATCCTAAACGCAATGCTAGCAAAGAGCATTGCCACCCGATCGCAGCATCTGACCACCCAGCTCGATGAGACCTTCAAGACTTACGCTCCAAACGCTAGCCACGAAAGGGCCCTTAAGCTCCTAGAGTCGCGACGCGTATGCGTAATTGCAGGAATCCCAGGCATCGGGAAAAGCACCCTCGCTCGCGTCCTTTGCGCTCATTACGTCAGTCAAGGATTCGAACTGGTCGAGGTGTCCGGTGACGTCGAGGAAGTCAATCAGCTATGGGATGACAAGACCAAGCAGATTTTCTACTACGACGATTTTCTTGGGCTCACCACCCTGGAGGACAAACTGCATAAGAATGAAGACAGCCGTCTGTTGTCTTTGATGTCTAGAGTCGAACAATCGCGCACGAAGCGGTTCGTTCTAACAACGCGTGAGTACATTCTCGCTCAGGCAAAGCAATGCTACGAGCGTATGCATTCTCATCCTTTTGAGATGCAAACATGCGTCGTGGACCTAGCAGACTATACCTACAAAGCGCGTGGCACTATTTTGTACAACCATGTTTACCACTCGCATCTCACACCAAAAGCAAAGTCTGCATTCGCGGCTCATAAAGTGTACGGGCCGATCATTCAGCACCCAAACTTCAATCCACGCATCATTGATTCCACCCTACGGCAGGCCGCACTCCTTAAGGGTTCTCGCAAGCCAATTGGGCAGAGGATACTGGATAATCTACAGTCGCCGTCCGAAGTCTGGGATCATATTGTCAATTATCAGATCTCGGCGTCCGACGTGCGTCTATTGCTCGCCCTGCTCATCTTTGGCGTCGACGTCTCACTGGGTGACCTGCGAAGCTACTGGAAGTCTCGCGTCGGAGATATCAAGTCACTCATGTCAGGCATCCAGGTCCTCGATGGGACCATGGTAAGGACATACGTGAAGGGAGAGTCGGTATTCGTTGGGTTCCATAATCCATCCGTGCGCGATTACATGCGCGATTACATCGCGGACAGGGATGATGAGTTCCAGACACTCTTGTCATCGATCCAGCATTTCGAGCAAGTGGAAAACATTTGGGCACTTGCCAGCGGCTGGAAGGGTGAAAAGATCTGGCGCATGTTGTTGGAGAATCAGGATCTATTCGAAAAGTCGGCGACCGCTTCCTTCGCTTCAGCAGGACTTCGACCTGACGGCGTAAACAATAGTTATGACTACGCGCACCGGGCGCGACTCTATCTGGACATTGGAGAGAAGCTAAGTTCAAGGCGGATTCTCGATCAAGCGCTCGCGTATTTGCGGATGCCCGATTGCTTGAATGGCGCTTACGACGGCGAAGACGTGGTAGGCATCGTACGGGATCTCTACACCTCACCTGTAGTTGAAGCCCGAGCGATCGCCCCAACGGTCCTCGAATCTGCGGTGGCTTGGCTAACCGAGGACGTGAGTACATGGGACAACCTCAGATTTGCCGAGGGCTGGCTGGATGAGATTGCTGACTACGTCCCGGATTCCGTGCACGAAGAAGTCATGCAGAGCAAAATTTCTTTGGCCGAATATGCATTTGAAGACTGGTTGGAGCGAGGTTCTGACTCCGTTTGGAGCATCACTGACGTCAGGGAGATGGTCGACTTTGCGAGGACTGTTGGTGACCCGCACTTTTGGCTCACAGATGTAGAGGCCGTTGCAGTAAAGGTGGAAGAGGCGGAGCAAGCCAACATGAGAACTTCTCGGAGCGCGAGCGAGCCAGCGGAGTCCACTCCGAGAGGCAACGATGGAAGTCATTATGCTGAGTTGCTAGCGGTCGACCAGATGATGGGTACGCTGCGTCTCTAAAGCCCTAAGCAGTGCTCTCCACCAAGGTTGTTTCGGACGGACAAGCCCTCACCCCATGCCTCGACATCACGGCTCTTCCGTCGCAGCTTGCTCTGGCAGACGTCAATCCAGCAGCGTGGCTGAGGCCGGTGGAGGTACAGCGAGACACACGCGCGCCTAATTGCTCCACGCACCCGCCATCGTGGCTGGCTGTCGTCGGCTGAGGCCCAGACCCCCAAGACCGAGCTTGCGCCCAGGGTTCTCCAGAGCGAACGGAGCGTGCCATCGCGCGCCAGATCCTGCGCGGGAACCACGGGGACTGGTCGGGGGCTGCAACACCGCCCCGCCCCACGTCAGATCAACACGACCGCCAGAAAACGCTAGCTTGCCAAGCTCAAAGCGCCGTTCCGGACTGTACCTCCGCAGAGGACCACGGATGCGCCCACTCATCGCAGTACTGTGCTCACTCTGGTCAGCGCCGCCATGGAGTGGAGCGCACCCGCCTCGTAGCGCCGGCATGGAGGGGTAGCACGTGTGGAGCCTCAGGAAGATACGAAGCGAGTTCACGTTTAAGGGCCTCCTCCTGATCCCGGTGGCGTTTCTCGCTAGCGCTGCACTTGCCGGGCTGGTCATGCTCATTGAGGGTCCGAGCGAGGATCCGTCGGTCATCTCTGGAACACCATCAGCCACATACAAGCCGGTTCACTGGACGTATCAGGGCAATGAGTGCGCAGACGGGTGGCCGTCTGACTCCGTCGGCCGCCAGGGAGCCTGTAGCCATCACGGAGGCGTTGTCTCCATGTTTGAAGGAGACGACGGAACAGTCCTCAGGTGCGGAGACGACGAGCACGCCCCGCGCCCAGACGAACAACAGCAGCAGATCGAAGACTATGGGCGCGTCGTCTGCGCGTTCAGGTGACATCGGGTTCTAACGCGGTGATCACGGCCGCACCACGAGCGCACCAGATTAAGCGGGGAACAGCGGGGAACCACAGTGAGAGCGCCGCGGACGACGCGGCAGCGCCCAGGCCGTTCGCCCAGGTCAGTGCTCGAACGGGCCGTTGGTGATCGCAGCTTCCCGGGTGCTTCGCCTTGAGCTTTCGACAGGCAGGTCTGGAGATCACCGCACCTCACTGAGGAGGGCTCAGTGAATCTCCAGAGGTGGAGAGCTCAGTCAGCACAGCACGGGCAAACCGCGAGATGCCCAGCGTGTTCCGCCCACCCCAGTCAGTCTCCCAATGGTCGCCGTAGATGAGGACGACAGCACTTTTCGCCCTCGTAAGACCCACATAGAAGGCCAGCCTATCTTGCCTAAGCCGGTCAGGCGGCGGCTGCGGAAATGTTTTCCTCTTTCGATCCCAGAATCGACTCGGCATGATCCCGTCCACCAGACCCGGGAGAATCACAACTTGCCATTCCCTACCCTTAGCGGAGTGATATGTCGTAAGAGCGACCTTTCCGGTCCTTAGCTCGCCCGCCGAAATATCAACAAGAGTCAAAGCGTTGTTTATGCAGCACTCCTTGAAGACTTCAATGCTGTCGACGTCGAGGCGGCGCGGACTTGCCTTCGCGAGTTCAGCCAATCCTAGATGGCCAACAAGCCCATTAAGCCACTCTAGGGTCTCAGGAAATTCCCTTGATTCGTTCATTCGCACTAGGGATGCGATTGTTTTGCATACGAACCTGTGCGGAACATCCTCCAGTCCGCTGTCCCGTCGAAGTGCGCCGTATGTAGCAGCGAGCTCGCCAACCGTTTGAACAGCGTCCGCGGATGACTCCCTGCCGATCGACGGCTGATAACCCGATACAACTCTTGCGGCGCATGCTCGAATGAAATCAGCTACCGGACCGGAGGGAAGGAGCTCATCTCGCTCGTGAACATAGTCGACAGATCCGAAGGAGAACTCGCGGAGCAACGATGTAAGCAGCGGGCCCTTACGCGGATATAGTACTGCGATTTCGTGTGCCGGCACTCCTGAAGCAGTCAACTCCAGAATTTTCTGGACCACAATCTCGGAATGCTGACGCAACCCGCCACGGACCTCAATTGGCTCAATTACTCCATGGTCCTCACGGTCCTGGCGAGCTCGGTGGTCACGCTTCTCTCCGAGGACGGCATGACTCACTGCGATGATCGCTCGCCCGCTGCGATAGTTCACTTTGAGCGGTACGGGGTGGAATTTTTCTGCAAGCTCGTTCAAGTATCGGGGATTGGCACCAGTGAACCCCATGACGGTCTGATCTGGATCACCGAAGGCGGAGACCTGGATGCCGGCCGCTTCATTCAGTAAAGTCACTAGTCCGTGAAGAACTGGCCCTAGGTCTTGGTACTCGTCAACAACGACATTCGGATACTTCGCAGCGATAAGCTGAGCTACGCGTGGATTCTCCACAAGTAGCGAGAGAGAGCTTGAGACCATCAGATCGAAATCGATAAAGCCTCTGTCGCTCATCTCGCTCTCGAAGATCCGCACAGCGTCGACCATCGGATCTCCGGGCTCACCTGCATCTCCTACTGCGAGCCGACGCCGTGCCTTCGTGAAGGCAGGGACTTCATACTTAGCGATAAGCATTACGCCAGCGCGCTCAAAACACTCTTCCAGAAGGTTCACCCACTGCTTGGACTTTTCGTCGAGCACGGTAAGCTGATCCGGATGGCACCTCCCTACTAGGGTCGAGTAGGGGCGCAGGATGTTTGACAAACACCAAGAGTGGAGAGTTCCAGCCGTCAATCTGCCGCTCGCAGAGATCCCCAGCCGCGTGAGCCGCTCACTGATTTCCCTGGCGGCGTGGTTGGTATACGTAATTGCAGCCACGCCACGGCTTCTCGACTTTTCAGTTTCAAGAAGGTATCCGACCCTGGCCACGAGCGTGCGTGTCTTGCCCGATCCCGGTCCAGCGAGAACTACGAGATCACCCTCATGCGTAGCAGCCTCTTGCTGATCCTCATTGAGTGCCAGTATCTCGCGGGCCAGAACGGGACGGACCCTTAGATCTTTAGTCACCGAGCCTCCGAGGAAGGAGGCGTCGACTTCTCTTCAAACAGGCCTTGGTTTCTAACGCGCCGGGACACATAATCCAGGGCACTGATCAGGTAACCATAGGTCGAGTCCGTGAACAACCACTCGCTAAACTTGGAGGCATCACCGGACGGCAGCAACTCCGAAGGAGCCCGCCCACGCACCGCATCACGGAAGCTCGCCAGGCCGTCCTGCTCTACGTGGTGAGCCAGGCGCTGTGCAAAGCGGCCTTTACTGATGGAGTCGATCCGGAGAAGCAGTTGCTTCTGATGTGAAGCGTCGCCCTTGCTCAGCCCGTCAACAGCCACCTTGAACTTTTCCTTAAGTTGATCCGAAACATCGTTGAACTGGTCATGCGCTTTGACCATGTGGGGACCCAGCAACGGCGCCATGTCTACTTCAAGAGTTTTCGGACCCATAAATACGCCCACCTTAGCGGCTTCCAGCCTCAGATCCAGGGTGGCAGACTCGGGATCCTTAGCCAAGAACTCTTCCACTCTCCGAGTGAACGCATCGGCGGCCGCACCGCTCATTAGCTTGGCTGCCCGGCTCAACCCGTAGTGAAGGTATTCGCCCTTCTTGTTAGTTGGGTCGCCGTCAGTCAGGATCACATGGGGAATATTCAGAGATTTTTTACCCAGCAACTGCCTGAAGGGGAAGAAATCTGTCCCGCCGATGTTGGCAACAATAACCCCGTGTGAATCCAAGTTGAAACCCAATGCCTGAGCGATAGCGGGAACCAGATAGACCTCAGCAGTTCCTTCAACCAAGATCGCCGCCGAGCAGAAAAGCACTTCGGCCCTACTAACGTCGAGGTAGCGCTCCAAGTCCTCTTTTTCATCGACCGAGAAATTGGCACGTGACGTATAGGACGTCCCGGTAGATCCGTCAGCGAGCTTTCGCAGGAGGATCAAAGAATCCAATCGTGACACCGCCGCAATGTGTGGGCTATGAGTTGTCACCATCAGCGACCCTTCGTCATGAAGAAGGTGGCTGAAGACCTGTCGCTGCAAGACGGGGTGCAAGTGCGCCTCGGGTTCCTCGACACCCAAAATCGTGTCAACAATCGCATCCGACTCCTTGCGGAGTCTGATGCGCTCCAGAAGCAAGGCAAGGTAGAGGATGTTGGCATTTCCTGTTGACGCATCCGAGACACTTCGCGTCCCAGCTCGATCCACGAACAGGCGGATAGACCTAAGAAGTCGATCCGGATCGCTCGATGCAAATCCGAAGCTCGGGGCGATATCGGTTCGCTCACCCGCCATAGACGCGAGACGGTTCGACAACTCTTCGGTGAGCTGGCCAATCTCAGGCTCGCGAGCCAGAGTTTTCATGGCTTTCGTGACTTCTTCAGCAGTGCTAGTCAACGCTGTCTGCTGCGGCCGCCGCAATTCGAGTAGGTCTTGCAGGGGAGAATCTCGCCACCTAGATAGGTCGCCCACCGCATCACGCAAGGCTTGCATAACCGTAAAATTGATGTCGCGACGAATTCGCTTCCCATCCCGGTCCCCGTCAATCCCCGCCGAGATGTCCCACGTGTAGTCGTCCCGAGTTAGCGGCCTCCCATTTGATTCAGTAACGGAGGCCAGCGGCTCAAAGACATAAACCAAGCGGGCAGTGAGTGGATCAAGGTCAACAAAGCAGCCATCAAGCGATGCTTCCGCCGCGAGCTCACCCGCGAAGTCGGTGATGTCGACCTCAATGCGAACTGTGACGCCCTCTGAGTAGCTAGCTTCAGAGGCTTCGCAGACATCCTCAGGACGAAGCCACCGCGCCGAGTCAGGAAGCTCGGGGTCAAGCACAATTCGCAAAGCCCGCAGGAAATTCGTCTTACCAACACCATTTTCACCCACGATGACCGCTGAGGGCGGAAATGGGTCAATCAGGAGCTTCCGGAAGTTCCTGTAGTTCTCGATAAGGACCCGACTGATCCGCATGCCCTGTACCCGCCCCACGTACGCGACCGACTAAGGCTCACCCTAAGCCGGATTAGCGCGACAAGTCCCTAGATCTCTAAAAATCGCTGCCGGCGCTGCTCCAACAAGTGCCGCGGCCACACCGTCGCGTCAGCCTGGAGGCCCTTTGTCCGCCGTATCCTGATTGGGCTGACTCACCCCGACGGGCTGCCTGAGATTTAGGCGGCCGCTACGCGTGAACCGCGTCCGGCAGCACCTTGCGAAGCGCACTGCCCACGGCGGGGCCAGCCTCTGATACCTGACGCAGATCAGTACTTCTCAGGTAGCGATAGCTCTGCGGCGGATGGAAGGTCCCCACAGCGCGCAGTGCACTGAGGGGCACCGGCTCGTCAAAGGGCACGGGATCCTCCAAGGTCAAACCGCTCGCCTGGGTAGCACCGTCCATGTAGGCGTCATACTCGCGTTGAGTGATCCCTGTTTGGGCACGATGCGCCGACCAGACCTCCTTGGGGGAGCCCACATGGACTGAGGCAATGCGCGCCATGCCCACCAGGGCCATGGTGGGCGCGGTCGCGTACAGCAGAACCGGGGTTCCGGGCGGCGCAGCGACGCGCTGGCGGCGGACCTCCACCGTCTTACTGCCGGCCAGGATCGCGGTGGCGAAGCGCGGGTGGACAGACAGCAGCATCGCGCGTTCCGGATCGTTCACGTCGTTCGGTGCCCCTCTTGGTAGACCGCCTGGAACAGCTCGTTACTGATCTTCGACAGGGAGATCAGCGACAACGGTAGTCCCAGCTCCTTCGCCAGTGAGGTCAATCGCCGCAGCGTCACCGGCTTCGGGAAGATCTCGGTGTCCGAGAACCTCAGTGCCATGGCGCGGCCGGAGGCGTCGGCGGCTTCTTGAACCTCAGTCCGACCATATACGCCCAGGTGTTCGAATTTCGAGAAGAGGGTGTCGGGTGTGTCGACGAGCACCTCGTCTAGGCGCGAACTGCCCACCACCATCTGGCCTTCGCCTGGGGAGTTGCCCTCGCTGACGTACCAGAGCAGGCGAGCCGGAACGCTCTCTCCGCGGCGACCCGAGGAGCGGTAATAGACGTGCTCTCTGCTGATGCCCAAGACGTCACTGCGCGGAATGAGCATGGCGGGCACGTTGAACAGCTCGGTCGACCAGCGCGGCTTGATGGGCACCAGGAAGGACGGCAGCTTCGAGTCGATGACCTTCGCAGGCCACCACGCACGCTCCACCACGGCAGCCACCTCGGCGGGCATGCCGGGGCGGAGCTCGGTCGTATCGACAGTCAGCTCGCGGGCGAGCCCTCCGGCCACAGCCTCCACCTCGGCTGCCGCGCCGCACACATTCACGAGGAGGGCGACGAGCCTGCCGTCATGCTCGAAGAACCCATCGTCGCCGGCCGCGGACCTGGCGGCCGCGGAGGGATGCGGGTCACTGATGCGGATGATCTCTGCACCGCAGTCCCGGCCGAGCCGCTTGATCAGGAAGAGGAGCTGCCGGGCCAGAGTCTGTTCCAGTGGATGGCCGGCAGTACGGAGGACGGGGACAACCAGGGTCCGTCCGTCCAGTGCCCATGCGTAGAGGGCAACCGGGCGGCCCTGACCATCCCGGAGCAACTCGCGACGCCAGGCGACCGCGCCCTCGTTCAGCGACCGCAGCCGATCGGCGAAGGCCGACCCGTCATCGCCACCCGACTGGTGGAAGAAGGCGACCAGTTCATCCTCCGCACCTGGTGCCACCTCTCCGGACCGAAACTCCGTCCCCATCAGATCGGCCGGACGGTACACCTGGGCCTGCCGCAACTCGTCCACGTGCAGCGTCACCGTAGAAGGTGAGACAACCCGGACGCGGGCGACCCCCCAGGCCACGTCGGCCATACGAGACAGCAGCGGATCACGCGTCGCTAGGACTTGCAGACCGGCGCACGACGTCTCGGCCACATACCGCAGACGGAACCGAAGCGCAGCGTCGACGGTCAGATCGGGCATGGCCTGCGTAGCGGCTTGAAGCAGTTCACGGCTTCGCTCATCCACGGCCGCCAAGTCGGGGGAGAGCTTGCGCAGGCCCGTCAGCGCCGCCCGCTGGTGCTGCCGCTCTGCCGTGTCCGAGAGATCCCGGATCTCATGGCCCAGCTGGGGTGTGTAGGCGAGCTCGACGAGATCCGCCATCCAGCCGGCTTCCAGCGCGCGGGACTCCTCCGCGTCGGCCGTGTCAGCGAGGCCGCGAAGATCGGCGAACACTCCATAGTCGACCGTCACCACCAGGAGCGCGTCGCTCTCCATCTCGGTGAACAGGTCCGGATGGCCAAGGTCCAACCACCAGCCGTCCAGGATCTCACCGTCACGGCCCCGCCCTCGCACCTCGCCGTCCGGGACGAAGCCGAGACTCCTCCACATCCCGCTCAGGTTGTAGTCCCGTCGGCACTTGGCCTTGATCCCGAGTCGTTGCGGGTAGCGCCCTTTGATGCCCTCCACCAGTCGGCGGGCGATTCCCCGGCCGCGCTGTTCCTCCGCCACACACAGGTGTGCGAGCCGAATACGCGCGCTCCTCTTCGGCAGTCCGAACAGCGCGTAGCCGAGCACCTCGTCCGCTTCGACCGCAGCCAGAAGGCCGCCGTCCTCCGCTGCCTTCCGGTAAGCAGGAGGCGTCAGCAGCCCCAGCGTCTTCGTGTAGCGATCGCCCAGGGCTATTGCCTTGTCGATCAGCTCGTCCTGCGCGGGCGAAACGGACACCAACTTGATCGCCATCGCTCCCCCTCCAGTTGGGCCGGACGCGCAGCCACAACTCCCCTGTCATTACATGCAGGAGAAGCTGATCTCATTCACTGCCGTCCTTCAAGGGGGCGCAAGGGGCGCACGGTACTCCGGAGACCGTCAGAAACGCCATTACGCCTCCTCGGCTCCCGCCTGCTTGGCATCTGGCTCACGCAGCTGCTGGCGCACCCCGGCATCGATCCCCTTGGCCAGCGTGCGCTGATGCTTCGCCATTGAGTGCTGGTAGATCAGCTGCGCCCGCTCCGAGGACTGGCCCACGCGGACCATGAGGTCCTTCGACTTGGCACACGCCATCGTGGCTGTCTGTCGTCGGCTGAAGTTCGTGCCACAACCGTGCCAGATGCAGGGGTCAGCCACGGTCAGCACCGGTGACCCGCGTCGCGTACCCGCCTGCGGCCTTGGCCAGAGAAGTCGCAGTTCAGGCGCGAGATCACCCAGCCTCTCTCCTGAAGTGGTTGTCCAGCGCGCTCACCGAGTCCACACTCTCTGGAACTCTTCGGCCGGGATGGCCTCCAGCGGATCTTCTTCAGGATCGATCGCTTGGTCTGTCAGGCCGCCGTGCTCGTCCTCAAAGTGCTCCCAGCTGTACCGGTGGAGTTGGCCGGCCGAGGTCAGCTCGGCCTGCTTGATGACGATCAACTCGCCGCGGTCGGGTACGGCCTCGATGTACCAGAGGCCGCCTTCTTCGTCAGCGTGGCGGAAGTGGTGCCGCAGCGTGGCGCTCTCGTCGAGTGCTCGCAGGTACGCCGTGATCTCTGCCGCGATTCGTTTCAGGTCAACCACGGGACCATCGTGCCAGCGAGCGAGCGCAGTTGGGCCGCTCTGACATCCATGAGTGACATCAACGGCGCCGGACGCCAGCACTCCTATGTGACCTGGCATGGCCAGCGTGGTCAAGTGGCTCCCCGGCAGAGCCGAGGAGTGATCGAACTCCTAAAGCGGTGGTCGTCGGCACGGCCGGCGAGCACATCGTCCGGCCGCTGTGCTAGGAGTCACGAGAGATCGGACGCCAGGGACGGCGCACAGTCGCTCTACGCATCGGGCTATCAGCTCTGTCGCGGTTCGCCTCGTAATGCATCTCCCAAACCATCACGTTCACGGAGTCCCAGTAGGACCGGATCGCGATGTCGTACGAAGTGCTGGCCTCCTCACCGTCCGCCCCAGTGAGCAGACCCATGTAGATCGCCCGGGAGTCCCTGAAGACGGCCTTGACCGCCTCGGCCACGGGGTTGCCTCCGTCAACGATCATCACGTCGCAAGCACGCGTGAAGGGTCCGTAGGCTTCGCGTAGGCGCTTAGCATGCTCCTGCACAGCAGCTTCCTTGTCGGAGCCGGCCGGCATCGATAGGACGCCTGGCAGTTCCCGGTATAAAGCGCCCATGCGATGCGCTTGGTCGACAACTCCTATGTACGAGTCTCGGCGTGACTGGGCCAACACGTTGGCCCGCTGAGCCGTTGCAGAAGCATGGGCCTGCTCCCTTGCAGCGCGCAGGCTGCCGTGACTTGTTACCCAACTCGCTGCGATAGCTGTGCCCGCGGTAAGGCAGGCCACCCATAGGGTGCTGTCCGGCATGTGGCGATTGTGCAGTCCTCGGCAGCTTGCCGGAAGAGCGCATATGGCAGTAGCAGAAGCGCTACGAGGCTCACTCTTGGGCCGTCCTGGGGCCGTCCGAGGGCAGCCGGCAGCACCCAACAACGACAGAAGCCCACGGCGTCTGAGCGCGTCAGAGCCGTGGGCTTCTTAGGGCCCGCTGGTGAGGCAGGCCAGTGATCAGTAGACCGGCAAGTTAGACCGCACTGAACAGCCTGTAGCCGCCAAACGCAGCGCTGCCGGTCAGAGGAGGGGCAGCTCGTTCACCGCCAGGAGGTGCCCCCGGCTGGTGGCAACGCGAAGCACGTCTCGTAGAGCCCTGGTCAGCTCCTTCGCCAGCTGCCGTACGTCCGCCCGGTCGGCATCCTCGTCGCCCAGCATTTCCACGCCTCGGTCCAGCAACTCTGCTGCCAACCCCAGCTGCGCCGCCTCGATGTTGTCCGCCAGGCGGGACATGTAGCCGCCCCTGTCGTTGGTGCTCAGATAGCAGGGCTTGCCCTCCGGCCCTGCCCACGGGAGGAGCCGCAATTCGTCCGATGCCGTCATGCTTGCGTCTGCCTCTCGTCGGTCCTGTGGTGTGCGGTGAAGACCCCTTCGACGCGGTTCCCCGGGAAGACCAACAGCGCGGCTTCGACGACTCGGCCGGCCGCGTCGGTCGCGACTCGTGTGATCGTGAGGACTGGTGCGGTGGGGTCGGTCCGGAGGGACGATGCTTCCTCCGATGTTGGCGGGCGGGCGCAGACCGTCTCTCGGACAGCAGCTGGCGTCATGCTCATGATGGCGAATCTTGTGACAGCTTCGCGGCGCGATGGGTCATCGTCGAGTACCTCAGCCGGTGCCAGGTCGCTGGGGATGTAGATCCGGGCAAGTCCGTGCGGTGACTCCCCCTCGTGGCTGATGCAGACGAACTCCGCGAGCGGACTGCCTTGTGGCACCTTCAGCAAGGTTGTCAGATGACCGTCTGCCTGAATCGTGTTGCTGCGTACCGTGACGCGTAGGTCCGTTTCAGCAGCCGTCCACGGGTCCAGCGTTCCCCATCCGCCGATGTACACGATCTTGCGGTGTGAGCGGCGGACGAAGTTGCCTTTGCCGTGAATTTTCTCGACGAGGCCTTCGCTCTGGAGCAGGGCGAGGGCCCTCCGCAGCGTCACGGTACTCACCTTGTATCGGTCGGCCAGGCCGGCCTCGGAGGGGAGTCGTTCGCCGGGCTGGATGCGGCCGGTCGCAATCTGGTGCCGCAGGTCGTTGGCGATGTCGTGATGGCGCGTGGACATGGACCAGTCACCGCCTTCTCATGCGCACGGCGACGAGCCGGGTCCGCGCGTGTATGGTCAGCAGCTCGCCTGACTCGAAGAGGAGTTGCTTGGCGCCCTGGGCAAGTTGGAAGAGGTCGCTCACACGGTGGGCTCGGCCGCCGACTTGGATGATGTCGCCACGCTGCACGGTCGCCGCGGTGACCTCGACATTGGAGACCAGCGCGCCGCCAGGTACCCGTTCGATCACTGCTCTACCTCCACAGGCTTGAGCCTGCCGACCGCCGAGTGGCACGGGCAGTCGCACGCCTCGTAGACCACTGGGACGTCGATCGGCGCGGAGAGCGGGGAGGACTCAGTGCAGCTGGAGTGCGTGCCGATCCGGCATGAGGTCGAGCGGTAGGGCATGGCCGCGACCTCGGTGATGCGAGCGGGACTGCGAGAGGGCATCAGTGAACTCCCGCGAGGGCCGACCAGGCCTCGGCTGGTAGGTGGGGAGCTACGACCAGCGCACGCCTTCGGGCGCGCTTCTCCGAAGCCAGCACGTACGGACGCACAAGCGCGACGTCCTCGCCCCGGAGCAAGTGTCGGTGGTGCGGAGTGCTCAGAGCCGAGCCACAGGTGGCCGTTTCACCGACAGACACTGCACGAGCGGGAACAGCCGGGAGCCGATGGGGCACTAAGGGGCGGCGGTGCCGGCCCTTGGAGAAGTACCGCTCTCTGGTGAGCGAGGCGGCACGGCGGATACGGTTGAGCACGCTGCTCAGCTCCTATCGCTGATGGCTCGGTCCCCCGACCTGCCCGTCGTGGGGACCGCTTTGTGTACGGCCGCCCAGAGGGTGCGACCGTTCAGGTTGGTGGCGAGCAGTCCGAATCGATCGGCTTCCGCCACCACATCCAGGACCTCCCGCCACAAGTCGGCGGGGAGCGTTTCCGGCACCTCCACTTCGACCGTCGTGTACCGGTCGTGCTCCTCGACGCGCGCGGGGAGCCCGACGGCGGACAGCCGGGCGGCGATGGCCGCCGCAGTAACTCCCGAAGCGGGCACAGGGCAGCCTCCGTCAACCGGCGATCACTTTGCGTGAAGCTAGTTAACTAGGTTAGAGCTAGTGGACTAGATTTTCCATATGCCTGAGCAACCGCCCTATCTCCGCATCGCCGACGAACTCCGGCGGCGCATCGCGGAACACGTATGGGGGCCCGGGGATCGCCTGCCGTCCCGCGCCCAGATCGGCCAGGAGTGCGGCGTGGGCGAGAACGTCGTCCGCCGGGCTCAGGAATTGCTGATCTCCCAGGGTGTGTTGGAGGGCCGTGCAGGGTCGGGGACGTATGTCGCCGAGCCACGGCAGCGCGTGCGCATGGTGCGATCGTCCGCGCGTGAGCGGCCCGACGGGTCGCCGTTCCGGTCGGACATGAAGGCCGTCGGCAGGCAAGGGGATTGGGAGAGCCGGACCGACGCCAAGGTCCCGGCGCCGGCGGACATCGCGGCACGGCTCGGCATCGCTGAGGATGACCTCTGCGTTCGGACGACGTACGAGTTCCTGGCCGACGGTAGGCCGCTGCAACTATCGACCAGTTGGGAGCCGTACGACCTCACCGCCGGCACACTCGTCGTCCTCCCCGAGGGAGGGCCGCACGCCGGGGCGGGGTCGTGAACCGCATGGCCGCCATCGGTATCACCGTCAGCCATGCCGTGGAGCAGCCTGAGCCTCGGCAGGCGACCTCCGAGGAAGCCTCGCTTCTTGGCATCCAGAAGTCCGCACTCGTCACGCACATCCGGCGTACGTACTACAGCGACGAGGGGCGGCCCGTGGAGACGGCGGACATCGTGGTGCCCGCCGCTCACTGCGAGATCGTCTACGAGATCCCGATCAACCGCTAGCTCCGCTCACAGGGCGACCTCCGCTTGGCGAGCCAAGTAGGGTCCGGAGGCATGACCACTTCTCCTGATCACGTCGACAGCAGAGAAGACCTGGCAGCCTTCGTTCGTTCCTTGCGGCGCAATCACGCCGAGGACGGAGGCTCATGGGAGAACGCGGACCTTCCGAGCTTCCTGGAAGCGCTGGCCGCCTGGGTCGACGACGCGGACGGCTGGTACCGCAACACCGGCCAGGAGTTGCCTCCTGCCGGTGACTGGACGTTCTTCGCGCGAGCTCTCCAAGCAGCGACGATGTACGAGTAGTCCGAGCGGGTCGAATGCGTGTCGAAGTCCGAACGGTGACGCGCGCGGCGCGGTAAAAGCAGCAGGTCAGCGACAGGGTGGCGCACTACCCGCCAAGCGCCTTCTAAGCGCTTGGCCGCAGGTTCGAGTCCTGCCGGGGGCGCCGAGCACCGCCCTCCCCATCGGGAGGGCTTTTTGCTGGTCGGAGCGGGTTCCACTCGACTCGAGCCAGCCCCGGACGCCTTTTCGCTGATCAGAGGCCGACTTCCGGGCTGCCCGGCAGCTTCGAGCCGCCTCTTCAGGGCAAATCACCCGGCTGGAGCTGTTCGTCGGCCATGTGCTGCACAGGACGCGCGCCAGGGCGGGTGCCCCGGCACTCAGGTTATTTCCCCTGGCTCAAGGGCACCCGGCCGGTGAGCACGGAGGGACTGAGATGAGTACTGGAGAGAAAGCCAAGGCCAAGGCCGAACAGGTAGTGGGAAAGACCGTGCGAAAGGTGGCCCACGCGGTTCACAAGGAAACTCTCGCAGCAAAGGGTGCCGCCCTCGAAACGCGGGGCAGGATGCGGGGCGCGAAGGAGAGGACCAGGGGCCCCTTCAAGCACTGACCGTCGCCATCCTGCCGGGGAACGCGGCAGGTGCCGCCCGCTGCCTCTGCCGGGGAACACGGCAGGTGCCGCCCGCGGCCCCGTACGGGGACCCCAAAGGCTCCGGACCGATCACGGTCCGGAGCCTTTGTCACTCACTCCGAGATGAACCCATGACACGCGACCACTGGTGGCCTGGCGGGCGCAGGGCCTACCGCCCTGGCACCGAGACCCGGTGCAGTGCGTCGCGTGACCCTGCCGTCAGCCGCAATCGGAGCCGATGTCGGTGGCCTGTGCGCCTGGGTTGCCCTCGCCGTTCAGCAGGTTGCCGCCCAGTCCATTGAGGATGCCCACCTCACCGAGGATGTCGATGTTCATGTCGTGCGACTTGCACCCGCCACCGCCGCCGTACATGCCCTTCGCCGCCAGGGCGGTGGCAGGGCCGGTGCCCATGAAGCTGACGCCACCGATGACGGCGACCGCGACAGCTGCCTTGTGAAGCTTGCGCATGTCTCCTCCTTGAGCTGAGTAGAGCGCACTGTCAGAAGATCCAATAAGCGCTCATTTCGGAGGCTAGATCGGCATCTCCCCCGGCGCTCACCGGGGGAGCCATACGGGGCGCACCGGCCACTCGGCGGAACTCGCAGCGCAGAATCCCGGGTCGAGCGCCCGGGCTCCAGGTGCGCGACGGCACTGACCGTCCGGCTGCGCAACCCCACTCGCTAGAGTCACCCCGACGAAGAAGGGAGACGACGTGCGACTTCACTGTGCCGTACTGGACGACTTCCAGGGTGTGGCCGCCGAGTTGGCCGACTGGTCGGTGATCGGTGAGCAGGTGGAGGTCGTTGCGCTGCGCGAGCATCTCGAAGGGGAGGATGCTCTCGCCTCGGCTCTCGCCGGCTACGACATCGTCGTCACCTTGCGCGAGCGCGTTCCCTTTCCAGGCTCGCTGTTCGCCCGGCTGCCCCGGCTGAAGCTGCTCATCGCCTCGGGGATGCGCAACAGTGTGATCGATTACGCCGGCGCGGAGGCGCACGGTGTGACCGTGTGCGGTACGGCGAGTTCGAGCACCCCGCCGGTGGAGCTGACCTGGGCGCTGCTGCTCGGGCTGGCCAGGGGGATCGTCCTGGAGAACAACGCCCTGCGTGACAACGGTCCTTGGCAGTCGACCGTGGGTGCCGATCTGTACGGGCGCCGGCTGGGCCTGCTGGGACTGGGGAAGATCGGCAGCCGGGTGGCGCAGGTCGGGCTCGCCTTCGGGATGCGGGTGAGTGCGTGGAGCCAGAACCTCGGCAAGGAGCGGACCACGGAGGTGGGGGTGGAACTTGCCGGGTCCAAGGAGGAGTTGCTGGCCGGGAGTGACTTCGTGTCCGTGCACCTCGCCCTCGGCGACCGAACCCGCGGACTGCTCGGCGCCGCCGAACTCGGCCTGATGAAGCCGACCGCCTACCTGGTCAACACCTCCCGCGCGGCGATCGTCGACCAGGAGGCACTGCTGGCCGCCCTGCACGAGGGCCGGATCGCCGGCGCCGCCGTCGACGTCTTCGACAGCGAGCCGCTGCCCGCCGGTCACCCGATGCGCTCCGCGCCCCGCCTGCTCGCCACGCCTCACCTCGGCTACGTCTCGCACGCCAACTACACGACGTACTACGGCCAGGCGGTGGAGAACATCCGGGCCTACCTGGCGGGTTCTCCGGTGCGGCGCCTGCCCTGACAGCGAGAGGAAGGGGCGGCCCCGCGGTGGACGCCTGCCCCGACGGCCGGGCAGGGGGACCACCGCGCTACGGCAACTTGTTTGACGTTGGGTCAGATTTGACGACAGGTCAGATCTGTAATCCGAGTGGCCGCCGGACCTGAGGTCCGGGTCAGGAAGCTCCCGCCGTCACCCGCTCGTAGACGCCCTCGCTCCGGCGCAGCTCGTGGAGGTCCACCAGACAGCGCCGGAGCGTCACATGGTCGATCTGGTCGGATCCCTTGCACCAGGCCCGCAGCCGCTCGTTCACGACCCGCTCCGGATAGGCGACGCCCGGCTCGAAGGTCTGCTCCGCGATGTGCCGCAGCACCTGCTGCTTGCGGGTCCACTGGGCCGGCAGCCGTACCAGCCGGCCGTCCCGTACGAAGGTGCTCACCACGTCGTTCCCGGCCGGGCGTGCAGGTCGCTCCGGGCGGGCCAGCTCGCGCAGGAGGTCGTAGGAGACGGCGAGGCCGCCGTCCGTCCCACTGCCGGCCACGGCCCCCTGTTCACGCAGCCTGAGCAGCGCGAGCGCCGTGTCCTTCGGCGACAGGCCGGCGGCTGCGGCGACCTCCTCGGGGTTCTTCGCGCCCAGCGCCACCGCGGCGAAGACCCGCAGCCGGCTCTCGTCGGCCAGCACACCGATCAGTTGCCGGGACCGCTCGCGCGCGTCGGGAACGTTGTCGTTGTCCATGGCCGGAGGGTAGGCGAACGTCCCGGCCCGCTGCCTGTGAATAACGCCGGGGTGCCCCGCGCGGCCCGCCCGGGTTGCCCCTGGTGGGGACCGTTGCCGTTGAAAGAGTGATCCGCGGCTGATCACCGTGACCAGCCCCGCGCGGCGCCGTTGAACGGGAAGTGCGGCGGCTGGCCTGTCGCTGCGCTTTCCGAGCTAAAGAAGGAGAACGTGATGTCTCGCATCGCGAAGGCGGCCGTGGTCGCTCTCGGCACCGGCGCCGTGATGATCAGCGGGGCCGGTCTGGCCCTGGCCGACGCCGGTGCCGAGGGCGCGGCCGTCGGTTCCCCCGGCGTCCTGTCGGGCAATGTGATCCAGATTCCGGTCCACGTGCCGGTCAACGTGTGCGGCAACACCATCGACGTCATCGGCGTGCTGAACCCGGCGTTCGGCAACGCCTGCCTGAACGACAGCCACCACGGCAAGGCCGGCTCCGGCGGCAGCGAGGGCTACGGCAGCTGAGCCGACCCGCACCACAAGGAAGAGCCCCGGCATTCCGAGCGCCGGGGCTCTTCCCGTACATCGGGTCCCGTTCATCAGGTCCCGTACATCAGGTCTCGGACATCAGGTCTCGGACATCGGGTCCCCGTACATCAGGTGTCGGACATCAGGTCCTGTACATCGGGTCCCCGTACATCGGGTCCCGTACATCACGTCTCGGACGTCCCGTGCCTCGGTCTCCGGGTCCCGTGCGTCGGGTCCCCTGCCTCAGCTTCCGTGCGGCAGGTCCCGTGCCTCACGAACCGGTCTCACGCGTACCGGTAGATGCGGCTGACGTCGTCCAGCTGGTCCGGGGTCTCGTTCCACGGCGGCAGCTTCTCGTACCGGGCGACGATCCGCTTGTGCTGCTTGTCGCTGGGCCCGGGCGGGCGGGCCGGCAGGTACCGGTGGCTGCGGTGGGCCCGCTGCCACCGCTGCCACACCAGGTCGAGAAAGGCGTGGTGGAGCCAGAACACCGGGTCGTTGACGGACGCGCCGCCGATCATCGCGCCGCCGACCCAGCGGTGCACCCGGTTGTGGTTGCGCCAGGATGCGCTGCCCGCGCCGCTCCCCCAGCCCTCCAGCTTGTTGCGGAAACCCTTGCGCACCGTCGAGTCCCACGGCCACGCGTCGTAGACGGGGTCGCCGAGCGCCCTCTGCAGCTCGCTGCGGGTGGGCAGTTGGATGGGGGCGGCGGCGCGCCCCAGGTCCCGGGTGAGGAACCTGCCGTCCGTGATGCCCTCCCGGATGGTCCAGTGGCCCGCCGAGTAGGCGAAGGGACCGGTCATCACCTGACGGTCGGAGCGGCGCCCGTTGCCGCCGAGCAGGTCCTTGGTCCAGGGCACGGAGGTCGTCGTGCGGTTGCGGGTCCAGTCCCAGTACGGCACGGTCACCGACGAGTCGACGCGGCGCAGCGCCCGTTCCAGCTCCAGCAGGAATCTGCGGTGCCAGGGCAGGAAGGACGGCGTCATGTGCGCGGTGCGCAGGCCGTCCTCGCCGTCGGAGGTGTAGAAGTCGATGTGCATGCGCACGAACTCGTCGTACTCGCCGCGCCGTTTCAGCTCCAGCAGTGCGTTGACGAACCGCCGGCGCTCGGTGCGGGTGAGCGTGCTGACGTCCTTACGCACGTACGCCATGCTGTCCCCCCGTGTGCAGGTGTCCGCCGTGTGCGCCGCCGACCGGTCCCGGCGCCAGGTCGCGCAGCCGCTGGCCGGGGCCGATCTGCTCGACGGCCGCCCGGGCCGCCTCCAGCGGTGTCCGGTACGACGTGTAGTGGTCGGCCATGCTCAGCCAGGTGCCGTCGGCCCGGCGCATGAGGTGCAGCGGGCGGCCGTCGACGGTGATCTCCCAGCCGCCGCCGGCCTCCTCGGGGCCCACGGCCGGCATCAGGGCGCCCCGGATCCGGCGGCCTTGGTACATCTCGTCGAAGGAATGGCCGACGGGACCGTCCGCGGGGGGCACGGGCCGGGAGGCGGCGACGAGCGGGGCCAGCGCCAGTGCGGCGGCGGAGCCCAGCAGTCCGCGTGCCACCTCCCTCCGCGTAGGTGCGGCCGCCCCCGCTCTGGCCTGCTGCTCCGCACCGACCGCCGCTCCGCCGACACCGACGACCATCGCTCACTCCTCGTCCGGGTTCAGATGTCCGTACCGGCTAACCGGCGCAGGCCGCACGGGGTCACTGCCGAAGAGCCATAGGAGGTACGGCCGTGCCGGCAACGGCCGCGGTGGGAACGGCCGCGGTACGTCCACGGTGGGGACACCCGCGGGTACGGCCACGGTGGGGACACCCGCGGGTACGACCGCGCGTCCGGGCGGGGGAACGGCCGCGTGTTCGGCCGTAAGTGACTACAGCCCGGTGCCGGCGGTCAGGTCGGTGCCGGCGACGGTCTGCAGGGCCGGGGCGAGGACGGCGACGTCGGGAAGCTTGGCTGCCGGGACGCCGAAGCGCCCGGGGGTGGGCGGCGTCAGGGGGGCGTCCGCGGACAGGCCGGGGCCGAGCGCCCGCAGGTCGTTGGCGGGGGCGTCCACGCCGAGGTGGTCGACGCCTTCGCCGAGGACGTGCGGCAGCGGGGCCCTGGCGTCCAGGCCCGGCAGTCCGCCGGCCACCGGCACCTGGGGCACGACCGGGTCCGGCAGGAGCCGGCCCGTGACGAACCGGGGTCCGTGGGGGGCGCCCGGCGTCACCAGCGGCATTTCGGCGCCGACGTGCGGCATCTCCATGCCGAGGGCGTTGGAGACGCCGCCCAGGGGCACGGGGATGGGGACCGTACCGGCCGCCGCGGCAGGGCCGACGGCCCCCACGGTGGCCGCGATGCCCGTGACGACGGCGGCGAGGGTTCCTCGGGTGGTCGGCTTCATGTCAGGTACGGTCCCTTTCAGGATGCGGGGTTCGACGTCCGTACCGCGTAACGAGCGGAAAACTCCTTGAGTGCACATTTCGCCCGGGTGCCGTATTAGTCAGCTCGTCCAGAAGTCCCACCAGCGGGTCAGTACGAGCATTCCGACCACACCGATGTGGAGCACCGGAAGCACCCAGGTGAAATCGGCGAAGAACGACTTCAGCGGGCCGGGGGCGGGAATGAAGCCGTTGCGCACGCAGACGGACGTCACGTACCAGAACAGCAGGATCGTGGCGGCCCAGGCCAGACAGCACCACAGGCACAGCGCGTTGATCCTGTACAGCGACTCGAACTGCAGCCAGGTCACGAACCCGACGCCGAACAGGCAGCCGGCCTCGAAGAGCAGCCAGTACCAGCCGGGGAAGCGGGCGCCGGCCAGCAGGCTCATTCCGGCGCAGATCACGATGCCGTAGGTCACCAGGCCCAGCATCGGGTTGGGGAATCCGAAGACCGAGGCCTGGTCGCTCTTCATCACGCTGCCGCAGGACACCACCGGGTTCAGGCTGCACCCGGGGACGAAGGCCGGGTTCTCCAGCAGCTTGAACTCGTCCAGGGTGATGACCCAGGAGGCGAGCAGCCCGGCCGCTCCGCAGAGCACGAGCAGCAGGGCTGGGCAACGGCCGCCGCCCACCTGACGGGGCATCAAACGCGCAGGCTGCGGGCGGGCAGGTAGACGTGCGCCGCGGCGCTCGTGGTCTCCGGGGCGCCCGCGAACGCGGCCAGCGCCACCCCGGTGACCGGCCGGCGCGGACCGGTCGAGGGGCAGATGCGCGTGGTGAACATGAAGTAGGTGTAGCCGAGCTTCTCGACCGCCTGCAGCCAGTCCGCGGGCGGGGTGACCTGGCTGGTGACGTTCGGCATCTGCAGCACGATCTGCCCGGCCGCGACCAGCATGCTGACCTTCAGGCTCGGCCGGGTGGTGCCGTCGACGGGCTCGCCGCCGACGGGCAGGCCCATGTCGCCGAGGAGCCGCTCGACGGCGGCGGAGGCGGCCTCGGGGCCGTCCGGGCCGTCACCGAGGGAGCAGGCGAGGAGACAGGGGGTCCGGCCTTCGCCCTGCTCGTTCCTGGCCATCCAGGCGAGCAGGGCGAGCGTGCCGAGATCGGCGGCGCGGAAGGGACGGGTTTCGCTCGGTACTGAGGTCACCGCGCGACCATATCGACGGGCCGCGGCACGCCCGGGCGGCTTCTCACCCTTCCGGAGCAGTGCCCGGGGACGCTCCACACGATCGGGGGATCCGGCACCGAAGACGCCAGAGGCCGGTACCGCGGGTGCGGTACCGGCCCCTGCGGGACGAGAGCCTCAGCGCTTGACCGGCAGGCCGCCGAGCAGTCCCTTCTTGTTGAGGGTGGTGGTGGCGCCCTTGACGCTGCTCAGGACGGAGTCCTTGTTCTCGGTGTCGAGCGCGTCCGACTGGTGCTGCAGCGGCATCAGGTCCTTGACCGTGGGGGGCTTCTCGGCCAGTTCGGCGACGGCACCGTTGAGGCTCATGGGCGGCAGGTCGTGGGCGTTGTAGGCGAACGCGGGTGCGGCGACGCCGGCAAGGGCCACGGAACCGGCGACAACGGCGGCAGCCTTCAGGGACTTCATCGTGTTCCTTTCATCGGCGACTCACGTCACCCCAGGGATTCCGGACGCCGTGTCCAACGACTTCCGGCCGGGCCGGAAACCCCGTGCGGAGAAGACATATGAAATCCCTCTGCGATCAGCCGGGATGCCCGCGTCAGCCGGTCGTCGGCAGGCTCGGTGCCGGGGGCAGCGAGGGCAGGGACGGCAGCGAGGCCACTTCCGGGGCGGGCAGGTCGTTGCCGAGGAGCGTCGACGTCAGCAGGTCGACCAGGCCGGACACCACGCCGGAGGCGGACGACAGGAGGCCGCCGAGGCCGTCGGTGACCGTCTTCACCAGGTTGTCGATCGCGGCCTGCAGGGCGGCGAGGGCGTCGCTGGTGATGTCACGGGACGAGGGCAGCTTGCCGACGACGACCGCGTGCTTCACCGGCATCATCGCGGCGGAGGCCGCCGGCACGGACGGAGCCGCGGGAACGGCGGGCGCCACCGACGCACCGGGGGCCGTGGGAGCCGCGGGCACGGTGGGGGCGGCCGGGCTGCTGGGCACGGCGGGCGCGGTGGGTGAGGCGGGCGCGGCGGGCTTCGCGGCGGTCACCGGAGCCGCCGAAGCCGTCAGGGACGCGGGGTTCGCGGGCTTGGCAGTCGTCGCGGGAGATGCCGGGGCCGTCGGGGACGCGGGGGTCGTGGGCGCTGCGGGCTTGGCAGCCGTCGTGGGGGATGCGGGGACTGTCGGGGACGCAGCGGTCGTGGGCTTCGCCGGCCGAGTGGGCTTCGCCGGCTGGGTGGGGGCCGTGGGCGTCGCCAGGGCCACGGGGGTGAGCGACGACGGGTGCGCGACGGCCTCGGCGATGGCCTTCTTCGCCGCGTCGCCCAGCCTTCTGGCCTCGCCGGCCGGGAGGCTGCCCTTCTGCAGGGACTGGTCGAGCAGGTCGACGACCGGGTTGAGGACGGAGCCGGTGGTGCCGAGTGCTCTCACCTGGGCGAGCAACTTCTCCCTCTCCGCTGCGGGAACCGGCGCCCGGGAGGCGGCGCGGTCGTGCTCCCGGGCCGAGTCGGCGGCGACGGCGGCCGGGCCGGTGATGCCGACCAGGACGGCCGCGCAGAGAGCGGTGGACGCGAGACGCCGGGCAGGCAGATCACGCATGGCGGGGGTTCCTTTCGGTGGGACGGTGGGACCTGAGCCCACCGTCCGTTCACCGATCGCGCCTCGCAACCGCTCGGACGCCCGTGTGATCCGTCCGAGGGAGTACCGAACGGGTGCACAGAACCGGCCGTCCGCCCCGCGGCGGATGCGCGGGGCGGACGGCCGGCCGAAGGGGTTGCGTCCCGACGTCAGTCGTTGAGGCAGGTGTTGCCGAACGCCGGGTTCAGCAGACCGATGACGTCGATGGTGTTGCCGCAGACGTTGATCGGGATGTGGATCGGAACCTGGATGACGTTGCCCGACACCACACCCGGCGAGTTGGCGGCGACGCCGTGCGCGTCGGAGTCGGCGGAGGCCACGCCGGCACCGCCGGCGACGGCCGCGACGGCGGCGGAGGTCAGAACCAGGCCCTTCGCGATACGCGACATGGAGAGGTGCTCCTTGGGATCGACAACATCCGGGCGGACGCCCGGCGCTGTGTCAACGCGCGGCACCCCTGGGGGTTGTGCCGCCAATGGGGTGATGTACGAATAAGTACGCCTTCACGATTCCGACACACTTGCCCGGTTTCTCCGTATTCGCCCGTATTGCCAGTAGTGTTGCGGACCTCTCCAGCACGTGCGAAAGGGCACCGCCGGTCATGCGCAAGTTCCTGGGTCCGCTGCTGCGTACGACGGCCGGCGCCTCCCTTGTCCTCGCCGCCCTCTCCGACCCGGCCGCCGCCCGGCCCGCCGGCCGGCCCGCCGCGCCGCCCGCCCCCGGGGCAGCGCGGCCGGCCTTCGCCCAGCGCCACCACGCGGTGCAGCACGGCGGGTTCGTCCGAGCGGCCAACGCCTCGGTCAGCTGCCGCACCCCGGAGGCGTCCGCCTGCCAGGCGGTGCGGGACGGAGAGACCGCGGCCAACGGCGACTTCGACATGTTCTGCGTCGACGTCGACAGCGACCCCGGCACCTACAACTCCTCCCAGGCCGAGGTGCGCGTCCCCGCGGGCGGCCGGGTGACCTACGCCCGGCTGTACTGGGGCGGCAGTCTGCTGGCCGGCGAGCACAAGCCGTCGCAGGACGACGGACGGGTACTGGTCGCCGAACCGGGCGGCCAGTACAAGGAACTCCTCGCCGACGCGGTCGTGAGCCGCCGGGCGGCGCCCGGCGTGGACGCCTTCCAGGCCTCGGCCGACGTCACCGGACTGGTCCGCGACAGCGGCTCGGGGCTGTACACCGTCGCCCAGGTCAACGTCGCCAACGGCAGGTCGGCGGTAGGGGTGTGGGGCGGCTGGACGCTGGTGGTGGCGTACGAGCACCCGGCGGAACCGCTGCGGGACCTGACCCTGTGGGACGGCTTCGAGTCGCTGGACTCCCCCGTCGACGTCGGGCTGGAGGGGGTGCGGGTGCCGGAAGGGGCCGGCGGCCGAGTCGGCCTGGTGGCGTACGACGGCGACCGGGGCAGCGCGGGCGAGACGCTCACGCTCTCCCCCAGCCCCCGGCGCACGCCCGTCGCACTCGGCGACTCCGCCAATCCCCCGGACGACGTACTGAACTCCACGATCAGCGAACCGGGCGCCGTACCGGCTCGGCGGATTCCGGCCTACGCCAACACGCTCGGTTACGACTCCGACGTGTTCGATCTCGGCGCGGCTCTGCGTCGGGGCGGTGACCAGCCAGGCTTCCGGCTCGTTTCCCACGCGGACGCGGCATGGGCCGGCGCGCTCTTCGTCGCCGTGGACGCCCGGGACTGAGGCGCGTTCACGACCGCAGCCCGAGCGCCCCCCATGAGCGAGGTAATCCGCGAATGCACCAGTCAGCAGCCGACCCTCTGCCCCGGGTCCTGCACCTCGCGCAACCCGTCGACGGCGGTGTCGCCCGGGTCGTGCTCGACCTGGCTCGGGCCCAGCTCACGGCCGGTCTGCAGGTCACGGCGGCCTGCCCCGGCGGCGCACTGGCCGCGGGCCTGCGAGAGCTGGGCGCCGACGTACGCGACTGGCAGGCGGGCCGCTCACCGGGGCCCGCGCTGCCCGGCGAGGTACGACGGCTCGCACAACTGATCGAGGAGGTACGGCCCGCACTGGTGCACGCACACAGCGCCAAGGCGGGACTGGCCGCCCGGCTCGCCGTCCGGGGCCGCATCCCGACCGTCTTCCAGCCGCACGCCTGGTCCTTCGAGGCGGTCGGCTCACTCACCGCGGCGCTCGCGCTGCGCTGGGAGCGGTGGGGGGCGCGCTGGGCCGACCGAGTGGTGTGCGTCAGCGAGGCAGAGCGCACGAGAGGGCTGCGCGCTGGAGTACGCGCCGTGTACACCGTCATCCCGAACGGCATCGACACGGCACACTTCGCACCGGCGCCGTCTCCGGCACCGCAGCCCGCCGAAGCAACCCGCCCCCTCGTCGTCTGCGTGGGCCGCCTCTGCCGCCAGAAGGGCCAGGACGTACTGCTGCGCGCCTGGCACGACGTGCTCGGCGCGCTGCCGCAGGCCCGGCTCGTGCTGGTCGGCGACGGCCCCGACCGCGCGGCCCTGGAGCAACAGGCGCACCCCTCCGTGGAGTTCGCCGGCGCGGTCGACGACGTCGTGCCCTGGTACCGGGCCGCCGATCTGGTGGTGCTGCCCTCGCGCTGGGAGGGCATGGCGCTCTCCCCGCTGGAGGCGCTGGGCTGTGGCCGGCCCGTGGTGCTCACCGACGTCGACGGCGCCCGCGAGAGTCTGCCGGCCGCCCACGCCGCGCGCTGCCTGGTGCCGCCGGAGGACCCCGTGGCGCTGGCCGGGGCGGTCACCGGGCTGCTGTCCGACCGGCCGTCGCTCGCGGCGCTCGGCGACCAGGGGCGCCGGCATGTCCTGGCCACGCACGACGTGCGGCACACCGCCGAGCGGGTCGCGGCGCTCTACCGCGAGCTTCTCGACCGTGCCCCCGCGGCGCACACAGAAACAGCCCAGCCCGTGCCCTCCGAGTGCAGGGAGTCCATCCACTCGTGACTGCGGAAAGTACCGTCCCCTCCCCCGGCGCGCAGCCATGGGACTCCGGTTTCTCGCCCGTCTCGGTCCTGCCGGCCCGCGCCGCCGGCGGCTTCCGGTTCCCGCTGCGGCGCCCGCCCGCTCGGCCCGCCTCGCCACTGCCCCTGCTCGCCGCCGATCTGCTCGCCGCGCTGGTGGGCGCGGTCTCGCTGGAGGGGGCCGCCCACCGGCCGGTGCTGGTCGCCGTGCTGGTGTCCGGTGCGCTGCTGCTGCGTCCGCCCTCCGCGCGGCCGGTACCCGGTGTGCTCGACGAACTGCCCCTGGTGTGCGGGCGCATCGCGGTGGCCTGGCTGGGCGTCGCCGCGTTGCTCGCCGCCTGCGAACCGCAACGCGCCCTCACCGTCCCGGCTCTGCTGCTCGGCTGGGCGCTGCACGCGGCGGCGGCCTGTGCCGGCCGGGGCGCTGTGCACTGGCGGCGCCGGGTGGCGGCGGTGCGCCGCCCCCGTACCGCCCTGGTGATCGGGTCCGCCGCGACCGCGCAGCGCGTGGCGTCCGCCCTGCTCAGGCATCCGCGCTGCGGGGTGCGGCCGGTGGGCGTGGTCGCCGAACACCCGGAGGGCGCCGGCGGACTGCCGGTGCTGACCACCGGCGAGGAGGTGGAGCGGGCGCTGATCCAGAACGGGGTGCGGGTCGTGCTCACCGTGCACCCGGCCGTGCGCACCGAGAAGGGGCCACTGCTGCGGGCGCTCGCCGAGTCGGGCTGCACGTTGTGGGAGGTGGACGCGGACACTCCGGCGTACGAGCTGCGCGACCAGCTCGCCGGGTTCGCCGTACGCCGGCTCGACCTGGGCTCGCGGCGGCGTGGCAGTGCCGGCAAGCGGCTGCTGGACGTGCTGGTGTCCGGCACGCTGCTGGTGCTGGCCAGCCCGGTGCTGCTGGTCTGCGCGGCGGCGCTGCGGCTCACCGACGGGCCCGGGGTGGTCTTCCGGCAGGAGCGCATCGGCAAGGACGGCCGCCCCTTCACGCTGCTGAAGTTCCGCACCCACCGCCCGGTCGACGAGCACGAGGCGGCCACCCGGTGGAGCGTGGCCGGGGAGCGGCAGATGAGCCCCTTCTGCCGGTTCCTGCGGCAGACCTCGCTGGACGAGCTGCTCCAGCTGTGGAACGTCTTCTGGGGCGACATGAGCCTGGTCGGCCCGCGCCCGGAACGCCCCTACTTCGTCGCCCAGTTCAGCAAGGCCTACCCGGGCTACGCGGCCCGCCACCGCATGCACACCGGGATCACCGGGCTCGCCCAGATCAACGGGCTGCGCGGCGACACGTCCATCGAGGACCGGGCCCGCTTCGACAACGCCTACATCGACAACTGGTCGCTGTGGCAGGACGTCTGCATCCTGCTGCGCACCGCCGCCGCGCTCGTGCGTTCCACGGGGAGCTGACCGATGGCCCTCGCTCTGCCGCTCCGCCACCCCGCCCGGCTCTCTCCGGTGCTGCCGGTCGTGGCCGTGGTCGCGCTGCTCGCGCTGCCGGTCGCCCCCGGCGGCGACGGCGGCGCCGGCCCCGCCGATGCGCTGTCCGCGCTGGTCGTCGTCTTCTGCGCGGTACGCCAGCTGCGCGCGCGCCGCCGCCCGCTCGGCCGGACCGCCGCGGTGATCCTCGGTCTGCCGGTGACCGGCCTCGCGCTCGCCGCCGTGCACGCGGTCTCGCCGGGCGCCGGGATCACCGGTCTGGGCCGCTACCTCCAGATCTTCGTCCTGGTCCCGTCCGCCGTCGTGCTCCTCGTCCGCGGCCGGGCCGACTTCCGGCTGCTGGCCTGGTCGTTCGTGGGCCTCGCGGGCTGGCAGGGGGCGATCGGCGTGCACCAGTACGTCACCGGGACCGGTGCCTCCTACCAGGGCGAGGACATCCGGGCGGTCGGCACCTTCGGGCCGACCGACGTGATGGGCATGGCGACCGTGGTGGCGTTCGGGCTGGTGTGCGCGGTGGGTCTGGCGCTCGGCCGCCGGGCCGCGCGGGAACGCGCGATCGCCGCCTGCTGTGCGCTCGCCCTGACGGTCCCCCTCGCCCTGTCCTTCAGCCGGGGTGCCTGGATCGCCACCGCGCTCACGCTCACCGTCCAGCTGGTGCTGGCCGGGCTGCGCCGGGCGGTCAAGGTCGCGGCGGTCGTGGTGGCCGCGGGCGTGGTGCTGGTGGGCGGACTCGGGGTGGGTACGGCGATGCTGCAGGAGCGGATGGACAGCATCACCCAGGTCACCGACGCGCCCGACCAGTCGGTCACCGACCGGTACACGATGTGGGCGGCGGCCACCGACATGTGGCGCGACCGGCCGCTGACCGGCGTCGGTCTGAAGGGTTTCCCGGACTACCGCGACGGACACGCCTCGCTCGCACTGTCCTCGGGCAGCGACACCGAGGGCGCGGGCGCGGCCTACCGCCGGCAGCCGCTGCTCTCCCCGCACAACATGTACCTGCTGGTGCTGAGCGAGCAGGGCCTGATCGGGCTGCTGTGCCTGGCGGGCGGCTGGCTCGCCCTGCTGGTCCGCGCCCTGCGCGGCCTGTGGCGGACCCGCGCGGCCGGCGGCCGGGGCCTGGACTGCGCTCTGGTCTCCTGCGGGCTGCTGGTGTGGCAGCTCGTGGACTTCGCGTACGCCGACATCGGCGGCCCGTCCACCGTGCTGACGGCCGTGTGCTTCGGCCTGATCGCTTGGTGGGCGCTGGTGGGCGGCGACCGCACCGGCGACGGCGAGCACACCGCCGCTCCGGCCGCGCAGGAAGCGGCGACCGGGGAGGCGGCCCTGCGATGAGGGTGACAACGCCCTGTACGTCCCGTGCCGTGGCGCGGAGCCGGAGGCCCGAACGATGACGAGTTTCCGAACCGGTGGTGTGCCGGGGCCGATGGTCCGTGCGGGTCAGGCATCGGCGGCGGACGCGGGGCCGGGGAACCAGACGCCGTCCGGCGCGGTTTCGCTGCCGGTGGCGCGTTCGGCCGTACCCGCCGCTCCCGGCGCGAAGCCGGCCGGCGCGGAGCCCTCCGGCACCAAGCCGCCCGGCACCAAGCCTTCCGGCGCCAAGCCGCCCGGCGCCAAGCCTTCCAGCGCGGAGCCTTCCAGCGCGGAGCCCTCCGGCGCCGGGCACGCCCTGCGGCCACCCGCGGCTCCCGGCCAGTGCATTCCGCCCGCACCGCCCGCGCCCCGTGGCCAGGACGCCCCGCCCACACCCTCCGCGGCCCTCGGTCAGGACACCCCGGCCACACCCCCCGAGGCCCTCGGCCAGGACACCCCGGCCACGCCCCCCGCGATCCTGATCCAAGACGTCCCGGCCGCGCCACCCGCGGCCCTCGGTCCACGCATCCCCGCCACACCATCCCCTCCCCCGGACCAAGACACCCCGGCCACACCACCACCGACCCTCGGTCAGGACACCCCCACCGCACCACCCCCGACCCCAGACCGCGACGTCCCGGCCGCACCATCCCCAACCCACAGCCAAGACACCCCCACCACACCACCCCCGACCCCAGACCGCGACGTCCCGGCCACCCCACCCCCGCCCCCCGGCCAGGACACCCCCACCGCACCACCGCCCACCCACAGCCACGGCACCCCGCCCACACCATCCCCGCCCGCCGAACAGGCCCCGCCCACCGGCCGGTTTCTCGCCAGGGCCACGCTGATCACCGCCGGGCTCTCGGTCGCGGCGGCGCTGCTCGGGCTGGTGCGGGATCAGTCGCTGGCCCGGCTGTTCGGGGCCGGGCAGGACACGGACGCCTTTCTGGTGGCCTGGACCGTGCCGGAGTTCGCGGCCACGCTGCTCATCGAGGACGGGCTGGCCTTCGCACTGATCCCGGCGTTCAGCAGGGCCCTGGCCCGCCGCGCCCAGGGCGCCCCCGGGGACCCCGTGCGGTCGCTGGTCACGGGCACCCTGCCACGGCTGGCGCTGGCGTTCGTGGCGGTCGGGGCGCTGCTCGCGCTGCTCGCGCCGCAGTTCGTCGGGGTGCTCGCGCCGGGCCTGCCCGACCAGGCCCTCGCCGTGGACTGCACCCGGCTCACCGCGACCTGTGTGCTCAGCTTCGGTCTCGCCGGGTACTGCAGCGCGGCCTTGCGGGCGCACCGCCGCTTCCTGGCGCCGGCCGCCATCTACATCGTCTACAACCTCGGCATCGTCACGGCGATGTACGCCCTCGGCGGCCACTGGGGAGTGCGGTCGGCGGCGGCCGGGGTAGCGGCGGGCGGCTGTCTGATGGTGCTGGTCCAGCTGCCCTCGCTGGTGGGGCAGTTGCGTCGCCGGAGGACCGGTGGCTCGGTCGCCAAGGACATCGCCGAGGCCCGGCCCCTGGACGTGCCGCTGCTGGCCACCGTGCTGCTGTTCGCGCTGTGCCGGCAGTCGCAGGTGCTGATCGAGCGGTTCCTCGCCTCCGGTCTGCCCGCCGGTGCCATCTCGCATCTCAACTACGCGCAGAAGGTCGCGCAGATCCCGATGACGCTGTCGATGATGCTGTGCACGGTCACCTTCCCGGTGGTCGCGCGGGCGCTGGCCGACGGTGACACCGAACGGGCCCGCAGCCGGGTGGAGCGGGATCTGGCGCTGGCGGCCTGCCTGGTGCTGCTCGGCACGGCCGCGGTCGTGGCGTGTGCCCCGCAGCTGATCGGGCTGCTGTTCCAGAGGGGCGCGTTCACGGCCGAGGACACCGCGGCGACCGCCGGGGTGATGCGGATCTACGCGCTCGGGCTGCTCGGCCAGACCCTGACCGGCGTCCTGGTCCGTTCCTACTTCTCGGCCGGCCGGGCCACCTGGTACCCGATGTCGGCGATGGCCGCGGGGATCGTCGCGACCTCCTGGGCCGGCGCCTGGACGGTCGGTCCCTGGGGAGTCACCGGGATCGCCGCCGCCAACGCCGCCGGCATCACCGTCACCGCCGTCCTGCTGCTCGCCGGCATGGGCAACCGCAGCGTGCCCATCCGGACCGGGTCGCTGCTGCGCGAGCTGAGCCGACCGCTGCGGGCGGCGGCGGTGGCCGCCGTGGCCGGCGGACTGGTGGCGCGCCTGACGTCGGGGCCGCTCGCCGGACTGGCCGCCGGCGGCGCCACGGTGACCGTGGTGTTCGTCCTGCTCGGCATGGCCCTGGGTGCCCAGGGCTTCGCACCCGCACTCCGTTCCGTCCGTACTCTCACCCGAAGGCTCGCCCATGCCGTCCTGCGTTGAGTCCCCGGCACCGGCCCGGACTCTCACCTCCGGCGCGGTCCCGTGGATCGCCATGTACCACTCGGTCGGCGACTGCTCCGACGATCCGTACCGCATCACGGTCACCCCGGGCCGGCTGGACAGACAGCTGCGCTGGCTGCGCCGGCGGGGGCTGCGCGGGGTGTCGGTGACCGAGCTGCTCGCCGCGCGGGCGCGGGGCGCGGGGCAGGATCTGGTGGGCGTCACCTTCGACGACGGGTACGCCGACTTCCTCGGGCACGCCCTGCCGCTGCTGGCCCGCTGGGAGTGCACCGCCACCCTGTTCGTGCTGCCCGGCCGGCTCGGCGGCGACAACGCGTGGGATCCGCTGGGCCCGCGCAAACCGCTGCTGACCGCCGAGGGTGTCCGGCAGGCCGCCGCCGCGGGCGTGGAGATCGGCTCGCACGGCCTCACCCATGTCGACCTCACCCGGGCCGACGACATCCTGCTGAAGGCCGAGACCGTGCAGAGCCGGGCCGCGCTGGAGGAGTTGACCGGCGCCCCGGTCACCGGCTTCTGCTATCCGTACGGCACCGTCGACCGGCGTGCCGTGGAGGCCGTACGGGCGGCCGGTTACGGCTACGCCTGTGCCATCGACCCCGGTGAGCTGAGCGGCCTGCACGTCCTGCCGCGCGTGCACGTGGGACAGAACGACACCACCGTACGCCTGTTCCTGAAGTACCGGCTGCACCGGCTGCGGCGGCGGCCCGTCGAGGGGCTGCGGTGAAGGTCCTGCACGTCATCACCGGGCTCGGGGTGGGCGGTGCGGAGCAACAACTGCGGCTGCTGCTGCGGCACCTGCCCGTCGACTGCGACGTGGTGACGCTGACCAACCCCGGCCCGGTGGCCGAGGGGCTGGCCGCCGACGGGGTGCGGGTGGCGCACCTCGGCATGGCCGGCAACCGGGACCTGGCCGCACTGCCCCGGCTGGCCCGGTTCATCCGGCGCGGCCGGTACGACCTCGTGCACACCCACCTGTACCGGGCCTGCCTGTACGGGCGGATCGCCGCCCGGCTGGCCGGGGTGCGCGCGGTCGTCGCCACCGAACACTCCCTCGGTGACTCGCAGATGGAGGGCCGGCCGCTCACGTCGGGGGTCCGCGCCCTGTATCTGATGGGTGAGCGGCTGGGCCGGTCCACCGTGGCCGTGTCTCCGACGGTCGCCGCCCGGCTCACCCGCTGGGGCGTGCCCGAGCCGCGCATCGCGGTCGTGCCCAACGGCATCGACCTGGCGCGGTTCGGCTTCGACCCGGCGTCCCGCCGGCGTACCCGGGCCCTGCTGGGGCTGCCCGAGGAGGCGTTCGTCGTCGGCGGCGTCGGCCGGCTCGTCCCCGGCAAACGCTTCGACGTCCTGATCGGCGCCCTCACCGGGCTGCCCGCCGACTGCAGGCTGCTGCTGGTCGGCGGCGGCCCGCAGGAGCCCGCGCTGCGACGGGCCGCGCAGCGGGCGGGGGTCGCCGGCCGGGTGCTGTTCGCGGGGGAGCGGCCTGGTCTGCCCGACGGCTCGTCCGGTCCCGCTCTGCCCGCGCTGGCCTCCGCGATGGACGTGCTGGCCGCCCCCTCCACCGAAGAGGCCTTCGGCCTCGCGGTCGTGGAGGCCCTCGCGGCCGGGCTGCCGGTGCGCTACACCTCCTGCCCGGCCCTCCAGGACCTGCCGCCCGAGGCCGCCCCGGAGGCGCTGCGGGTCCCGTGCGACGCCGGTGCCTACGCCCGCGCGCTCGCCGCGGTCCGTGCCGCCGGGCCCGGCCCCCGGGCCGCTCCGGAGGCGGCCCGCCACTACTGCATCACCCGCAGCGCCGCCCGGCTCATGGACGTCTACGCGGCGGCGCTCTCCTGCACGGTCCCCAAGTCCCGATCCCCTCAGTCCCTCCAGGGAGTCAGCCCGTCATGACCGACAACCACGCCCCGCTCCGTACCTCCCGTCTCTCCCGTGCCCGCGCGCTGCCGCCCTGGTCCGTGGTGGCGGCCGGCGTCCTCGTGGGCGGGCTGCTCGGCGGCGGGTACGGCGTGCTGAAGCCGCCGGAGTACACGGCGACCAGCTATGTCGTCGCCGTCCCGACCGAGCGGTCCGACACCGCCACCGCGCTGGGCTTCGCGCAGGCCTACGGCCGGGTCGCCACCCAGGTCGCGGTGCTCGGCGACGCCCAGGTGTGGGCCAGGGTGCCGGTGTCCACCCTGCGCAGCAGCGTGCGCACGGCGACCTCGCCGGACGCCCCGATGGTGGCCGTCTCCGCGACCTCCGTCCGCCGGGCCGAGGCCGCCGACATGGCCAACGCGGTCGCCCGCGCCCTCACCCGGCACGCCAACGCGTCCAAGGCCGCCACCCACGTCGAACTGCTGCAGTTCTCGCGCGCGGCCAAGCCGGCCGAGCCCGCCTCGGCGCCCGCCGTGGTGACCGGACTGGTCGGGGCGAGCGCGGGTGGGCTGCTCGGCGCCCTCGCGCTGCTGGCCAGGCCGCGGCGCCGGCCGGAGGAGGAGACCGCCCGTCCTGCCTCCGTGCCCGGGCCCGCCGTCGCCGCCGACGCGCACGGACAGCTGTGAGCACGACGTTCACGGCGCGCACCGCACTCCCCGCCCTGAGCGCGGAACTCGTCACCGACGAGGACGCCTTCGCCGCTCTGGCCCCGGCGTGGGGACGGCTGTACGGGCGGTGCGCCGCCGCGACCCCGTTCCAGAGCCACGCCTGGCTGCACTCGTGGTGGCTGTCCTACGGCAGGCGGGGTCGGCTCAGGCTGCTGGTGGTACGGGCCGGCGGCGAGCTGGTGGCCGTCGCACCGCTGATGCTGGTCCTCCGGCCGCTGCCCGCACTGGTGCCGCTCGGCGGGGCGATCTCCGACTATGCGGACGTGCTCCTGGACGACGCCGACGACGGGCGGGCGGCCGGCGCCCTGGCCGAGGCGCTCGCGGACGCGGCCCGCACGGCGCTGGTCGATTTCCGCGAGGTGCGTCCGGGCGGCGCGGTGGAGCGGGTCTACGACCGCTGGCGCGGACCGCGCCGCACGATCCGCGACTCGGTGTGCCTGGAGCTGCCCGCCGTGCCCATGGACGAGCTGATCGCCCGGCTGTCGTCGAACAAGGCCGGCCAGCGGGTGCGGGCCAAGCTGCGCAGGCTGACCGTGCTGGGTGTGCAGCGGCAGGCGGTGGGTCCCCAGGAGGTGGACGCGGCGCTCGGCCGGCTGCTGGAGCTGCACCGGCTGCAGTGGGAGGGGCGGAAGGTGACGAGCGAGCACCTGCAGTCCCGGTTCCGTGAGCATCTGGTGCGGGCGGTGGGCCCGATGGTGCGCGCGGGCAATGCGGTGGTGACCGAGTTCCGGGTCGACGACGAGGTGGTGGCCGTCGATCTGACCCTGCTCTCGCGCAGTCTGGCCGGTGGCTACCTCTACGGCGCCCATCCGGATCTGCGCAGGCAGAAGGCGGATGTGGCGGTGATGCTGCTGGACGCATGCACCGAGTACTCCGGCGGCGGCGAGCGCACGCTGAGCCTGCTGCGGGGCGACGAGCCGTACAAGCAGCACTGGCGGCCCGAACGGGTCGTCAACCGGCGGATGCTCATGGCCCGGCGGCGCACCGCCCCACTGCTGACGGCCGCGCTGTGCGACGCGGCTGCCCGGCAGCGGGGCAAGGAGGTGCTGCACCGGTGGCGGGAACGCGGCCAGGACTAGCGGTCCCGCGACCACCAGTCGAAGCGGACGCAGAGCTTCCCGCCGAGCCAGTGCTCGACCCAGTCGCCCAGGTCCATCGGGGCGCAGTTGACCTGTGGCTCGGGCGTCGGCACGGGTGTGGGCGTCGGGGTGGGCGTCGGGGCCGTCGTGGCGGCCGGCGCCGGCTGCTCGGTGCGGCCGTACAGGGCAGCCCGGTAGACCTGCGACGCCCGCGGGTTGGCGGAGCACTGCCACACGCCGTGCGGGCAGTAGTCGGTCAGCGTGTTGTAGAGCGGTTTGTGCTCGCCGATCCAGGCGAGCATGCGCCGCATGTATTCGGCGTTGTCACCGTTGCGGAAGAGCCCCCATTCCGGATAGGAAATGGGTTTGCCGTGGCTTTTCGCGAAATCCACGTGCTGTTGGAGGCCGTAGGGTTCCTTGACCTGTTCGTCGAACGTCAGTCCACTCGGCTGGTCGTAGGAGTCCATTCCGATGATGTCGACCGTGGCGTCCCCCGGATAGCACTCGGTCCAGGGCACGGCGTCCCGGCCGCGGCTCGGCGTGAAGTCGAACCGGAATTTCTGGCCCGGCACCGAGCGCATGGTGGCGACGATCCTGTTCCAGTACGTCTTCCAGGCCTGAGGGTCCGGTCCGCAGCGATGGGTGTAGGTGGTGCCGTTCATCTCCCAGCCGAGCACGATCACCGTGTCCGGCACCTTCAGTTTCACCAGCCGTTCTGCCAGGGCCTTGAAGTGATGGTCGAACATGCCCGCCGCGGCCTGCCGCAGCAGCCACCGCACCTCGCTGTCCGGCACGTTCGCTTCGTTGCGTTCCTGCATCGGCACGTTGAGGACGAGTGTCCGGTCCGCCTTCTGGCGCCGCCACTGCGCCCATACGTCCAGGAAGCCGGGCGAGCCCTCGATGTCCCGCCAGCGGCCACCGGGCAGATAGGTGTGGGCGACCTTCAGCTCGGTGCCGCCGAGCCAGTGGCTCAGCTCGGCCATGCGTGCGACCCCGGGGGCCCCGGAGTCGAGGAAGGCGCCGAAGGGCGGCAGCGCCTTGGCGGGCGCGGGAATCGCGGGCGTCGTGGACGTCGTGGCCGTTGCGGAAGCCGTGCTCGCCGGTACCAGGGGCTTCGGTGTGACCGGTGGTGCGACCGAGGGCGTGACCGGAGGGGTCGCCTGCGGGCTCGCCTGCGGGGCGACCGTAGCCGTCGCCTGTGCCGGAGTGGCCGGGGCGGGCGCGGGAGGATCGGCGACCCGCACCACCCCTGCCGCGAATCCGGGACCTGTCGCCACGGCGACCGACGCGGCGACCCCCGCCGCGACCACGGTCAGCCGCCGGGGGCGGTCCCGCCGCTGCTGTGGAGCCATGCCTGCTCCTCTCTCCGCTCGACTGCTTTCTCGCGTTGCGTTCACCGGTGACAGAAACCGGATGACATGCGGCGCTATTGACACACAGTCATATCGGTATGAATTCCGCCAGTGCGATTACGGCTATCAGGTGGCCCGAACCCCCGCACGGGCGAACGGATCGAGAAAGAAGAAAAAACCCGTGTCGCTGCTGGACATCCGGGTCCCCGCGGTGCTGCTGCGGATCGACCGGAATCCCTTTCACCACGGCACCCTGGGTGCCGTGCGCTCGCTCGGCAGAGCCGGCGTCGAGGTCCACGTCGTCGCCGACTCCGCCGGAAGCCCGGTACGCACCTCGCGTTTCGTAGGGGAACTGCATCCCCCGCCGTCGCCGGGCGCGTCCCCGGACGACATCGCCGCCGTGCTGCGCCGGGTCTCGTCCCGGGTCGGCCGGCCCGCGGTGCTGGTCCCCCTGGACGACGCGAGCGCCATCGCGGCCGGCCGGCTGCGCGAAGAGCTGTCGCCCGCGTATCTGCTGCCGCAGCAGCCTGGTGAGCTGCCCGCGCGCGTGGCCGACAAGGCACAGCTGGCCGAGGTGTGCGCCACCACCGGCATCCCGCACCCGCCGACCCTGATCCCGGACAGCGCCGAGGACGCGGCGGCTGCCGCCTGGCGCCTCGGGCTGCCGGTGGTGGCCAAGTGGAGCCGGCCCTGGCTGCTGCCGGCCGGCAGCGGGCTGCGCTCGACCGTGCTGCTGCGCTCGGCACGGGAGGCGCGGGAGCTGTTCCTGCGCACCGGGGAGGCGGGCAGCCCACTGCTGCTCCAGGCGTTCCTGCCGCCCGGCCCGGACCGCGACTGGTTCTTCCACGGGTACGCCGACCGCAGCGGCGTCCTGCGCGCCGGCGGGCCCGGCCGCAAGCAGCTGGCCTGGCCGCGCGGGGCGGGACTGACCGCGGTCGGCCGGTGGACACCCAACCCGCAGGTGCAGGCGCCGGCCGAGCGGCTCACCGGCGAGCTGGGCTACCGGGGCATCTTCGACCTGGACTTCCGTCGCTGCGGCAGCACCGGCCGCTACCACCTGCTCGACTTCAACCCGCGCCCCGGCGCCCAGTTCCGGCTGTTCACCGACAGCGCCGGCCTGGACGTCGTACGCGCCCTGCATCTCGACCTGACACACCGTCCGCTGCCGGACGGGGTCCCGCTGCCGGGGCGGGAGTTCGTGGTCGAGAACTACGCACCGCTGGCCGCACTGCGCCCCGTGCCCGGCGGCCGTGAACTCGCCTGGCACGCGGCGGACGACCCGGCTCCGGGCCGGGCGATGTGGGCGCTGTGGGCCCGGCACGTGACGGGCCGGCTGACCGGCCGGCGGCGCCCCGGGCCGGCACCGACGACGGTCCCGGCACCCCGGCCCGGCCAGGTCCCCCGGGCCGGCACGCCGAGCCTGCCGCACGGCTTGACCGACGACGAGAAAGCGAGCAGATGCTGATGTACGACCTGCTGGTGGTGGGCGCCGGCCCGTACGGCCTGTCCATCGCGTCGCACGCCGCCGCGGCCGGCCTGAAGGTCCGCGTCCACGGGCGGCCCATGGCCTCCTGGCGGGACCACATGCCCAGCGGCATGTTCCTGAAGTCGGAGCCGTGGGCCTCCAACCTGTCGGACCCCGAGGGCCGCTGGCGGCTCGACGTCTTCTGTGCCTTCCGTGGCATGACGGCCCGGCACGCCGAGCCGATCCCGCTGGACGTGTTCGCCGAGTACGGCCTGTGGTTCGCCCGCAACGCCGTGCCCGGGGTGGACGAACGGACCCTGACCCGGGTGGCGCCGTGCACCGGCGGCTTCGAGGCCGTCACCGAGGACGGGGAGACGTGCACCGCGACGACGGTCGCACTGGCCGTGGGCGTACTGCCGTTCACCGAGACCCCGGCCGTCCTGCACGGCCTGCCGCCGCACCTGGTGTCCCACAGCAGCCACCACGCCGACCTCGACCGGTTCCGTGACCAGGACGTCACCGTGATCGGCGGTGGGCAGGCGGCCCTGGAGACGGCCGCGCTGCTCGCCGAACAGGGCACCCGGGTGCGGGTGCTGTCCCGCGCGGACCGGCTGTGCTGGAACGACGTACCCCCACCCTGGGAGCGCCCTTGGTGGCGCTCGGCCCGCTCCCCGCACAGTGCCCTCGGCCCCGGCTGGCGGAACTGGTTCTACGCCGAGCGGCCCGGTCTGTTCCGGCGGCTGCCGGAGCGCACCCGGACCCGGATCGCGGCCGCCGCGCTCGGGCCGGCCGGCGCCTGGTGGGTGCGCGAACGGGTGGAACGCCGGGTGGAACTGCTGCTCGGGCAGGAGGTGGAGACCGCCCATGAGGTGCCGGGCGGGCTGCGCCTGGAGATCGCGGCCCGGCGGGGTGGTCCGGCGGTGCTGGAGACCGGGCACGTCATCGCCGCGACCGGGTTCCGGGCCACCCGCGACCGGCTGCGGCTGCTCTCCCCCGACCTGCGTGCCCTGCTGGCGACGGGCACCGACGGGGCGCCGCAGGTGGGGCCGGAGTTCGAGTCGTCGTACCCCGGGCTGTTCCTGGCCGGCCTGATCACGGCCGCGGGCTTCGGTCCGGCGATGCGGTTCGTGCACGGCGCGACCTTCACGGCGGGCGCGCTGGTGCGCGGGGTACGACGGCGGCTGCGCACGGGCCCGGCCGACTGGCGAATCCCAGCCGGCCGCCGCGGCGAGATGCCGGAGGCGGTACGGCACTGAGGGGCCGGCGGCGCCAGGGGGGCCGGCGGCGGCGGGGGGGCCGGCGGCGCGGGGGGGCGCGGGGGCTGGCGGTGCCGGCGGGCGGCGGCGCGCGGGCTGGCGGCGCCGGGGCGCGGCGGCGCGGGGCGCTGGCGGCGCTCGGGGGCGGCCATAGGCAGGCCCGGTAGCGAGGGGTTCTTGGCGAGCGGGGTGCCGGGTGTTCGGTCCGGCACCCGGCACCCGGCACCCGGCACCGCTAACGACGGGAGGCTGCCCGTCCTCGCCTGAACAGGAGCGTTCCGAGGCCGATCAGCACGGCACTGACGGCCGTGGTCGCGATCATGGCACGGGCGTCACCACCGGTGTGCGGCAGCGTGGGCGGCTGCCCGGGGTGGTGCTCCCCGCCGCCGGGCGGGGGCGTGGTGTGGTCGCCGCCGGGGGGTGTGCTGTGGCCCCCACCGGGGGGCGTGCTCTCGCCCCCGCCATACGGAGGCGGCGTGTGATTGTCGACGGGCGGAGTCGTCTCGCTCCCGCCGTAGGGGGGCGGCGTCTGGCTGTGGGTGGGCGCGGTCGTCTCGTCCCCGCCGTAGGGAGGCGGCGTCTGGCTGTGAGTGGGCGCGGTCGTCTCGTCCCCGCCATAAGGAGGCGGAGTCCCGCTGCCGGTGGGCGCGGTCGTCTCGTCCCCGCCATAGGGAAGCGGCGTCCCGCTGACGACCGGCGGAGTGCTCTCGGCACCCTCGCGGTCAGGCAGGGTGTGGTCGCTGCCGGAGCTGGAGTGATCGCCGTCACCGACGGAGGCTTCGGCGCCACCCTGTCCGGAGTCGCCGTAACCGGACTCGGCCGAGCCGGAGATTACGGAGGCGGAGTCGGCCGAGGTGGAGTTCTCCGAGCCCGAGCCCGAGTCCGCCGAGCCCGAGTCCTCGGAAGCAGAGTCGGCCGAGCCGGAGATTACGGAGGCGGAATCGGCCGAGTTGGACTTCTCCGAGGCGGATTCTGCAGGGCCCGAGTTATCGGAGGCGGAATCGGCAGAGCCCGAGTCCAGGGAGGCGGAATCGGCCGAGGTGGACTTCTCCGAGGCGGCGTCGGCGGAGCCGGAGCCTACGGAGGCGGAGACGTCCGAGCCGGAGCCCACGGAGGCAGAGACGGCCGAGCCGGAGTCCCCCGAGCCCTTGTCCGCCGAGCCCGAGTCCTCGGAAGCGGAGTCGGCCGAGGCGGAGTCTTCGGAGCCGTCGTGTGCGTCTCGCACGACGGAGCGGGCGTAGTCGAGGCGTTCGTCGGCGTCGCCGTGGGCGTCACGGTCCGGACTGTCGGCGCCCTCCTTCGAACCGTGGTCGGCGGCACAGGAGTTGCCGGACGCCCGGTCCAGAGCCGCGGCCGCGTCGGCGGAGTCTCCGCAGGCGTCCACCGGTGGGTGCACCGGAGCCTGGATGTCGTCCCCGGACACCACCCCGGGGATCCTGTGGGTGGCGGCTTGCACATGTGCGTCGGCGAGCGCGGAGCTGCCGTACAAGGACAGGACGCCGGTCACGGCGGCGGCCACGACCATGCCCTTGCCGAGGGTCTGTCGCAATCTCGTGCCTTCCTGCTCGGAGCAGTGGGAAGGCCGGCCCCGGAACGAAGAATCGGTGTTCGACGGTCCGGGGCCGGCCAGACACAGCCGGGGCTGGTGTGTGGTGCTGCGTCGTCAGCGGTTGACGCAGTAGTTGGCAAGCGTCGGGTTCAGCAGGGCGATGATGTCGATCGTGTTGCCGCAGATGTTGATCGGCACGTGGATCGGGACCTGGATGACGTTGCCGGACAGGACGCCCGGGGAACCGATGGCGGCGCCCGTGGCGTCCGCGTCGGCGAAGGCGGGACCGGCCAGGCCCAGGGCCAGGATGGCGCCCGTAACGAGAGCGGCGGTCTTCTTCATGAATGTTCCCTTCTCTGGGGTCATGCCCCGAATAACGGCCACAACCGTGTGCGCACGACGAGAAAGGCCGCGACACGGAATGAGGGATAGACACAATGGGAGAGCACGGAACACGGACCGCGCGACAATCACTCGATCGCGCGGATCCCTCATGCCTCTTCCCTCGCCGGAGTACGTGGAAAAAGGCCCGGACAGTCCGCGCGCGAGGCAGCGGACGGCCCGGGCCGGCCAGGTCGGCTCAGCTTTCGCCGTTGGCCGAGAGAACCGAGATGTCCTCCAGGACATGCGAGACCGCACCGTCGCGCTTGGCGTTGGAGGAGTTGTCGGAGCACTGCTGCTGCAGGTGGTCCGAGGCGATCGGAATGTCCTGGAGCGTGGCAGCGACGATCGCGGTGACGGCGACATCGACGTCCTGGACGCCGACGCACGGCTTGTTGAGCGTGCCCTGCACCAGCGAGAGCTGCGGGCTCATGTTGCCCTTCGTCGCCGAGTTACCGAACGACGACACGGCGCCGTTGCCGTTCGCGACGGTCGGCCCGTCGTCGTTGCCGATGGCAAGCGCCTGCGGCGCGGCCGCCACCGCCATTCCCACGACAGAAGCGGCGGCCGCAGCTGCGACCATTGCCTTCTTGAGCACTTCGCGTTCCTTTCCTTGTAGCGACGCATGCCCTACGGCCTCATCAACCCGACCCACCGGGAATGGTTCCGCTGATTCACTCGGTTGGAGCGCAAACACCTGCGAGGTGACGAGAAGTCACCAATCCGAAAACCACACGACCCGTTCACCCCGTCGGCCGACAGGGTGAACGGGAGAAACCGCGGGACGCGCGCGGAGTTGTCCAGATGGCTCCGGTGGACGGGGTTTCCTCAGAAAGGACTGGCCAGTGATCAAGAAGATTGTTGCGACTGCGGCCGTCGCCGCCTCCGCCTTGGGCGCCTCCGCTGCCGCGGCACCACAGGCGCTGGCGATCGGGAACGACGACGGGCCGACCGTCGCGAACGGCAACGCGGGATGGCAGACCTACGGCAACTCGGCCACGTACGGGAACATGAGTCCGCAGATCGCCCTGATCCAGGGCTCTTTCAACAAGCCGTGCATCGCGGTCAGCGACCTCCCGGTGGGTGTCGGCGCCCTCGCCGGCGTCAATGTCCATGACCTGCCGATCCTGTCCGACCACATGCAGCAGCAGTGCACCGAGAACTCCTCGAACGTCAAGCGCGACGGCGCGCTGGCACACCTGCTGGAGGACGTGTCGGTCCTGTCCCAGAACGGCGAGAGCTGATCCGGTGAGCGAAGCGGGCCGCCGAGTGGTTCGGCGGCCCGCTTCGGCCTGTCAGCGGCGTCAGCGGCGGTACAGCGCCTCGATCTGCTCGGCGTACGCGGCGGTGACCGCGTGCCGCTTGACCTTCAGCGAGGGGGTCAGCAGTCCGTTCTCCTCGTTGAACTCCCCTTCCACCAGGGCGAAGGCACGGATGGACTCGGCCCGGGAGACGGCCTCGTTGGCGTAGTCGACGGCCTTCTGCACCTCTGCGCGCAGCCGTTCGTCACCGACCAGCTCGGACAGCGGGGTGTCCCGCGGGAGTCTGTGCACGGACAGCCAGTGGGCGACCGCCTCCGGGTCCAGGGTGACCAGCGCGGCGACGAAGGGCCGGTTGTCACCGACGACCAGGCACTGGCCGACCGGCGAGCGGCTGCGCAGCCGGTCCTCCAGCACGGCCGGGGCGACGTTCTTGCCGCCGGAGGTGACGAGGATGTCCTTCTTGCGGCCGGTGATCGTGAGATAGCCGTCGTCGTCCAGCGCGCCGAGGTCGCCGGTGGCGAACCAGCCGTCGTGGAGCACGGCATCGGTGGCGCCGGGGTTGTTCCAGTACGACCCGAAGACGATCCCGCCCTTGACCAGTACCTCGCCGTCTTCGGCGATGCGCACGGACACCCCGGGCACCGGCAGACCGACCGTGCCGGGGCGGGGGCCGAGCGGGGGCACGATGGTGGCGGCGGCCGTGGTCTCGGTCAGGCCGTAGCCCTCGTGGACGACGATGCCGGCCGCGTGGAAGAACAGGTTGAGGTTGCGGTCCAGCGGGGAGCCGCCGCTGATGGCGTACCGCACCCGGCCGCCCAGCTCGTTGCGGATACGGCGGTAGACCAGCAGGTCGTAGAGGGCCCATGCGGCGTACAGGCCCGGGCCGGGGCCCTTGCCGGTGCCGAGGAACTCGCGCAGGCCGGCCTCGGCGAAGCGGACGGCGATCCGTTCGGCACGGTCGAAGGAGGCGGCGCGGCCGATCCTCTCGGCGGTGGCACGCCCGGTGTCGTGGATCTTCTCGAAGAGATAGGGCACGCCGACCAGGAACGTGGGCCGGAACTCCTTGAGCGCGGGCCGCAGTTCGTCGGGCTTCACGCTCGGGAAGTGGCCGGTCTCGATCCGGGCCAGGAGGCAGGCGAGCTGCAGGGTGCGGCCGAGGATGTGGGCGAGCGGCAGGAAGAGCAGGGTGGAGGCGCTCCGGCCGGTGGCGGCCCGGAAGACCGGGTGCAGCAGTTCGACGGCGTTGGCGGCCTCGGCGTGCAGGTTGCCGTGGGTGAGGACGCAGCCCTTGGGCCTGCCGGTGGTGCCGGAGGTGTAGCAGATGGTGGCGATGGTGTCGGGGGTCAGCGCGCCGCGTCTCTTGGCGAGGTCGTCGTCGGGGACGTCCCGGCCGATGGCGGTGAGGTCGGCCAGGGGCTCCGCCGGAAGTGCCGCGGCGGGCCGCGGGCCGGCTGCGGCACCGTCGTGGCCGGTCGCGCCCTCGCGGCGGTGGCCGCCCGCCGGGCCGAGCCCGGCGTCGCCTCGATGCGCTGCCCCGCTCAGGGCAGCCGGGTCGATCTGCCATACGCGCGGCGGGCGGGGGTGGCCGGCCGTGCCGGCGGACACGACGGCCGTGTGCTCGGCGGTCTCGGTGACGGCGAAGCGGGCGCCGGAGTCACGGACGATCCACTCCACCTGCTCGGCGGAGGAGGTCGGGTAGACCGGCACGGACTGGCCGCCGGCCGCCCAGACGGCGAAGTCCAGGACGGTCCACTCGTAGCGGGTGCGGGACATGACGACGATCCGGCCGCCCGGTTCGAGTCCGGCGGCGATCAGTCCCTTGGCGACGGCGGCCACCTCGGCGGCGAAGCCGGCCGCCGTGACCGGCCGCCAGGCGCCCTGCTCGCGGCGGCGCAGCAGTACCGCGTCGGGCGCCTCGGCCGCGTGCGTGAAGGGCAGGTCGGCCAGGGAGCCGGTGGTGAGCGGGGGCGCCAGGGGTGCTGTGCGCACCTCGCGTACGGCGCCGGCCGCGTCCCGGACGATCTCCACCGGGGCGCGAGCCGCCGGGCCGATGCGCCTGCGCGCCCGTTCCAGATCCCTGCGTACGCCCATGACCGCTCCCGGTGGCGATGCGTGGTCTGCCGAATCCCCTTGCGGGACAGTCAACTTACTCGCAGGTAAGGAAAGGTCAATGGGATGCGCGGGATCCGTTCGCGACGGCTCAGCTGACGACGTCCTTTCGCGCGAAGCCCCGGAAGGCCAGGGCGAACAGCACCAGGGCATAGGTGAGGGACAGCGCGGTGCCCTGGACCATGCCGGACCACTCGGGGTGCGGCTGGACGGCGTCGGCCCAGGCGAACTGCCAGTGGGCGGGCAGGAAGTCGCGCCAGTGGCCGAGGGCGGTGACGGCGTCCAGGACGTTCCCGACGATGGTCAGGCCGACCGCGCCGCCTACCGCGCCCAGCGGGGCGTCCGTCTTCGTCGAGAGCCAGAACGCCAGCCCGGCCGTGACCAGCTGGGAGACGAATATGTACACCACGGCCACGAGGAGCCGCTGGGCCGCCGTGCCGGTGTCCAGCACCCCGCCGGTCGGTATCTGCAGCGGCCCCCAGCCGTAGGCGGCCGTTCCGGCGGCGAGCGCCACCAGCGGCAGCAGCAGCATCGCGGCGAGGCTCAGCCCGAGCGCCACGACGAGCTTGGACCACAGCAGCCGGGCCCGGGGCACGGGCGCGGCGAGCAGATAGCGCAGCGAGGACCAGCTCGCCTCCGAGGCGATCGTGTCCCCGCAGAACAGGGCGACCGGGATCACCAGCAGGAAGCCCGCCGAGACGAAGAGGTTCACGGCGGCGAAGTTGGCGCCGGAGGCGGTGGCCGTGTCCATCAGGGTGACCTGGCCGTTCCGGCTGCCCGGGTCGCCGCCGAGGGCAAAGGCGATCAGCAGCACGAACGGCAGGACGGCCAGGATCGCGCCCATGACCAGCGTGCGGCGCCGCTTCAGCTGGCGGACCAGTTCCACCCGCGCCGGCAGGGTGCGGCCGGCCTGATAGCCGGAGGCGACCTCGGTGAGCGTGCTCATGCGGAACCTCCGATCAGGGTGAGGAAGGCGTCTTCCAGGCGGCGGTGTGGGCCGACCGAGGCGACCGGCACCTCGAGCCGGACCAGCTCCACGACCAGCCGCTCGGCCGTGCCGCCGGGGTCGAGCCGGATCAGCAGCCCGTCGTCGGTGCGCACGGCGGAGGAGACGCCGGGCAGCGCGCCCACCTTCTCCACCACCGCCTCCTCCACGGGCGTGGCGGTGCCGACCAGCAGGGTGTCCCCGGAGCCGATGATCTCCCGGACCGGGCCCGCCTGAACGAGCCGGCCGCGGTCCATCACCACCAGGTGGGTGCAGGACTGTTCGACCTCGGCGAGGAGATGGCTGGAGACGATGACCGTGCGGCCGGCGGCCGCGTACCGGATCATCACCTCGCGCATCTCCCGGATCTGGGGCGGGTCGAGGCCGTTGGTGGGCTCGTCCAGGATGAGCAGGTCGGGCAGGCCGAGCATGGCCTGGGCGATGGCGAGGCGCTGGCGCATGCCCTGGGAGTAGGTGCGCACCGCGCGGTCGATGGGGTCTCCCCTGTTCGAGCGCCGTCGCGCACGTGGGGAAGCGTCGCCGAGCCCGGCGATCTCCAGGGCCTCGTCCAGATGGGCGTCCCCGGGCGGGCGGCCGGTGGCCCGCCAGTACAGCTCCAGATTCTCGCGGCCGGACAGGTGGGGCAGGAAGCCCGCGCCCTCGACGAAGGCGCCCACCCGGGACAGCACGGACGCGCCGGGCCGGATCGCGTGGCCGAAGACGCGGATCTCGCCGTCGTCCGGCCGGATCAGGCCCATCAGCATGCGCAGGGTGGTGGTCTTGCCGGCGCCGTTGGGGCCGAGCAGGCCGAGGACCTGGCCCTTCTCGACACGGAAGGACAGCTCGCGCACCGCGTACCTGTCGGTGGACTTCGCGTACCGCTTGCTCAGGTCCTCGATCACCAGCGGGACTTCGGCCAGCTCCGGATCGGGTGGGGGCGCGGCCGTGCGGCGGCGGGCGGTGAGCAGCAGGGCGAGGGCGGTGGCCGCGCCGGCCGCGGGGAGCCACCAGACCCAGGCGGGCAGCGGTGCGGCGGCCGTGGTGACCGCGGGCGCCGTCGGCACGCTCAGGGCGCCCTTCAGGGAGACGGTGTAGCGGGCCGGGGTGGCCGGTGAGGCGTAACCGAGGTCGGTGGAGGCCAGGACCAGGCGGAGCCGGTGGCCCTTCTGCACCTCGTGGTCGATCGCCGGGAGGGTGACGGTGACGTCCTTGCCGGCCTTGGCGCCGGTCACCCGGAACGGCGCGACGAGCTGGGCGGGCAGCACCTGCTGGACGCCGCCGGGGCCGACGTCGTAGACCTTGCCGAAGAGGACGGCGTCGTCGCGGGTGGAGGTGATGTGGACGGTGGCGGTCGGGGCGCCGGTGATCTGCAGGTCGTGGGTGAGGGGTGCCGAGTCGAACTTGGCGTACTGGCCGGGGAAGTCCAGGGAGACGCCGACTCCGAGCGCGGACAGCCGGGAGAGGCCGCCGGAGCCGCCGAGGCCCGGCAGGGCGGAGACGCCGGGCGGGCTGGCGCCGGCCGGGTTGGCGACGCGCTGGGTGCCGCCGGTGAGGGCGACGGTGCGCCGGTGGTCGCGCAGGCCGGGGTAGGCCGCCGCGCTCGCGCCGCGCAGCTGGGCGGTGCCGTCGGTGGAGTCGACGCCTCCGGTGCGGGTGATCCGGAAGGCCGGGCCGGTGCCGGCGTTCTTGTCGCCCTTCAGGTACCGGTCGAACCAGGCGCGCACACGTGCCTCGATCCGGCTGGTCTCCATGTCGCCGCCGTCGTGTCCGCCCGCGATCCAGTCGACGGCGACAGGGGCGCCGTTCGCACGGATCGCCTTCTCGGCCGCGTCGGCCTGGTCGAGGGTGAACAGGGAGTCGGTCTGCCCCTGCACCAGCAGGGCCGGCACCTTGATGCGGGCGCCGACGGCGGACGGCGAGCGCTCCTCCAGCAGCTTGCGGGCAGCCGGGTCCGGGGAGCCGGACTCGGCGACCCGGTCGTACATCCGGCACAGCCCGGCCTCGAACTTGTCGCAGCCGCCGCCGGTGTTGAAGAAGACGCCGGACCACAGCTTCTTGAACACCTCGTTCGGGAACAGGGCGTCCGCGAGGTTCCAGTAGGTGACGGCCGGGGCGATGGCGTCGACGCGCCGGTCGTGCCCGGCGGCGAGCAGGGAGACCGCGCCGCCGTAGGAGCCGCCGGCCATGCCCACGCGCGGGTCGCCGGGCTTGTCGAGCCGCACCTCGGGCCGCTCGGCCAGCCAGTCGATGAGCCGGGAGACGTCGGCGACCTCGCCCTCGGGGTCGTTGAGCCCGATCTTCCCGGTGGACCGGCCGAAACCGCGCGCGGACCAGGTCAGGACCGCGTACCCGTCCCGGGCGAGGTCCTCGGCCTGCTCCCGCATGTCGTCCTTGCTGCCGCCGAAGCCGTGCGCGAGCAGCACGGCGGGGTGGCGGCCGGCGTCGGCCGGGGCGAAGAACGAGGTGTCCAGTCGCACCCCGTCGACCGCCATGACCTGCTCGCTGCTGCGCACGGTCCGCGTGTCGTCGGAGGCGACGGCCGCCGTCCACGTCCCGGCGCCGGCGAGCACCACGACGGCTGCCGCGGCGGCGGTGAGCCGACGCGGCCGGCGCAGCAGCCCCCGCAGTGCGGGCAGTCGAAGATCCATGCGTCAACGGTACGGGCCGCCACCGACAACCGCTGCTGCCGTCGGGCGGAGCCCCGGCCCCTCCTCCGGGCGTACGGGCCCGGGCCGGCGTACACCGAACGCGGTACGGGAACACCGTCGCACCACGGCACCGAACCGGCACGGGTGATGCGTATGCCGGCCCTCAGCACCCCGGACGGCACGAGCGACACCCACGCCGACCCCAGCACCCCGAACGGCAGGTGGCGGGAACGCCGTCGCCCCCGGCGCCCCCGAACCGGCACGGGTGGCGGGAACGCCGTCGCCCCCGGCACCCAACCTGGCAGTGGGTGACGGGGGCGGCGGCTTGCGGCCGGGGATGTCGGGGGAGGCACCTCCGGCCGCGGATCAGGCCCGGGCCTCGCCGGGGACCGGGGCGGGCACCGGGGACTCCGTGGCCTGGGCGGGCAGCCGGACCTCCGGCACCTGGGCGTCCTCCGGGATCGACACCAGCCAGCGGGTGTCGCGGCGCGGGCGCAGGTACAGGGCCCAGTAGAGGGTGGCTGCGGCGGTGATGCCGCCGGTCCACAGGAGGTAGCTCGTCTCCTGCTGGGTCAGGATGTAGGCGAGGACGGCGATCAGCAGGACCGGCACCGCGGGCCACAGCGGCATCCGCCAGGCGGGCGTGTGCTTGTGGGAGCCGCGGCGGGACAGCAGCGCGGCGACCGCGACCAGCAGGTACATGCCGGTCACCGAGACGCCGGTGACGCCGTACAGGGTGTCCAGGTTGACGAAGCAGAGCACCGCGCCGGGGACGCCGACCGCGAGCGTGGCGACCCAGGGGGAGCCGAAGCGGCCGAGCTTGGCGAAGACGGTGTTGACCGGGCCGGGCCAGGCCTTGTCGCGGGCGGAGGCGAACAGCACCCGGGAGTTCTGGATGACCATGACGATGCCCGCGTTGATGATCGCGAGGGCCACGCAGAGGCTGACGAAGGTGCCGACCGCGGAGTTGGACCAGGCGGTGACCATGGAGCTGATGTCGCCGCCGGTCAGTTCCTTCAGGTCGCCGGCGCCCATGGTGATGGCGGCGACCGGCACCAGGATGACCACGGTGGAGATCGCGAGGGTGGCCAGCACGGTGCGGGCGACGTTGCGGCGCGGGTTCTCCAGTTCCTCGGAGAGGTAGACGGCGGTCGAGAAGCCCTGGGTGACGAAGAGGGCGATGGCGAGCCCGGAGACCACCAGCATGGCCGTCACCGTGTCCGTGTGGCCGTGGGCGCCGGCCACCTGCATGGAGACCAGACTGCCCACCCCGCGGTGGCTGTGCGAGAAGCCGAGCAGGGCGACGACGCCGGCGGCGACGACCTCCAGGACCAGGAAGATGCCGGTGATCCAGGCGTTGGCACGCAGGTCGAGCAGGCCGGCGAGGGTGGCGAGCAGCATGACGCCGGCGCCGGTCATCGACGGGTCGAGGTGGACGATCGGCGCGAGGTAGTCGGCCGTGCCCATGGCGATCACCGGTGGGACGATCATCACGACCAGCAAGGACAGCACGAAGACCAGCCAGCCGGCGAGCCGTCCGGCCATCGTCGACACCATGGCGTACTCGCCGCCCGCGCTGGGGATGAGGGTGCCCAGCTCGGAGTAGCAGAAGGCCACGGCGATACAGAGGAGGGAGCCGATGGCGATCGTCAGGGCGGTGGCGGTGCCGAGGGAACCGAACAGGTCGGGGACGACGACGAAGAGCGTGGAGGCGGGCGTGACGCACGACAGCGTCAGCAGGGTGCCGCCCACGACACCGATGGATCGCTTCAGCCCCGGTGCGGGGGCTGTGGCGGTGTCGGCCACGGACTTCTGGAGCGTGTCGGTCATGCGGCGGTTCCGATCGACTCGTGCGACTGAAGGGGGGTCGGGAGCGCTATCGCCTCCGGCGGATCGTCGTACGTTCGTCTCGTCCGCTCCCGGCGCTGCATAGAGAACCCCGACGAAAACCGCCACGTCAATGGCCGTTTACCTTCGGAATCCGCACTTGCGAACAGCCGCGTGCCGCATCACTTTCCCAGGCTGTGACGCCGAATTGGTGCATCCATCAAGCCTCAGCCAGATATGACCTTGATTTCAAAGGACAGCCTGCGCTAAACCCTTCGACACCCGTTTCGTCCGGCCTGAACGGGAACCGCAGCCGACATTTCAAAAAAATGTCAGCCGTCCGCTATCCGGACGGCTAAACCGGTCGCGTCCATGTCAGTACTGCCCGATAGAGTGCGCCGCGCATGACTGGCACACGGCACTTGGGGTGGGACATGAGGAAACGGCACACCGCTGCCTGGGTGGGGTTCACGACGGCGGCACTGGTGACGGCCTCCGGCTGTGGCACGGAGAGCGCCGGGTCGGCGGTCAAGGCGGTCGCCGAGGCAGACGACGTGATGGCGGCGCTGACGAGGGCGACGGACCGGACGGAGGCTCTCGGCTCGGCCGAGGTACGCATGACGACCGACACCGGCACCAGCGGCCCGATCGCCATGGAGGGCACGTACTCCTGGGGCGACGGTTACCTCTTCGACGTCCAGATGGACACCAGGGCCGCGAACATGCAGGCCGTCAACCACGCCCCGAAGACGCACGTCCTGTTCGTCAAGGGCGTCTACTACTACGACGTCGACGCCTTCACCTCCGGCCCGTACAAGGGCAAGGACTGGATCAAGGTCGACGGTTCGGCCGTGTTCGGCAAGAAGGGCGCCCAGGCCCTCGCCGGCGACAACGGCAGCCCCTCGGCCTCCATGAAGGGCCTGAAGTACGCCAACGACACCAAGGACCTCGGCAAGCAGACCGTGAACGGCCGGAGCACCACGCACTACCGCGCCGTGGTCGACCAGGACCACATGGGCAGGCTCAAGGACGCCTACGGCGAGGGCAGCCCGCTGAGCGCGGCGACCGGGGCCAGCTCGATCGTCATGGACGTGTGGGTGGGCTCCGACGACCTTCCGGTACGGCTGAAGCAGAAGATGGGCACGATGACGGTGACCATGGACTTCGAGAAGTTCGGCAAGACGGTCAGCGTCGAGGCCCCGCCCGCCGCGCGCACCGCCGACCTCACCGACGTGATCGCGAAGCAGCGGAAGCAGCAGGGCTGAGCACACCGGTGCCCCGTCCTCCGCGCGGAGGACGGGGCACCGTGCTGTCCGGCTCAGTGGTTGCGCGGGAAGCCCAGGTCCACGCCGGCCGGGGCGTCGGCCGGGTCGGGCCAGCGGGTCGTGACGACCTTGCCGCGGGTGTAGAAGTGCGTGCCGTCGTTGCCGTAGATGTGGTGGTCGCCGAAGAGCGAGTCCTTCCAGCCGCCGAAGGAGTGGTAGCCCACCGGCACCGGGATCGGCACGTTCACGCCCACCATGCCGGCCTCGATCTCCAGCTGGAAGCGGCGGGCGGCGCCGCCGTCCCGGGTGAAGATCGCGGTGCCGTTGCCGAACGGCGAGGCGTTGATGAGGGCCACGCCCTCCTCGTACGTCTCGGCGCGCAGCACGCACAGCACCGGGCCGAAGATCTCGTCCTGGTAGGCCTTGGCGCTGGTCGGCACCTTGTCGAGCAGCGAGATGCCGATCCAGTGACCGTCCTCGTGGCCCTCGACCGTGTAGCCGGTGCCGTCGAGCACGACCTCGCAGCCCTCGGCCGCCGCGCCCTCGACGTAGGAGGCCACCTTGTCGCGGTGCACCTTCGTGATGAGCGGGCCCATCTCGGAGGCCGGGTCGTTGCCGGGGCCGATCTTGATCTTCTCGGCGCGCTCGCGGATCTTCTCCACCAGCTCGTCGCCGATGGAGCCGACCGCGACCACCGCGGAGATGGCCATGCAGCGCTCGCCCGCGGAGCCGTAGGCGGCGGACACCGCGGCGTCGGCCGCCGCGTCCAGGTCGGCGTCCGGCAGCACCAGCATGTGGTTCTTGGCGCCGCCCAGGGCCTGCACCCGCTTGCCGTTGGCGGAGGCGGTGGTGTGGATGTAACGGGCGATCGGGGTCGAGCCGACGAAGGAGACGGCCTTGACGTCCGGGTGCTCCAGCAGACGGTCGACGGCCACCTTGTCGCCGTGCACGACGTTGAAGACGCCGTCGGGCAGACCGGCCTCGGAGAGCAGCTCGGCGATCTTGAGGGAGGCCGACGGGTCCTTCTCGGACGGCTTCAGCACGAAGGTGTTGCCGGTCGCGATGGCGATGGGGAACATCCACATCGGGACCATCGCCGGGAAGTTGAACGGCGTGATGCCGGCGACGACACCGAGCGGCTGGCGGATCGCGGCCACGTCGACGCGGTTGGCGACCTGGGTGGACAGCTCGCCCTTCAGCTGCACGTTGATGCCGCAGGCGAGGTCCACGATCTCCAGACCGCGGGCCACCTCACCGAGCGCGTCCGAGTGGACCTTGCCGTGCTCGGCGGTGATCAGCTCGGCGATCTCGTCGCGGTGGGCGTCCAGCAGCGCGCGGAACTTGAAGAGGATCGAGGTCCGCTGGGCCAGCGAGGACTGACCCCAGGTGGCGAAGGCGTCCTTGGCCGCCGCGACGGCCGCGTCCACCTCCTCGACCGACGCGAACGCGACCTTGGTGGTGACCGCGCCGGTCGCCGGGTCCGTGACCGGCCCGTACGTACCCGACGCGCCTTCGACGGTCTTGCCGCCGATCCAGTGGTTGACGATCTTCGTCATGCCCAGAGACTCCTTATTACAGATGGCGGCGTCGGGTCGAGACGTGCCGTTCGTACAGCTCACGTGCCTTGACCGCCGACGGTCGGGTCGCGGTCTCGGCCACAGGAACATCCCACCAGGCCTGCGCCGGAGGCGCGCCCGACACAGTGTCGGACGTTTCGGTCTCCACGTAGACACATGTGGGAGTGTCGGCGGCCCGCGCCTCGGCGAGCGCCGCCCGCAGGTCCCGTACGGTCTTCGCGCGCAGCACCCGCATGCCCAGGCTGGCGGCGTTGGCGGCGAGGTCGAGGGGCAGCGGGGCGCCCGTGTACGTCCCCTCGCCGGACGGGAACCGGTAGGCCGTGCCGAACCGCTCGCCACCCACCGACTCCGACAGGCCGCCGATCGAGGCGTACCCGTGGTTCTGCACCAGCAGGAGCTTGATCGCGACGCCCTCCTGCACGGCCGTCACGATCTCGGTCGGCATCATCAGATAGGTGCCGTCGCCGACCAGCGCCCACACGTTCCGCTCGGGTGCGGCCAGCTTCACACCGAGCGCGGCCGGAATCTCGTAGCCCATGCAGGAGTAGCCGTACTCCAGGTGGTACTGGTCGTACGACCGCGCCCGCCACAGCTTGTGCAGGTCGCCGGGGAGCGAGCCGGCCGCGTTGACGATGATGTCCGACTCGTCCACCAGGGCGTCGAGGGCGCCGATGACCTGCGGCTGGGTCGGCCGTACGTCCGGTTCGTCGGCCTCGAAGCAGGCGTCGACGCGCTGCTCCCAGCGCTCCTTGTCCTCGGTGTACTCGGTGACGTAGGAGCCGGCCGCCGTGTGCCCGTGCATGACCAGCGCCTCGGTCAGTTCGCCCAGTCCGCTGCGGGCGTCGGCGATCAGCGGGAGGCCGGACAGCTTGTGACCGTCGTAGGGCGCGATGTTGAGGTTGAGGAAGCGGACGTCCGGGTTCTCGAAGAGGGTGCCGGAGGCGGTGGTGAAGTCGGTGTAGCGGGTGCCGACGCCGATCACCAGGTCCGTGGTGCGGGCCAGCTCGTCGGCGGTGGCGGTGCCGGTGTGGCCGATCCCGCCGACGTCCTGCGGGTGGTCGTACCGCAGCGAGCCCTTGCCGGCCTGGGTGGAGGCGACCGGGATGCGGGTGGCTTCGGCGAACTCGGCGAGCGCTGCCTCGGCGCGGCTGTGGTGGACTCCGCCGCCGGCGACGACCAGCGGCCGCTTCGCGGCACGGATCGCCGTCACCGCCTCGGCCAGCTCGGTCGGGTCGGCACCCGGCCGGCGTACGGTCCACACGCGCTCCGCGAAGAACGCCTCGGGCCAGTCGAAGCCTTCCGCCTGTACGTCCTGCGGCAGGGCGAGGGTGACCGCGCCGGTCTCGACGGGGTCGGTGAGGACCCGCATGGCCTGGAGCGCGCTCGGGATCAGTTGCTCGGGGCGGGTGATCCGGTCGAAGTACTTCGACACCGGGCGCAGGGTGTCGTTGACCGAGACATCGCCCGCGTACGGCATCTCCAGCTGCTGCAGGACCGGGTCGGCGGGGCGGGTGGCGAAGACGTCGCCGGGCAGGAGCAGGACCGGGAGGTGGTTGATGGTCGCGAGGGCGGCGCCGGTGACGAGGTTGGTCGCGCCGGGGCCGATGGAGGTCGTGACCGCGTGCGTGGACAGGCGGTTCGACTGGCGGGCGTAGCCGACCGCCGCGTGCACCATGGACTGCTCGTTGCGGCCCTGGTGGTACGGCATGACATCGGCGTACTCGATCAGCGCCTGGCCGATCCCGGCGACGTTGCCGTGGCCGAAGATGCCCCAGGTGGCGCCGATCAGCCGCTGCCGTTCGCCGTCCCGCTCGGTGTACTGGGCGGCGAGGAAGCGGACGAGTGCCTGGGCGACGGTCAGCCGGGTCGTCATCGGTACCCCCCTGTGGTGTCGGTGTGATCGGGGTGGAAGCAGATCCGCCACTCCCGTGTCTCGCCCGGGCCGGCCATGACGTTCAGGTAGTACATGTCGTGCCCGGGCTGGGCGATCGACGGGCCGTGCCAGCCGTCGGGGACGAGGACGGCGTCGCCGGAGCGGACCTCGGCGAGGACGTCTGAGCCGCCCTCGCGCGAGGGGAACACGCGCTGATAGCCGAGGCCGCTCGGGCCGTCGATCTCGAAGTAGTAGATCTCCTCCAGCTCGGACTCCTCGCCCGGCCGGTGCTCGTCGTGCTTGTGCGGAGGGTACGAGGACCAGTTGCCGCCGGGGGTGATCACCTCCACGGCGATCAGCTTGTCGCAGTCGAAGGAGTCGGCGGACGCGAAGTTGCGCACCCGGCGGGCGCAGTTGCCGCTGCCGCGCTCCTCGACGGGGACCTCCGGCGCGGGGCCGTAGCGGGCGGGGAGTCGTCGCTCGCACTTCGCTCCTGCCAGGGCGAAGCGGCCTCCCGCGCCGGAGGCGATCAGGGCCCGGGCGTCCCGGGGCGCGTACACGAAGTCGGAGACTGCGGCGAACACGCTCTCACGGCCCAGGAGTTGGAACTCGGCCTGCCCGGTCGGCGCAGTGTCGATTTGTACGGTACATCCGCCTTGCAGCGGAAGCACGATCCATTCACTGTCCCCGGTGGTGAACGTATGGCTGCCGCCGGGCGCCAACTCGACCACGCGCAGGCTGCTGTGGGTCCAGCCGGCCGACTTGGGGCCGATGTCGACGGCGTACTGCGCGTTCGCGGTCGCGCCCTTGGGCAGGTGCAGGTCGGTGCTGGTCATGCGGCCCTCACAGCAGTCCTACGGCGGTGTCCACGGCGGCGGCCACGTCGCCGTCCGCCGGGTACAGCAGCGAGCGGCCGACCACCAGGCCGCGAACGGTCGGGAGTTGGAGCGCGCCGCGCCACTTCTCGTAGGCGGCGACCTGGTCCTCGGGCGAGTCGCCGATGTCCCCGCCGAGCAGCACGGCGGGCAGCGTGGAGGTCTCCATGACCCGGGCCATGTCGTCGGGGTCCTCGGTGACCGGCACCTTCAGCCAGGTGTAGGCGGAGGAGCCGCCGAGCCCGGAGGCGATGGCGATGGACCGGGTGACCGCCTCGGCGGACAGGTCGTTGCGCAGCTTCCCCTCGGGGGTGCGGCGGCTGATGAACGGCTCCACGAAGACCGGCAGCCGGTGCGCGGCCATGGCGTCGATGGCGCGGGCGGTGGACTCCAGGGTGGTCAGGGAGCCCGGGTCGTCGTAGTCGACGCGCAGCAGCAGCTTGCCCGCGTCGAAGCCGAGGCGGTGGATGTCCTCGGGGCGGTGCCCGGTGAACCGGTCGTCCAGTTCGAAGCGGGCGCCCTGCAGGCCGCCGCGGTTCATGGAGCCCATGACGACCTTGTGGTCGAGGGCGCCGAGCAGGAGCAGGTCGTCCAGGATGTCGGCGGTGGCGAGGACTCCGTCGACGCCGGGCCGGGACAGGGCGAGGCAGAGGCGTTCGAGGAGGTCGGCACGGTTGGCCATGGCGAGCCTGCGGTCGCCGACGCCGAGCGCGCCGCGGGCCGGGTGGTCGGCGGCGACGATCATCAGCCGGCCGTTCTCGTTCAGCAGGGGCCGGCGGGCCCGGCGTGCGGCGGCCTCGGCGATCGCCTCGGGGTGGCGGGTGCGGACGCGGACCAGTTCGGCGACGTCGACGCGGGACTGCCGGACGCCGTCACCGCCGTGGGTGTGCGTCCCCGCTACGCGGCCCGCCCTCACCGGACCGCTCCGGCCTCGAGCGCGGCGGCCACCTCGGCCGGCGTGGGCATCGCGGAGGAGCACTCCAGGCGGGAGGCGACGATCGCGCCGGCCGCGTTGGCGTGCCGCATGACCGTCTCCAGGTCCCATCCCTCCAGCAGGCCGTGACAGAGCGAGCCGCCGAAGGCGTCACCGGCGCCGAGCCCGTTGAGGACGGTGACGGGCAGGGGCGGGACCTCCGCGGACTCGCCGTTGCGGTGGACGGCGAGGACGCCCTTGGGTCCCTGCTTGACCACGGCGATCTCCACTCCCGCGTCGAGCAGCGCACGGGCGGCGGCATGCGGCTCGCGCAGCCCGGTCGCGATCTCGACCTCGTCCACGTTGCCGACGGCGACCGTGGTGTGGCGCAGGGCCTCGGCATAGAAGGGCCGTGCGGTGTCCGGGTCCTTCCAGAACATGGGGCGCCAGTCGAGGTCGAAGACGGTCGTGCCGGACTTCGCCCGGTGGGCGAGGGCCGCGAGGGTCGCCGTACGGCTCGGTTCCTCGCTCAGGCCGGTGCCGGTGATCCAGAAGATGCGGGCCGCGTGGACGGCGTCCAGGTCCAGCTCGGGGGCGTCGATCTCCAGGTCGGGGGCCTTGGGCTGCCGGTAGAAGTACAGCGGGAAGTCGTCCGGCGGGAAGACCTCGCAGAAGGTGACCGGGGTCGGCAGCCCGGGGACGGGGGTGACCCAGCGGTCGTCGACGCCGAAGCCGCGCAGTGCCTCGTGGAGGTAGGCGCCGAACGGGTCGTCGCCGGTGCGGGTGATGACGGCGGTGTGCCGGCCGAGCCGGGCCGCGGCGACCGCGACGTTCGCCGCCGACCCGCCGAGGAACTTGCCGAAGGACGACACCTGGGCGAGCGGGACACCGGTCTGCAGCGGGTAGAGGTCCACTCCGATCCGCCCCATGGTGATCAGGTCGTAGGCCATCGGCTTCCCTTCGTCATGGCTCTCCCCGGCTTTCTAGTCCCGTACGGCTCGCCCTGTCAATGTTTTGTCCAGACATTCGGACCAGTCACTCCGGAGGGCGCACGGGGCGCCCACCCGGGTGCCGGGTTCCCGGCGGGCGCGAGCACGCGCGTGCCGGGTTCCCGGCGGAGCGCGAGCACGCGCCGCGCCGAGCCGGACCCGCGGTCACCCGCGTCCGCGGCGGCCTTCGCGCGGCCGCTGCTTCAATGCCTGCCCTTTGCGGCGGGTGTGTCACAAAAGCCCCCCTCGCGTCACGGATGTCACATGTACGCGAACCCCCGGTCACACCCGGTCGACAGGCGTCATCCGCTGGTCACTCTGTGTCGTTCACCGGGCACAGGCTTGGTGATCGCCAGCGCAGTGCCCGGTCCCCCCGGCGGCCGTCCCCGGTCGCCGCCGCGGCACGCGCAGGGAGGTGCTGTCCATGACCGACCGAAGGCTCTGGTCCTACAAGGAGATCGCGGCACACATCCGGGTGCAGCCGGACACCGTGCGCTCGTACCGCAAGCACGGGCTGCTGCCCCCGCCCGATCACGTCGAGGGCGGCAAGCCCTACTGGTACGCCGACACCGTCCGCGCCTGGGCCGCCTCCCGCCCCGGCAACCGCGGCCGAAGAGACGACTGACCCCGCCGCGCTGCGCTCCTGCGCGCGTACCGTGCCCCGTCCGCTCCCGGCGGCGGGGCACGAGCTGTCGCCGGGCCGTCAGCTCCAGGGCTCGATGACCGTGACCCCCGCTCCCGGTGCCGTACCCATCGCCGCGAGGGCCGCCGGGGCCGCGTCGAGCGGGAGGGTCGACGTCACCAGGAGGTCGGGGCGCAGCACTCCGGCGCGGACCAGGTGGAGCATGCCGGGGTAGGCGTGGGCGGCCATGCCGTGGCTGCCGAGGAGTTCCAGCTCCAGGGCGATCGCGCGGGCCAGCGGGACCGGGGTGGTGCCGTCGGCCGAGGGCAGCAGGCCGACCTGGACGTGCCGGCCGCGGCGGCGCAGGCCGTTCACGGAGGCCGCGCAGGTGGCGGGCGAGCCGAGGGCGTCGAGGGAGAGATGGGCGCCGCCGCCGGTCAGCTCACGGACGGCGGCGGCGGGGTCGGGCAGGCCGGTCGCGTCCAGGCACTCGGCGGCCCCGAACTTCCGTGCCAGATCCAGGGCTTGGGGTGACACGTCGACGGCGACCACCCGCGCTCCCGAGGCAGCCGCGATCATCACCGCCGACAGGCCCACACCGCCGCAGCCGTGCACCGCGACCCACTCCCCGGCCGCCACCCGGCCCTGCTGCACCACCGCGCGGAAGGCGGTGGCGAACCGGCAGCCGAGGGCGGCGGCGGTCGCGTACGTCACGCCGTCCGGAACGGCGACGAGGTTGACGTCGGCGTGGTCGAGCGCGACGTACTGCGCGAAGGAACCCCAGTGATGGAAGCCGGGCTGGGTCTGCCGTTCGCACACCTGCTGGTCGCCGGCCGCACAGGACGGACAGCTGCCGCAGGCGCAGACGAACGGCACGGTGACCCGGTCGCCGGGCCGCCACCCTCTCACCCGTGCGCCCACCGCCTCGACCACACCGGCGAGTTCGTGCCCGGGCACGTGGGGCAGCGTGATGTCCGGATCGTGCCCCATCCAGCCGTGCCAGTCGCTCCGGCACAGCCCGGTCGCCTCGACGCGGACGACCACGCCATGGGGAGCCGGGCGGGGGTCAGGCAGTTCACGCACTTCGGGGAGGTCGCCGTAGCGCTCGAAGACCATGGCTCGCATGCGTACTCCTTTCGGAAAACCTGCGCGAAGGCTAGATGCTGCGGTCGCTTCGCCGTTCGAGTCGTCACACATCCCGCTGAAAACCCCGCAACACAGCTGCCATCGCTCGCGCACGGCTCCCCCTTGATCAAGCTGGTGTCTTCTGCGAAGGAGACGCCACCGTGCGAATTTCTGACATTCAGCGCTGCGAGGTCCGGCCCGGACGCCTCGTCGAGTGGACGTTCAGCCCGGCGACCATCGCGGCAGCGGCAGCCCTGCGGCCGGACCCGAGACCGCCGGCGTACATCCAGGAGTCGCACATCAGAACGGCGCGCTCGGTGCGTGCGGACGGGCTGTTCGTACCCACCTGGCTCGGCGCGGCGTTCGACCTGCCGGGCCGCGCCGACCTCGACGCGCTGGAACGGGCGTTGCGCGGCTGGACGCTGCGGCACGAGACGCTGCGCAGCGGCTTCCGGTGGGCCGGCGACGACATGCACCGGTTCACGCTGCGGGAAGGGGACGTGTCGCTGCACCGGGACGTGGTCGGCGACTTCACCGACGCCGGGGCGCTGATCCGGTACCTGCAGGACCGATTCGACGTCGCGGCGGACGCGCTCGGCTGGCCGAACCTCATCTATGCGGCGGTCGTCCGCGACGACTCCACCAGTGTCTACATGGCCTTCGACCACACCAATGTCGATGCCTACTCGCTGCAGCGCATCCCGGACGAGATCCACGACCTGTACACGGCGGACGTCACAGGCCGGCCCGTCACCGGGACGGCCGCGGGAAGTTACGTCGACTTCTGCGAACAGGAACGGGCGGACGCGGACGGGATCGACGACACGCACACGATCGTGGCGCGCTGGCGGGAGTTCATCGGCCGGTGCGACGGGAGGCTGCCGGAGTTTCCCGTCGACCTGGGTCTGCGGCCCGGTGGTGTGCTGCCCGCCCAGAAGTTGATGTGCGAGCCGCTCCTGGACGCGGACGCGGCAGCCTCGTTCGAGGCGCACTGCCGGCCCTACGGCGGCAGCATGGTCGGCGTCCTGGCCGCGACCAGTCTGATCGTCCACGAGCTGGGCGGGCAGCCGTACTATCGCACGGTCGTGCCGCTGCACACCCGGCTGAAGTCCGCATGGTCGGACTCCGTGGGCTGGTACGTCGGCGGCGCACCGATCGAGGTGCCCGCGGCACGGGACTTCGAGGGCGCGCTCACCACGGTGCGCGCCGAGCTGCGGGCCAACCGGTCGCTGGCGCGCATTCCGCTCGCCCGCGTACTGCGCCTGCTCGGCGCCGACTTCCGCCCGACCTCGCCGGACATATACTCGATCGTCTCGTACATGGATGCCCGCGCCGTCCCCGGATCGGCCCGCTGGACCGAGAAGAAGGCGTACGGACTGATCCGGGTGTCGTACGGCGACCAGGTGTGCGTCTGGGTCAACCGGCTGCATGAGGGACTGTGGTTCGCCTGCCGCTACCCGGACACCGATGTCGCCTGCAAGAACGTGCGGCGGTACGCCGAGGGGCTGCGCGATCTGATCGCCTCCGCGCCGGCACGCGGCCACCCGCGGGTCGCGGAGCCGACGTTCTCGTGAGCCAACTTCACCCCGCTTCACCCATGTTGGTGTCGGCGCCGCGCCGCACCTGACGGCACATCGCCTGTCAGGACGGTGGGCGCCGGACGGCAACTCCGGTGTCCGAGCAGGTGACCGGCGGCCGACTCGGTGTCTTTTTCCGGGCTCTTGCACCCCTCATGACACAGCCGTCCGGCGTGGAACGCCACTCTCGCTACTGCTAGTGTTTGACCAGTCACACTCGGCAACAAGCCTCTCGTACAAGCAAAGAACCGAGGGTTCCATGCGCAAGCTTCAGCAGGTCGTGATCGCAGCGGTGGCGGCCGGCGGTCTGTCGGCCATCGGTGCCGGCACCGCCATCGCCGACAGCCCCGAGGGCGGGCTGCAGGTGTCCGACCTCTACCGCCCCTACCAGGAGTGCAGTCCGCAGACGGTCTCCGAGAACGACGTCCCGATCGCCGTACTCGGCCTCGCCGGCACGACGGACACCACCTGCGGTCAGTACAACAACGCCTTCACCGGCTGAGCTCGACGGCGTCATCGTTCGCGACGCTTGGCACGGGGCCCTTCGGGTCGACTCCGAAGGGCCTGGTCCCTCCGGCCGGTTGACCGAGTGTCGAAGACAGAGCCCGGCAGGGCCGGCGCCCGGGCACCCCGACAGAGGGAAAACCCATCACATGTTCAGCGCGAAGAAGATCGCGGCCGTCTCGGGGCTCCTCGGCAGCCTCGCCCTGACCGGCATCGCCCAGGCGCATGCCGCAGCCGATCCGGGAAGGTGCACGCGTGACCTCCTGGGCAGCATCACGTGCACGCAACGGATCAAAGGCGTGATCCCCGAGGACGGTGTCGTACCCCATCAGGAAACCTGCAAGACGGTGCAGCCCGTGACGCTGCCCGCCGCCCTGGGCAACGGCAGGACGCGACTCGGCCCCGAGGTGACCTGCTCCCCGGCGACACGGGGGGTGCCCGAAGAGGCCGACAGCGAGCCGGTACTGCCCGGTCTGCCGCGTTAGCACCTCCGCACCCGGGAACCCCGACCGATGCCTCGTGGTGCCGATACGGCATACGAGGGGCCGACACGACATGTGGAGTGTAGATCCTGAATTACTACGTAGCGTGTGCATAAGCTCACGTCAAGTAGTCAAGCCAGGCGCCGCGCCTGGGTGAGGAAGGGTCAAACATGCGCAAGTTTCAGCGTGCTGCAGTCGTAGCGGTGGCGGTCATGGGGCTGTCCGCCTTCGGTGCCGGCGTCGGTTTCGCCTACGGCGGCGACAACGCGGCCCCGGAGATCACCGCCGTGGCCAACTCGACGGCCAACGCCGTTGCCGTAGGCGGCGGCTACTACTACGGTCAGCCGCAGGCCCAGCCGGAGGAGCGCCCGGAGGAGCACTACTACGGCCAGCCGCAGGCCCAGCCGGAGGAGCGCCCGGAGGAGCACTACTACGGCCAGCCGCAGGAGCACCCGGAGGAGCACTCGCAGGACCAGAAGGACGACAAGCCCGAGCAGGGTTACGGCGAGCACCAGGGCGAGTAAGACCTAACGAGAGCTCGTTCTCTCGGCGCCTGCAGCGGTGCACCGACCTTCTCCGGAAGCCTGATGCACGCGAAAGCGGCCCGGACGCGCGGCAGCCCCTCAGGGTGCGCGTCCGGGCTGCTGCCATCCCGCCCTCGCGCGCAGCTCGCAGCGAGTGAAGGCAACTGGAGTCTCTGTTTTCGACCGTCTCGGGCCCGGGCGCACGCCAGTCACCTGGCACAGGCGCCCGGGCCTCCGTCGTAAAGGAATGCAGCACATGCTCACTTCGCAGAAGATTGCCACCGTCTCGGCGCTCGTCGGCAGTCTCGCCGTGATCTGCGTCGGCGCGGGACACGCGTACGCAGACGGAGACCGGGGCGACTGCAAGACCACCGCACAGGGTGACACCGTCTGCATCCGCAAGAAGGAGACGCGCACCGACAAGAACGGCACTCTCACCATCAAGCAGGAGCAGGACTGCTCGACGTCCGACCGGCCGCGCGGGGTGTTCCCGGGCGACCGGCTGACGGAGGGCGGGTCCGCCAACGTCGGGCCGGTGGTGGACTGCTCCAGCACGGCGGAGCTGCCCAAGGGCTTCAAGAAGCCGCACATCGAGTTCTGATCACTGTCGGCGAATGCCGGACCGGGGACATCCCCGGCCCGGCATTTCTGTTCTCCACGAGGCACCCCTGCCCGCGAAAGGAGAAATCCCGGTGCCCCCGGCCGTCGGCCGGGGGCACCGGGAAAGGGGTTCTGCCCTACTAGTCGCCGAAGCTGTTGTCGCAGCCCATGGTCGAGCCGAGGTTCGTGGCCTGGGCGCCCGGGTTGCCCTCGCCGTTCAGCAAGTTGCCGCCCAGACCGTTGCCGATGCCGACCTCGCCGAGGATGTCGACGTTGCTGTCGTGCGACCTGCAGGTGCTGCTCTGCTTGATGGTGAACTCGTCGCCGCCCTTGCCCCGGCCTTGGTCAGCGTGGGCGGCGCCGGCACCCAGAAGCCCGACGCTCCCGATTGCGGCGACAAGGACGGCAGCCATGCGGAGCTTGTGCATGTCATCTCCGGTGAAGTGGGGGGGGGTGGATGCGATCCCTGAGGGATCGGCATTTCGTTCAGCCATGAAGACTGGTATGCAATTCCCGAAACAGCCAGCGACGCGCCGAACTCGAACAATCCTTGTCACCTCGGAGAGCCTGCTGGTGCATGCAAATGGCCCCGGCACTCTGCCTGACGCCCGAGCGCCGGGACCATTGATCGTCCGACGCCTGGGCGCCGAACCAGGTGATTACAGGGCGCTGTTGTTGCAGCCCATGCTCGAGCCGATGTCCGTGGCCTGGGCGCCCGGGTTGCCCTCGCCGTTGAGGGCGTTGCCCAGCACGCCGTTGAGCACGCCAACCTCGCCGAGGACGTCGAGGTTCAGGTCGTGCGACTTGCAGTGAGAGCTCTGCCCGATGTTGAACTTGTCACCCTGGCCCTTGCCCTCGCCGCCTGCGTGAGCCGTGCCGCTCACGAGTCCGATGGTGCCGAGCGCGGCAATCAGAACGGCGACGCTACGAAGCTTGCGCATGTCATCTCCGGTGGAGTGAGTGGGTGCGATCTGTGACAGATCGACTTGCTACCGTCACGAGAGACTAGTACGAACTATCCCAAAACGGACACGGGCGCACCGTGTTTCGCGCTCGCGTCGCAGGTCCACCCGAAAGCCGTAACGCCCGCGCACGGGCCCCCGGGTCGCGAATCCCCGAGGGCCCGTGCCGTACGCCGGTGTTCGGCCGTCGGCCGACGTCACTGCCGCATGCTGGTCGCACTGGCGAGGGAGTTCGCCTGGCTGCTGGCCTGCGTGCAGTCGACGCCCCGCGTCTCGGACGCGCCGAGCAGGGCGACCGGGACGTTCGCGTCGAGCAGGGTCTGCGGGCTGCACTCCTGGTACGGGCGGAACAGATTGTTCTGGTGCACCGGGGCGCCCTGCTGCGACTGCGAAGCCTGCGGAGTGATCTGCGGGCTGATCTGCGGATTGAGCTGCGGGTTGATCTGGGGGGCGACCTGGGTGCCCCGCTGCGGGGCCGCCTGCTGCTGGGCCGGAGAGCCGTACGTCTGCGCGGTCGCCTGCGACGAGGTGGCCGCGCGGGCCTGGGCGTCCGGCTGCGAAACGGGAGGCGGTGCAGCGCCGTTGTAGGCGGCGGGGGTTGTGGCGGAGCTGGGGCCGGCGCCGACGGCGGACAGACCGCCGGCTGCTGCTACGACGAGCGCGACTTGCTGAAGCTTGCGCATGGAAATCCTCGGCCCTTCATTGACCTGTACACGGAATCTGGTGAAATGCCGAATGCGGCAGCGCAGTTGTCGCTGTTCTTGCTGCCATATGCGGCGGCGATGGAGCATCGCTCTCGGCTCCGTGGGGAACGAGACGAGCGCGGACTCGGATACGGGCGGTACATGGGGGTCACCCATTTGCCGCAAGGGCCCGGGAAACGCATGGACGCCCCGGTGAGCGGCATTCGGGTGACGGGCCATCAGGACCGTGACCACAGCGAAGGAATCGTCGTTCCAACGGGGAGAGGGCAGCGACCGTTGACCCGTAGTAGGGATGAGGGAATTCGTTGTCGGCTCCGACGCGAAGTCCGCGTGCAGCCAAGCAATGACGCTGCCGATCGTGCAGTACGAACATCGCACGAGTCGTATGCGCGACCGCGGAAATGCAATGTTTCAGGTATCGAAGGGCCGAGGGTTTCATGCGCAAGCTTCACAAGGCCGCGCTCGTCGTAGCAGCGGCCAGCGGTCTGTCCGCCATCGGAGTCGGCGTCAGCCATGCCGACACTCTCGCCGGACCCGTCGGTCCGGCTCCGGCGCCGGCTCCCGATTACCCGGCCCCCCAGGCCGCACCCCCGGCACCTGCTCCTCAGCAGGCCCCACTCACGGCACCCGCCCCCCAGCCGGCCGTACTCACGGCACCCGCTCCCCAGCCGGCCCCGCCACTGCAGCAGCAGACCGGTTACGCCGCCGCCGCGGCCACGTCACAGGGAACGGCACAGGCCGCCACCTCGCCGTACCCGCAACAGGCCGCTCCCGCACAACCGGTGCAGGCAGCGCCCGCGCAGCCGGTACAGGCGGCCCCCGCACCGCCGGCGCAGGTCGTGCCGCAGGTCATGCCGCAGGTCATGCCCCAGGTCGCCCCGCAGGTGGCCATGCCCCAGGCGCTCGGCGCGGAGCCGCCGGCGTGGGTCGCCCCGGAGGTGAACCCGCAGATCAACCCGCAGATCAACCCACTCCTCAACCCGCAGGTCACGCCGGGGAGCGTGCCGGAGGTGGCTCCGGTCGGCCTCGGGCAGATCGCGGCACCTCCCATCGGCCAGCTGGGTCTTCCCCGACTCGGCTGACGACCTCCCGCAGTCGTCCGCAATCCCCGATCGATCTGTTGCGGACCCCGTCCGCCCAACCAACGGAGAACTCATGCGCAAGATCCAGAAGGCAGTCCTCGTGGGCGCCATCCTCGGCAGCGTCGGCGCCCTCGGCGGCAGCACCGTCGCTTTCGCCCACGGTGAGCCGGGCCACGACCTCGACGTCACGCAGAACACCGAGTGCCGCTCGCACGACATGAACATCGAGGTGATCGGCAGCATCGGTGCCATCACCGGCCTGGCGGGCAACCTGCTGAACGGCGAAGGCAACCCGGGCGCGCAGCAGAACCACCTCGGTTCGGACATGGGCTGCAACAACTCGGCCCTCTGACGGTCCGTCACTTTTCGTTCGGGCGCACACAGACCATTGCGGCGAGACCACCTCACCACCCTCGCGGTGGTGAGGTGGTCTCGCCGTCCTTGTGTGCCCGTCCGGCTCGGACCGGCGTCCTGAGCGGTCCGGACACGCCACGGGCCCCAGGAGCAACTGCTGTGGCTCCTGGGGCCCGATTCGAAGGGAACGCATCTCTTCAACGACGCTGCGCTCCGGGGGTCACGCGGTGATCCAGCGGTGACGCGGTGGCAGCCGGGGGGTCGGGACAGGCTCACGGTGCTCGTCCGGACCGGGGCGTGCCCGAGGACCGGGGGGCCCGGTCAGCGGGTGCGGCCGGGGCTGAAGCGGCGGTACAGGATCCCGCCCGCGACGATGAGCGCGGCACTGCCGGCGAGGCCGGGGGCCGTGAGGTCCGCTCCGGTGTGGGCCAGCGAGGGCGCCACATGGCGCGGGGTGTGGGACCGGACGGCGGCCGGGGGCTTGGCTGCCCGGGGCTTCGGGACCGTGGTGTGCGGGGGCTGGTCCGGGTGGTCACCGGAGTCGTTGACCGACTCGTTGCCGAAGACCGCATTGCCCACGCCGACCACGTTGACGCTGTTCCCGGAGAGGTTCAGCGGCACGTCGACCGGGAGCTGGAGGCTGTTGCCCGACAGCAGCCCGGGCGAGTCCGCGGTGCCGCCGTGAGCCGACGCCCCGCCGGATGCGGCCGATCCGCCGTTCCCCTGAGCACGGACGGCATGCTCCGCGCCGCCCGTCGTCGCGCCGCCGGCCTTCTTTGCGCCGCCGGCCTTCTCCGAGCCGCTGGTGCCCGCACCGCCGGCCTTCGCCGAGCCACTGTTCGCGCAGGCGTTGCCCGCGGCCGGGTTGAGCAGCCCCACGACGTCCCCCGTGTTGCCGCACACGTTCACCGGCACGTGCACCGGGACCTGGACGGAGTTTCCGGAGAGCACCCCGGGCGAGCCGCTCGCCGTGGCGTCGGCACCGGTCCCCTCGGCCGCGAAGGCGGCGGACACCGGCAGGGCCACGGCCATCGCGCCGGACGCGGCGACGGCGATCGCACCGTATCGGGTAGTCCGTCTCATGAGTTTCCTGCCTTCCTGACATCGTCGCGGGCACTTACCCGCACCTCATAGAACGCGGGGCGAACCATCGGGGTTATGGCGTGCCGTCCTTCAGTTGCTCCGAGTGAGCCACCGGTGCGGAGGACCGTCACGCCACGTGCTTGGTGAAATACCCCCTAGGGGTATACAGTCGGTGGAGCGGGTTTCCCATGGACCTCACTGACCGCACCACATCGCCACAAGGAGCAACGACATGACCGCCCAGACCGACACCCCGGGCTCTGTCACCGCCGTCTACAAGGTGACCGGCATGAGCTGTGGCCACTGCGAGGGCTCCGTCTCCGGCGAGATCTCCCAGATCCCCGGCGTCACCTCGGTGAAGGCCGTCGCGTCCACGGGCGAGGTGACCGTCGTCTCCCAGTCCCCGCTGGACGACGAGGCCGTGCGCGCCGCCGTGGACGAGGCCGGCTTCGAGCTGGCCGGCAAGGCCTGAGAACGCCTCTCCCTTTCCCCGACCGGGCCGTGCCGACCAGCTGATACTGGATTCCGTACGGTCCGGTCCGATGTCTGGAGTCCGGACATGACGAGCACCACCGCAGAGAACGCCGCCGCGATAGGCGGCACCGCCGACGTCGAGCTGCTCATCGGCGGGATGACCTGCGCCTCCTGCGCCGCCCGGGTGGAGAAGAAGCTCAACCGGATGGACGGTGTGAGCGCCACCGTCAACTTCGCCACCGAGAAGGCCAGGGTCAGCATCACCGACGGTGTCCGGGTCGCCGACCTGATCGCCACCGTGGAGCGGACGGGGTACACCGCCGAGGAGCCCCCGCCGCCGGAACCCGCGCCCGAGGCCGGACCGGACACCCCCCAGGACGATCCCGGACTCGGCGCGCTCCGCCACCGCCTGCTCGTCTCCGCGCTGCTCGCCGCGCCCGTGGTCCTGCTCGCGATGGTCCCCGCGCTGCAGTTCGACAACTGGCAGTGGCTCTCCCTCACGCTCGCAGCGCCGGTGGTCGTCTGGGGCGGCGCCCCCTTCCACCGGGCCGCCTGGACCAATGCCCGGCACGGCGCGGCCACGATGGACACCCTCGTCTCGGTCGGCACGCTGGCCGCGTTCGGCTGGTCACTGTGGGCGCTGTTCTTCGGTGACGCGGGCATGGCCGGCATGCACGACGAGTTCCGCTTCACCGTCTCCCGCATGGACGGCGCCTCCACCGTCTATCTGGAGGTGGCCGCCGGAGTCGTCGCGCTGATCCTGCTCGGCCGCTACCTGGAGGCCCGCTCCAAGCGCCGCGCCGGCGCGGCCCTGAGGGCCCTGATGGAGCTGGGCGCCAAGGACGTGGTGGTGCTGCGGGACGGCCGCGAGGTGCGCGTACCGGCGTCGTCACTCGCCGTCGGCGACCGGTTCGTCGTACGGCCCGGCGAGAAGATCGCCACCGACGGCACGGTCGTGGAGGGTGTCTCCGCGGTGGACGCGTCCATGCTGACCGGCGAGTCCGTGCCGGTGGACGTCGGCCCCGGCGACCGGGTCACCGGCGCCACGGTCAACGCGGGCGGCCGGCTGGTCGTGGAGGCCGCCCGGGTCGGTGCCGACACCCAGCTCGCCCGGATGGCGAAGCTCGTGGAGGACGCGCAGAACGGGAAGGCCGAGGTGCAGCGGCTCGCCGACCGGATCTCCGCGGTGTTCGTTCCCGTGGTCGTCCTCGTCGCGCTCGGCACCTTCGGCGTGTGGCTGGGCGTCACCGGGGACACGGCGGCCGCGTTCACGGCCGCCGTCGCCGTCCTGATCATCGCCTGCCCCTGCGCGCTGGGCCTCGCCACGCCGACCGCGCTGATGGTCGGCACCGGGCGCGGCGCCCAGCTCGGCATCCTGATCAAGGGACCCGAGGTGCTGGAGTCCACGCGCCGCGTGGACACGGTCGTCCTGGACAAGACCGGCACGGTCACCACCGGCCGGATGAGCCTGCAGGCGGTGTACGCCGCCGAGGGCGAGGACGAGAAGGAGCTGCTGCGGCTCGCGGGCGCCCTGGAGCACGCCTCCGAGCACCCCGTGGCACGGGCGATCGCCGCCGGCGCCGAGGAGCGCCTGAACGGGGCGAGCGCGCAGCGCTCTCCCGGGTGGGCGCTGCCGGCGGTCGAGCACTTCGAGAACGTCCCCGGGCGGGGCGTACGCGGTCGCGTGGACGGCCGTGAGGTGGCCGTGGGGCGCCTGTACGACACGCTCCCGGAGGAGTTGGCCCGTGCGGCCCGCGCGGCCGAGGAGGAGGGCCGTACGGCCGTCGTGGCCGGCTGGGACGGGCGGGCCCGTGGGGTCCTCGCCGTGGCCGACGCGGTGAAGCCGACCAGCGCCGAGGCGGTCCGCGGACTGCGCGCGCTGGGGCTCACGCCGGTGCTGCTCACCGGGGACAACCGGACGGTCGCCGAGGCGGTCGCGAAGACCGTCGGCATCGACCAGGTGATCGCCGAGGTACTGCCGGAGGACAAGGTGGAGGTCGTACGGCGGCTGCAGCGTGAGGGACGCGCCGTGGCGATGGTCGGCGACGGCGTCAACGACGCGGCCGCGCTCGCCACCGCCGACCTGGGGCTCGCCATGGGCACCGGCACGGACGCGGCGATCGAGGCCGGCGATCTGACGCTGGTGCGCGGGGACCTGCGCGTGGCCGCGGACGCGATCCGGCTCGCCCGGCGCACCCTCGCCACCATCAAGGGCAATCTCGTGTGGGCCTTCGGCTACAACGTCGCCGCGCTGCCGCTGGCCGCCGCGGGGCTGCTCAACCCGATGATCGCGGGAGCGGCGATGGCCTTCTCGTCGGTGTTCGTCGTGACCAACAGCCTGCGGCTGCGGACCTTCCGGTGACCCGGCGGCAAACGGCGGGACCGATGTAAGAGTCCCCCTGGAGTCCGGCGCGAGCCTCACATAAGCTCTTCACAAGGCTCGCGCATCATCCTTACGCTTGAGTCCCGATTGCCATATCGGGGCTCTTGCGCGCCTAAGGGACATATGCAAGAGACGCAGATCACAGTGGTGCGAACGTAACCATCGAAGGGGTTCGAAGGTCTAAGTTGGCGATGTCAGACCAGCGTCTTGGGGGGCGCTGACTGGCATCTGGGGATGTCTTGGGGGACTTTCCCAGATCGGGGCACCTCCCTGCTCGAACAAAGTTCAGAGCTTGGGGGAGCGTTGCCGGGGCACGTACACCGGGAAGCTTTGAGCGGCCCTCCCAGCGTGCGTTGTCCCGGCAGACCGCACCGCATCACTGGAGTACGGCGGGTTCCGCCCGTCGTACTCAGACAGCGATTCAGGCGCTGTCCTCTCCGAGCGCCCGGCCGGATCCCGTGGGGGGAATCCGCACCGGGACATGGGAAGGCGCCCTGGTCGTCGGCCCGTGGGGGGACCGGCGTCAGGGCGCCTTCCGCTTGTCTCGCTTCTTCGACGCTGCCGATTCAGGGCCCACCGTTCCGGCAGGCCCTGCCCTTCAGTGCGCTCAGCGCTCCTCGACCGGCACGAAGTCGCGCTGGACGACGCCCGTGTAGATCTGGCGCGGGCGGCCGATGCGGGAGCCCGGCTCCTTGATCATCTCGGTCCACTGGGCGATCCAGCCCGGCAGGCGGCCGAGGGCGAACAGGACCGTGAACATCTCGGTCGGGAAGCCCATGGCCCGGTAGATCAGACCCGTGTAGAAGTCGACGTTCGGGTACAGCTTGCGCTCGACGAAGTAGTCGTCGGACAGCGCGTGCTCCTCCAGCTTGAGGGCGATCTCGAGGAGCTCGTCCTCCTTGCCCAGCGCGGAGAGCACGTCGTGCGCGGCGGCCTTGATGATCTTCGCGCGCGGGTCGAAGTTCTTGTAGACCCGGTGGCCGAAGCCCATCAGGCGGACGCCGTCCTCCTTGTTCTTCACCTTGCGGATGAAGGTGTCGACGCCGGCGCCGGAGTCGCGGATGCCCTCGAGCATCTCCAGGACGGACTGGTTGGCGCCGCCGTGCAGCGGACCCCACAGCGCGCTGATGCCGGCCGAGATCGACGCGAACATGTTGGCCTGCGAGGAACCGACCAGGCGGACCGTGGAGGTCGAACAGTTCTGCTCGTGGTCGGCGTGCAGGATCAGCAGCTTGTCCAGCGCCGCCACCACGACCGGGTCCAGCTCGAACTCCTGCGCCGGGACCGAGAAGGTCATGCGGAGGAAGTTCTCGACGTAGCCGAGGTCGTTGCGCGGGTAGACGAACGGGTGGCCGATCGACTTCTTGTACGCGTACGCCGCGATCGTCGGGAGCTTGGCGAGCAGGCGGATGGTGGAGAGGTCGCGCTGCTTCTCGTCGAACGGGTTGTGGCTGTCCTGGTAGAAGGTGGACAGCGCCGAGACGACCGAGGACAGCATGGCCATCGGGTGGGCGTCGCGCGGGAAGCCCCTGTAGAAGTTCTTGACGTCCTCGTGCAGGAGGGTGTGCCGCGTGATGTCGTTCTTGAACGTGGCAAGCTCGTCGACCGTCGGCAGTTCACCGTTGATCAGCAGGTACGCCACCTCGAGGAAGGTGGAGCGCTCGGCCAGCTGCTCGATGGGGTAGCCGCGGTAGCGGAGGATGCCCGCCTCGCCGTCGAGGTAGGTGACGGCGGATTTATAGGCGGCCGTGTTGCCGTAACCGCTGTCCAGAGTCACCAGACCGGTCTGGGCGCGGAGCTTCCCGATGTCGAAGCCCTTGTCACCGACGGTGCTGTCGACCACCGGGTAGGTGTACTCGCCGTCGCCGTACCGCAGTACTACAGAGTTGTCGCTCACGTCTTCCCTCACCGACGTAGTGCCTCATCTTCGAGGTGCCCTGACTGTCTCTACCATCCCCCATTTGGCTCAGCAGAGTGCACTCGGGGTCGACCATTGGGCCTATTGGCGGCACTCAGTGCCGCCAACCTGCTCATCCTGCCCCCTGGAAGGGGCATCCGGAAGTGCTCTGTGACCTTCATGACTCATTTGATCGATCATTTTTGCCGAGGAGTCTGAAGTCGAGGGCCGTACAGCGGCGTCCGGCCGACACCGTGCGCACCGCCTGCCCGATCGCCTTGCGTGAACCGACGAGGACGACCAGCTGTTTGGCCCGCGTGACCGCCGTGTAGAGCAGGTTCCGCTGGAGCATCATCCATGCTCCCGTGGTGACCGGAATCACCACCGCCGGATATTCACTCCCCTGTGAACGGTGGATCGTGACCGCGTAGGCATGTGCCAGTTCGTCCAGTTCGTCGAATTCGTACGGAACCTCCTCATCCTCGTCCGTCAGCACCGTCAGACGCTGGTCGACCGGATCGAGCGAGGTGACGACGCCCACGGTGCCGTTGAAGACACCGTTCTTGCCTTTCTCGTAATTGTTGCGAATCTGGGTGACCTTGTCGCCGACGCGGAAGACCCGGCCGCCGAACCGCTTCTCCGGCAGATCGGGCCGCCCCGGTGTGACGGCCTGCTGGAGCAGCCCGTTGAGCGCCCCCGCACCGGCCGGGCCCCGGTGCATCGGCGCGAGCACCTGCACGTCCCGGCGCGGGTCCAGCCCGAACCTGGCCGGGATCCGCCGGGCGGCCACCTCCACGGTGAGCCGGCCCGCGGCCTCGGTGTCGTCCTCGACGAAGAGGAAGAAGTCCTTCAGCCCGTCGGTGAGCGGATGCTGCCCCGCGTTGATCCGGTGCGCGTTGGTGACGACGCCGGACTGCTGCGCCTGCCGGAAGACCCGGGTCAGCCGGACGGCCGGGATCGGGCTCCCGTCGGCGAGCAGATCCCGGAGGACTTCACCGGCCCCGACGCTGGGCAGCTGGTCGACATCGCCCACGAACAGCAGGTGCGCCCCCGGTGGTACGGCCTTCACCAGCTTGTTGGCGAGCAGCAGGTCCAGCATGGACGCCTCGTCCACGACCACCAGGTCGGCGTCCAGCGGGCGGTCCCGGTCGTAGGCCGCGTCGCCTCCGGGTTTCAGCTCCAGCAGCCGGTGCACGGTGGAGGCCTCGGCACCGGTCAGCTCCGCCAGCCGCTTGGCGGCCCGGCCGGTCGGGGCGGCGAGCAGCACCTTGGCCCGCTTGGCCCGGGCCAGCTCCACGATCGAACGCACCGTGAAGGACTTGCCGCAGCCGGGACCGCCGGTGAGGACGGCGACCTTCTCGCTCAGCGCGAGCCTGACGGCGGCCTCCTGTTCCGGGGCGAGATCGGCGCCGGTACGGTCCTTCAGCCAGCCGAGGGCCCTGCCCCAGTCGACGTCCCGGAAGGCGGGCATCCGGTCCTGGCCGGTGCGCAGGAGCCGCAGCAGCTGGGCGGACAGCGACAGCTCGGCGCGGTGGAAGGGCACGAGATACACGGCGCTGACAGGCTCCGAGTCGCCCTCCGGCCCGGGCACCTTCTCCCGTACGACCCCCGGATCCACCCCCTCCTCCGGTGCCTGCCCCAGCTCGGCGAGGCACTCGATGACCAGCCCGGTGTCGACCTGGAGCAGCTTCACGGCATCCGCGATCAACCGCTCCTCGGGCAGGAAGCAGTGCCCCTGGTCCGCGGACTGCGACAGCGCGTACTGCAGTCCCGCCTTGACCCGCTCCGGGCTGTCGTGCGGGATGCCGACGGACTGGGCGATCTTGTCCGCGGTCAGGAACCCGATGCCCCAGACGTCGGCGGCGAGCCGGTACGGCTGCTCCTTGACGACGGAGATCGACGCGTCGCCGTACTTCTTGTAGATCCGCACGGCGATGGACGTGGACACCTCGACGGTCTGCAGGAAGAGCATGACGTCCTTGATCGCCTTCTGCTCCTCCCAGGCGTCGGCGATCTTCTTGGTGCGCTTGGGGCCGAGACCGGGGACCTCGATGAGCCTCTTCGGCTCCTCCTCGATGATCCGCAGCGTGTCCAGCCCGAAGTGCTGGGTGATCCGGTCGGCGAACACCGGGCCGATGCCCTTGACCAGCCCGGAGCCGAGATAACGCCGGATGCCCTGCACGGTCGCCGGCAGCACGGTCGTGTAGTTCTCCACGTGGAACTGCCGCCCGTACTGCGGGTGCGAACCCCAGCGGCCCTCCATGCGCAGGGACTCCCCCACCTGGGCACCGAGCAGCGCGCCGACGACCGTGAGGAGGTCGCCGCCGCCTCTTCCGGTGTCGACCCGGGCGACCGTGTAGCCGTTCTCCTCATTGGCGTACGTGATCCGCTCCAGCACGCCTTCGAGCACGGCGAGCTTGCGATCGGCCGTGGGGTTCCCCGCCTGGTGAGCCATGATCCGACGGTACCGGTGGGGTCTGACAACGGGCACTGTTACTGTGCGTGCCCGTGACAGACGCCAACGGCACAGACGACTGCCAGGAGTTGTACTCCCGCATCGAGGCCGCCACCGCAGGCACGCAGTACCGGATGCACCGGACTGTGCCGGGATTCGACCTCCTCGTGGACGTCAACGAGCCGCAGCTGCGGGAGATGCTGACCAGGAGCCGGGTCAGCCAGGTGCACACCTTCCGGGTGGCCCTGCGCCCCCAGGAGAAGCGCTTCACGCTCACGGACGTCGTGCGCACCGTCGAGTACGAGGTGGGACTCGGCGGAGTGCGGCTCGGCAGGACGGTCTCCATCGGCCGGAGCGTGTACGTCGAGAAGCGCTGGAACCTGGACGGCACGCTGGACTACTCCTTCTCGTCCGCCGACGGCCACCGCCTGATCCGGGCCGCCGCGCGTGAACTGGGCTGGCAGGAAGTCCGGCCCGCCAGTGTCAAGGTCGCCATCGGCGCGGGGATCTTCGGCGGCGTGATCGCCCTGGGCACGCTGATAGGCCTCGCGATCGCCTTCTGGCCCTGAGCGCTTGAACGCGAACCAGGCCCTGAGCGGCGCCGGATCCGTCATCCGTTCGGGCTGCCCGGCGAGGCACACGAGTGCCTGCGCATGCGGGAGCGCCGAAGCCCGCGGACGCTGGAGTCCGCGGGCTTCGAGACGAACGGCGAGGGGCGATGATCGTAACGGTGGTGTCGATGCCGGAGGGGGTCGTCACCCGTACGGACGTGGCGGAGGCACGCCGCCGGCTGGCCACGGACCGGTTCGTGCTCGTCGACGTCGAACTGCCGGTGGAGGCGCAGGCGGAGGCACGGCCGGTCGCCGGTCAACTGGGCCTGAACAGCGAGGGCCTGGACTGGTTCGGCAGAGCGGATGAGCCCCCGCGGGCCGAGTACCTGGGTGACCGGACCGGTTTCGTCGTGCCCGTGGTCGCCGAGGAGCGGATCGTCCACATCCACATGGTGGTGACCGAGCGCTTCCTGATCACCGTGCACCGGGGCCGGGCCGGCCTGGCGGGGACCCTCACCGAGGGGTTGCTGCACGAACGGCCCGCCGACCCGGTGGCCGTGCTCTTCCTCGTGCTCGGGGAGGCTCTGAGCACCTTTCGGGGGGCCGCCGTGCAGGCCCTGCTGGAGGCAGAGGAGATCGAGGACGACATGTTCGATGCACGGCATCCCGATCAGGTCTACCGCCTGGCGCGCCTACGACGCCGCTCCGCCATGCTGCACCACTTCCTGCGGCCTTTCCTCGAAGTGACCGACGCGATCCTGGCCCGGCGCATGACCAGTTCCGCCTTTCCGGAGAAGCGGCAACGGCTCGCCCGGGAGTTCCAGACCAGTGGGCGACTGGTGCTCGCGGACATCGAGTCCCTTCAGGAGGCCACCCGCCGGGCCTTCGCCAGCTACTCCTCGCTCGTCGCCGGCGAACAGAACGGTGTGATCAACCGGCTGGCCATCGTGTCGGTGATCTTCCTCCCCTTGTCGTTCCTGACCGGATTCTTCGGCATGAACTTCACGTTCCTGACGGACAGGCTGGAGAGCAGGGACGAGTTCTGGCTGCTCGCCGTGGGCTTGCAGGTGCTCGCCGTGTTCGTCTCCCTCTACATGCTCCATCGCACCCGGATCTGGCGCAGGCTGCGTGAGGACGACTGACCGCCGGAGCCGAAGGGCGCCGGGTGCGGCCGCGTCGTCGTAACCGAAAAGGGCGGCGTACTCCGACGTGGTGTCGGGGTACGCCGCCTTCGCGGGGTTCGTGCCGGCGGGGGGCTGCCCGCGCTGTCACGACGACTACTTGGGGTCCTGGTCGAACTTGGAGGTGGACCAGAAGTAGCCGAGGACCGCGAGGCCGATGCACCAGGCGAGGGCGAGCCATCCGTTGTGGCCGATCTCGGTGCCGAGGAGGAGGCCGCGCAGGGTCTCGATGGTGGGGGTGAAGGGCTGGTACTCGGCGATGGGCTGGAACCAGCCGGGCATCGAATGGACCGGGACGAAGGTGCTGGAGATCAGCGGGAGGAAGATCAGCGGCATGGCGTTGTTGCTGGCGGCCTCGGCGCTCGGGCTGACCAGGCCCATCCCGACGGCGATCCAGGTGAGGGCCAGGGCGAAGAGGGTGACCAGGCCGAAGGCCGCGACCCATTCCAGGGCGGTGGCGTCGGTGGACCTGAAGCCGATGGCGACGCCGACCGCGCCGACCAGGACCACGCTCATGACCGACTGCAGGACGCTGCCGATGACGTGTCCGATGAGGACGGAGCCACGGTGGATGGCCATGGTGCGGAAGCGGGCGATGATGCCCTCGGTCATGTCGGTGGAGACGGACACGGCGGTGCCGATGGTGGTGGAGCCGATGGTCATCAGCAGCAGGCCGGGCACGAGGTAGGCGAGGTAGTCGGAGCGGTCCCCGCCGCCGATGCCGGCGCTCATCGCGTCTCCGAAGATGTAGGTGAAGAGCAGCAACAGCATGACCGGCGTCAGCAGCAGGTTCAGCGTGAGCGACGGGTAGCGCCGGGCGTGGAGCAGGTTGCGGCGCAGCATCGTGGAGGAGTCGCGCACGGCGAGGGAGAGGGTGCTCATCGGACGGTCTCCTTGGGCTGGTCGAGGGTGGCGGCGGTGTCGGTCAGGGCGAAGAAGACGTCGTCGAGGTCGGGGGTGTGCACGGTCAGCTCGTCGGCCAGGACGCCGGCCGAGTCCAGCCGGTCGAGGAGGGAGCGCAGCTCGCGCTGGCTGCCGTCGCTCGGGAGCTGCAGGGAGAGGGACTCGTCCTTGCGGGTGGCCTCGCGCAGGGCGGTGGCGGCGGACTGGTAGGCGGCGGGGTCGGTGAAGCGGAGCTTCACGTGTCCGCCCGGGATCAGCCGCTTCAGTTCCTCGGCGGTGCCCTGCGCGGCGATCACACCGTCGTTCAGCACGGCGATGCGGTCGGCGAGTTCGTCCGCCTCCTCCAGGTACTGGGTGGTGAGGAAGACGGTGACGCCGTCGGAGACGAGGCCGCGGATGATCTGCCACATGGTGTGGCGTGAGCGCGGGTCGAGGCCGGTGGTCGGCTCGTCGAGGAAGATGATCCGCGGGTTGCCGACCAGGGTCATGGCGATGTCCAGGCGGCGCTTCATACCGCCGGAGTAGGTGGAGGCGGGCTTCTTCGCCGCGTCGACCAGGTCGAACCGCTCCAGCAGTTCGGCGGCCACCCGCCGCCCCTCCCTCCTGGACAGGTGGTGCAGGTCCGCCATGAGCCACATGTTCTCCTCGCCGGTGATCAGCCCGTCGACGGCGGAGAACTGCCCGGTGACGCCGATCGCGGCGCGCACCGCCTGCGGGTCGGTGGCGAGGTTGTGGCCGCCGACGTGGATCGGGCCGGAGCCGGGGTCGGGGGAGATGAGGGTGGAGAGGATCTTCACGGCGGTGGTCTTGCCGGCGCCGTTCGGGCCGAGCAGGGAGAAGATCGTCCCTTCGGGGACGGTCAGGTCGATGCCGTCGAGGACGGTCTTGTCGCCGTAGGACTTGTGCAGCCTGTTCGCCGCGATGGCCGGGGTCGTCATGGGGTGCTCCTCTTTCCAGGGCTTGGCAGGCTGCGGGTTCAGAGGCTGCGGGCGGTGATGTCGCCGTAGTTGGTGGTGGCGTGGATGTTCAGGCCGGCGTCGCCGCCGTCGGCGTTCTTGAGCGCGTTGCGGATCCGGCCGTGGCCGGTGCCCGCGTCAAGGGAGGCGGAGACGCCGGGGGCGGCGCCGACCGCGATGGTGCCGTGTTCGGTCCGCAGGGTGACCGTGCCGCGCACGGCCTCGGTGATCCGGATGTCGCCCCTCTGGGTGCTGATCTCCGCCGGGCCGCCCAGGCGGCCGACCGAGACGTCGCCGTCGACGGCGGCGAGGCGGGCGCTTGCGGCCTCGTCGAGCTTGACCGAGCGGTAGCCGCCCACGAAGGCGACGTCGCCGAGCCGTCCGACGCCGCGGAACTCGGCGGCAGCCGCCTTCGCCTCGACGTGGGAGCCGGCGGGCAGCTGGACGGTCACCTCGACGGACCCGGAGTTGCCGAGGAGCCGGTTCTTCGCCTCCGACGCCTTGATGTGCAGGACGCCGTCGCTGTAGGCGACTTCGATCTCCTTGACGGCGTTGACGTCGCGGCTCTTGGCGGCGTTGGCGGGACGGACCTCGACGGTGGTGTCGGTGCGGTCGGCGGCGATGAGCTGGATGCGGCCGGCGGGGATGTCCAGGACGGCGGCGACCGGGGCGGGGGTGTCGAACTTCTGCATCGCGGGCTCCTTCATCGGCTGCGCGGGCCCTTCCGGCCCGTCGTTTCTGATGACGGAAACGCTACGTTGCATTCACAGATATTGGCAACCAGCTTGTTTCACTAAATCGCTAACTTTGCAGCTCAAAGCCCATATTTTGTTGCAATGGTTCTGCCTGTAATGCAACGAACGCCATTCCGACTCGTTGCAATGGGTGAGAATGAACGCTCTGCCGGCCTCGGATGGCACTCGGCCCGGACGGCCAGGCCGACGCCTTCGCGGCCTGCCCCGGCCATGGCGAGCGGCACCCTGGAGTGCTGCTGCACTCGGACGCCTTCGATGTGCGGCCCGAGTCGGAGCAGAAGGCCCGCGAACTGGCCGGCCACGGGTACTACGCGCTCCTCCCGCACCTCTACCACCGGCACGGCCCGGCACCGGTGACCGAACTTCCCGAGCACATCGGAGAGGAGAACGCGGAGCCGGCGGGTGAAGGACGCGGGCGGTGCGGAAGCGGGCGGTGCGTAAGGCGTGGAGACGTCCGGCTCAGGGGCGCCTGACGGACACCCACCAGTTCTTGCCAAAAAGGAAGTTGGTCATGAATGATCACGCCGACCACTTCCGTCAGCAGGAACACCAGGGGGAGCCATGCCTGCGCAGGATGCCATGGACACGCCAATCAGGCCGGACGCGCGGGCCGTGCAGACGGAGGAACGCCCGCTGCCGCCCGCCCGGTCCGGGGGGAGCGCCGCAGGTGGCTGGATCCTCACCATCGCGCTGAACGTGGCGGCGCCGATCCTCACCTACAACGCCCTGCGTGACCAGGGGTGGAGCGAGTTCGCCGCGCTGCTGGCAAGCGGTGCCTGGCCGGTGGTCGACAGTGCCGTGCACCTCGCCTGGCGGCGCCGCCTCGACGAGTTCGCCGTCGTGACCCTGGTGTTCCTGGTCATCACGGCCGTCGTCTCACTCGTCGGGCCCCACTCGGCCCGGGCCCTGCTGGTCAAGGACTCGGCCGTCACCGGCCTTTTCGGCCTGCTGTGCCTCGCGACGCTGCTGGCGCCGCGACCGCTCATGTTCTACTTCGGCCGCAAGTTCGCCACCGACGGCACCCCCGCGAGCACCTCTTGGTGGAACGGCCTCTGGCAGTTCGAGGGGTTCCGCACGACCGTACGGACGATGACGACGGTGTGGGGCGTGGCCTACTGCCTCGAAGCCGTCGTCCGCATCGCCCTGGCCTGCGCGCTGAGCACCGACACCATGGTGACCCTCAGCCCGGTCCTGATCTACGGCGTCCTCGCAGGCCTCATCGTGTGGACGGCCATGTACGGCAAGCGGGCGCGGCGCAGAGGCGAGGAACGCGCCGCCGCGGCCGCCTCCGCCGCCGCCCAGGGCTAGGCGGTTCTCCCTCAGGAGACGTGCTCCGCGAATCGTGCCGCCGTCTCCGCCAGCACCTCGCGGCCGTCGCGCGCCCACAGACCCTCGTTGAACAGCTCGACCTCGATGGGGCCGGTGTAGCCGGCGGTCTCCACGTATCCCCTCCACTCCCGCATGTCGATCGCGCCGTCCCCGAGCTGGCCCCGGCCGTCGAGGGCGCCCGCGGGCAGGGGAGTGGTCCAGTCGGCGAGCTGGAAGGCGTGGATCCGGCCGGCCGCGCCTGCCCGGGCGATCTGCGCGGGGGCGTTGTCGTCCCACCAGACGTGGTACGTGTCCACGGCCACCCCGACCTGGTGCGCGGGGAAGCGTTCGGCCAGGTCCAGGGCCTGGGCGAGGGTCGACACCACGCAGCGGTCGGCGGCGTACATCGGGTGCAGGGGTTCGATGGCGAGGCGGACCCCGTGGTGCTCGGCGTACGGCGCGAGCACGGCCAGGGCGTCCGCGACCCGTTCGCGGGCCGCGCGCAGGTCCTTGGCGCCGGGCGGAAGACCGCCCGAGACCAGGACCAGGGTGTCGGTGCCCAGGGTGGCCGCCTCCTCCACCGCACGGCGGTTGTCGGCCAGCGCCCTCGCCCGCTCGGACGGGCCGGCCGCCGTGAGGAAGCCGCCCCGGCACAAGGTCGTGACGGTCAGGCCCGCGTCCCGGACCAGCCTGGCGGTCTCCTCCAGTCCGTGCTCACGGACCGGCCCGCGCCACAGACCTGCCCGGGTGATGCCCAACCGGCCGCAGGCGGCGGCTAGTTCCGGCAGAGACAGCTGCTTCACCGTCATCTGGTTGATGCTGAGACGGGCGAGAGCGGTCATCGGTCCACCCCGTACAACGACAGCAGGGTCTTCATGCGTTCCTCGGCGAGCCCGGGATCCGGGAACAGGCCGAGTCCGTCGGCCAGCTCGTAGGCGCGGGCCAGGTGCGGCAGCGAGCGCGCCGACTGCAGGCCGCCGACCATGGTGAAGTGGGACTGATGGCCCGCGAGCCAGGCGAGGAGGACGACGCCCGTCTTGTAGAAGCGGACCGGTGCCTGGAAGAGGTGGCGGGCGAGCGCGACCGTCGGGTCCAGCAGCGCGCGGAAGCCCGCCGCATCGCCCGAGTCCAGCGCCCGTACGGCCGCCGCCGCCAGTGGTCCGAGCGGGTTGAAGATGCCGAGCAGCGCGTGGCTGAAGCCCTTCTCGTCGCCGGCGATCAGCCCGGGGTAGTGGAAGTCGTCGCCGGTGTAGCAGCGCACGCCCCGCGGGAGGCGGCGGCGCAGGCCGGTCTCCCGCTGCGGGTCCAGCAGCGACACCTTGATGCCGTCCACCTTGTCCGGGTGCGCCGAGATCACCTCCAGCAAGGTGTCCGTCGCCGTGTCCGGGTCGGACGAGCCCCAGTAGCCGTCCAGGTCCGGGTCGAACACGGGGCCCAGCCAGTGCAGGATCACCGGCTCGGCGGCCTGGCGCAGGAGGTGGCCGTAGACGTCGAGGTAGTCCTCGGGGCCCTTCGCCGTGGCGGCCAGGGCGCGGGAGGCCATCAGGACGGCCCGGGCGCCCGACTCCTCGACGACGGCGAGCTGTTCCTCGTAGGCGGCGCGGACGTCGGCGAGGGTGCCGCCGGTGAGCTGGTCGGTGCCGGCTCCGCAGGCGATCCGGCCGCCCACGCCGCGCGCCTCCGCCGCCGACCGGCGGATCAACTCGGCCGCGGCCGCCCAGTCCAGGCCCATGCCGCGCTGGGCGGTGTCCATCGCCTCGGCGACACCGAGACCGTGGGACCACAGGTGGCGGCGGAAGGCGAGGGTGGCGTCCCAGTCGACGGCGGCGGGCGCGCCGGGGGACACGTCGGCGAGCGGATCGGCGACGACGTGGGCCGCCGAGAAGACCGTACGGGAGGTGAGGGGGGTGCCGGGCGAGACGGCCAGTGGTTCGGCGCGGGGCTCGTACGTGCGCAGGGTGCCGCCGGCGGAGGGGAGCTGGATGGTCACAGGGTGATCTCCGGTACGTCGATGCGGCGGCCCTCGGCGCAGGATCGAAGGCCCAGTTCGGCGAGCTGCACACCGCGGGCACCGGCCAGCAGGTCCCAGCGGTAGGGCGAGTCGGCGTGGACGTGCCTGAGGAACAGCTCCCACTGGGCCTTGAAGCCGTTGTCGAACACGGCGTTGTCGGGGACCTCCTGCCACTGGTCGCGGAAGGCCTCGGTGGCGGGGACGTCCGGGTTCCAGACGGGCTTCGGGGTCGCCGAACGGTGCTGCACCCGGCACGTGCGCAGCCCGGCCACGGCGGAGCCCTCCGTGCCGTCCACCTGGAACTCCACCAGTTCGTCGCGGTGGACGCGGACGGCCCAGGAGGAGTTGATCTGGGCGACGGCGCCGCCCTCCAGCTCGAAGACGCCGTAGACGGCGTCGTCGGCGGTGACGTCGTACGGCTTGCCGTTCTCGTCCCAGCGCTGCGGGATGTGGGTCGTGGCCAGGGCCTGCACGGACTTCACGCGGCCGAACAGCTCGCGCAGCACGTACTCCCAGTGCGGGAACATGTCGACGACGATGCCGCCGCCGTCCTCGGCACGGTAGTTCCAGGAGGGCCGCTGGGCGGGCTGCCAGTCGCCCTCGAAGACCCAGTAGCCGAACTCGCCGCGGACGGACAGGACTCGGCCGAAGAAGCCGCCGTCGACGAGCCGCTTCAGCTTGAGCAGGCCCGGCAGGAAGATCTTGTCCTGGACGACGCCGTGCTTGACGCCCTTCTCCCGGGCCAGGCGGGCCAGTTGCAGGGCACCCGCGAGGCCGGTCGCCGTCGGCTTCTCGGTGTAGACGTGCTTGCCGGCGGCGATCGCCTTGGCGAGGGCCTCCTCCCGGGCGGAGGTGGCCTGGGAGTCGAAGTAGATGTCGACGGTGGGATCGGCGAGGACCGCGTCGATGTCGGTGGAGACGTGCTCCAGGCCGTGCCGTCCGGCGATCTCCCTCAGGGCGTGCTCACGCCTCCCGAGCAGGACCGGCTCGGGCCAGAGCACGCTGCCGTCGCCGAGGTCGAGGCCGCCCTGGTCGCGCAGGGCGAGGATCGACCGGACGAGGTGCTGGCGGTAGCCCATGCGTCCGGTCACGCCGTTCATGGCGATACGCACCGTCTTGCGTGTCACGTCAGTCCCTTCGTGGGCGCCGCGCGCCCCGTCCGGCAGCGGCGGCTGCCGTGGGGCGGCAGTACAGTGAGAGCAGTGCAGCAAGCGCTTTCTACACGTCCGAAGCTAGCCCTTGCTCCGAGTCCGTACAAGACCGTGCCCCCTTCGAGTTGTTCGAGGGGGCGAACAACTCGGGGCCATGGCCTTAAGGTCTGTCGGAACCAGGACGCATGCCCGACTGTCTACGAGGGCGTACGACACGATGCGCGACCGAAGGACGACGACATGACGGTGACCCTGGCGGACGTGGCGGCCCGCGCCCAGGTCTCCCCCGCGACGGTGTCGCGCGTACTGAACGGCAACTACCCGGTCGCCGCTTCCACGCGCGAGCGGGTGCTGCGGGCGGTGGACGAGCTGGACTACGTCCTCAACGGCCCCGCCAGCGCGCTCGCCGCGGCCACCTCCGACCTCGTCGGCATCCTCGTCAACGACATCGCCGACCCCTTCTTCGGGATCATGGCCGGCGCGATCCAGGCGGAGATCGGCGGTCCGGGCGGCCGGGCCGGCGGTGAACGCCTCGCGGTCGTGTGCAACACCGGCGGCTCCCCCGAGCGCGAACTGACCTACCTGACCCTCCTCCAGCGGCAGCGGGCCGCGGCCGTGGTGCTGACCGGCGGGGCCGTGGAGACGCCGCCGCACGCGGAGGCCGTCGCGGCGAAGCTGCGGAAGCTGGCGGAGGCCGGGACACGGGTGGTGCTGTGCGGGCGCCCGCCCGCGCCGGACACCGAGTCCGTCGCGCTGACCTTCGAGAACCGGGGTGGTGCCCGGGCGCTGACCGAGCACCTCATCGGCCTCGGCCACCGCCGGCTCGGTTACATAGCCGGGCCGAAGGAACGGACGACCACCCGGCACCGCCTGGAGGGCCACCGGGCCGCGCTCGGCGCGGCGGGCATCGAGGACGACCCGCGCCGGACGGTGTACGGCCGTTACGACCGCCGGTCCGGCCACGAGGCGACGCTGGAGCTGCTGCGCCGCGACCCCTCCCTGACGGCGATCGTGGCCGCGAACGACTCCGTCGCCCTCGGCGCATGCGCCGCCCTGCGCGAGTCCGGCCTGCGCATCCCCGAGGACGTCTCGGTGGCCGGCTTCGACGACCTGCCGTTCAGCATCGACGCGGTACCGGCCCTCACCACGGTCCGCCTCCCCCTGGCGGAGGCGGGCGCCCGGGCCGGCCGTATCGCGATGGGCCGCGAGGAGCCCCCGCCCGGCGGGATCGCCTCGGTGCGGGGGGAGTTGATGGTGCGCGGGTCCTCCGGGGTGCCGCGGGCTTCCTGACGGCGCGCGGCCGCACGTTCACCGGAGCCGCCCGAACCGGACCGGCTCCGGAAAGCCGCGCCCCTTCGCCGGCCCGGGCAGACCCCGCCGACCCGGCACGGTCCGGACGGCGGGCGCCTGGGCCTGTCCGATGGAGCCGAACTTCGTCCCGGGCCGGAGGCTGCCCGCCGCTGGACGAAGGCTGTCTGGATCGACTTCCGTGAGGTCCGCCTCGAGACCAGCGCGCACGACGTGACCTTGGCCTTCCCGGACCTTCGGGTGAGTGGGGTCCCGTTCGGACACGCACCCTTCATCGCGGGCTGAGGACCTGAGACACCGTGCAACAGCTGCAGCCCCGGCCATCCGGCTCCGGACGTGACCGGCCGGACAGGTCCTAGGCGTCCGGAGTCTCCCCGGTCAGGCCGAGCAGTGCCCCCACGTGGAGGACGAGGCCACGGTCGGCGGCGGTGCGGCCTGCCAGGAGCCCGACGAGGCCGCCCGCGCTGGAGAACGCGGGGGCGCCGGTGAGGCCGGTGGTGAGGTCTCCGGTGACCCGCAGCCAGTCCCCCGTACGGCCCGTGACCTCCAGGACGCACGAGTAGGGGCCCTGCATCGCGTGAGCGCTCACCAGGAGCCGGCCGCCGGGCACCAGCCGCCGGTCGAGGGCCGGCGGCGACGGCGGAAGGGGCATCGGCTCCGACAGACGCAGGGCCACGAGCGAGTACGGCCGTCCCTGGTGGGTGATCGTGTGGCGCACGACGGCGACGCCCCGGGCACGCCGGTCACCGCGCAGGATCGTCGCCTCGTCGAGCGTGGAGCCCTCCGGTCCGCCGTGCGCCAGACCGTCCAGCGTGACCACCGTGCGGGCAGCGACGAGCAGTCCGTTGCCGAGGTGCCGGCCACCGTCGTCGCACACCCGGACGGTCACCGACTCGACGTGGTCCTCGTCCACCTGCCAGCCGTCGGTGATCACCGAGACGTCTCCGTGGACCGTGCCGATCTGGTACATGGGCCCCGCCGTTCCGCCCACCGGGCGAGGGCCGGCCCCTACGTCCGGCAGCGGCCCCTCCAGTGCCGGAACGGTCCCCTCCGCCCCCTCCGCCCCCGTCGGGGGCTCCTCCGCCTCCGCCAGCTGACGTTCCAGCTGCTCGCACCGTTCCTCCGCCTGCCGGTGCAGGTTCCGTACCCGGGCCAGCTCCTCCTGGAGTTCCCGGATCTCCGCCTGCAGCCGCGCCCGTTCCTGGTCCGGTTCCCCGGCCGGCTCGCCGGCCTGCTGCTCCGTGAGCGGCCCGGTCACGGACAGCAGCTCACGGTTGCGCATCTCCAGGTCGTGCATGCGGTGCTCGCGATCCTGCAGGGTGTCCTCCAGCCAGCGTTCGCGCGCCGCCGCCCGCCGTGCGTCCCGGTCCGCGTCGGCCAGCTTCCGTTCCAGCAACTGCACCCTGTGCGCCGGACTGCTGCCCGCTCCGACCGCCGCCGTGTGCCGCTTGCGCAGCAGCTCGACCGTCTCCTGCGTCGGCACGGTGCCACGACTCTCGGCGACGTCGTGCAGCAGGTTGAGTACGAATTCCCAGGGCGGCAGGCGCAGTCCGCTGAGATAGCGGGAGACGGTGCCGGAGTCGTAGGACCGGCGGGCCGCGTACCGGCGGACGGAGACGCCCAGGCCGGCGAAGAGGTCTCGTAACGCACCGGCCAGGGCAGCCACTTCCGGCGGCAGCCCGTCGTCGATCCGCTTCAGCTCGCTCATCGCTCCGCGCCCCCATCGTGTGCACCCCTGGTGCTGCCAGTCGTCCGGCAGCACCGCTGCATCTGCCGCAGCACCCCGTGCCCCGGCGAGCCTGGGCGTACGCCGTCAGGTACGACACCCAACCAGGAACGGGGACTTCACCATGCCGCAGCACAGCAAGGGTTTCAGGGATCTGCTCGTTTTCCTCGCCGTTCTCCTCACCACCGCCGTGCTCGTGCTGCGCGGTGTGGCACCCGAGTCGCTGGCGACGATCGCCGTCGCCGTCTCCGGTCTCTACGCGGCCTGGCGCGGCAACGGCGGCCCGCCACAGCGATGAGTCCGGCGGGCTCCTCCGCCCGGCCGGGCGATGCGGACCATTCGGGGGATTCTCGAAGGCGTCCCGGCGGCGGAGTCCGGGGAGTCCGTGCCGCCGGGCCCCGGCCGGATCAGGCGGGCTGGATCGTGCAGTGCCACGGCGCCCTGCGGCCCCTCGGCCGGGCCCCGGTCGGCCAGGACCGGCGGCCGGGGTTGCATGGCCCCGGCGAATGAGGGGTACGGTCCGTTTCCATGAAGCTGGCGTTCTCCACACTCGGTGTCCCCGGCCTGCCCGTCCCGGAGGTCCTGGCGCTCGCGACCGCGCACGGCTACCACGGCGTGGAGCTGCGCGCCCATCCGGAGGAACCGGTGCACCCGGGCCTGGCCCCGGCCGAACGCGCCGACGTCGCGGCCCTGTTCAAGGACGCCGGGGTCGCGGTCCTGGGCCTCGCCGGGTACGTGCGCGTCGCCGCTCCCGGCGAGGACGAGCCGGTACTGGCGGAGATCCGTGACCTCCTCCAGCTGGCCCATGACCTGGGTGCCCCCTACGTCCGCGTCTTCCCCGGCGCCGAGCCGGAGCAGCCCCGCGAGGAGTCCGACGCGCTCGCCGCCCGGCGGCTCGGCACCGCCGCGGAGGACGCCTCCGCGCTCGGCGTGCGGATCCTGCTGGAGACCCATGACTCGCACCGCACCGGCGCCGACGTGATCCGGGTCCTCGGCCCGGTCGGCCACCGTCAGGTGGGCGCGCTGTGGGACGTGATGCACACCTGGCTGGGCGGCGAACAGCCGTCGGACAGCTACGCGGCGCTCGCCCCGCACCTGGGATACGTCCAGGTCAAGGACATCTCATCGGCCGAGGACAGGACCCCGCTGCCGCTCGGCGCGGGCGTGCTGCCGCTCGCCGAGTGCGTGGACGTCCTGTCCCGGCACGACTGGGACGGCTGGCTGTGCTGGGAGTACGAGAAGCGCTGGTACGAGGGGGCCGCCCCGCTGCCGGAGCTGCTGGGCGCGGGCCGGGACCACTTGCTGCGGCTGCTGGGCGAGGCGGCGTAGGCCGGGCACGTCACCCGGCAGCGGTCCGTCGTGCCGTGAGCGGTGCGGTGGCGGCCGAGCGCCGTCACCCGTCAGCGGCCTGACGCGCCGTGAGCGGTGCGGTGCCGTGGAGGCACCAGTCCAGCACGGCCGGCCAGGGTCCGTAGCCGGCGTCCAGGTCCAGGTGGGCGGCGCCCGGCAGGATGTCGGCGGGGATGCCCAGCGGCTCGGCGAAGAGGCGGCCGGCGCCCTCGGGGCAGTACGGGTCGTCGTCGCCCGCGACCAGCCGCGCCGGCCCCGGCAGGACGAAGTCGAGGCGGGGCGGGGCGAAGTCGGTGACCTCCGGGAACCGGGCGAGGACGGATCCGGACGGCGGCGCGACCAGCAGCACCCGGTCCGCGAGCCGCAGCTGCTCCATGCCCCGGGCGGCGGCGTGCAGCCACAGCACTGCGGATGCGCTGTGGGCCACCACGACCCGCTCCCCCGAGCCGTCCATCTCCTCCAGGTGGCGGGCGAGTTCGCGGAGCCAGACCTCGAGGTCGGGATCGTCCGGGTCGGGCAGCTGCGGGTAGCCGACGCAGTGGCCGAGTGCGGTGAGCCGGTCGGCGAGCCAGTGCTGCCAGTGCGCCTCGGGGCGGTGGTTCTGCCAGCCGTGCAGGACGAGATACGCGCGCGTGGTCATGGCCGTGATCCTTTCCTCGGCCGTCGCTCCACGTCCAGCCGATGTTTTTGCGGGGAACGGGTCAGCGGGGCCTTCACGGTCCGGGCCTGGGCCGAGAGGGGGATCCGGTGCCGGCCGCCGTCCGCGAAGAGCTGCCGGCCTCCCGTCAGCTGACGGCGGGCAGCGCCGCGAATGCCTCGTGGAAGCCGGGGAACGTCTTGCGCACGCAGCCGGGGTCGTCGTAGGTCAGGTCCTGCGTGCGCAGGGCGGTGACGGCGAACGACATCACGATGCGGTGGTCGCCGAAGGTCTTGATCTCGACTCCGGGGGCGGGCGTGCCGGGCCGGATCTCGATCCAGTCGGGGCCGGTCGCCACCTGCACGCCGAGCCGCCGCAGGTTGTCCGCGCAGGCCTCCAGGCGGTCGCACTCCTTCACCCGGGTGTTGGCCACGTCCTCGATGCGCACCGGCCCCGAGGCGAACGGCGCGATCGCGGCCAGCGTCGGCATGGTGTCGGAGATGTCCCGCATGGTGACCGTGAGCCCGCGCAGCTCCCCCGTGCCGCGTACCGTCGTACGGTCCTCGGCCACCTCCACGTGTGCGCCCATCCGCCGCAGCACCTCCACGAAGCGCAGGTCGCCCTGGAGCGCGCCGGCGCCGAGGCCGGGCACGGTGATCTCACGGCCGGGAGTGACGGCGGCCGCGGCGAAGAAGTAGCTCGCGGTGGAGGCGTCGGGCTCGATGGCGTAGGTGGTGGCCCGGTAGCCGCCGGGCGGGACCTCGTACACCGTGCCGTCCCGGACGACGTCCACGCCGAAGGCCCGCATCATCGCGAGGGTGATCTCCACGTACGGCGCCGAGACCAGGTCGGTCACCCGGATCCGCAGTCCGGTGCGGGTGAGCGGGCCGAGCAGCAGCAGTGCGGTCAGGTACTGGGAGGACTCGCCGGCGTCCAGCACGACCTCGCCGCCCTGCACGCCGGCCGCGTGCACGGTGAGCGGGTGGTGGCCCTCGGCCTCCTCGTGCCGCAGGTCGACGCCGAGGTCGCGCAGGGCACGGGTGAGCGGGCCGAGGGGGCGGCGACGCATCTGCGGGGAGGCGTCGAAGCGGTAGGTGCCGTGACCGGCGGCGGCCAGGGTGGGCAGGAAGCGGGCGGTGGTGGCGCCGTCGCGGCAGAAGACGTCGGCCTCGGTGTGCGCCGGTCCCTGCGGGCGGCCGTCCACCTGCCAGCTGTCGGGGGTGCGGCCGACCCGGTAGCCGAGCCGGGTGAGTCCCTCCGCGAAGCCCTCCGTGTCGTCGGAGCGCAGGGGCCGTACGAGGGTGCTGACACCGTCGGCCGCCGCGGCGAGGAAGAGCGCGCGGGCGGTGATGGACTTCGATCCGGGGATGTCGACTGCGGGCATGGCCGCATGATGACGGCTCGTCCGGGGTCCGGTCACGCATGTCCAGGGGCTGGACGCGCCCTCCGCCGGAATGCGCGGGCGGCGGCCCCTTCGTGGTTACTGTGCATTCCCTTGACGGAAAGAAACTTCCCGGATATTGGTGACTCCTCGGAAGTTTCCTTCAGCGGTTCTCCTCTGGAAGGAGCGCACGTGCACGACACCAGCACGGGAAGCACGGGAAGCACGGGAAACACCGCACGGCCGTCCAGACGCGCCGTCCTCGCCGCCGGCGCGGGTCTCACCGCCGCGCTGACCGTACCGACGACCGCTCACGCCGCCGTGCCCGGCGCCCACGGCGCCCACGACGAGCGCCGGCTGCGCGCCCTGGTCTCCGGGATGACGCTGGAGGAGAAGGTCGGCCAGCTCTTCGTGATGCGGGTCTACGGCCACTCCGCCACCGCCCCCGACCAGGCCGACGTCGACGCCAACCTGAAGGAGATCGGCGTCCGCACCGCCGCCGAGCTGATCGCGCAGTACCGCGTCGGCGGCATCATCTACTTCACCTGGGCGCACAACACCCGTGACCCGCACCAGATCGCGGACCTGTCCAACGGCATCCAGCGGGCCTGTCTGGAGCAGCCGCGCGGTCTGCCGGCGCTCATCGCCACCGACCAGGAGCACGGCGCCGTCTGCCGGGTCGGCAAGCCCGCGACCCTCTTCCCGGGCGCGATGGCGATCGGCGCGGGCGGCTCCCGGTCCGACGCCCGCACCCTGGGCCGGATCTCCGGCGCCGAGCTGCGCGCGATGGGCATCAACCAGGACTACTCCCCCGACGCCGACGTGAACGTGAACCCGGCCAACCCGGTCATCGGCGTACGGTCCTTCGGCGCCGACCCGGAGGCGGTCGCCGGACTCGTCGCCGCCGAGGTGAGGGGCTATCAGGCGTCCCGGGTCGCGGCCACCGCCAAGCACTTCCCGGGCCACGGGGACACCGCCGTCGACAGCCACTACGGCTTCCCGGTCATCACCCACAGCCGGGAGCTGTGGGAGAAGCTGGACGCGGTGCCGTTCCGGGCGGCGATCGAGGCGGGCATCGACTCGGTCATGACCGCACACATCCAGTTCCCTGCGCTGGACGGCTCCGGCGACCCGGCCACCCTCTCCCACCCGGTCCTCACCGGCATCCTGCGCGGCGAACTCGGCTACGACGGGGTCGTGATCACCGACTCGCTCGGGATGGAGGGCGTGCGCACCAAGTACGGTGACGACCGGGTGCCGGTGCTCGCGCTGAAGGCCGGCGTGGACCAGCTGCTCAACCCGCCGAGGCTGGACGTGGCCTGGCAGGCGGTGCTGAAGGCCGTGCAGGACGGCGAGCTGACCGAGGCCCGCCTGGACGAATCGATCCTGCGCATCCTGCGTCTGAAGGCCCGGCTCGGACTCTTCCGCGACCCCTGGGCCGACCCGGCGGACGTCGACCGCACGGTGGGCACCGAGGCCCACCTGGCCGCCGCCGGCCGCATCGCCGAACGCACCACCACGCTGCTGGTCAACGAGGGCGACGTCCTGCCTCTCGACCGCCGCAGGCAGGGCAGGGTCCTGGTCGTCGGCGCCGACCCGGCCTCGCCGTCCGGCACCACCGGACCGCCCACCGGCGTCCTGGCCGCCGCCCTCACCGGACTCGGCTTCACCGCCACGGCCCTGTCCACCGGCACCGCGCCCTCCGCCGCGACGATCGGCAAGGCGGTCACGGCCGCGCAGGACGCGGACGCGGTGGTCGTGGGCACGTACAACGTGACGGCGGGCAGTTCCCAGCGGACCCTGGTGGACCGGCTGCTGGCGACGGGCAAGCCGGTGGTCGTGGTGGCGGTCCGCAACCCGTACGACGTCGCGCAGTTCCCTTCCGTCCGGGCCTTCCTGGCCACGTACTGCTGGACGGACGTCGAACTGCGCGCCGCTGCACGGGTGATCGCCGGCCGGGTGGCACCGCGCGGGAAACTGCCGGTGCCGGTGCAGCGGGCCGACGATCCCACGCGGGTGCTGTACCCGATCGGGCACGGGCTGACGTACTAGCGACGGGCCCGCCCGGCCTGCTCAGGGCCGCAGCGCGGGCTCCCGCTCCACGTCCCGGCCGTCGAGCTTCGCGTCGTACTTCGCCAGCGGCTTCGCCTGGGCCACGGCGGCCGGGGAGACGCCCGCCCACTGCAGGATGCGGGCCGTGGCGAGGGACTTCTGGTCCGGGACCAGGCCCGCCACGTTCGCGCCGTGGTTCATGCCGGGCGCGGTGAAGACGTAGGAGTCACGGGCGCCCGCACCGGGCCGGAAGCGCTCCGATCCCCACGGGTCGTTCTGGCCGTAGACGAAGAGCATGTGCGTGGCGTGGTGCCTCACCCAGGAGTCCACGTCCCGCATCGCCCGCGGCTGGAAGCGCATCGGGATGGAGCGGGGCACGAAGTTGCGCGGCGGCTGGTAACCGTAGCGGATCAACTTCCGCTCGATGTAAGGGAAGTGGATGGTGGGGGCGCCGAGCTGGGTGCCGGCCTGGTAGTAGTACGGCGTGTAGGTCTCCAGCCCCTGGTCGGTGTAGGCGGAGAAGCCGGAGATGGTGTCGACCGAGTTCCAGATCTCGTCGTCGCTCGCGGTGGCCGCGTCCGCCGGGATCGTCTCGCAGTCCTTCAGCAGGCTGTACTGCCAGAAGCCCCACACGTAGTCGAGGACGACGGCCTCGTACGCCCTGTCCAGGCTGCCGATGGTGGCGAAGGTGTAGCCGTTGTCGGAGGCGTACTTCGCGTACCTCTTCTCCAGCGGCTCGCGGCGCACCAGCGCCTCGCGCTGGACGGCGTTCAGCCGGTCCCGGCACTCCTTGGTGCCGACGCGGGTGAAGAAGCGGTCGTAGGCGGAGTCCTCCTTGTTCACGACGTCGTTGGGGGCGACGTAGGCGACGACGCCGTCCATGTCGCGCGGGTAGAAACGCTCGTAGTAGGTGGCCGTCATGCCGCCCTTGGAGCCGCCCGTGGCCAGCCAGTTGGCGGAGTAGAGCGGCTTCAGCGCCGCGTAGACCCGGTGCTGGTCGCTGGCCGCCTGCCAGATGTCGAGCTTCGACCAGTCGGCCGGGGCGGGACGGGACGGGGTGAAGAAGCGGTACTCCAGGGAGACCTGGTTGCCGTCCACGATCTGGGTGGGCTCGCGGCGCGAGGGGGTCGTGGAGACGTTGTAGCCGCTGGTGTAGAAGACCGTGGGGCGGCTGGTGTCCTTGTGCAGCACGGTGATCCGCTGCTGGAAGGTGCCGCGGTCCGGGTGGCGGTGGTCCACCGGCTGGGTGTAGTTCAGGACGAAGTAGCGGTAGCCGGGATACGGCTTCTCCTGGACCAGGCTCATGCCGGGTATCGACAGGAGCCGGTCCTTGATGTCGGTGGGCTCGGCGGCGGTGGCCGCACCGGCCGCGGTGCTCAGCGTGCCTATGAAGACCGTGAGCGCCAGCAGCCATCTGAGCGCCTTGCGCATGCGCACTCTCCCCTGTGAGACAGATGTGCGCCGGAAGCTATCCCAGCAACTGCTGTCACACCAGAGGGAATTGGCGGCTCCAGATCATCCGCTCAGCACAGGATCCAGCCGGAACTGACGGAGTAGCGGCCCACCGAGCCGCGGATCCAGACACAGCGGTGGCCCGCGTTCACCGTCACCGGGCCGGCGTGGTGCTTGTAGCGGCCCTTGTCTACGACCGGGAGGTTGCCGCGGGCCTGCACGCTGACCGACATGGTCTGGGCGCGGCCGGGGTGTTTGGCGACGGTGACGGCGCAGACGTAGCCGTTGCGCTTGTAGACGTGGGTGACGCCGGTTCTGAACGGCAGGGTCCGCACCTCGCGCCCGGCGCAGCTGCCGGCCGTGCCGGCCTGCGCGGTACCCGCTGCCGTGAATGCCAAGGCGCCGGACGCGGCCAGAACGGCCGCACCGAGCGCCAGTCGCCGGCGTATCGCACCACTGTCCACTGTCGTCCTCCCCGTACCGCGGTCACACTCCCCCGTGCCCGTACTGATGTACGGACGCACGACATATGTCGGATGGTTGCACGACCGTCAGCGGTACGTGCCGACGGGGGTGCCCCGCGCCCGCGGCACCTGGCCTCAGCGGGACGCCCCGACCGGCTCCTCCGGCTCCGACCGGCCCACGAAGGTCCGCCACAGCTCGGCGTAGCGGCCACCGCGGGCGAGGAGTTCCTCGTGCGTGCCGTCCTCGGCGACCCGGCCGTGGTCCATGACCACCACCCGGTCCGCGCGGGCAGCCGTGGTCAGCCGGTGGGCGACCACGAGAGTCGTACGGCGGCCCGCCAGGCGGTCGGTGGCCTGGTTGACCTGCGCCTCGGTGGCCAGGTCCAGGGCGGCCGTGGCCTCGTCCAGCAGCAGGACGTCGGGGTCGACCAGTTCGGCGCGGGCCAGGGCGATCAGCTGGCGCTGGCCCGCCGAGAGGTTGCGCCCGCGTTCGGCGACCTCGTGCAGATAGCCGCCCTCCAGCGTGGCGATCATCTCGTGCGCACCGACCGCGCGGGCCGCGGCCTCCACCTCGGCGTCGGTGGCGTCGGGGCGGCCGTAGGCGATGGCGTCACGGACGGTGCCCGGGAAGAGGTACGCCTCCTGCGGGACGACCCCGAGCCGGTGCCGGTACGAGGTGAGATCCAGGGCGCGCAGGTCCGTGCCGTCCACGGTGACCCGCCCGCCGGTGGGGTCGTAGAACCGGGCGACCAGCTTGACCAGCGTCGACTTTCCGGCGCCGGTCTCACCGACGAAGGCGACCGTCTGCCCCGCCGGGACCGTCAGGTCGATGCCCGTCAGCGCCTCCTCGTCCTCGCCGTAGGAGAAGTGCACGTCCTCGAAGGTGATGTCACCGCGCAGGGACCGCACACCGAGCGGCTCCTCGGCGGACTCGGTGGAGGTCGGCTCGCGCAGCAGCTCCTGGATACGGCCCAGCGAGACCGTGGCCTGCTGGTAGCCGTCGAAGACCTGGGAGAGCTGCTGGACGGGGGCGAAGAACAGGTCGATGTAGAGCAGGTAGGCCACCAGCGCGCCGGTGGTGAGGGTGGCCGCCTCCACCCGGCCGGCGCCCGCGATCAGCACGGCCGCCGCGGCGACCGAGGACAGCAGCTGCACGAACGGGAAGTAGACGGATATCAGCCACTGGCCGCGGATGCGGGCGCTGCGGTAGCCGTCGCTGCGCTCGGCGAAGCGCCGCCCGCCGTCCCGCTCGCGCCGGAAGGCCTGCACGATCCGGAGCCCGGCCACGGTCTCCTGCAGGTCGGCGTTCACCGTCGAGACGCGCTCGCGGGCGAGTTCGTACGCCTTCACGCTCGCCCGGCGGAAGAAGAAGGTGGCCACGACCAGCGGGGGCAGGGTGGCGAAGACGACCAGGGCGAGCTGTACGTCGAGCACCAGCAGGGCGACCATGATCCCGAAGAAGGTGACGACCGAGACGAACGCCGTGACCAGTCCGGTCTGCAGGAACGTCGACAGCGCGTCGACGTCGGTCGTCATGCGCGTCATGATCCGGCCGGTCAGTTCGCGCTCGTAGTAGTCGAGCCCGAGCCGCTGGAGCTGGGCGAAGATCTTCAGCCGCAGCGTGTACAGCACACGCTCACCGGTACGGCCGGTCATCCGGGTCTCGCCGATCTGCGCCACCCACTGCACCAGCACGGTCAGCAGGCCGAGCAGGGACGCCGACCACACCGCGCCGATCGCCATCCTGGTCACGCCGGAGTCGATGCCGTGCCGGATCAGCACCGGCAGCAGCAGGCCCGCGCCCGCGTCCACGGCGACCAGCGACAGGCTGACCAGCAGGGGCAGCCGGAACCCGGCCAGCAGCCGGCGCAGACCGTAGGAGTCCTCGGGGCGGACCGCACTTTCCTCGTCGACGTCCGGGGTGTCGGTGGCCGGGGGCAGCGCCTCGACCTTGGCGAGGAGTTCCGGGGTGGCCGGGGTGCCGGAGAGCGCCTGGTCCTTGGGGGCGCGGTCACCGTTCCACAGCCTGGGGGTGACTCCGCGCTCGGCGTCGAACTCGGCGTCCAGCTCCTCGCGCACGGAGGTGTCCTCGCTCGGCACGGCCGGTGCCACGTGACCCGGCGAGACGCCGCCCAGCTCGTCCGGGTCGGTGAGCAGCCGGCGGTAGAGGGCCGAGCGCTGCTGGAGTTCCTCGTGGGTGCCGACGTCGGCGAGCCGGCCGCCGTCCAGGACGGCGATGCGGTCGGCGAGGTTCAGGGTGGAGCGGCGGTGGGCGATCAGCAGGGTCGTACGGCCCTGCATGACCTGCTGCAGCGCCTCGTGGATCTCGTGCTCTATCCGGGCGTCCACGGCCGAGGTGGCGTCGTCCAGGACGAGCAGCCGCGGGTCGGTGAGCAGGGCGCGGGCGAGCGCGATGCGCTGGCGCTGGCCGCCGGAGAGGGTGAGTCCGTGCTCGCCGACCTTGGTGTCGTAGCCGTCCGGCAGCTCCCTGATGAAACGGTCCGCCTGGGCGGCGCGGGCGGCGGCCTCGATCTCCTCCTGCGTGGCGTCCGGGCAGCCGTAGGCGATGTTGCTGCGCACGGTGTCGGAGAAGAGGAACGAATCTTCAGGCACCAGGCCGATCGCGGCCCGCAGCGAGTCCAGGGTCAGCTCGCGCACGTCGTGGCCGCCGATCAGGACGGCACCGTGCGTGACGTCGTAGAAGCGCGGCAGGAGCAGGGACACGGTGGACTTGCCGGAGCCGGAGGAGCCGACTACGGCCAGGGTCTCGCCCGGCCGGATCTCGAAGCTGAGCCCTTCGAGGACGGGGCGCTCGTCGGCGTACCCGAAGGACACATCGTCGAACTCGACCGTCGCGGGCGCGTCGGCGGGCAGCTCCTTGGTGCCGTCCTTCAGGGTCGGCTCGGTGTCGATCAGCTCCAGGACCCGCTCGGTGCCGGCCCGGGCCTGCTGGCCGACCGTGAGGACCATCGCGAGCATCCGGACCGGGCCGACCAGCTGGGCGAGGTAGGTGGAGAAGGCCACGAAGGTGCCGAGCGTGATGTGCCCGCGTACGGCGAGCCAGCCGCCGAGGGCCAGCATGGCGACCTGGCCGAGCGCCGGGACGGCCTGCAGGGCCGGGGTGTACTTGCTGTTCAGGCGGATCGTGCGGAGTCGTCCGGCGAACAGGCGGCGGCCGACCTCGCGCAGCTTCCCGGTCTCCTGCTCCTCCTGCCCGAAGCCCTTCACCACGCGTACGCCGCTCACCGCGCCGTCGACCACCCCGGCGACGGCGGCGGCCTGGGCCTGGGCGTACCAGGTGGCCGGGTGCAGCCTGCTGCGGCTGCGCCCGGCGATCCAGGCGAGGGCGGGTGCGACGGCCAGGGCGACCAGGGTCAGCGGCAGCGACAGCCACGCCATGATCACCAGGGAGATCAGGAAGAGCAGGACGTTCCCGACGGTCATCGGGAGCATGAAGAGCAGGCTCTGGATCAGCTGGAGGTCGCTGGTGGCACGGCCGACGACCTGTCCGGTGGACAGCTCGTCCTGGCGGCGGCCGTCCAGCCGGGTGATCGTGCCGTACATCTCGGTCCGCAGGTCGTGCTGGACGTCCAGGGCGAGCCGGCCGCCGTAGTAGCGGCGTATGTAGGTGAGGGCGTAGACGAGGACGGCCGCGCCTGTCAGGGCGCCGGCCCAGGGGGCCATGGCGCGGGTGTGGTCGCCGATGACGTCGTCGATGATCACCTTGGTGATCAGCGGGACGACGGCCATGACGGCCATGCCGGCCAGGGACGAGCCCAGAGCGAGGATCACGTCCGTGGGATAACGCCAGGCGTACTCCGCGAGTCGTCTTGCCCATCCCCGTTGCGTCGCCACGCCGGTGCCCTCCAGTTTTTCGGCCTGCTCTACCGGAAGACACCAACGTCCTGGGGCGGCGATTTCATCCCGCCGTAACAAATCCCGCCGTGACAGTTGCCGGGTGCGGCCGCCCGGCGGGGCGGCGGCTTCGTCGTGGTTTCCCGCGCCCCCGCGGCGCAGCCGCATGCCGCTACGGCCCCGCGCCCCCGTCAGGCCGGCTGTCGCACCGGACTCAGATCGCCACCCGCAAGGAGTAGAACCGGGTCGTCTGGGCCGCGTTCTGGTTGTCGTCGCTGACCAGGAGGACCTTCAGGCGGCCCCGGTGGTCGCGGCCCGTGATCGTCATGCCCTCGATGTTGTCCAGCAGCGGATTCGGCTGGGGCTGCTTCGCCGTGGCACCCAGGGAGGGGCAGGCGGCGATGTCCGCGAGGAGGGTCTTCTTGATCAGGCGGACGTCCGGCTGTCCCGTCAGGTGCTCGGTGGTGCCGGTGTCCGTGGCGTGGCGGGGGTCGGCCAGGTAGAGGCGGACCGTGTTGCCGACGCCGGCGGTGAAGCCGCGCTCCAGGACCAGCAGGCGGCCGTCGGGGGTGGCCTGGACCTCGGGGACGCCGAGGCCGGTGTCGGTGCGGTAGGCGTACTGGGCGGAGAGCTCGAAGCGGCCCTCGTGGCGCTCCCAGGTCTGGAAGCGGACGATGCCGGGCGAGTCGCCCGCGAGGGCGTACTCCATGGAGGCCAGCAGGGCGCGGCCGCCGGGCAGCAGGGTCAGGCCCTCGAAGGTCTGGTTGGCGGTGGCGCGGCCGGCCGGGGCGACCTGGAGGGAGGGGGGCACCGGGAGCCGCTCGAGGAGCGTGCCGGTGCGGGAGTAGCGGCGGACGGACGGCTCGGTTTCCGAGGTGATGAGCAGGGTGCCGACGGCAGTCCCCCCGGTCGAGCGGGGCCGGGACGGGGGCTGGTCGACGACGAGGCCCTCGGAGTCGAGGTCGGCGCCCCTCTCGTCGGCGAGGTGGACGGCCGCCTCCGGCTTCAGGGTGCGGGCGTCCAGCCGGAACAGCAACGAGCGGTCCGCCAGGGCCAGGAGCGAGCCGTCCCGGTCCACGGCGAGCGCGGAGAAGTTGCCGACGAAGGTGCCGTCGTACGTCGTCTTGTCGAGCGCGTCCGAGAAGCGGTCGAGAAGGACGCGGGGTGAACAGGCGTGGCTGCTGGGCGGGTTGGCGGCGGCCGGCCCGGCGGTGAGGCAAGTGGCCGCCGCCAGGCCGGCGGTGAGGCCGGCGAGTACGGTTCTCAGGCGCATGGCCGTCACCGTAGAGCCCGTCGGTGACGTACGGGAGACCGCCTCGTGAAACGTCAGCCCTGCGGCGGTGCGGCGACGAACGCCTCGGTCGGCCGGCTGGTCGGGACGTAGCGGGTGACGCCGGAGGTGGTGGGCACCAGGTCCTTGTGGATCGCCTTGGCGACGTTCTGGATGGTGGTCACGCCGTAGTCCATGGTGCTGTTGTCCTGCGTCAGCACGCTGATCATGTAGTCGTGGCCGGCGCCGTTGAAGGTGCCGAGGCTGTGCACCCGCCAGCCGTGCGTGGAGCGCTGCAGCCAGCCGTTCTTGACGTGCACGGCGACGGAGGACGGCGCACCGGCCGGGGTCCCCCAGCGCTGGTCCGCGACGACCTGGCCCATCAGCTTCAGGATGTACGAACGGGAGTTGTCGCTGAGCACGCTGTTCTTGGCGGTGATCAGCTTGAGCAGCTTCTGCTCGTCGGTGACGTTCTCCTGGGTCAGACCCCAGTAACCATCGGCGCCCGGCACGGTCTTCGTCATCCCGGCCGCGGTCAGGAAGCCCTGGACCTTCGCCACACCGAGCTGCTTCCACAGCTTGCTGGTCGCGTCGTTGTCCGACTGGGTGATCATGGCCTTGGCGAGTGCGTCCTCGGTGTCGGTCAGGTACCGGTTCTGCTTCTTCGCGTCCCACAGCAGCGTGGCGAGCACGGTCACCTTGACGGTGCTGGCCGAGTCGAAGGCGGTGGTGGCGTTCAGCGTGCAGGTGGTCTTGGTGCTGCGGTCGTACAGGCCGACGGCGACGGTGCCCTTGCGGTCCGCCAGGGCGGCCGTGATGTCCTTCTTCAGCTTGTCGGCGAGGCCGGCCTTGGCGGACGTGCAGTTGACGGTGCCCGTCGGTGCCGCCGTGGCCGGAGGGGCGGCGGCACCGACGAGCAGCGTGGCGCCGAGGGCGGTCGTGAGCACTCCGGCGCGGCCGGATATCCGGTGGGTCATGAAGAACTTCCCCCTTGAACGTCGTTCGGTCGTCCTGCGGATGCCGTCGGACGCATCCCGCACCGCCTGCCGCGGCGGCCGGGACGAACGACGGCTGTACGCATGTTCGCAGGAACGGGAGTTCGGCGAGTCGGGGGGTTGGCCACCGGGACGGCAGCACGTCGGCACGGACCGCCGACGGGCAACTCACTTACGTCGGCGACCCGTTCACGCCGGCTGGTGCCGCCCGTGCGCGTTCGTGCGCCCCGCCGTGCCTCTTTCACGGCCGCCGCCGGCCCCCCGCGAGGCTCGGCGCCACGGCCGCCGGCCCGTCGTGGCCTGTCCGACGGTCCCGGGGATGCCGGCAGGACAGGGACGGGCCTCGCGAAGGCAATCGCGAGACCAGTGGCGGGGCCTCGCGAGGGCGGCCGCGAGGCCGTGCACTCAGCCCTGCGGCGGTGCGGCGACGAACGCCTCGGTCGGCCGGCTGGTCGGGACGTAGCGGGTGACGCCGGAGGTGGTGGGCACCAGGTCCTTGTGGATCGCCTTGGCGACGTTCTGGATGGTGGTCACGCCGTAGCTCATGGTGCTGTTGTCCTGCGTCAGCACGCTGATCATGTAGTCGTGGCCGGCGCCGTTGAAGGTGCCGAGGCTGTGCACCCGCCAGCCGTGCGTGGAGCGCTGCAGCCAGCCGTTCTTGACGTGCACGGCGACGGAGGACGGGGCGCCGGCGGGCGTGCCCCAGCGCTGCGAGGAGACGACCTGGCCCATCAGCTTCAGGATGTAGGAACGGGCGTTGTCGCTGAGCACGCTGTTCTTGGCGGTGATCAGCTTGAGCAGCTTCTGCTCGTCGGTGACGTTCTCCTGGGTCAGACCCCAGTAACCGTTCGCGCCCGGCACGGTCTTCGTCATCCCGGCGGCGGACAGGAAGCCCTTGATCTTCGTCATGCCCAGCTGCTTCCACAGCTTGCTGGTCGCGGTGTTGTCGGACTGGGTGATCATGGCCTTGGCGAGCGACTGCTCGGTGCTCGTCAGGTACCGGTTGTGCTTCTTCGCGTCCCACAGCAGCGTGGCGAGCACGGTCACCTTGACGGTGCTGGCCGAGTCGTAGGCACTGGTGGCGCGCAGCGTGCAGGTGGTCTTGGTGCTGCGGTCGTACAGGCCGACGGCGACCGTGCCCTTGCGGTTCGCCAGCGCGGCCGTGATGTCCTTCTTCAGCTTGTCGGCCAGGCCCGCCTTGGCGGACGTGCAGGTCACGGTCGGCGCGACCGCGACAGCGGGCGTGGCCGCGGTGACGGCGGGTATGACCAGCGCGGCGCTGAGCGCAGCCGCGAGCACCCCAGCCCGGCTGGATGTCCGGTAAGTCATGAAAAGTTCCCCTTGAGCCTCGTACGGGCGTCCCCCTGAACGCCGTTGAGCGCACCCGTGCGCTGCCTGATGAGACTCACCGGGGCACCCGGAAGTTGTACGCATGTTCGCAGGGTAGGAACGCGGGGCCTGCGGACGCGTCACTCGGTGATACGCGTCACTCGGCCAGTCGACGGGTCGCGGCGTCCACCGTCCTGTCGTAGGGATCGCAGCCGCCCTCGTCCCCGACGGGCGTGCAGTCCGGGTCGGCGACCTCCACGTGCCACACCGCGCGCCAGGGACCCCGGTTGCCCTTGGTGCGCTCTGTCGTCAGCTCGCGGGCGTGGAACCGCAGTCGCCCGGGTTCGACACCGCTACTCAGCACGCTCTGCCGTACGGCCTTCTCGGCCTGCCGTGCCGAGATCAGCCGGGCGGGAAGCTCCACGCGCATGGGCCCGAGGTCGACCTGGAGCCCCTGGACGCGGCCTGTCCGGCCGATCCGCACGTCGAGGCTGCGGGGCATGGCCACTTCACCCTCCTTGAACCGCCAGGAGGTGGTCCACCCGTCACCGCCCTGGTCCTTGCCGGCCGGCCGCGTCACGTGCCAGGAGGCCGACCCGGCCCACGGGTAGTGGGCGCGCATGTATGCGCGGGCGATGCGGTAGGCGCCTTGGGCGTCGTGCGGCGGGGTGGTGCCGGGGACGGCGAAACCCGGGCCGGAGGCGAGGTCGAAGTCGGCGATGAGCCGGCGCCCGCCGGGCCACATCAGCTCTGCCGAAACCGCTTCGGCCAGCTGGACGTGCATCCATCCGTTGTAGCCGTCGAGGCCGGGACTGATCTGTACTCTCCCGATCTCGTACCGGTCGCCGAAGGCCTGACGTACGGCCCGTTCGGCGGCCTGCCGTTCGGCGCCGTCCGCGTCGCGGATGCTGGAGCCGTCGACATGGGTCAGGGTGACCGCGGTCTGCAACGTGCCCGCGCCGAGCACACCGAGCGCCCCGGCCAGCACCAGGGTGGGCCTGGCCCAGGCCCGCCAGGCGACCCGCCCGAGCACCGCCAGGAGTCCCGCGGCCAGACCGACCAGTCCCCCGCCCACGTTCATCTCGGCATCGGCGCTGTCACAGATGCCGGCGGTGAACGGCGCGAGCGCCTGGGCCAGTTCGATGAGGCAGGGCAGGACGAGCACCCCGGCGAGCACCGGCACCGGCCGCCGCAGCGCGAGCACCCCGAAGAACCCGACTGGCACGAACATGGCCAGGTTCCACAGGCCCTGGGTGGTGTGGAGCGGCTCGGTGACCTCGTGGTTGATCACACACTCGACGGAGCCGCCGGTCTCACCGGCCCGCAGCGCGAGGGTGACCCCGAGCACGCCGGTCAGACAGAAGACGAACGGCAACCACCAGAAGGCATGCGCGGCCCGCCGCCGTCGGGCCAGCCACCACGCCGCACCCCCGAGCACGGCGGCGACGACGGTGAGCCCGCCCAGGAACCCCCGTTCATCGCCGAACACAGCCTCGAACACGATTGCTCTCCCCCGTCGGTGACGGCCTGGTCGGGGCCGTCGGCTCATGATCAGCACGGAGGACGACCGCACGGGCCGACGCAGTTCCGTTCCGGTCGCGCACGCGTCCGACGTGATGACACGACACGCCGAAGGGGTCATGGTTCCCGGCCAGACCGACGACGACCCTGACGACCCACCCGCCACAGCCGTCGTCCGCTGACGTCGCCGTCAGCGCTGCCGTCGAACGGCGCAGAGCCCTCGCCGACATCACTGTCAATGATGGCTCGTGCACGGTTTTTCAGGCTTCTGAAGCCTCAGCCGAGAGGGCGCTGAATTTTAAAGAACTCAAGTCCAGCAAGGCCGCTGACAGGCGAAGCCGACACGCTCCAGACCTGCCACGATGGCATCCGCCTCACGGCGCACCCCGGCCGCCTCCCAGCCAAACGAGCTGCGATTCGGCGCAGTACCTCACGGTGCAGGCCGCAGAGACCAACTCCATCGCCGAATACTCTCCGCTCGACAGCATCCTGGCACACATTCCCAGAGGGACCGCAAAGTCCGCTTGAGCTTCGTCCGTTAGCGAATCGAGCGAATCAGATTCCTCCGAGAGAACCAGCTCCACGATCGAACTCAAGAATCCTGCCAGTTCAGGGGCGTCCACTCCACGAGAGAGTTCGATCATGTCTTCGTATTCGGCGAAGCCGAATCGATTGACCCGGAAGTGTTCCCTGCTCACGCCAATTCCCATCTATGGGATGTTCTTTACCCACTCAATGGCGACGGGCGTCAATGGCCGAGATGCGTCGGTGCGAACATCCGCAGGACGGCGGGGAGTACGACCACCGAGGGACCCGGGGTGGCCAGGGCCTTCGCCAGATCCTCCGTCAGCGTTTCGGGGGTCGTGCGGACCCCCGGCACCCCGAAGGACTCCGCCAGGGCCACATAGTCCGGGCGGGTGAGTTCCGTCGCCGTGGCCTGTCCGAAGGCGTCCGTCATGTATTCGCGGAGGATGCCGTAGCCGCCGTCGTCGATGATCAGCCAGGTGACCGGGAGGTCGTACTGCCTCGCCGTCGCCAGCTCGGCGATCGAGTACAGGGCTCCGCCGTCGCCGGACACCGCCAGCACCGGGGTGGCCGGGTCGGCCGCCGCCGCGCCGAGTGCCGCCGGGAAGCCGTAGCCGAGGCCGCCGGCGCCCTGGGCCGAGTGCATGGTGTTCGTGCCCCGGGGGTCGAACGCCGACCAGGCCCAGTAGGCCAGGATCGTCATGTCCCAGAAGGACGGGGAATCAGCGGGGAGCGCCTGGCGCACCGCTGTCAGCACGTCCTGTTCCAGGGTGAGTTCCTGGGACGCGATACGGGCGCAGACCTTCGCGAGCAGGTCCCGTACCCGCTCCGGCGCCGACTCGTCCGTGCGCTCCTCCACCGTCTCCAGCAGGGCTTGGAGGGCGAGGCGGGCGTCGGCGTGGATGCCGAGGGCCGGGTGGTTGGACTCCAGTTTGCCGAGGTCCGCCTCGATCTGGATCACTCGGCCCCGGGGCTTGAACGTGTGGTAGTTCGAGGAGAGTTCGCCGAGGCCCGAGCCGACCACCAGGAGTACGTCCGCGTCCTCCAGGAGGTCCGTCGTGTGCCGGTCCTCCAGCCAGGACTGGAGCGAGAGGGGGTGCTCCCAGGGGAAGGCGCCCTTGCCGCCGAAGGTCGTGACGACGGGGGCGTCCAGCTTCTCGGCCAGTTGCAGGAGCTTTCCGGAGGCGTCCGACCGTACGACTCCGCCGCCCGCGATGATCGCCGGGCGGACGGCGCGGGAGAGCAGGTCCGCCGCCACCGCCGTCAGTTCGGGGCGCGGCACCAGGTCGTCCGGGGTCGCGTCCACCGCCGTCACCACGGGCAGGGACGTCTCGGCGAGCAGCACGTCCTGCGGGATCTCCACCCACACCGGGCCGTGCGGAGCGGTCAGCGCCGACTTCCAGGCCGCCGCGATGGCGGACGGGATCTGGGACTGCGTGCGGACCGTGTGGACCGACTTGACGACGCCCCGGAACGAGGCCGCCTGGTCGGGGAGTTCATGGAGGTAGCCGTGCCGGCCGCCACCGAGGCCCGCGGTGGGGATCTGGCTGCTGATCGCGAGGACGGGGGCGGACGCCGCGGCCGCCTCCTGGAGAGCCGCGAGCGAGGTCAGCGCACCCGGCCCCGTCGACAGCAGCAGCGGGGCCGCCTCGCCGGTGATCCGGCCGTACGCGTCCGCCGCGAAGCCCGCGTTGTTCTCCACCCTGAGGCCGATGTAGCGCAGGGAGGAGCGGCGCAGGGCGTCGAACATGCCGAGGGCGTGCTGGCCGGGCAGGCCGAAGACCGTGGTCGCGCCGAGCCCGGCCAGCGTCTCCACGACCAGGTCTCCGCCGTTGCGCCCCGGGGGAGGCGTCAGGGCAGCGGTGATCTGCGCCGGCGTCGGACGGAGTACCAGGTCGTGGTCGTGGGTCACTTCGCTTCCGCGTCCTTCCGGGCCGCCGCGATCTGGCGGCTCATGATGGTGGTCAGTTCGTAGGCGGTGTGGGAGGCCGCGACCGAGGTGATCTCGGCGTGGTCGTACGCCGGGGCGACCTCGACCACGTCCGCCGACACCAGGTTGCAGGACGCCAGCCCGCGCAGGATCTCCAGCAGCTCGCGGGAGGTCATGCCGCCGGCCTCGGGGGTGCCGGTGCCGGGCGCGTGGGCCGGGTCGAGGCAGTCGATGTCGATGGAGATGTACAGCGGGCGGTCGCCGATGCGCTGGCGCAGCTGGTCGGCGACCTCGTCGGCGCCGCGGCGGTAGATGTCCGCCGAGGTGACGATGCCGAAGCCCATCTTCTCGTCGTCGGTGAGGTCCTGCTTGCCGTACAGCGGGCCGCGGGTGCCGACGTGGGAGAGCGCCTCGGTGTCGAGGATGCCCTCCTCCACCGCGCGGCGGAACGGGGTGCCGTGCGTGTACTCGGCGCCGAAGTAGGTGTCCCAGGTGTCCAGGTGGGCGTCGAAGTGGAGCAGGGCGACCGGGCCGTGCTTCTTCGCGACCGAGCGCAGCAGCGGCAGGGCGATGGTGTGGTCGCCGCCGAGGGTCATCAGGCGGGCGCCGGTGCCGAGCAGGTCGTCCGCGGCGGCCTCGATGGTGTCGACGGCCTCGTTGATGTTGAACGGGTTCACGGCGATGTCGCCGCCGTCGGCCACCTGCGCCAGGGCGAAGGGGGACGCGTCCTGCGCCGGGTTGTACGGGCGCAGCAGCCGGGACGCCTCGCGGATGGCGTTGCCGCCGAAGCGGGCGCCCGGCCGGTACGAGACGCCGGAGTCGAACGGCACGCCCACGACGGCGACGTCGGCGGTGCCGACCTCGTCCAGGCGGGGCAGCCGGGCGAAGGTCGCGGGTCCGGCGTACCGCGGGATGCGGGAGGAGTCGACGGGGCCGCGGGGCGTCTCGTTGCTGCTCATTGTGAAATGCCTTCTTTCTTGCGCTACGTCGCGCATGCACTGCTTTCCATACGACTCTACTGGTGAGCCGGGACCGGTTCGGACGCGAGTTCGGGGGACTGTCCGGCGAGGCGTTCGCGCCAGGTGGCGAGGACGGTCTCGTCGGTGGGCCTGGTCGCCAGGGAGACGGCGATGTAGACGGCGAGGGAGGCCAGCAGGCCGTAGTACACGGGCTCGTTGGCGAGGATGCCGTAGCCGGCCATCAGACCGATCACGGCGAGGCCACCGACGATCACCGAGGCCAGCGCGCCCTGCACGGTGCCCCGCTTCCACAACAGGCCGCCGAGGATCGGGACGAGCAGGCCGCCGACGAGGAGGTTGTAGGCCACGGTGAGGGCCTCGACCACGTTGTTGAGCGCGATGGCGGTGCCGATCACTCCCACACCCATGATCAGGATGAAGACGCGGTTGCCCTTGACCTCGTCGTGCTCCTCGCCGGAGGGCCGCACCGCACCCCGCAGCCGGGACCAGATGTCGTTGTTGGCGACGGTGGCGCAGGCGATCAGGGCGCCGGAGGAGGTGGACATCACGGCGGCCAGGGCGGCGGCCAGCACCAGGCCGCGCACGCCGATGGGCAGTTCGTCCTTGACGATGGTCGCGAAGGCGTCGTCCGGGCTGCCCAGCTTGGGGTAGAGCACCTTGGCGGCCGTGCCGATCACCGCGCCGGCGAGGGCGTAGACCAGACAGTAGGTTCCGGCCACCGTGCCGCCCCACTTGGCGGTCTTGTCGCTGCGGGCGGTGAACACGCGCTGCCAGATGTCCTGGCCGATCAGCATGCCGAACGTGTAGATCAGGACGTAGGTGAAGATCGTCTCGCCGCCGATGCCCAGCGGGTCGAAGTACTCGGTGGGCAGCTTGGCCTTCATCTCGGAGAAGCCGCCCGCCTTGACGACCGCGATCGGCAGGAGCAGGAGCAGCACGCCGATGGTCTTGACGACGAACTGGACCATGTCGGTGAGCGTGATGGACCACATCCCGCCGAGGGTCGAGTACGCGACGACGATCGAGCCGCCGAGGATGATCGCGACGGTGCGGTTCATGTCGAAGAGCACGTCGAAGATCGTGGCGTAGGCGATGGTCGAGGTGACGGCGAGCATGAGGGTGTACGCCCACATGACCACGCCGGAGATCACGCCCGCCCGGCCGCCGTAGCGCAGGTCGAGCATCTCGGAGACCGTGTAGACCTTCAGCCGGGCGATGCGCGCCGAGAAGAAGACCGAGAGGGCCAGCAGGCCGAGGCCGATGGTGAAGACCATCCAGGCGCCGGAGAGGCCGTACTGGTAGCCGAGGCCGACGCCGCCGATGGTGGAGGCGCCGCCGAGGACGATGGCGGCCATGGTGCCGGAGTACATGGCGGGGCCGAGGCGGCGCCCGGCGACCAGGAACTCGCTCTTGGACTTGGCGCGGCGCATGCCCCACCAGCCCATGGCCAGCATGCCGGCGAGATAGACGACGATCACTGTGTAGTCGACGGCCATGTGGGGCCCTCCTTCGCGCACATTCCCGGTGGCGTGTCGTGCAGAGACGTGGGGTGTGCCGGCACCTGATCGCAGGGACATCCGCCCGTACCCGCGGGCGCCGGTCTGGACTTGACACTAAGTGGCCGGAAAGCGACTGCGAAGTGTACGTTTCATCCATATGGACGGGGTGGAATGGAGGAAACGCACACCATGCCGGAAACGATCACCCCAGCAGTCCCACCGACCCCACCCGTCCCGCTGTCGGCCCTGCTGGCACGGGAGGATCTCGCCCTGCGCCAGATCGCGGGGCCCTCGGATCCCGGCATCGTGATCCACTGGGCGCACACCTCGGAGATGGCCGACCCCTATCCGTATCTGCTCGGCGGCGAGCTGCTGCTGAGCGCCGGGGTGCACGTCCCTGAGGCGGCCGGACCGGACGGGGGTTCCCCCGGCCCGGGCGAAGCCGAGAGCCTGGGGGACTATTTCGACGGCTACGTCTCCCGGATCGTGGCGGCGGGTGGCGCCGCCCTCGGCTTCGGCCTGGCGCCGGTGCACGACACGGTCCCGGACGCCCTGGTCGCCGCCTGCGACAGGCACGGTCTGCCCCTGCTGGAGGTCCCGCCGCAGACCACGTTCTCCGGGGTGGCCCGCGCGGTGTGGCAGCTGATGGCCCAGGCCCGCCTGGCCGAGCTGCGCCGTGTCACGGAGGCCCAGCAGAGCCTCGCCGCCGCGGCCTCCCGTCCCGACCCGGTGCCGTCGGTGCTGCACCGGCTGGCCCAGCGGCTGGGCGGCCATGCGTCGCTGCACGGCCCCGACGGGACCGAGATCGTCGCGGCGGGCCGCGAGCCGGCGGACGGGGCGCGCGCGGCGCTGGCGGCGCTGACCGCGGTGGTCAGGCCGGCGGCCAGGACGGCGGCCGGTACGGCGAAGGCCACGGACCACACGGGGGGCGGCGGTCCTGCGCCGGCCCCCCGCCCGCTGCCCACGTCCGCCACCGACACCCTCGGCTCCACCCACCTCGCCGTCTACGCGCTCGGCGCCGGCGAAGGCCTGGTGCTCGGCGTGGCCACGTCCCGGCGCGAGCCCGGCGACCACACCATCGCCTCCGTCGCCGCCGTACTGCTGTCCCTGCTGACCGGCGAGCACCGCGGCGGCACCGGCGCGGCCCTCTCCTCCGCCCTGGTACGGCTGCTGCTGGGCGCCCCGCCCGCACAGGTGGCTCCCCTGCTCGGCTCCGGCGGACAGTGGCTCGTCGTGCACGCGCGGCCGGAGAGCAGGGCCCTGTCGCGCTCCGGCAGGGGTGACCCCCAGGACGCCGTCGCCGCCTCCGCCCTCGGCGCCGCCCTGGGATCACCGCTGGTCGACCTCGACCGTGACGTCGTACGGGTGCTGGTGCCGGCCGGGCGCGAACCGGAGCCGCAGCCCGGCTGGACGCTCGGGGTGAGCGCCGCGGTGGAGCCGCACGACTGGCCGGCCGGCGACACCCAGGCGGCCCGTGCCCTCGCCCGCGCCCGCGCCACCCGCACCCCGCTGGTCCGGCACGCGGCCCGGCCCGCGCTGGAGGACCTGGTGGCCGGTGCGGACGCCGAGTCGCACGCCCGCGCGCTGCTCGCGCCGCTGGCGGGGCAGACCGCGCTCGCCGAGACCCTGCGCACCTGGCTGTCGCTGCACGGCAGTTGGGACCGCACCGCGGTGGCGCTGGGCGTGCACCGCAACACCGTGCGGCAGCGGATCGCCCGCTGCGCCGCCCTGTTGGCGGCCGACCTGGACGACCCCGACGTGCGCATGGAGTTGTGGTTCGCGCTGCGCAGGGCCGACCGCGGGGGCGAGTGACACCCGTCCCAGGGGGCGATATGCCGAGGACGCCCGCGGCGCGCTGCCTCACAATGGGAGGCATGCCGATATCCGGGACACCCAGCCGCGCACAGCTCGTCGACCACCTGGTGAGGACCCGTATCGCGGGGGACGTCGCCACGCCCCGCGAGAACAACCTCTCCCACTACCGCCAGCTCGCCAACGGTGTCCGCAGTTTCTGGTTCGGCCTGGAGCTGGGCGACCGCTGGACGGACGAACAGGACGTGCTCGCCGTCATGGCCGAACGGGTGGGCGTCAACGACGACCCCGAGTACCGGTACGGGCAGGACACCATCGACCCCGAACTGACCGTGGACGCGCTCGACCGCATGGCGGCACGGCTGCGCAAGGCGGCCGAGGGGCGCCAGCGGGTGCTGTTCGCGACCGGCCACCCGGGCGGCCTGCTGGACGTGCACCGGGCCACGGCCGCCGCGCTGCGCGCCGCCGGCTGCGAGATCGTCGTCATCCCGGACGGGCTGCAGACGGACGAGGGGTACGTCATGCAGTTCGCGGACGTGGCCGTGCTGGAGCACGGGGCGACGCTGTGGCACACCCACTCCGGAGAGCCGATGCGGGCCATTCTCGCCGGACTTGAGCGCGAGGGGCGTCCGCTGCCCGACCTGGTGGTCGCCGACCACGGCTGGGCCGGGTACGCGGGACAGCACGGACTGGACTCGGTCGGGTACGCGGACTGCAACGACCCGGCGCTGTTCCTCGCGGAGGCGGAGGGCACCGTGCAGGTGGTCGTCCCGCTCGACGACCATGTGGTCAGCCCCCGTTACTACGACCCGATGACGGCGTATCTGCTCGCCGCGGCGGACCTGGCCTGACGCGGCGACAGGCGCGGTCTGCGGCTCCGTCGGCGGGGCCGCAGACCGTGCTCAGTTCGTGGTCGGGTCAGTGACCGCCACCTCCGTGACCGCCACCGCCGCCGTGACCGCCGCCACCGCCGTGGTCGCCACCGCCACCGTGGTCGCCACCGCCACCGTGGTCGCCACCGCCGCCGTGGTCGCCACCGTAGCCACCGTCGTGGTCGCCACCGTAGCCGCCGTCGTCGTCATCGTCGTCGTAGCCGCCGCCCCAGCCGTAGTCGTCGTCATCGTCGTCGTCGTCCCACGAGCTGTGGTCGCTGTGGTCGCCCCAGTCCGAGCTGTAGGAACTGTGGTCGCTGTGCCCGGACGCAAAGGCTGTTCCGGATGTGCCGATCGCGGCTCCGCCGGCCAGCAGCAGGCCGGAGGCGGACAACGCGACAAGGCGCCTCGTGCGCTGTGATCGCATGGGAATACCTTCCATCTCCATCGTCTCTCGCGACTCCCGGAGGAGGTGCGAGGTGGATGGCCGTCGCCGCGGCGATAAGGGGAGATGCGGCGCGGTCTTCAGGTGTCCCGCAGCAGGATTGAACGAAGCGGCGCATTCACCGATAACCCCCGCAGCCCACCCGCGCGCGTGATCGAAGCACGGGTACTGCAGCCGGGGATCCCGGGGTCCGGAAAACCCGTGTATGGGGCATGCCGTTCGCTGCGGCTTTCACTCAAAGAGCCTAGACCCGCTTGCGCCACTCGTCATCTTGAGCGTCCCCCCTGTCACAGTCACCTCGGGACGCGGACGACACCCTCCTGGATGACCGTGATGGCGAGCCGCCCGTCCTGGGTGTAGATACGGGCTTGACCGAGGCCACGGCCGCCGTGCGCGGACGGCGACTCCTGGTCGTACAGCAGCCATTCGTCGGCGCGGAAGGGCCGGTGGAACCACATCGCGTGGTCCAGGGACGCGCCCACGACATCCCCCACGGCCCAGCCGCCGCGCCCGTGCGCGAGCAGCACCGAGTCGAGCAGGGTCATGTCGGAGACGTAGGTGGCGAGGACGACGTGCAGCAAGGGGTCGTCGTCGAGTTTGCCGTTGGTGCGGAACCACACCTGGGAGTGCGGCTCGCGCGGCTCGCCGTACTGCCCGTACGGCGGCTCGTCCACATACCTGAGGTCGATCGCCTCGCGGGCCTCCAGGAACTTCTCGACGACCTCGGGCGCGAGGTGGCCGTAGCCGCGCAGCCGCTCCTGGGAGGTGGGCAGGGTCGCCGGGTCGGGCGAGGCGGGCATCGGTGCCTGGTGCTCCAGGCCCTCCTCGTACGTCTGGAAGGACGCCGAGAGGTGGAAGATCGGCTTGCCGTGCTGGACGGCGACCACCCGGCGGGTGGTGAAGGACCGTCCGTCGCGGATGCGGTCCACGGTGTACACGATCGGTGCTCCGGGGTCGCCCGGGCGCAGGAAGTACGCGTGCAAGGAGTGAGCGGGCCGGTCCGCGGGGACCGTCCGCCCGGCGGCGACCAGCGCCTGCGCCGCGACCTGCCCGCCGAAGACGCGGGGTACGACGGCGGAGCGGGACCGGCCGCGGAAGATGTTCTCCTCGATCTGCTCGAGGTCAAGCAGATCGAGGAGATCCTGGAGTGCCTGGCTCATGGCGTCAGTTGTACCGGCCAGTGATTGCGGGGACCTTACAGACCCATGTCCTTGGCGATGATCGACTTCATGATCTCGCTGGTGCCGCCGTAGATGCGGTTGACGCGGTTGTCCGCGTACAGGCGGGCGATCGGGTACTCGTTCATGTAGCCGTAGCCGCCGTGCAGCTGGAGGCAGCGGTCGATGACGCGGTGGGCGACCTCGGTGCAGAAGAGCTTGGCGGAGGCGGCCTCCGCGGGGGTCAGCTCGCCGGCGTCCAGGGCCTCCGTGGCGCGGTCGGCGACGGCCTCGGCGGCGTCCACCTCGGCCTGGCAGGCGGCCAGCTCGAACTTGGTGTTCTGGAAGTGGGCGACCGGCTTGCCGAAGACGGTGCGCTCCTGCACGTACTGCTTGGCGAACCGGACGGCGGCCTTGGCCTGCGCGTAGGCGCCGAAGGCGATGCCCCAGCGCTCGGAGGCCAGGTTGTGGCCGAGGTAGTAGAAGCCCTTGTTCTCCTCGCCGAGCAGGTCCTCGACCGGGACCTTGACGTCGACGAAGGCCAGCTCGGCGGTGTCGGAGGTCTTCAGGCCGAGCTTGTCGAGCTTGCGGCCGACGGAGTAGCCCTCGGACTTGGTGTCCACGGCGAACAGGGAGATGCCGTGGCGGCGGTCCTCGGCGGTCGGCGCGGCGGTGCGGGCGCAGACGATCACGCGGTCGGCGTGGACACCGCCGGTGATGAAGGTCTTGGCGCCGTTGAGGACGTAGTGCGTGCCGTCCTCGGAGAGCTTGGCGGTGGACTTCATGCCCGCGAGGTCGGAGCCGGTGCCCGGCTCCGTCATCGCGATGGCCCACATCTCCTCGCCGGTGACGAAGTTCGGCAGGTAGCGCTTCTTCTGCTCGTCGGTGGCGAGCATCTTGATGTACGGCAGGGCGAGCAGCACGTGCACGCCGGAACCGCCGAACTGGACGCCCGCGCGGGCGGTCTCCTCGTAGAGGACGGCCTCGAACTTGTGGCTGTCCATGCCCGCGCCGCCGAACTCCTCGGGCACGTTGATGCCGAAGATGCCCAGCTCACCGAGCTTGTAGTAGAAGTCGCGCGGCGCCTGGCCGGCGGCGAACCACTCGTCGTAGACCGGAACGACCTCGGCCTCGATGAAGGCGCGAAGGGTCTCCCGGAACGCCTCGTGATCCTCGTTGAACACCGTACGGCGCACGCCGCCACCTCCACGTACCTCGGCATGTCTAAGCGCTTGCTCATCCGAAGATACCGACGAGTACGGCAGGCGTCCAGGGTGAGCTTCCCCACCCGGGGCGACACCCGGGGCCGGGCGGCCGGGGAACTGGTCGCTCACCCCTGGGTGCGGGTGAGCGGCCGGCCGCCGGGGCGCGTCACCGCTCGCCCGCCGCCGCGAACGCCCCCCGCGCCATCCGGTGCAGCAGTGCGGCCGTGGTCCCCCGGCCGGGGAGCGTGCCCGCGCGGCCCAGATGAGGGGTGGAGTTCAGCAGGCCGAAGACCGAGTGGACCGCCGAGCGGGCGGCCGGCTCGGTCAGGTCGGGGTACACCCCGCGGACCACCTCCACCCACAGCTCGACGTACTGCCGCTGCAGTTGGCGGACCAGCTTGCGGTCGCTGTCGCGCAGGCGGTCCAGCTCGCGGTCGTGCAGGGTGATCAGCGGACGGTCGTCCAGCGCGAAGTCGATGTGGCCCTCGATGAGGGAGTCGAGGACGCGGGCCACGGGCACCCCGTCGGCCTCCGCCAGGCGCCGCTTCGCCCCGGTCAGCAGCTGGCCGCTGATCCCCACCAGCAGTTCGGCGAGCATCGCGTCCTTGCCCGGGAAGTGCCGGTAGAGCCCGGGACCGCTGATGCCGACCGCGGCACCTATCTCGTCGACCCCGACACCGTGGAAACCGCGTTCGGCGAAGAGCCTGGCGGCCTCCTTGAGGATCTGCTCGCGGCGGGTGGTGGCGTCGGTTCTGGTGACCATGCAGGCAATTCTAGACAGCGAGGTTAGCGGTCGTTAACCTGATGGAAATGGTTAACGCTCATTAACAGGTTCGATCACCGTGTGAGGGGACCGCAGGATGCACGAGGCACCGGAGCTGACGAGCGCGGCAGATCCCGCGTCGGAGGCCTGGCGGGCCAATGAACAGGCCCATCTCGCGCTCGTCGAGGAGCTGCGCGGCAAGCTGGCCGCGGCGGCGCTCGGCGGCGGCGAGAAGGCGCGGACCCGGCACACCGCGCGTGGAAAGCTGCTGCCGAGGGACAGGGTGGACACGCTGCTCGACCCCGGGTCGCCGTTCCTTGAGCTGGCGCCCCTCGCGGCCGACGGGATGTACGAGGGGCAGGCCCCGGCCGCCGGCGTGATCGCCGGGATCGGCCGGGTGAGCGGGCGCGAGTGCGTGATCGTCGCCAACGACGCCACGGTCAAGGGCGGCACCTACTACCCGATGACCGTGAAGAAGCACCTGCGCGCGCAGGAGGTGGCCCTCGACAACCGGCTGCCGTGCGTCTATCTCGTGGACTCGGGCGGCGCCTTCCTGCCGATGCAGGACGAGGTCTTCCCGGACCGGGAGCACTTCGGGCGCATCTTCTACAACCAGGCCAGGATGTCCGGCGCCGGGATCCCGCAGATCGCGGCCGTCCTCGGCTCGTGCACGGCCGGTGGCGCGTACGTCCCGGCGATGAGCGACGAGGCCGTGATCGTCCGCAATCAGGGCACGATCTTCCTGGGCGGGCCGCCCCTGGTGAAGGCCGCCACCGGCGAGGTCGTCACCGCCGAGGAGCTGGGCGGCGGCGAGGTGCACTCCCGGATCTCCGGGGTCACCGACCACCTCGCCGAGGACGACGCGCACGCCCTGCGGATCGTCCGGAACATCGTCGCCACGCTCCCCGCCCGGCAGGCTCTCCCCTGGGAGGTCCGGCCGGCCGCCGAGCCGAAGGCGGACCCGTACGGGCTGTACGGCGCCGTCCCGGTCGACTCCCGTACCCCCTACGACGTACGGGAGATCATCGCCCGCGTGGTCGACGGCTCGCGGTTCGCCGAGTTCAAGGCCGAGTTCGGGCAGACCCTGGTCACCGGCTTCGCCCGGATCCACGGCCACCCGGTCGGGATCGTCGCCAACAACGGCATCCTGTTCTCCGAGTCCGCCCAGAAGGGCGCCCACTTCATCGAGCTGTGCGACCAGCGCGGCATCCCGCTCGTGTTCCTGCAGAACATCTCCGGCTTCATGGTCGGCAAGGACTACGAGGCCGGCGGCATCGCCAAGCACGGCGCCAAGATGGTGACGGCGGTGGCCTGCACGCGCGTGCCGAAGCTGACCGTCGTCGTCGGCGGCTCCTACGGCGCGGGCAACTACTCGATGTGCGGCCGGGCCTACTCCCCCCGCTTCCTGTGGATGTGGCCCAACGCCAAGATCTCCGTCATGGGCGGCGAGCAGGCCGCCAGCGTCCTCGCCACGGTCAAGCGCGACCAGCTGGAGGCACACGGCGAGGAGTGGGCCGCCGAGGACGAGGACGCCTTCAAGGCGCCCATCCGCGCACAGTACGAGCGCCAGGGCAACGCCTACTACGCCACCGCCCGGCTCTGGGACGACGGCGTCATCGACCCGCTGGACACCCGCCAGGTGCTGGGCCTCGCCCTGACCGCCTGCGCCAACGCGCCCCTGGGAGATCCCCAGTTCGGCGTCTTCCGGATGTGAGGAGGGGAACCGTGTTCGACACAGTGCTGGTCGCCAACCGGGGCGAGATCGCCGTACGCGTCATCCGTACGCTCCGCTCGCTGGGCGTTCGCTCGGTGGCGGTCTTCTCCGACGCCGACGCCGACGCGCGGCACGTCCGGGAGGCCGACACCGCGGTCCGGATCGGCCCTGCGCCGGCCGCCGAGAGCTATCTGTCGGTGGAGCGGCTGCTCGATGCCGCCGCCCGCACCGGCGCCCAGGCAGTGCATCCGGGGTACGGCTTCCTCGCCGAGAACGCGGGCTTCGCCCGCGCGTGCGAGGAGGCGGGGCTGGTCTTCATCGGCCCGTCGGCGGACGCGATCGCGCTCATGGGCGACAAGATCCGCGCCAAGAAGACGGTGAAGGCGGCCGGGGTGCCGGTGGTGCCCGGGTCGAGCGGCAGCGGGCTGACCGACGCCCAGCTCGCCGAGGCGGCCCGCGAGATCGGGACGCCCGTGCTGCTGAAGCCGTCCGCCGGCGGTGGCGGCAAGGGCATGCGGCTGGTCCGGGACGCCGAGAAGCTGGCCGACGAGATCGCCGCCGCCCGCCGCGAGGCCCGCGCCTCCTTCGGTGACGACACGCTGCTGGTGGAGCGGTGGATCGACCGTCCCCGGCACATCGAGATCCAGGTGCTGGCCGACGGCCACGGGAACGTGGTGCACCTCGGCGAGCGCGAGTGCTCGCTCCAGCGGCGGCACCAGAAGATCATCGAGGAGGCGCCGAGCGTGCTCCTCGACGAGGAGACCCGGGCCGCGATGGGCGAGGCGGCCGTGCAGGCGGCCCGCTCATGCGGGTACCGGGGCGCGGGCACGGTGGAGTTCATCGTGCCGGGCGGCGATCCCTCCTCGTACTACTTCATGGAGATGAACACCCGCCTCCAGGTGGAGCACCCGGTCACGGAACTGGTCACCGGCCTCGACCTGGTGGAGTGGCAGCTGCGGGTGGCGGCCGGGGAGCGGCTCGGGTTCGGGCAGCAGGACGTGACGCTGACCGGGCACGCGGTCGAGGCCCGGATCTGTGCCGAGGACCCGGCGCGCGGGTTCCTCCCGTCCGGCGGCACGGTGCTGCGGCTGAACGAGCCGCAGGGCAACGGCATCCGCACGGACTCGGGGCTGAGTGAGGGCACCGAGGTCGGCAGCCTGTACGACCCGATGCTGTCCAAGGTGATCGCCTACGGCCCCGACCGCGAGACCGCCCTGCGCAAGCTCCGGGCGGCCCTCGCCGAGACGGTCACGCTGGGCGTGCAGACCAACGCCGGGTTCCTGCGGCGGCTGCTGGGCCATCCGGCGGTGGTGGCCGGAGAGCTGGACACGGGACTGGTCGAGCGCGAGGTGGACGGGCTCGTCCCGGACGGCGTGCCCGCGGAGGTCCACGCGGCGGCGGCGCTGCTGCGCCAGGGCGCGCTCGCGCCCGCCGACGGCTCCGGCTGGGCGAACCCGTTCGCCGCCGGCGACGGCTGGCGGCTGGGCGGCGCGCGGGCCTGGACACCGCACCACCTGCAGATGCCGGGCCACGAGCCGGTGACCGTGCGTGTGCGCAGCACGCCGGACGGAGGGACCGAGCTGCTGCTCCCCGGCGCGGACGAGCCGCTGCGGGGGTCCGGGGACGTGGTCCCGCGTCCCGGCGCCGCGGGCCGCTTCACCTTCCGGCTGGACGGTGTCTCCCACAGCTTCGCCGCCCTGCCGGACGGCAGCTGGCTCGGCCGTGACGGCGACGCCTGGCACCTGCGCGACCACGACCCGGTCGCCGCCTCCCTCACCCGGTCCGCGCACGCGGGTGCCGACTCGCTGACCGCGCCCATGCCCGGCACGGTGACCGTCGTGAAGGTGGCCGTGGGCGACGAGGTGGTCGCGGGCCAGAGCCTGCTGGTGGTCGAGGCGATGAAGATGGAGCACGTCATCTCCGCCCCGCACGCCGGCACGGTCGCCGAACTGGACGTGACACCCGGCACCACGGTCGCCATGGACCAGGTGCTGGCCGTCATCGCCCCGCACGAGGAGGTGGCACGGTGACCGCCGAGGGACTGCCCATGGTCGTACCGGCCCAGGACCTGCCCGCGCGGGTGCGGATCCACGAGGTCGGAGCGCGGGACGGGCTGCAGAACGAGAAGATGGCCGTACCGACGCCGGTGAAGGCCGAGTTCATCCGCCGGCTGGCCGGCGCGGGCCTGACGACGATCGAGGCGACGAGCTTCGTCCGCCCCGAGTGGGTACCTCAACTCGCGGACGCCGAGCAGCTGTTCCCACAGGTCAGCGACCTCGCTGTCGACCTGCCCGTGCTGGTGCCCAACCAGCGCGGCCTGGACCGGGCACTGGCCCTGGGCGCGGGCCGCGTCGCGGTGTTCGCCAGTGCCACCGAGTCCTTCGCGAAGGCCAACCTCAACCGCACGGTGGACGAGTCGCTGGCCGTGTTCGAGCCGGTGGTGCGCCGCGCCAAGGACGCGGGGATGCACGTGCGCGGCTATGTCTCGATGTGCTTCGGCGACCCCTGGGAGGGCGCGGTCCCGCTGCACCAGGTGGCCCGGGTCTGCACGGCCCTGCGCGACATGGGCTGCGACGAGCTGAGCCTCGGCGACACCATCGGGGTCGCCACCCCGGGCCATGTCCTGGAGTTGCTCTCCCTGCTCAACGAGGAGGGCGTGCCGACGAACACGATCGGCGTGCACTTCCACGACACCTACGGCCAGGCGCTCGCCAACACCTACGCGGCCCTGGAACACGGCGTGACCACGATCGACGCATCCGCCGGGGGCCTCGGCGGATGCCCGTACGCCAAGTCCGCCACCGGCAACCTCGCCACCGAAGACCTCGTCTGGATGCTGCACGGACTCGGCATCGAGACCGGGGTCGACCTCGGCCGTCTGACCGCCACCAGCGTGTGGATGGCCGCCCATCTGGGCCGGCCCAGCCCGTCCCGTACCGTCCGCGCTCTTTCCCACAAGGATCAGTGATCAGCATGGACCATCGTCTCAGCCCTGAGCTGGAGGAACTCCGCCGTACGGTGGAGGAGTTCGCGCATGACGTGGTGGCGCCGAAGATCGGCGACTTCTATGAGCGGCACGAGTTCCCGTACGAGATCGTGCGTGAGATGGGCCGTATGGGCCTGTTCGGACTGCCGTTCCCGGAGGAGTACGGCGGCATGGGCGGCGACTACCTGGCCCTCGGCATCGCCCTGGAGGAACTGGCCCGGGTCGACTCCTCGGTGGCCATCACCCTGGAGGCGGGCGTCTCCCTGGGTGCCATGCCGCTCCACCTGTTCGGCACGCCGGAGCAGAAGCGTGAGTGGCTGCCGCGTTTGTGTGCGGGTGAGATGTTGGGTGCGTTCGGCCTGACCGAGCCGGACGGCGGCAGCGACGCCGGCGCGACCCGCACCACGGCTCGTCTGGATCCGGACACCGACGAATGGGTGATCAACGGCACGAAGTGCTTCATCACCAACTCCGGTACCGACATCACGGGCCTGGTCACGGTCACCGCGGTGACCGGCCGTACACCGGACGGCAAGCCGCAGATCTCCTCGATCATCGTGCCGTCGGGCACGCCGGGTTTCACGGTGGCGGCGCCGTATTCGAAGGTGGGCTGGAACGCCTCCGACACCCGCGAACTGTCCTTCCAGGACGTCCGGGTCCCGGCCGCGAATCTGCTGGGCGAGGAGGGCCGGGGTTATGCCCAGTTCCTGCGCATCCTGGACGAGGGCCGGATCGCGATCGCGGCGCTCGCGACGGGTCTGGCCCAGGGCTGTGTCGACGAGTCGGTGAAGTACGCCAGGGAACGGCACGCCTTCGGCCGGCCGATCGGCGCCAACCAGGCCATCCAGTTCAAGATCGCCGACATGGAGATGAAGGCGCACACGGCCCGGCTGGCCTGGCGTGACGCGGCCTCCCGTCTGGTGGCCGGTGAGCCGTTCAAGAAGGAGGCGGCCCTGGCCAAGCTGCACTCCTCCACGGTCGCCGTGGACAACGCCCGCGACGCCACCCAGATCCATGGCGGCTACGGCTTCATGAACGAGTACCCGGTGGCGCGGATGTGGCGGGACTCCAAGATCCTGGAGATCGGCGAGGGCACGAGCGAGGTCCAGCGCATGCTGATCGCACGGGAGCTGGGACTGGTCGGCTGAGGCTTTCCTCGAGCCGAGGCCCCGGGACGTGAGGTGTGGTCGGCGGCGAACGACAGTTCTCGCCGTCGGCCGACGTCCGGGTGCCGACGACACCGGGCAGCAGGCGCCGGTGCGTTGGCTCACCGGCCGGGACGCACCGCCACCCTCTGGACATCATCTGAGGTTAGGCTAACCTACCTTCGAACTTGTCCGGCGGGCGCTCCGCCCCGTTCGAAAGCAGTCATACCCATGTCCCAAGCCCGTGCCACCCATCTCACTCGCCGCGGCCTGCTCGCCGCGGGCGGCGCCCTCGGACTCGGTGCCGCGCTCGCCGCCTGCGGGGACGACAAGGGCAACGACAGCGGCTCCGGCGCAGCGGCCAAGAACGGCAAGTCCGGCCCCTGGTCCTTCAAGGACGACCGCGGCACGGCTGTGAAGCTGGACAAGACCCCGGCGAACATCGTCGCGTTCACCGGCGTCGGTGCCGCGCTGTACGACTACGGCATCCAGGTCAAGGGCGTCTTCGGTCCCACGAAGGCCGCGGGCGGCAAGGCCGATGTCCAGGCCGGCGACATGGACATCAGCAAGGTGACGATCCTGGGCAACGCCTGGGGCCAGTTCAACATCGAGAAGTACGCGTCCCTCGCGCCGGACGTGCTCATCAGCACCATGTTCGACGACGCCGGCACCCTCTGGTACGTCCCGGAGGAGTCCAAGAAGAAGATCACCCAGCTCGCCCCGAGCGTCGGCATCTCGGTCTACGACCGCCAGCTCACCCAGCCGCTGCAGCGCATGTGGAACCTCGCCGAGTCGCTGGGCGCGGACATGAAGGCCGCCAAGGTCACCGACGCCAAGAAGCGCTTCGAGGACGCCGCGGCCCGGCTGCGCGCCGCCGCCAAGGCCAAGCCGGACATCAAGGTGCTGGCGGGCAGCGCGAGCGACGAGCTGTTCTATGTCTCCGGCACCAACCTCTCCATCGACCTGGAGTACTTCAAGGCTCTCGGCGTGAACTTCGTCGAGCCGCCGGAGAGCGCCAAGAAGCAGGGTGGCGGCTGGTACGAGTCGCTGAGCTGGGAGAACGTCGACAAGTACAAGGCCGACATCATCATGCTGGACGACCGGTCCTCGGCGATCCAGCCGGCCGACATCACCAAGCCGACCTGGAAGAAGCTCGCCGCGGTGAAGGCCGGCCAGGTCATCTCCCGCTCCCCGGAACCGATCCTGTCCTACGACAAGTGCGTGCCGCTGCTCACCACTCTGGCCGAGGCCCTGGAGAAGGCCAAGAAGGTGCGCTAGGCGCCCGTGCGAAGGGGCGGTCTGCCTCGTGGGCGAACTGCGGGCCGTGTGTGGCTGGTCGCGCAGTTCGCCGTGCCCCTGAGCTCCGCTGAACTCCCCCACCTGAATCAGGAGCCCACATGACGACGGCCGTGGCCGCCCCGTTCCGTTTCTTCTCTCTTCAGGTCGTACGGACGAGGCGGCTCGGCCCGTCTCTGGTCCGGGTCGGTTTCGCCGGCCCCGATCTGCACGCCTTCCACTCGCACGGCCGGGACCAGTCCCTGTCGCTGTTCCTGCCGCACCCGGGCCAGCCCGAGCCGGTCGTCCCGCTGGAGCTGGGCGACGGCTGGTGGCAGGGCTGGCGGGAACTGCCGGACGAGGTACGGGCGGTGATGCGCTCGTACACGCTGCGCGCCCTGCGGCGGGACGCCTCGGGGCACACGGCCGAGATCGACATCGACTTCGCTCTGCACGGCATCGAGCCCGGCGCCCCCTCCCCCGCCGGCCCGGCCTCCCGCTGGGCCGCGCGGGCCGGCGTCGGTGACCGGGTGCTGCTGCTGGGGCCGGCCATCGCCGACAACCGCGCGATCCGCTTCCGCCCGCCCGAGGACACCGGGCACGTCGTGCTGTGCGGCGACGAGACCGCCGTACCCGCCGCGACCGCGATCCTCGAGTCCCTCCCGGCCGGCACCCGGGTCCGGGCCTGGCTGGAGGTCCCGCACGCCGGTGACATCCAGGACGTGCGCACCGACGCGGACGCGGAGATCACGTGGCTCGTACGGCACGACGGGCCCCCCATGGCCGTCGACGCCGTGCGGGCGGCCCAACTGCCCGGCCCCGAGGGGGCGTACGTGTGGATCGCGGGCGAGTCCGGCCAAGTCAAGGTGCTGCGGCGGCACTTCGTCTCCGAGCGCGGGGTGGACCGACGGCGCGTCACCTTTGTCGGCTACTGGCGGCAGGGGATGACGGAGGAACAACTCCGCGCCGCCGAGTAACCTTTCGTGACGTGACACCGGTCACCGGAGAGGTATGCCCCGCATCGTGAAACTTAGGTTAGGCTTACCTAAGTTGATCCCCGCACGGACCGTCCCCTCGGAGGACCCCCACATGCGCTCGCACCTGCTCAATGGCCTCACAGCGGAGCAGTACCGCCGCTCCGTGACCGAAGGAGTCGAGCGGGTGGCGGCCAAACTCGCCACCACCGACCGTCCGTTCACCGGCGTCACCGTGGACGCCCTCGCTCCCCGCATCGACGCGATCGACCTCGACCGCCCGCTGGGCGACACCACCGCCGTCCTGGACGAGCTGGAGGACGTGTATCTGCGGGACGCGGTCTACTTCCACCACCCCCGCTACCTCGCCCACCTCAACTGCCCCGTCGTCATCCCGGCGGTGCTCGGCGAGGCCGTGCTCGGCGCGGTCAACTCCTCCCTGGACACCTGGGACCAGTCCGCCGGCGGCACCCTCATCGAGCGCAAACTCGTCGACTGGACGGCCGCCCGCATCGGCCTCGGCCCGGCCGCCGACGGCGTGTTCACCTCCGGCGGCAGCCAGTCCAACCTCCAGGCGCTGCTGCTGGCGAGGGAGGAGGCCAAGAGCGACGACCTGGCACGACTGCGCATCTTCGCCTCCGACGTCAGCCACTTCAGCGTCAAGAAGTCCGCGAAACTGCTCGGCCTCGGCCAGGACGCCGTCGTCACCATCCCCGTCGACCACGACAAGCGGATGCAGACCGTCGCCCTCGCCCACGAACTGGAGCGCTGCGAGCAGGACGGCCTCGTCCCCATGGCCGTCGTCGCCACCGCCGGCACCACCGACTTCGGCTCCATCGACCCGCTGCCGGAGATCGCCGAACTGTGCGCCCAGTACGGCGTGTGGATGCACGTGGACGCGGCCTACGGCTGCGGGCTGCTCGCCTCCGTGAAGTACCGGGACCGCATCGACGGCATCGAGCGCGCCGACTCCGTCACCGTCGACTACCACAAGTCCTTCTTCCAGCCGGTGAGTTCCTCCGCCGTGCTGGTCCGGGACGCGGCCACCCTGCGGCACGCCACCTACCACGCGGAGTACCTCAACCCGCGCCGCATGGTGCAGGAACGTATTCCCAACCAGGTGGACAAGTCCCTCCAGACCACCCGCCGCTTCGACGCCCTCAAGCTGTGGCTGACCCTGCGCACGATGGGCGCCGACGGCATCGGCCAGCTCTTCGACGAGGTCTGCGACCTGGCCCGGGAGGGCTGGCGGCTGCTGGCGGCCGACCCGCGCTACGACGTCGTCGTCGAGCCCACCCTGTCCACCCTCGTCTTCCGCTACATCCCGGCGGCCGTCACCGACCCGGCCGCGATCGACCGGGCCAACCTCTACGCCCGCAAGGCACTGTTCGCCTCCGGCGAGGCCGCGGTCGCGGGCACCAAGGTGGCCGGCCGCCACTACCTGAAGTTCACCCTGCTCAACCCCGAGACCACGACGGCCGACATCGCCGCCGTCCTCGATCTGATCGCCGGCCATGCCGAGCAGTACCTGGGAGAGTCTCTTGACCGCGCGTCCTGAAGCCCACAGCAAGACCTACGACTTCGTGGGGATCGGGCTCGGCCCCTTCAACCTCGGCCTGGCCTGCCTCACCGAGCCGATCGCCGAGCTGGACGGCGTCTTCCTGGAGTCCAAGCCCGACTTCGAGTGGCACGCCGGCATGTTCCTGGACGGCGCCCACCTGCAGACCCCGTTCATGTCGGACCTGGTCACCCTGGCCGACCCGACCTCGCCGTACTCCTTCCTCAACTACCTGAAGGAGAAGGGCAGACTGTACTCGTTCTACATACGCGAGAACTTCTACCCGCTGCGCGTCGAGTACGACGACTACTGCCGCTGGGCCGCGCACAAGCTCAGCAGTGTCCGCTTCGGCTCGACGGTCACCGAGGTGACGTACGAGGACGAGCGCTACGTCGTGCGCACCGCGGCCGGTGACGTCCACCGCGCCCGCCACCTGGTCCTCGGCACCGGCACCCCGCCCCACATCCCGGACGCCTGCCAGGGCCTGGGCGGCGACTTCATCCACAACTCCCGCTACCTGGAGCACAAGGCGGAGCTGCAGCGCAAGAAGTCGATCACGCTGGTCGGCAGCGGCCAGTCGGCGGCCGAGATCTACTACGACCTGCTGAGCGAGATCGACGTCCACGGCTACCAGCTGAACTGGGTGACCCGCTCGCCGCGCTTCTTCCCGCTCGAGTACACGAAGCTCACGCTGGAGATGACCAGCCCGGAGTACGTCGACTACTTCCACGGGCTCCCGGAGGCCACCCGCTACCGGCTCACGGCCCAGCAGAAGGGCCTGTTCAAGGGCATCGACGGCGACCTGATCAACGAGATCTTCGACCTGCTCTACCAGAAGAACCTCGGGGGCCCGGTCCCCACCCGCCTGCTCACCAACTCCGCGCTCACCACGGCCCGGCACGAGAACGGCACGTACACCCTCGGCCTGCGCCAGGAGGAGCAGGAGAAGGACTACGAGCTGACCAGCGAGGGCCTGGTCCTGGCCACCGGCTACAAGTACGCCGAGCCCGAGTTCCTGAAGCCCGTCCGCGACCGGCTGCGCTACGACTCCCAGGGCAACTACGACGTCGCACGGAACTACGCCATCGACGTCACCGGCCGCGGGGTCTTCCTGCAGAACGCCGGTGTCCACGCCCACAGCATCACCAGCCCCGACCTGGGCATGGGTGCCTACCGCAACGCGTACATCATCCGTGAGCTGCTCGGCACGGAGTATTACCCGGTCGAGAAGACCATCGCTTTCCAGGAGTTCTCCGTATGACCAGCAAGACCCTGACCTTCACGATCCGCCCGCTCGACCCGCTGAAGGACGCCGAGCTGCTGCACGGCTGGGTCACGCAGCCCAAGGCCATGTTCTGGATGATGCAGGACGCGAAGCTGGAGGACGTCGAGCGGGCCTACATGGAGATCGCGGCCGACGAGCACCACCACGCGCTGCTCGGGCTGCACGACGGGAAGCCCGCCTTCCTGATGGAGAAGTACGACCCGGCCCACCGCGAGCTGGTCGGGCTGTACGAGCCGCAGCCCGGTGACGTCGGCATGCACTTCCTGGTCGCGCCCGCCGAACGGCCCGTGCACGGCTTCACCCGGGCCGTCATCACCGCCGTCATGGAGCACCTGTTCGCCGACCCGGCGACCCGGCGGGTGGTCGTCGAGCCCGACGTGCAGAACACGGCCGTGCACGCCCTGAACGCCGCCGTCGGGTTCGTGCCCGAGCGGGAGATCGACAAGCCCGAGAAGCGGGCGCTGCTGAGCTTCTGCACCCGTGAGCAGTTCGAGAAGGCGGTGGCCGCATGACCCTCGCCGACACCGTGGCCCATCTGTCCCCCGAGCGCTGGGAGACCGCCGGCCGGCTGCTGATCCGCAAGGCGCTCGCCGAGTTCGCCCACGAGCGGCTGCTCACGCCCGAGGAGCGCGAGGAGGAGGACGGGAGTTACGTCGTCCGGAGCGACGACGGGCGGACCTCCTACCGGTTCTCGGCCGTGCGCCGGGCCCTCGACCACTGGCAGATCGACGCCGAGTCCATCACCCGGCACCGCGACGGCGAGCAGCTGCCGCTGGCCGCGCTCGACTTCTTCATCGAGTTCCGGCACGCCCTGGGGCTCAGCGACGAGGTCCTCCCGGTCTACCTGGAGGAGATCTCCTCCACCCTCTCGGGCACCTGCTACAAGCTCACCAAGCCCCGTGTCACCTCCGCGGAGCTGGCGGCGAGCGACTTCCAGGCGATCGAGACCGGGATGACCGAGGGCCACCCGTGTTTCGTCGCGAACAACGGGCGGCTCGGGTTCGGCGTCCACGAATACCTGTCGTACGCGCCCGAGACCGCGAGCCCGGTCCGGCTGGTGTGGCTGGCCGCGCACCGCTCGCGGGCCGCGTTCACGGCGGGCGCCGGGATCGAGTACGAGTCCTTCCTGCGGGAGGAGCTGGGCGAACCGACGGTGAACCGTTTCCGCGCCGCCCTCTCGGACCGCGGTCTCGACCCCGCCGACTATCTGTTCATCCCGGTCCACCCCTGGCAGTGGTGGAACAAGCTCAGCGTCACGTTCGCCGCCGAGGTGGCCCGGGGCCACCTCGTGTGTCTCGGCGAAGGCGACGACGAGTACCTGGCCCAGCAGTCCATACGCACGTTCTTCAACACCAGCAACCCGCACCGGCACTACGTGAAGACCGCACTGTCGGTCATCAACATGGGCTTCATGCGCGGGCTCTCGGCCGCCTACATGGAGGCCACCCCGGCCATCAACGACTGGCTGGCCCAGCTGATCGAGAACGACCCGGTGCTGAAGTCGACCGGCCTCACGATCATCCGGGAGCGGGCGGCGGTCGGCTACCGGCACCTGGAGTACGAGCAGGCGACCGACCGCTACTCGCCGTACCGCAAGATGCTGGCCGCGCTGTGGCGGGAGAGCCCCGTGCCCTCGCTCCGGGACGGTGAGTCCCTCGCGACCATGGCCTCCCTGCTGCACGTGGACGACCAGGGCGCCTCGTTCGCGGGCGCGCTGATCGAGCGCTCGGGCCTCGTGCCCACCGAGTGGCTGCGGCAGTACCTGCGGGCCTACTACACCCCGCTGCTGCACAGCTTCTACGCCTACGACCTGGCCTTCATGCCGCACGGCGAGAACACGATCCTGGTGCTGAAGGACGGGGCCGTGCAGCGGGCGGTCTACAAGGACATCGCCGAGGAGATCGTCGTCATGGACCCGGACGCGGCCCTGCCGCCCGAGGTGCAGCGGATCCGTGTCGAGGTCCCGGAGGAGAAGAAGCTCCTGTCCGTCTTCACGGACGTCTTCGACTGCTTCTTCCGCTTTCTCGCCGCCCACCTCGCCACCGAGGGCGTCCTGGAGGAGGACGCGTTCTGGCGCACGGTCGCCGAGGTCACCCGCGAGTACCAGGAGGCGAACCCCGAACTGGCCGACAGGTTCCGCCAGTACGACATGTTCGCCCCCGAGTTCGCGCTCTCCTGCCTCAACCGGCTCCAGCTGCGCAACAACAAGCAGATGGTGGACCTCGCCGACCCGTCCGGCGCGCTCCAGCTGGTCGGCAGCCTGAAGAACCCCCTCGCGGCCTTCTGACGCCCGCACAGACGGACGAACACCCCGGAGTACGGTCCTCCGGGGTGTTCGTCCGGCATCGGTCAGCGTGCCGGCCAGGGCACCTGGGGCGAACGGTAGTAGCGGATGCCGAGGGCGTCCCAGCGTGGGGCCTGCGCGGCCAGCCGCACCCTGTAGGTGTTCCAGTCGTGGCCGGCCGCCGGGGACCAGCCCAGCTCGGCCGCGCCGGCGAGCCGCGGGAACGCCATGTACTCGATGTCGGCCGAGTTCTTCAGCGTCTCCGACCACAGGGGTGCCTCGATGCCCCTGATCGCGGAGGCGGGGACCCCGGCGAGACAGGCGCCCGGGTTCCAGTCGTAGGACCGCTTCACCTCCACCAGGCCCGCCCAGTCCGTGCCGAGCCTGGTGGACCTGGTGTACTTCATGTCGAGGTAGAGCCGGTCGGCCGGGGAGAGGATCAGGCCCGTGCCGTTCCGGGCGGCCGCCGCGACCTGTGCCTTCTCCGCCGCGCCGGTGCCGTCCTGGCCCCAGTACTGGGCGAGGGCGCCCTCGGCGGGGTGCGCGCCGGTGAGCTGGTGCCAGCCGATGACCTTCTTGCCGTACCCGGCCACGACCGGCTGCACGCGGTCCATGAACGCCACGTAGTCGGCGTGGCTGGTGGAGTGCGCCTCGTCGCCGCCGATGTGCAGGTAGCGGCCCGGGGTGAGGGCGGCCAGCTCCCGGATCACGTCGTCCACGAAGTCGTAGGTGACCCGCTTGGGCACGCACAGCGAGCTGAAGCCGACGTCGGTGCCGGTGTACAGCGGGGGCGCCACGCCGTTGCAGTTGAGCTGCGCGTAGGAGGCGAGGGCCGCGTTGGTGTGGCCGGGCATGTCGATCTCGGGCACGACCTCCAGATAGCGGGAGGCCGCGTAGCGGACGATCTCCCGGTAGTCGGCCTTGGTGTAGTGGCCGCCCCGGCCGCCGCCGACCTGGGTGGAGCCGCCGTACGAGGCCAGGCGCGGCCAGGAGTCGACCGCGATGCGCCAGCCCTGGTCGTCGCTGAGGTGCAGATGCAGCTCGTTGACCTTGTAGAGGGCCAACTGGTCGATGTAGCCCTTGACCTGGGCGACCGTGAAGAAGTGGCGGGAGACGTCCAGCATGGCACCCCGGTAGGCGTACCGGGGGCGGTCCTGCACGGTGCCGCCGGCGATCCGCCAGGACGCGGACTGCACGGTCTTCTTCTCCACGGCCGCGGGCAGCAGCTGACGCAGCGTCTGGACGCCGTGGAAGAGCCCGGCGGGGGTTCGCGCGGTGATGTCCACGCCGCCGGCGCTGCTGTGCAGCCGGTACCCTTCGGTGCCGAACTCGCCGCTGCGCAGCTGGAGTCGGATGCCGCCGGTGCCCTGTCCGGTGAGCGGCAGCGGGTAGCCGGTGGCAGGTCGCAGGAGGCCGGCCAGGTAGGCGCCGATGCGGCGGACCTCGGTGGAACCGTCCACGCGGATGCTGGTGGCGCGGGTGATGCGGTACGGGGTTCCGCCCGGGGTGACCTGGGCGGGTGCGGGGACCACCCGGTCCAGCGGGGTGGGGGCGGCGGCCCGGTCCGCGGGGGCCGCACCGACGGTGCAGACGCCGGCTGCCGCGAGCAGCAGCAGGGAACCGAGGATGCGGGGTGTCCGGGGAGTCGTGCTGTGGTTCCGTCTCACATGCGCTCCCTTCAGATGTGGTCGAGACCACTGTCCCGCAGATCCGGTGGAACAATCCCCGCATGGCGGAAATCATCCAGAAGGACGGCACCTGGGTCTTCGACGGCGACGCCCTGCGCATCACTCCGGGCCGGGACAAGAGTGTCAGTCCGTTCCGTCGTGAGCTGGGCGAACTCGTCGTACCGCTGGGGGCGTTGGCCGGTGTCTCCTTCGAGCAGGGCCGGAAGTCGGGGCGGCTCAGGCTCCGGCTGCGCGACGGCGCCGATCCGCTGCTGCAGGCCACCGGCGGCCGGCTCACCGAGCCGCACGACCCCTATCAGCTGACCGTGGAGTCCGACCGGTACGGCGTCGCCGAGTACGTCGCGGACGAGGTGCGCAACGCCCTGCTGCTGGACGGGGTTTCCCCGGATCCGGTCGCCGGGTACCTGCTGCCGGGCCCGTCGCTTCCGGTGTCCGCGTCTGCGGGGGACGGCACGGCGAGCTTCGACGGGGAGCGGGTGCGGCTGGAGTGGAACTGGAAGACCGAGGACGCCAAGGCCGCCGCCGGCCCCCGCACGATCGCCCTGACGGACGTGACCGGCGTGGAGTGGCAGCCGGCGGCCGGGCTGGAGAACGGGCATCTGCGGTTTCTGGTGCGCGGGGCCCCGGTCACCGCGCCGCCCAAATACGACCCGAACGCGGTCGAGCTGTGGGGCTTCCGCAAGGACCCGCTGATGGCCCTGGTCGCGGCGGCGGTGCAGGCACGTCTGCCGCACCCCGCGGCGGCGGAGCCCGGCGGGCCGAAGGCCGCCCCGCGGCCGGCCGATGAGGCGGCCGGGGACGACCATGACGCGCTGCTGCGGCGGCTGCGCGAGCTGGGCGAGCTGCACCGCGACGGTGTGCTGACGGCCGAGGAGTTCACCCTGGCCAAGCAGGCGGTCCTCAGACGGCTGTGAGGACCGCCCGCCGGTCTCGTGCTCGTCCCCCCAGGAGTCCGGCGCGGAGAAGGCGTAGAGGCTGCGGCCGGCCGAGCCCGCGGTGACGTACACCACACCTTGAGGGTTTCCACAGGCACCTGCCCGGAATCGGGCACGAATCTTGCGAAACGGCCGCCGTTACTCCAGGATCTACCGGGTGCACGACGAACTGGTTGATCATCTGACGCGGTCCACGCCCCTGAGCCGGGGCGAGGCGCTGCGGGTGGTCCAGGACGTGCTCGCCTATTTCGACGAGACGACGCAGGACTTCGTCCGTCGCCGCCACCGTGAACTACAGGCCCGGGGCCTGGTGAACACGGAGATCTTCGAACGGATCGAGGCGGACCTGAAATACCGGGCGGTGGCGCCGCCGGAGCTGACGCTCAGGCAGCTGCGCCGCATGGTCTACGGCTGAGAACCAGCCGTTCCGGACCAGCGACAGCCAAGGGATACCTCTATATATGTGCGGAATTGTCGGATACATCGGGAAGCGTGACGTCGCCCCCCTGCTCCTGGAAGGGCTGCAGCGGCTGGAGTACCGCGGCTACGACTCCGCGGGCATCGTCGTCACCTCCCCGAAGACGCCCGGCCTGAAGATGGTCAAGGCCAAGGGCCGGGTCCGTGACCTGGAGACCAAGGTCCCTGCGCGCTTCAAGGGCACCACCGGCATCGCCCACACCCGCTGGGCCACCCACGGCGCCCCCTCCGACGTGAACGCCCACCCGCACATGTCGGCCGACAACAAGGTCGCCGTCGTCCACAACGGCATCATCGACAACGCCGCCGACCTGCGCCGCAAGCTGGAGGCGGACGGCGTCGAGTTCCTCTCCGAGACCGACACCGAGGTCCTCGTCCACCTCATCGCCCGCTCCCAGGCCGAGAAGCTGGAGGACAAGGTCCGCGAGACCCTGCGGGTGGTCGAGGGCACCTACGGCATCGCGGTGATGCACGCCGACTTCTCCGACCGCATCGTGGTGGCCCGCAACGGCTCCCCCGTCGTCCTCGGCATCGGCGAGAAGGAGATGTTCGTCGCATCGGACATCGCCGCCCTGGTCGCCCACACCCGGCAGATAGTGACGCTGGACGACGGCGAGATGGCCACCCTCAAGGCCGACGACTTCCGGACGTACACCACCGAGGGCACCCGCACCTCGGCCGAGCCGACCACCGTGGAGTGGGAGGCGGCGTCGTACGACATGGGCGGCCACGACACCTACATGCACAAGGAGATCCACGAGCAGGCCGACGCCGTGGACCGCGTGCTGCGCGGCCGCATCGACGACCGGTTCTCCACCGTGCACCTCGGCGGCCTCAACCTGGACGCCCGTGAGGCCCGGCAGATCCGCCGTGTGAAGATCCTCGGCTGCGGCACCTCGTACCACGCGGGCATGATCGGCGCCCAGATGATCGAGGAGCTGGCCCGTATCCCCGCCGACGCAGAGCCGGCCTCCGAGTTCCGCTACCGCAACGCGGTGGTCGACCCCGACACCCTCTACGTGGCCGTCTCCCAGTCCGGTGAGACGTACGACGTGCTCGCCGCCGTCCAGGAGCTGAAGCGCAAGGGCGCCCGGGTCTTCGGCGTGGTCAACGTGGTCGGCTCGGCGATCGCCCGCGAGGCGGACGCCGGCATCTACGTGCACGCCGGCCCCGAGGTCTGCGTGGTGTCGACCAAGTGCTTCACCAACATGACGGTCGCCTTCGCGCTGCTCGCCCTGCACCTCGGCCGCACCCGTGACCTCTCGGTCCGCGACGGCAAGCGGATCATCGAGGGCCTGCGGAAGCTGCCCGGGCAGATCACCGAGATCCTCAAGCAGGAGGAGAAGGTCAAGGAGCTGGCCGAGCTGTACGCCGACGCCCGCTCGATGCTCTTCATCGGCCGCGTCCGGGGCTACCCGGTGGCCCGTGAGGCCTCCCTCAAGCTCAAGGAGGTCTCCTACATCCACGCCGAGGCCTACCCCGCCTCCGAGCTGAAGCACGGCCCGCTGGCCCTCATCGAGCCGGCCCTCCCCACGGTCGCGATCGTCCCCGACGACGACCTGCTGGAGAAGAACCGCGCGGCTCTGGAGGAGATCAAGGCCCGCGAGGGCAAGATCCTTGCGGTGGCCCACCAGCACCAGGAGAAGGCCGACCAGACGATCATCGTCCCGAAGAACGAGGACGAGCTGGACCCGATCCTGATGGGCATCCCGCTCCAGCTCCTGGCGTACCACACGGCGAAGGCCCTGGGCCGCGACATCGACAAGCCGAGGAACCTGGCGAAGTCGGTGACGGTGGAGTAGGGACTTCACGCGACCACCGAAGCGATGATCGAGCGACCCCCGCGGCGAACAACCACGTCCGCGAGAGCGGCGCCGGCGTAGGCGCAAAAAGGGGACCCCCACGTGTGGCCACCTGCCACGTGGGGGTCCTTTCCGTGCCGCTGCGTTGTCAGCCGGTGGCCGTCACCCCCCGGCCGGCGGCACGCCCAGGAAGAGCCGTCGGCCAGTGAGCCACCGCAGCCGTCGCCGCGTACCAGGCCACCGCACCGGAGACGACGGCGACCCAGCCGCCGGCCTTCGTGAGAGCGGAACTGTCGGCGAAGGCCGCGACGGCCAGCACCAGCATCGCCAGGAACAGCAGCGCGTACATCAGCTGTCCGAGGGTGTCCCCGCCCGCAAGGGTCAGGGTGAGCGCCACGAGGGCGAACAGGAGCAGGAAGAGCCCGGCCGCGTTCGCCGAGCCGTGGCTCGACACGGCCCAGGTGAACCAGAGGGCGCCGAGAGCGACGAATCCCGCCCCGGAGGCGCCGGATTCGCGCAGGGCCAGCAGGCCGACGAGGAAGAGGGCGACCCCGCCCACGTAGTGGGCGACGGTCACGGCGTCGGAGGCTCCGACGCCGTCGATCACGCCGGTCAGACCGAGCCCGAACGCCAACAGGGTTACCCCGAGGGCGAGTCGGCCGACCACGGTAGTGCTCACGCTTCCCGCAGAGACGTCGTTGTCCACGGCGGGCTCCCTTCGTGCATGTGCAGTTGTGCGGTGACCGGTATATGCCCTTCACAAGAGCACAAACACCTACTACGCGTGAGTAGTTCACCTGTACACAAAGGGATGTGACGAAGCGTGAGGTGTGCGGCGAAGCGTGTGGCGCCTACGGGATGACGATCACGGGCCGCTTCGCCCGCTTGGCGAGCCGTCCCGCGACGGAGCCGAAGATCCGGCCGACGATGCCGTGCGTGGAGCCGACGACGATCGCGTCGGCCTCGTACTCCCGCCCCACCTCTTCGAGTTCGTGGCAGATGTCCCCGCCCCGCTCGACCAGGATCCAGGGCACCTCGGCCAGATAGTCCGCACAGGCCAGTTCCAGTCCCAGCACCTCGGTGCGGTGATCCGGCACGTCGACGAAGACGGGTGGCTCACAGCCGGCCCACACGGTGGTGGGGAGCCGGTTGGCGACGTGGACGATGATCAGGCCGGAGCCGGAGCGGTGGGCCATGCCGATCGCGTAGGCCAGGGCGCGCTCACTGGAGGTGGAGCCGTCGAAGCCGACGACGACTCCGTGCCGGAAGGCGGGGTCGCAGGACGGGCGTGACTCCGCTGCCGCCAGGGGATCGGCCGCCGTGGGATCGGCGACCGGCCGCTTGCGGTCCGCGGGTTCGAAGAATTCGTGACCGGCCATGGCTGTCTCGGCGTTGTGATCCTTTATGGATGGGACGACACTGTGCGGCGGAAGCGTGCGGCGGAGCTGTGTCCGGGAAACATCTTCCCAACCCCATACCCCCAAGGGTACGGCGGCACGCCTCCTGAGCACAGATCCCGCGCACGCTCCGTAAGCGGTCCCCGACGTCCGTAGGGGTTCACCGGAGCATGCACGAGCCGCGCCCGTAACGCAATGGTTGCTGCCCCGTACAGGCGGTTTGCACAGGATTCACAGATGCGCGGCCGGTGACCGACAGGTCGAACGGACGTTGAACCCGGGTGAACCACCGCCACAGGGAGTACCAGATGCCCGGACCACGCGCCCCTCGGGATCCGCAGCCCGCACCGGACACGGCGAGCGATGTGATCCGCTGGGCCGCCTTCAGCTGCGTGCTCGTGCCCGTGATCCTCCTCTGGTACGGCACCTCGCTGGCGGGCGCGGCGGGCGCCGCGCTGTGCCTCGCCGCCGTCACGGCGGTCTGCCGGGTGCTGCTGCGCCGCTCCGAGCGAGGGGCCGAGCGTTGCGCCGCGCAAAGAGGCGGACGTCACACCCGGGGGCAGACACCGGTCGACTGACCGGTTTCCATACCTCAGAGCGCTGGTTTTCAGCCAACTTCTGGATACCGGCCAGGAGGGGTCCGAACCACCCCCCAACCCCCGTTCCACCTGCAGGGAAAGGGTCTACGGGCCGCTGCGCACCCTACGCGGTTTGGCCACGGCGACAAGGCGCACTTCCCTGCACGGCTCGTGAGTGCAACGCTTCGTGATCGAATGCTTCACGCCAAGTTGTCATGTCGACAATGTGCCGCGTGGGGAACTGGTCACCGTGCGATCGCGGGAGCCAGTAAATTCGATCTTGACTGTCTTACGGCGGGGGACTCGTGCAGGACCGAGGGGAAACGTGCAGGAGCGACACAACCGAGGAGCCGCGACCACCGAGGGGGGCTTAGCAGTATGAGCCACGACTCCACTGCCACGCAGGATGCCGGCGTCCGGAAACTGTCCGGACGACGCCGCAAGGAGATCGTCGCGGTGCTGCTGTTCAGCGGCGGCCCCATCTTCGAGAGTTCCATTCCGCTGTCGGTGTTCGGGATCGACCGCCAGGACGCCGGCGTGCCGCGCTACCGCCTTTTGGTGAGTGCCGGCGAGGAAGGCCCGCTGCGGACCACAGGGGGCCTGGAACTCACCGCACCGCATGGGCTCGAGGCGATCTCACGCGCCGGGACGGTCGTCGTACCGGCCTGGCGCTCGATCACCTCGCCGCCGCCGGAGGAGGCACTGGACGCGCTGCGCCGGGCACACGAGGAAGGCGCCCGCATCGTCGGGCTGTGCACGGGCGCCTTCGTGCTCGCAGCGGCCGGACTGCTCGACGGCCGCCCGGCGACCACCCACTGGATGTATGCGCCGACGCTGGCCAAGCGCTATCCGTCGGTGCACGTCGATCCACGGGAGCTGTTCGTCGACGACGGCGATGTGCTGACGTCGGCGGGTACGGCGGCCGGGATCGACCTCTGCCTCCACATCGTGCGGACGGACCACGGCAACGAGGCGGCCGGCGCGCTCGCCCGGCGCCTGGTGGTCCCGCCGCGCCGGACAGGCGGGCAGGAGCGCTACCTCGACCGGTCTTTACCGGAGGAGATCGGCGCCGACCCGCTGGCCGAGGTCGTCGCCTGGGCGCTGGAACATCTCCACGAGCAGTTCGACGTGGAGACACTGGCGGCACGCGCCTATATGAGCCGCCGTACGTTCGACCGCCGGTTCCGCTCGCTCACCGGGAGCGCTCCGCTGCAGTGGCTCATCACTCAGCGCGTGCTCCAGGCGCAGCGGCTGCTGGAGACGTCGGACTACTCGGTGGACGAGGTGGCGGGCCGGTGCGGCTTCCGCTCACCGGTCGCGCTGCGCGGGCACTTCCGCCGCCAGCTCGGCTCGTCCCCCGCCGCCTACCGTGCCGCCTACCGGGCCCGCAGGCCACAGGGCGACAAGCAGGGTGAGGCGGAGCCGGCGGTGCAGCAGCCGGGCCCGCCGCCGGGCCTGGGAGGCGGTCCCGGGCCGATGGGACATGTGCCCGCCGTGCTGCACCCGGACAGCGGAGTGCCGATGCAGAGCCGCCGGACGGCGGCCGGCGCGGTGGGTCTGTTGCCGGGACCGCGGAGCGGTAGCTGAGAGAAAGAGGGGGGCGAGCATGTGCTCGCCTCCCTCTTTTCCGCTCGCGGGCCTGACGCGCCCCGAAGGGTACGGGGCCGTGTCGAGATGCGGCTGCCGCCGTGTGGACGCGTTCGGCCACGACGAGCCGCAGGCGAACGGCGTCCCTGCCCGGCGCTTCCCGGGGCTTCCCGGCGCTTCGCAAGGAGCACGGGGGCACTCAAAAGCACAGGTCCGCTTTAGGGTGGTCGCATGAACGATCGCATGGTGTGGATCGACTGCGAGATGACCGGCCTCTCGCTGTCCGACGACGCGCTCATCGAGGTGGCCGCCCTCGTCACCGACTCCGAGCTGAACGTACTCGGCGAGGGGGTGGACATCGTCATCCGGCCGCCGGCCCGGGCACTGGAGACGATGCCGGAGGTGGTGCGTCAGATGCACACCGCGTCCGGGCTGCTCGCCGAACTGGAGAGCGGCACGACACTGGCGGAGGCCGAGGAGCAGGTGCTCGCCTATGTCCGCGAGCATGTGAAGGAGCCCGGCAAGGCCCCGCTGTGCGGCAACTCCGTCGGCACCGACCGGGGCTTCCTGCTGCGTGACATGCCGACCCTGGAGGACTACCTCCACTACCGCATCGTCGACGTGTCCTCGATCAAGGAGCTGGCCCGCCGCTGGTACCCGCGGGCGTACTTCAACAGCCCCCAGAAGAACGGCAACCACCGGGCCCTCGCCGACATCCGCGAGTCGATCGCCGAGCTGCGCTACTACCGCGAGGCCGTCTTCGTCCCGCAGCCCGGCCCGGACTCCGACACCGCCAAGGCGATCGCCGCAAAGCACGTCCTGCCCGCGCAGTAGCCGCCAGGGTCCGCTCGGAAGCCCGCGCGAAAACGTGTGCGCGAGCACCCCATCGGACCCTGTAGACTTCTTCTCGGCCGGTCGGGGAAACGACACGTTCGACTGCCGGTCATGGTGGGTGTAGCTCAGCTGGCAGAGCACCTGGTTGTGGTCCAGGATGTCGCGGGTTCAAGTCCCGTCACTCACCCTGAGTGATCAGCCGGTGACTCCGTCGCAAGACGGGTCGCCGGCTGATTCGTTTGTGCCCGCGCCGGCCCGCCGCGCAGCGGCACCTCCTCCAGCAGCAGCGCCAGCACGACCGCCACCGCGCACACCCCGGCCGTGGCCAGAAAGACGTGCCGCGTGCCGGTCGCCACCGCCTCCCGGTACGCCTCGCCCGTCACCGCGCCCGGCACTGCCCGCGTGAACAGCGAGCCGAAGACGGCCACGCCCACGGAGCCGCCGAGGGTGCGGAACAGGTTCGTCGCCGCCATGGCCGCCCCCATGTCCCGCAGTTCCACGCTGTTCTGCGCGAGGGTGGTGGCCATCTGCATGGTGAAGCCCAGGCCGAGGCCGACGAGGGCCATGGAGCAGCCGGTGGTGAGACGGGAGGTGTCCGCGTCCACCGTGGCGAGCGCCACGGTGCCGGCCGTCAGCAGCAGGGTGCCGAGCACGGGGAACACCTTGTACCGGCCGGTGCGCGACATGACCTTCCCGGCGATGTTGGACGTGATCACCACGGGGACCATCATCGGCAGCAGGAGCAGACCGGAACCGGTGGCCGAGGCGCCCTGGACCGTCTGCTGGAACAGGGGCAGATAGAGGGCCGAGCCGAACATCACCACACCGACCGCCACCAGCAGGCCGATGGCGAGCGGGAAGTTGCGGTGCCCGGTGAACACGCGGGCCGGCAGCACGGGTTCGGCGACGCGCCGCTCCACGGCGACGAACGCGGCCGTGCCGAGGACGGCCAGCGCCCCCAGGGTCAGGATCTGCCAGGACGTCCACGCGTACGTCGTACCGGCCCAGGTCGCCGCGAGGACCGCCGCGCCGATCGCGGTCGTCAGCACGGCGATGCCCGCCCAGTCGATGCGCGCCCGCGTCTTCGTGGCCCTGGCCGGCGCCCGGAGCGTCAGCTGGACCCAGAGCAGGGCGACGATCCCGAGCGGCAGATTGACGTAGAACGCCCAGCGCCAGCCGAGGTGTCCGGTGACCAGGCCGCCGACCAGGGGGCCGCCGACCACGCCGAGGGCCATCACCGAGGCGGTCATGCCCTGGTACCGGCCCCGCTCCCGCGGCGGTACCAGGGTGCCGATCAGCGCGAACCCGCCGGCGGCCAGTCCACCGGCACCTATGCCCTGCAGGGCCCGGAACCCGATCAACTGGGTCATCGACCCGGCGGCGCCGGCGAGCAGCGAGGCCAGCAGGAAGAGCACGATCGAGGCACGGAAGACGCGCCCCCGGCTGTACAGGTCACCGAGCTTGCCCCACACGGGAGTCGACACCGCGGTGGTCAGCGTGTAGGCGGTGACGACCCAGGAGATGTGGTCCAGGCCGCCCAGGTCACGGACGATCGTCGGCGTCGCCGTCCCGACGATGTTGTTGTCGAGCATCCCCAGCAGCATGGCGAGCATGACACCGAGGAGCGTCCAGCGGACGTTCTTGGCAGGTGTGGTCATGCGCTTCAGAAAAGCACACCGACTCACTAAGTGCAACGAGTCAACTTTTTGCTCGGGACAACCGAGCTGGGTACGCTACGGACATGACGGAGACGATGGGGCGCCGCGAACGCAAGAAGGCCGCCACCCGCCAGGCACTGGCGGACGCGGCCCTGGAACTCTTCCTGGAACACGGCTTCGATCAGGTGAGCATCCGGGACATCGCCGAGGCCGCGGACGTCTCCACCACGACCCTCTTCAAGCACTTCCCGAGCAAGGAAGCGCTGCTCTTCGACATGGACACGGACCTGGAGCAGGCCCTGGTCGCGGCGGTGCGCGACCGGTCGCCCGGCACACCGCTCCTCGGTGCGCTGCGCACCCACATGCTGGGCGCCCGGGCCGTCAAGGCGGAGTACGGCGAGCAGATCGAGACGTTCCGGCGGCTGGTCACCAGCACCCCGGCACTCATCGAGTACCACCGGCGCATGTGGATGCGCCACGAACGCGCCCTGGCCGCGGCGATCGCCGACGACACCGGCGCCCCCGCCGACGACCCGGTCTGCGCCGCCCTCGCCCACATGACCCTGGAAGCCCGCGCCCTCGCCGGTACCGCCCCCGACCCGGAGGCCGCCGTCAACGCCGTCTTCGACCTGCTGGAGAAGGGCTGGGAGGCGGTACGGCCGAGGCAGGAGCGGTCCTGCTGAAGCCGGCCGGACCGGCCGTGCCCTCTCGTCCCTCCCCCGGCATCACCACGGTGTCCGGACGACGACGACGTGGATGCCGCGACCCGGAGTCTCCGCATTCCCGGCGATGTCGGTGGCTGCGGAGGTCACCTGGTAGATGCCGACGCCCGAAGGCGGCCGTACCCGCCAGGTGCAGTCGCGTCGTGCCGCGTCGGGGCAGGTGAGGTCCGCGCGCCGGACGAGGGTCTGGCCGGGGACCTGCGGGGTGAACGTGAGGTCGACATGGCCGGAGCCGGAGCCGGAGTCGGCGGCGGTGCCGGAGATGTACTGGTCGTCGTGCGGCCCACCGGCGGGCCGGGCGACGAAGATCGTCTTCGGTGCGGTGATGAAGGCCGACACGGGCCGCGTCTTGTCGAGTCTGACGGTGAGCGTCCGGTCCGCCTCGGCGTTTCCGGCCCGGTCGGTCGCGTGGAAGGTGATGACCGTCTCGCCCTCTTCGGCGATGTCGAGCTTCACGGTGTGGCCGGGGACGGCGGTGGCGTGTGCCGTCCGGGCGCCGGTGGTGCTGTAGGTGATGCCGTCCACTCCGGAGCCGCCGTCCTCGTCGGTGGCGGTGAGGGTGACCGAGCCGTCGGCGGAGATCCATCCGGCCGGGTTGGGGCTCGGGCTGACGGCGGCCGTGGTGACCGGTGCCGTGCGGTCGATCCGCACCGGAAGGGTCTTGGTCTCCTCCAGGTTCCCCCAACCGTCGATCGACCGGTAGGAGAGGACGTGACTGCCGGCGGAGGCGAGGCGGACCGGATCCGTGTAGCCGGTCCAGCCGGCGCCGTCGACGTCGTACTCGGTCCTGGCGATGCCGTTGCGGTCGTCGGTGGCCGTGAGGGTGACCGCGACGTCGGTGTTGTTCCACCCGGCGGCGTTCGGTGCGGGGTCGGCGACAGCCGTGGTGACCGGCGGCACGTCGTCCACCCGGGGCCGCCGGGCGAGTTCCCGGGGACGCTCCTCGATGGTCACCGCCCCGGTGCGTCCCGGCATGTCCCGGCCGCCGATCGATCCGCCGGTCAGTTTCAGATGGGCCCAGTCGTCCTGTCCGGCGAGTGCGGTACTGATCTCGTCGTCGCCGTCGATGTCGGCTTCGAAGGTGCCCTCGTCCTGGGTGCCGTTGCAGTTCCAGTCGATGTACTTGTAGATCCTGACCAGCCAGGGGAGGTGTTCCCCACGGCAGTTCCGCATGACGTCGTACACCTGGTCGGACCCTGTGGGCGGGAGGGAACTCTCGTCCATCCGCTTCTCGTCGAGGGTGGTCGCCACCCGCGAGTAGTCGATTCTGTTGCCACCCGCGAACTTCATCCCCCTGTTGTAGGCGTAGTTCATCACGCTGAAGTACTGCGGTTTGAAGTTCACGCCGTCGAACCCGCCGTGCTGCAGACTCAGGTTGTGGCCGAGTTCGTGCATGAAGGTGGCCGACTGGTCGGTCGGGTTGCGGTAGGCGTCTCCGAGGCTCATGACGAACTCGCTGCCACCGCTGGGGGCGAGGCCTGCGACATCCGCCTCCTCCAGTTCGGGGGCGAGGCGGTGCGCGGAGAGTACGTAGTGGAAGACCGCCGGGCGGCCGGAGCCGACGAAGCCCCCGGGTTCCCGCTTGATGTCCTCGATCTCGTCCCACTTGTATCTGCCGTTGTCGTTCTTGCAGTTGCCGTCACAGGTGCCGATGTTCGCCCTCTCGGGGAGCCGCCGGGCCCGGCTCAGCGACCCCCACTTCGGGTGCGCGGGGTCGTCGCAGGGCTGCCGCCCCTCCCGGACGGTGTAGTCGAGGAGGCTGTCCGGCCCGGCGTCGACATGCAGGTTGATGCCGGACCTGGGGGCACCGCGGCGCCGGTAGGGTGCGTCGGCGAAGGCGTCGACCACCCGTTTGACGGCCGAGCAGGTCAGTTGGTGGCTGTGCCGGTCGTCCTTCTGCATCCAGTCGACATGGACGAAGATGTCGGGCCGGTCGATGTCGGCGCCCATGGCCGGCAGGTCGATGAACTGCGGTCCGCTGCCGTCTCCCGGATCGATCGTCACGCCGTGGAGCTTCCAGTCGTCGGGGATCCCGTCGCACATCCGCGAGTTGCAGTCGAAGCCGTAGTAGCGGACGGCGTCGGCTCCGCCTCCGCCCTCGCGGGACAGCACATAGCCGCGCGGCACCGTCTCGTCGTAGCTGTTGGAGCCGACGGCGGGGTTGTCCCAGTGCATCCGGAGGCGGGGGCCCTGGTCATTGTCGACCCGGTAGAAGGCCGAGCCCTCGACGCCCGTCCCGATCCCGCAGGACTCCGACTTCCAGTTCACTTTCTGACCCGGCTCGATCCGTTCGGGCGGGTCGAAGGTCCAGCAGCCGTGATCAAGGTTGTGGCCGGTGCGGATCAGAGGCAGATCGCTGTTGTTGGTCAGGACCACCTCGGTGGTACGGAACGCTCTCGACGCGGAAGCGGCCACGGCCGGTGGCAGCGCGGCCGTCCACAGCACCATCGCACCGAGCACCGCCAGCATTCTGCAGATCCGCGCCCGCCGGGAGCGCACGCCGCCGTCCACTCGCATACCGCACTCCCCGTCACCGTGCTCAGCATGATCGTTGGTACTCACACTGCGGGAGCCGACAGCCTGCGACACCGAGAGGGAGCCGAACGGGAACCCGGGGCGGGGAGGTTCACTCCGCCGGAGGACAGGGGCGCCCGCTCACGACGACGCCCGTACCACCAGCTCCGTGGGCAGCACCGCCCGGCGGCGGTCCAGGCCTCGTGACACGGCCGGGCGGCGGTCGGCGATCTCCGTGAGGAGGAGGTCGATCATGGCGCGGCCCATCTCCTCGATGGGCTGGCGGACGCTGGTGAGAGGCGGGTCCATGTGACGGGCGATGGCCGAGTCGTCGTAGCCGACCAGGGCCACGTCGTCCGGGATGCGGCGGCCCGCCTCGCGGAGCACCTGCCGGGCGCCCGCCGCCATCACGTCCGAGCCGGCGAAGACCGCGTCCAGGTCCGGGTGGCGGGCGAGCAGGGTCGTCATCGCACGACGGCCGCCCTCCTCCGTGAAGTCGCCGGGCTCGACGAGGAGTTCGTCCGCCGTGAGGCCCGCGTCGCGCAGGGCGTCGCGGTAGCCGTCGACGCGGCGCTGGGCGCCGTAGACGTCCAGGCGGCCGGTGATGTGCGCGATCCGGTGGCGGCCACGGGCCAGCAGGTGCTCCACCGCCGAGCGGGCCCCGCCGTAGTTGTCCGAGTCCACCGAGGTGAGCGACTCGGCCGCCGAGCGCGGGCCGCTGATCACGGCCGGGATCTCCAGCTGGGCCAGGAGATCGGGCAAAGGGTCGTCGGCGTGCACCGAGACCAGGAGGACGCCGTCGACGCGGTGGGCCGCCAGGTACTGGGCGAGGCGCTGCCGTTCCCGGTCGCTGCCGGCGAAGATGAGCAGCAGCTGCATCTCGGTGTCGGTGAGTTCGGCACCGACACCGCGCAGCATGTCCGAGAAGTAGGGCTCGGCGAAGAACCGGGTCTCCGGCTCCGGGACGACCAGGGCGATGGCGTCGGTGCGGTTGGCCGCGAGGGCCCGGGCCGCGGTGTTCGGGACGTAGCCGAGTTCGGCGACGGCCGCCTCGACCGCGGCGCGAGTGGCGTCACTGACCCGGGGCGAGCCGTTGATCACCCGGGAGACCGTGCCCCGTCCGACCCCGGCCCGGGCGGCGACCTCTTCGAGCGTGGGCCGTCCCCCGCCCCGGCCCCGCCCTCCGTGGCTTGCCATGGGCTCCGCCTTTCTCGCCGTGTCCTGTTCCGGCTGGAATCTAACAGTGCCGTCGGGCGGTGCTGACCCGCCCCGCGGGCCCCGGGCCACGCTCCGCGGAACCCTGCCCGCCGCACCGGACGGGCGTCCCGGGGGCGGCCCCGCACGCCGCACCGGACGGGCGTCCGGCACGAGGCCGGGGCCGACCGGGTGGAGCCGTCCAACGTCCCGGTAACTGAGCGCGGTTGGGCTTGTCCGCTCCCTTGACACCCCGCCGGGAACCGACGACTCTTCAACACATCACTTGTGGGAGCGCTCCCACGCTACCTGACCCCTACACATCCCGCACGTTCCCCGCCCGAGCCGCAGCGAGTACGAACGGGCCCGATTTCCATGCAGTCGGCCGGGGGGTCGGCACGTCAGGCAACAGGAGGACGCAATGCGCACGAGCATCCGCCGGTCCCAGCGGCTGATGGCCCTCGCGGCCGTCGCCGCCCTGACCACGGGGCTGCTGGCCGGCTGCGCCAAGGACTCGGACGACGGCTCGTCGGACAACTCGGACGGCGGCAACGGCAATGGCAAGATCACGCTGACCATCGGGACCTTCGGCGTCTTCGGCTACAAGCAGGCCGGCCTCTACGACGAGTACATGAAGCTCCACAAGGACATCAGCATCAAGGAGAACGTCACCACTCGTACCGACGTCTACTGGCCGAAAGTGCTCACCCGCCTCCAGGCCGGCTCGGGCACGGACGACATCGAGGCCATCGAGATCGGCAACATCACCGAGGCCGTGCAGACCCAGGCCGGCAAGTTCACGGACCTCGGCAAGGAGGTCGACAAGTCCCAGTGGCTGGACTGGAAGAACGCCCAGGCCACCACCGCGGACGGCAAGCTCATCGGACTCGGCACCGACACCGGGCCGATGGCCATCTGCTACCGCAAGGACCTGTTCCGCAAGGCCGGGCTGCCGACCGACCGCACCAAGCTCGCCGAGATGTGGAAGGGCGACTGGAGCAAGTACGTCGACGTGGGCAGGCAGTACATGAAGAAGGCGCCCGGCGGCACCAAGTTCGTGGACTCGGCCGCGTCCGTCTACAACGCCGCGGTGGGCGGCGCGAGCCAGCGGTACTACGACAAGGACGGCAACGTCGTCTGGGACAAGTCCGAGGGCGTGAAGAAGGCCTGGGACACCGCCATGAGCGTCGCGACGAGCACCATGTCGGCGAAGCTGAAGCAGTTCGACCCGACCTGGGACCAGGGCTTCGCCAACGGCACCTTCGCCTCCGTCGCCTGCCCGGCCTGGATGATCGGCTACATCGAGCAGAAGTCCGGTGACTCCGGCAAGGGCAAGTGGGACGTGGCCGCGGCACCGGCGGCGTCCAACTGGGGCGGCTCCTTCCTCGGCGTGCCGACCGCGAGCAGGCACCAGAAGGAGGCCGTCGCCCTGGCGAAGTGGCTGACCGCGCCCGAACAGCAGGCGAAGGTCTTCGCCAAGCAGGCCAGCTTCCCGTCGACCCCGTCGGTGTACCCGAGCCTGAAGCCGCAGCCCGACACCACGGCGTACTTCTCGGGCGCCCCGATCACCCAGATCTTCTCCGACTCGGCGAAGACCATCCCCGCGCAGCCCCTCGGCCCGAAGGACAAGCCGATCGACAACGCGATCAGTGACATCGGCATCCTGCAGGTCGAACAGAAGGGCAAGTCCCCCGAGCAGGGCTGGGACGCCGCGTCCAAGGAGATCAAGGACGTGCTCGGCCAGTGAGCGTCTCCAAGCAGGCTCTCGCGCACTCCGCGTCGAGCGCCGAGGCCGCGCCCGGCACCCCGCCGGGCGCGGCCCGGGGCGCTCGTGGTCGCGGTGGGCCGGCGGGCGCCGCCTCCTGGCGCAGCCGGCTGTACCGCTGGGACATGAAGGCGTCGCCGTACGCGTTCGTGGCCCCCTTCTTCGTCCTGTTCGGGGCGTTCACCCTGGTCCCACTGCTCTACACGGCCTGGTACTCGCTGCACCGTGTGCAGCTGTCGGCGCTGGACCACCAGACCTGGGCCGGCCTGGACAACTACGAGAACCTGTGGTCGTCGGACTTCTTCTGGAACGCGCTCGGGAACACCCTCACCATCGGCGTGCTCTCGACCGTGCCGCAGCTGCTGGCGGCGCTCGGGCTCGCCCACCTGCTCAACTACAGGCTGCGCGGCTCGACCGTGTGGCGGGTCGTGATGCTGACCCCGTACGCCACCTCCGTGGCCGCGGCGACCCTGGTGTTCACGCTGCTGTACTCCTGGGACGGCGGCATGGTCAACTGGATCCTGCACTTCTTCGGGGTCGACCCGGTCAACTGGCGCGAGTCCGACTGGGGTTCGCAGTTCGCGGTGTCGTCCATCGTGATCTGGCGGTGGACCGGGTACAACGCGCTGATCTATCTGGCCGCCATGCAGGCGATCCCGGCCGACCTGTACGAGTCGGCGGCGATCGACGGAGCCAACCGCTGGCAGCAGTTCCGGCACGTCACCGTCCCGCAGCTGCGCCCGACGATCCTCTTCACGGTCGTCGTCTCCACCATCGGCGCCACCCAGCTCTTCGGTGAGCCGCTGCTGTTCGGCGGGGTCAGCGGCTCCAAGGGCGGCTCCGAGCACCAGTTCCAGACGCTCGGCCTGTACATGTACGACCAGGGCTGGATCATCGGCAACCTCGGGAAGGCGTCCGCGATCGCCTGGTCGATGTTCCTGCTCCTGCTGATCGTCGCCGCGGTCAATCTGCTGCTCACCCGACGGCTGAGGAAGTCCCAATGACCGAACCGACCATCCCTCGGGCCGTGCGGAAGGAGCCGCGGCGCCGGGGCCGCACGGGCGCGGGCAGGCAGTTGCACGCGGGCCCGCTCACGTACGTCGTGCTGACCGTCTTCGCGCTGGTCTCGCTGGCCCCACTGGTGTGGACGGCGATCGCGGCCTCGCGCACCGACCGCCGGCTGGCCCAGACCCCGCCCCCGCTGTGGTTCGGCGGCAACCTGTTCGAGAACCTGGAGGCGGCCTGGGACCAGGCCGGGCTCGGCACCGCGATGTTCAACTCGGTGATCGTCGCGGGCGCGATCACGGTGAGCACGGTCCTGTTCTCCACGCTGGCCGGCTTCGCCTTCGCCAAGCTGCGGTTCCGCTTCTCCGGCCTGCTGTTGCTGCTGACCATCGGCACGATGATGATCCCGCCGCAGCTGGCCGTCGTACCGCTGTATCTGTGGATGTCGGACCTCGGCTGGTCGAACCAGCTGCAGACGGTGGTCCTGCCGAGCCTGGTGACCGCGTTCGGCACGTTCTTCATGCGGCAGTACCTGCTGCAGGCCCTGCCGGCCGAGCTGATCGAGGCCGCCCGGGTGGACGGGGCGAGCAGCCTGCGGATCGTCTGGCACGTGGTCTTCCCGGCGGCACGCCCGGCGATGGCGGTGCTGGGCCTGCTGACGTTCGTGTTCGCCTGGAACGACTTCCTGTGGCCGATCATCGCCCTGAACCAGCAGAACCCGACCGTGCAGGTGGCCCTGAACTCGCTCGGCACCGGGTACGTCCCGGACCAGGCGGTGATCATGGCGGGCGCGCTGCTCGGCACGCTGCCGCTGCTGGTCGCCTTCCTGCTGTTCGGCAAGCAGATCGTGGGCGGGATCATGCAGGGCGCGATCAAGGGCTGATCCGCCCGCCCCTCACCGGGGCCGGGGCACCGCTGTCCCGGCCCCTCCTCCCCCGTCATCCGCCGGCTCTTCCGACCCCCGATGGGAGCGCTTCCATGCCTGATTCCGTTCCGTCGTCCGTGTCCTTCCCGCCCGCCTTCCTCTGGGGCGCCGCGACCTCGGCCTACCAGATCGAGGGAGCGGTGCGCGAGGACGGCCGCACCCCCTCGATCTGGGACACCTTCAGCCATACACCGGGCAGGACGGCCGGCGGCGAGACCGGGGACACCGCGGTCGACCACTACCACCGCTACCGCGAGGACGTGGCGCTGATGGCGGAGCTGGGCCTGACCGCGTACCGGTTCTCCGTCTCCTGGTCCCGGGTGCAGCCGACGGGCCGGGGGCCGGCGGTCCAGCGGGGCCTGGACTTCTACCGCCGGCTGGTGGACGAGCTGCTGGCGCACGGCATCAGGCCCGCGGTCACCCTCTACCACTGGGACCTGCCGCAGGAGCTGGAGGACGCCGGCGGCTGGCCGGAGCGGGACACCGCGTTCCGGTTCGCCGAGTACGCGCGGCTCGTCGGCGAGGCCCTGGGCGACCGGGTGGAGCAGTGGATCACCCTCAACGAGCCGTGGTGCAGCGCCTTCCTGGGCTACGGCTCCGGCGTGCACGCGCCCGGCCGCACCGACCCGGTGGCCGCCCTGCGCGCCGCCCACCACCTCAACCTGGCGCACGGACTGGGGGCTTCGGCGCTGCGCGCGGCGATGCCGGCCCGCAACCGGATCGCGGTCAGCCTGAACTCCTCGGTGGTACGGCCGCTTTCCCAGGACCCGGCCGATCTGGCGGCGGCGCGCCGCATCGACGACCTGGCCAACGGCGTCTTCCACGGTCCCATGCTGCACGGGTCCTACCCGGCGTCGCTGCTGGACGCGACACGTTCGGTGACGGACTGGTCGTACGTCCTCGACGGCGACCTGCGCACGATCAGCGCACCGCTGGACGCGCTCGGCCTCAACTACTACACCCCGGCCCTGGTCTCGGCCGCGCCCGGCGAGGTCAGGGGCCCCCGGGCGGACGGCCACGGCGCCAGCGACCACTCCCCCTGGCCCGGCGCCGACGACGTCCTCTTCCACCAGACCCCTGGTGACCGTACGGAGATGGGCTGGACGATCGACCCGACGGGTCTGTACGACCTGCTCCTGCGCTACACGCGCGAGGCGCCGGGACTGCCGCTGTACGTGACGGAGAACGGCGCGGCGTACGACGACAAGCCCGACCCCGACGGCCGCGTCCACGACCCGGAGCGCATCGCCTATCTGCACGGCCACCTCTCTGCGGTGCACCGTGCCATCGCCGACGGCGCCGACGTCCGGGGCTACTTCCTGTGGTCCCTGATGGACAACTTCGAGTGGTCGTACGGCTACGGCAAGCGGTTCGGCGCGGTGTACGTGGACTACGGCTCGCTGGAACGGACGCCGAAGTCGAGCGCGCGGTGGTATGGGCAGGCGGCGCGGACAGGGCTGCTGCCGGCGGTGGAGTCCGCCTAGCGGGAGGGCGGCGGCCCGTCGTGGGGCGGGCCGCCGCCACGGTCAGCAGGGCGTGGGTACGAGGGTTTCGGGGTCGCCGTCGAACGCGGTCGCCGTGACCCAGCCCGTCCCGCCGGTGGTCAGGTACAGCCGGACCCAGACGCTGCTGGTCGCGCCGTTGGCGGTGACCTCTTCGCCCTGCTGGATGCAGAGCGCCGGGTGATCGTTGCCGGCCGCGACACTGCTGACCTGCGCGCCCGCCGTGCCCGGTGCCGAACGCACGGGCGCACCGGCGTGGGCGTGGACGGACGTGGTGCCGGTGGGCAGCGCGTCCGGGGTGGCGTCGGGCGTGTCCACGGGCGAGGGACCGGAGTCGGCCGGGGAGGGCGAGCCGTCGGTCGTCGAGGGGCTCGGTGTGACAGCGGGCCCGGAGACGTAGACCGTGGCCGGCTGCCCGGCGTCGGCGGTGATCTTGTCGCCGGGGCCCGGGTCCCCGTCGGCGGCCGGGGGCAACTGTAGGCCCGGCGAATGTGATCCGCCGGGCCCGTTATGGATGCATCGGCACTTCGCGCGACTACTTGTACGCCCCGAAGGCCTTCGAGAAGGCGAACGTGTCCTGGGCGATGGAGCTGCACGTGGCGTCGGCGGTGGGCTTGGTGCCGCCGGCGCAGGCCTTGTCGCGGGTCGCGGACCACATGGACAGCCGGCCGAGGCCCTTGGACTTGGCGAAGTCCACGAGCTGGGTGGCGTCGTCGACCTTGAAGACCTCGGTGGAGACGTCGTTGACGCCGATCATCGGGGTGACGGCGACCGCCTTCCAGGCGGCGGAGTCCGACAGCCCCAGCACGCTTCGGATCTGCGCCTGGGTGGCGGTCGCGGCCTGCTCGGCGTAGGTGCCCATGTCGCCGCTGTACGAGGGGCCGTAGTCCATCGCCATGATGTTGACGGTGTTGATCTTCACGCCGTTGGCCTTGGCGTCGGACAAGAGGTTCACGCCGTCCTGCGTCAGGCCCTCGGGCATCACCGGGAGGGTGAAGGAGACGTCCAGGCCGGGGTGCCGGGCCTGGAGCTTGGCGATGGCCTGGGCGCGGCGGGTGTTCGCGGCCGTGTTCGGCAGCGCGCCGCCCTCGACGTCGAAGTCGACCTTGGTCAGCTTGAACGCGTCGACCGCCTTGCCGTACGCCGTCGCCAGAGCGTCCGCCGAGGAGCAGGTGGTGGCCAGCTCGGAGCCGGAGGCACCGCCGAAGGAGACCCGGACGTCGCCGCCCTCGGCGCGCAGGGCACCGATCTGTGCGGCCACGCCGTCGCTGGTGAGATCGGTGACTCCGCCCCACTTGGGGGTGCAGCCGCCGCCGTCGGTGAGGAAGGCGAGGGTGTAGTTCTTCACGCCGGTCGCGTCGGCCGCGCCGAGGAGGTCGAAGGCCGGGTAGAGGGAGGTGTCCACGTAGGGGGCGAAGCCGGCCGAGGCGGTGGTGCCGCTGCCGGTGCCGCCGGTGGGGGTCGGGGTGGCGCTCTGCGTGGGGGTGGCGCTCTGCGTGGGGGTGGCCGTCCTGGTGGGTGTGGCCGTCCGGGTCGGGGCGGGCGGCCGGGTCTCGGTGGGGCGGCCGCTCGGTTCGGGGGTCGCGCCGCCGTCGGCGGAACACTGTGCGTCGTCGATACGACAGCCCGTCGGGTCGCCGGTGCCGTTGACCACGAAGCCGACGGTCACCGACTTGCCGGGGGCCAGGCTCCCGGTGTCCCACTTGGCCGGCTTCACGGTGACGTGCCGGCCGCTGACGCTGGACTCGCCGTTCCACAGGGAGCCGAGCTTGGCGCCCGCCGGGAGGTCGAACTCCAGTGTCCAGGTCTTCTCGGCCTGGCCGCTGTTGTTGGTGACGACGTACTGCGCGGTGTAGCCGGTCGACCAGTCGCTGGTCCTGGTGTACGCGGCAGCGCCACCGGCCGCGTTCGCGGTGCCGGTGAGCAGGACCGCGCCGCCGCCGATCACGGCCGCGGCCACCAGGCCGCCTATCGCCTTGTTCCTGCCACTGATCCTGCGCCGGTGCGTGCTCATGCGCGTGCCTGCCTTCACTGCTCACTGGGGGGGTTCACAGGGGTGTACGGGTCCTGTGGGGTGCGGCAGCACGCTAGCGAGCCCGAATCGGACAAACTGCTTGTTCAAGACGGGGGTTGCAGACCTTATGGTGCGCTTAAGGGAGCGATCGGGGTCGGTTAAAGGTCGAGACCAATTTGCCCGGCCGTCGGCGGCGCACCGCCCCGCGGTGGCCCCGGCCCCCCGGCTTCCGCCCGTCGAGCTGGAACCAGATCCGCACCTCGGTGCCGCCCAGCACCGAGGAGCCGATGCGGACGTCGCCGCCGGTGGACTCGGCGAGCCGGCGCACGATGTCCAGGCCGAGGCCGGTCGAGCCGGTGTTCCCGGAACCCCGGCCGCGGGCCATCGCCGCCTCCGGGTCGGGTATGCCGGGGCCCGCGTCGGAGACCAGCACGATCACCGCGTCGTCGCCGTTGTGCACGTCGACCGCGAAGGCGGTGCCTTCGGCGGTGTGCCGGAAGACGTTGCCGAGCAGGGCGTCGAGCGCGGCGGCCAGGTCGGCGCGGGCCACGGGGATGCGCACCGGCCGGTCGACGCCGGCCACCCGCCATTTGCGGCCCTCGTCCTCGGCGAGCGCGGACCAGAACTCCATGCGTTCCCTGACCACTTCGGCCGCATCGCACCCGGCGCCGGGCACGGCGGCGGCCGTCTGCGGCTTGGCCTCCCGGGCCGTACGGATGATGGTGTCGACCTCGCGCTCCAGCTGGGCGACCGCGGTCCGGGTCTGCTCGGCGGCCGGCCCGGCGCCCAGCGATGCCGCGTTCAGCCGGAGCACGGTGAGCGGGGTGCGCAGCCGGTGCGAGAGATCGGCCGCCAGCTCCCGCTCGTTGGCGAGGAGCTGGACCACCTGGTCGGCCATGGAGTTGAACGCGACCGCGGCCAGGCGCAGTTCGGTGGGGCCCTCCTCCCGCACCCGGGCGCCGAGCTTGCCCTCGCCCAGCTCGTGCGCGCCCTCGACGAGCCGCTGCGCGGGCCGCACCATGCGCACTCCGAGCCGGTCGGCGACCGCGACCGAGCCGACGATCAGCGCGAGGCCGACGGCCGCGAGCACCGCCCAGGCCGTGCCGACGCCGTTGGTCACCTCGGACTCGGGGACGTACACCTCGACCACCGCGATGGCGCCGGTGCCGAGCGCGACCGGCTGCAGCAGGGTGGAGCCGCCGGGCACGGAGGTGGTGGAGGCGCGGCCCATTCTGCGCACGGTCTCGATGTCGCGGTCGGCGGCGCGCTGCCGGCCGAGGTCGAGCGCGGCCCGGGTGCCGCCGGCAGGCAGGTGCACGGCCATCCCTGAGTCGGCGCCGGCCGAGGCCACGACCCGCTCCAGCTCGTCCCGGTCGGTGGTGATGGACAGCGCGGGCGCGACCGCGGCGGCCTCCCGCTCGGCATTGGAGAAGGCACGGTCGCGGGCCATCTCCTCGACGACCAGGCCGAGCGGCACCGCGAAGGCGACCACGACCATCGTGGTCACCGCCAGGCAGACCTTGACCAGAGCCCATCTCATCGCGGGCCCTCTCCGTCCGCCGGAGGTTCCAGCTTCACGCCGACGCCCCGGAGCGTGTGCAGATAGCGCGGCCGGGCGGCCGTCTCGCCCAGCTTCCGGCGCAGCCAGGACAGATGGACGTCGATGGTCTGGTCGTCGCCGTAGGACTGCTGCCAGACCTCGGCGAGGAGTTCCTTGCGCGGGACGACGACCCCGGGCCGGCCGGCCAGGAAGGCCAGCAGGTCGAACTCACGGCGGGTGAGGTCGAGTCCGACGCCGTCGAGTTCGGCCTGACGGCGCAGCGGGTCGACGGTGAGCCCGCCGACGCGGAGCACCGACGAGGGCGGGGCCTCCTGGCCGCCTGCGCGGGCCCGGCGCAGGACGGCGGCGATGCGGGCGGAGAGGTGCTCGACGGAGAAGGGCTTGGTGAGGTAGTCGTCCGCCCCGGCGTTCAGCAGCCGGACGATCTCCGTCTCGTCGTCCCGGGCGGTGGCGATGATGACCGGCACGTCGGTGATGCCGCGCAGCATCTTCAGGGCCTCGGAGCCGTCCAGGTCGGGCAGTCCGAGGTCCAGGATGACGAGGTCGAAGCGGAAATGGGCGACCTCGCGCAGCGCCTCCAGGGCCGTACCGACGCTGCGCACGGTGTGTGCGGCATCGGTCAGATGCCGGATGAGCGCCGAGCGTACGAACTGGTCGTCCTCGACCACGAGCACACTTGCCATGCGCCGCACCGTACGCCATGCGGGCGACGCCGGGCGGGCGCCTGTGGACAACTCGGGGCAGGTGCGCACCGCCGTACCCCTGGGGCAGTATGGGCCGCGATGCGCAGAGGACTCGTACACGTACTGGCGTGGCTGCTCGCGACGGGAGCGGCGGTCACACTGTCGTGGTGGGGTGTGCACACGGTGATGGCGGGGACGGCCTACGACCCGCCGCGCGCCCTGCCGGTCGCGGCGGCCGACGCGCGGGACCGTGACGTGAAGTCGGCGTCGCAGCCACCGGTTTCGCCCCCGGCCCCGTCGCGGAAGCCGCCGGCCCGGCCGACGCCCACGCCCACACGGACACCGGCCCGCCCGCAGACCTCCTCCACCACCTCCGCCGCCTCGTCCGGCCGGGTCAAGTCCTATGACACGGACGGCGGCCGGGCGGTGTTCGAGCTGGGCACGGCCGACGCGACCCTCGTCTCGGCGACACCGGGCACGGGCTGGTCGATGCAGGTGTGGAAGACGGAGAGCTGGATCCGGGTGGAGTTCAGCCGTGGCGCGGACCGGGTGTCGGTGTTCTGCACCTGGCACGACGGGCCGCCGCGGGTCGAGGTCGGCACCTACTGACCGGACGGCGGCCCGTGACCGCCGGCGCCTCCCGGCTCAGGCGTCCCGGCCAGGGCATCCCGGCTCAGGACGTCCGGGCCTGGGCCTTCCGACTCGGGACGTCCCGGCCAGGGCCTTCCGGCTCAGGACGTCCCGCGCCAGGGCACCTGGCTCAGGGCACGCAGACGACGTAGATGCTGCCGCTGGCGGCACCGCCGTTGGCCCGCTGCCGGATGTCGCCCTTCCAGCCGACCGGCCTGCCGGCGGAGTTCTTGACCGGCTCCGTGCGCGCGACGTACATGCTGCTCTGCAGGTCGACGCCGACGCCGCCACCGGTGGCCGACCAGCCGGTCGGACAGGAGATCGTGGTGGCGCCGGTCGTGAAGTACTTCGACCTGACGACGGGACTGGCGGCCGCGGCATCGGCCACGGACGAGGCGGACGAGGCGGACGCGACCAGGGCGAGGAGGACCGCGGCGACCGCGCCCAGGGCGTACGCGGTCCGTCGGACGGCAGCGCTCATGACCGTTTCCTTCCGGAGTGGTGGAAGACCAGGTCATCAGTGACCGTGGAACGACACGCCGACACCGCCTCAAATGGCATGAGTTGCAGCAAGACTGACCGTTTTCGGCGGAACGTGATCCCGGTGGCGACCGTTCCGGGGACGGCAGCGGGGTCCTAGCGGAACACCGAGGGCGGCGGGGCCGGGGAGGCCACCGCGGCATCGTCCGTCACGGGAACCGCGCCACCGGTGAAGTCGGTGAGCCTGCCGCCGTGTTCCACCCGGGCCGGGTGCGGGTCGGAGGCGGCGCGGCGGGTGAGTTCGGCGAGCGGCAGCGGCAGGTCGGCGGCGACCAGGATCGCGTTGCCGAAGCGCTTGCCGCGCAGCACGGCCGGGTCGGCTATCAGCGCGAGTTCACCGAACCGGGCGGCGGCGGTGGCGATCTGGCCGCGCAGGTGCACGAGCGGCGGCCCGTCGGCGAGGTTGGCCGCGTAGACACCGGAGGGTTTCAGGGCGCGGCGGACCTCGTCCAGGAACTCGGTGGAGGTGAGGTGCGCGGGGGTGCGGGCGCCGCTGAAGACGTCGGCGACGACCAGGTCGGCCCAGCCGTCCGGCACCTTGGCCAGTCCGGCGCGGGCGTCCGTCGCACGCACCCGGATCCGCGCGCCCGGATCCAGCGGCAGCTCGCGGCGGACCAGCTGGACCAGGCTTGCGTCCCGTTCCACGACCTGCTGGGTGGAGCGGGGCCGGGTCGCGGCGACGTACCGGGCGAGGGTGAAGGCGCCGCCGCCGAGATGCACGGCGTGCACGGGTTTGCCGGGTGGGGCGACGAGGTCGACGACATGGCCGATGCGGCGCTGGTACTCGAACGACAGGTACGCGGGATCGTCCAGGTCGACGTGCGACTGGGGCGCCCCGTCGATCAGCAGTGTCCAGGCGCGGCGGCGGTCCGGATCGGGTACGAGCTGCGCGAGCCCGCCGTCGACCGGTTCCTCGACGGCCGTGACGGCGCACGGCCCGCGCCGCGAGTTCCTGGATCTGCCCATCCGTCCATTTTCGCAGCCGCCACGCGCGTGTGCGTCATCGGCAGCTGTCGGCGGCCTCGATCGTCCGGGCCGCCTCCCCCAGGGCCCGGCGCAGCACCATCGGATCGGTGGCGAGGTCGGCCTCGCCGGGCGGGAGCAGCCAGTCGGAGCCTTCCACCGGCGGCTCGGGGTTCAGCCGCAGCCCGTGCCCGTTGGTCTCGGTACAGGTGCTGCCCGGCACGTCCCAGCCGGCCGCCGTACCTGCCGGGACCAGGAAGCCGAGGGTGTCACGGCCGTCGTCGTGCAGGACGGGTCCCACCGCGTCCGAGGCGCCACGCCGCAGGATGTCGACCGCCTCCAGCCCCTGCCGTGCCGGCACCGTCACGAGGTCGCATGCCGGGTCGCCCACCGCGAACACGGACGACGGCGGCGCCGACGGCGACATACAAGGTTCGTTGCTCTGGCTGGTCACCATGCCGGCCTCCACCACACAGCCCTGTTGCGGTCCGTGGAGTCCAACGCACGAGCGCGTCAACGGCTACGGCACAAGTGCGCCGCAAAGGATGGCACTTCATGGCAGATCGTGCATGAGATATCCGTTTTGTAGCCAAACAGTGCGTGGCGGGCCCTTCACAACAGGTACGTTCATGCCCGCCGGAACCAGGGCGTCACACGGACAACTCGTCCCCGGAACGCCCCCGTCCCGGCATGGTTCGACGGTTCGCACGAGAGGACCCGGCCATGGCGTCGTCAACCGTGACCTCGTCACAGCCCGACCGGCCACCCCGGCCGAACATCGCCTTCCGGCAGCTGCGCGGCCGGCGCTCACCGGCCGAGTTCGCGGCGCTGGTGCGGCGGGCGGCGCGTGAGATCGGTGAGCGGGTGAGCTGTGACGCGCGCTACATCGGCCGGGTCGAGGCGGGCGAGATCCGCTGCCCGAACTACGCATACGAACGGGTGTTCCTGCACATGTTCCCCGGCCGCACGCTCACCGACCTGGGCTTCGCGCCCCGCTCGTCCGTCCGCGGACGAGCGGCCCGTACGGCCCTGGACGCGCCGCTGACGCCGGAGACGCCGGAGGGGCGAACGGCCGGGGCGGAGCCGGGCAGGGCGCCCGGTGAGTCACCGGGGGGCCGCGAGCCGTACGGCAGGAAGGATCCGGCCGACCCGCACGAACCGAACGAACCACCCCCACGTTCACGGCAACGCTCGAACAGAGGGGACCACCAAGAGAAAGACCCCCTGAACCACGAGGAGAGCGACGTGCTGCGTCGCGCATTCATGACCGGTGGAGGCGCCACGGTGGCCGCCGCCACACTGGCCCCGCTGGGGCTCAACACCGCGGCCACGGCGGCGGAACGGCCGCTGCGGCGTGCCGGAACCCCGGAGGCGGCCGCCCTGGAGGAGGCCGTCCGCCGCATCCGGCTGCTCGACGACCGGCACGGCGCGGACGGCCTCTACCGGCGCGCGGCGGCTCCGCTGCGTGCCGCCTACGCGCTGCTGGACGCCGGTGCGACCCGGCAGACCACCGCCGACCGACTGCACTCGGGCGCCGGTGAACTCGCCATCTCCGTCGGCTGGCTGGCCCACGACTCGGGCCGCTTCGACGACGCACGCTCGCACTACGCGGAGGCGCTGGCCACCGCCCGCATGACCGGAGACGCGGGGCTGGAGGCGCACGCCTTCTGCAACACCGCGTTCCTGGCCCGGGACACCGGGCGCCCCCGCGAGGCGGTCCGGGCCGCACAGGCCGCGCAACGCGCCGCGCAGCCCCTCGGCTCCGCCCGGCTGATGTCCCTGCTCGCGCTGCGCGAGGCGGGCGGCTGGGCGGGCCTCGCCGACCGCACCGGCTGCGAACAGGCACTGGCCAGGGCGCATGCCCTCTTCGAGCGAGGCCGCTCGGACGCCGACCCCGAGTGGATGAGCTTCTACGGAGAGGCCGAGCTGGAGGGCCTCGAGGCGCAGTGCTGGTCCACGCTGGGCGACTGGCGGCGGGCGTCCCGGCACGCCCGCCGTGCGACGCGTCTGCAGGATCCGCACTTCACCCGCAACATCGCGCTCTACACCGCGGAACTGGCCGACGACCTCGCCCGCGAGGGCCGTCCCGACGAGGCGGCGGAGGCGGGGCTGCGCGTCCTCGCCCTGCTGGACCAGGTCCAGTCCTCCCGCATCCAGACGATGCTGGCGGGCACGGCACGGGTTCTGCTGCCGCACCGGCGGGCTACGGGGGTGTCGGAGTTCCTGGACCGGCATGCGTCCATGCCACGGTCCGCAAGGGCCTAGTTCCGGGTACGGAGTGGGGGCCCTGGGGCCGCCGGTCCGCGGCCCGGCGACGGCCCGGCCGCGCAGTTCCCCGCACCCCTGCGGGGCGCTTGCGCATCCGGGGCGCTTACGCAGCCGCGGGCAAGCGGAACCCGCCCCACCTCAGCCCGGCACACCTCGACCGGTCAGCCGGCCAAGTGCCCCACGTCGTTCCAGCTCTCGATCGCCGGTTCCCCGTACGCCCACCCCAGCACGGACAGCGACGTCGGATTCAGCCGTATCCGCGCCGCGAAGTCCAACGGCAGCCCCAGCCACCGCGCCCCGATGGACCGCAGGATGTGCCCGTGGGCGAAGACCAGCACGTCCCGGTCGGCCGACCGCGCCCACGCCACCACCTCGTCCGCGCGCGCGGTCACGTCGGCGATGGTCTCGCCCTCCGGGACGCCGTCCCGCCAGATCAGCCACCCCGGCCGCACGGCCTGGATCTCGGCCGGCGTCATACCCTCGTACGCGCCGTAGTCCCACTCCATCAGCGTGTCCCAGCTCTGCGCGCGCTCCCCGAACCCGGCGAGTTCGCACGTCTCACGCGCGCGTGCCAGCGGACTGGTCCGCACCTCCGCCCCCGCCAGCCCGTCCAGCGGTGCGTGATGCAGCCGCTCCCCGAGCAGCTTGGCCCCGCGCCGGCCCTCCTCCAGGAGTGGCACGTCGGTCCTGCCGGTGTGCTTGCCGGACAGCGACCATGCCGTCTGTCCGTGCCGGGCCAGCAGGATGCGCGGTGCCATGGGAGACCTCTCCGGGAAAGCGACGCCACCGGGACGCCACGGACGACGGGGGACGACGAGTGGTTTTGGTCTCTCCATCATCGCGCACCCCGGTCCCAGGCAACCGGGAGGGCGCTTGCGGCGTCTTCGAGGGCTGAACGCCGACCGGGCGTGATCCGGCAGTGCCCGTCATGGGCGCCGTAGGGACACCGTAAAGTGGCACGGTCGCCCGCCGGGGGGCGCCGCACAGCAGAAGGGGGAGGGCGATCGGATTGCCGCAGACCGAGACACCGGGCACCGAGGTGGCCCTGCGATCCCGGCTGCGCTGGTGGACCGAGCTGCCGCTGATACTGCTGGTCTACGGCTGCTACTCGGCCGGTCGGCTCCTCGCGCGCGGTGACGTCAACAGCGCCGTCGACCACGGTCTGGCGATCCTGCGCATCGAGAAGGCCCTGTACCTCGACGCCGAGCACCCGCTGAACCGGCTGTTCACGCGGGAGGCCTGGATCGGGGTGCCGGCCGACTTCTGGTACGCGTCACTGCACTACCTGGTCACGCCCGCCGTCCTCGTCTGGCTCTTCCGCGCGCGTGCCCGGCACTACCGGGCGGCCCGCACCTGGCTGATGACGTCCACGTTCCTGGGTCTGATCGGCTTCACGCTGCTGCCGACCTGCCCGCCCCGCCTGCTCTCCGCCGGCCACGGCTTCGTGGACAGCATGGCGCAGTACAGCGACTACGGCTGGTGGGGCGGCCAGGCCAGCGCCCCGCGCGGCCTGGGCGGCATGACCAACCAGTACGCGGCGATGCCGAGCCTGCACGTGGGCTGGGCGCTGTGGTGCGGTGTGATGCTGTGGCGGTTCGGCGGCACGCGCCTGACGAGGGTGCTCGCCGTCGTCTATCCGCTGGTGACCGCGCTCGTGGTCATGGGCACAGCCAACCACTACTTCCTGGACGCGGCCGCGGGCGTCGCCGTGATGGGCGTCGGCTACCTGCTGGCGCCGCGCGTGATGCGGGCCGTGGACCGGGCCCGGGTCCGGGTGTTCCGGCGCACCGCGCCTGTCCCGGAGGGCACCCGTTCCCCGATTGTCAGTGCCGGATGCCAGACTTCCGCGGGTGAGCGAATTCCACGGCAGCGCGAGTCGCAGCTCGACACCGCGGCCGGACCGGACGCCTCCCCCACCGACGCGGGAGAAGGGGCTCCGGCACCGGCTCGCTGAGCTGCGTGGCCCCGACGTACCGGCCAAGTCCCTGGACGCACGCGCCCTCGCGGCGCTCGCCGCCAACCCGGGGTGCGCCCGGCGGGCGATCCTGGACGGCGCCGGGGTCGACAAGGCCCGGCTGGCGACCGAACTGGGCGCACCGTCCGGCTTCGGGCAGTCCCAGTTCGCGCTGACCCGGGGCAACGCGTTCGAGGCGCGCGTGAAGGCGGACGGCGGTGCGGAACTGCTGCGACTGGTGCACGCCCGGCTCGACCCGGGCGCCGAACCGCCCGCCGCGGCGGCCGTGCCGGACCTGACCGCGCACGGCCCGGAGGGCCGCACGGCCCGTACGGCGCTGGCGCTGCGCGAGGCCGTCCAGGCCGGCGGCTGGACGCTGCTGGACCATCCGATGCTCGCCCTGGACGTGGCCGGGTCGCTCGCCTTCCTGGAGCCGGACGCGGTGGTGGTGCACCCGGACGGCAGCTGGTCGGTGGTGGAGATCAAGTCCTTCCCGATGGTGGACGGTTCCGCGGACCCGGCGAAGGTGGGCGCGGCGGCCCGGCAGGCGGCGGTGTACGTGCTCGCCCTTGAGGACGTTGCCGCCCGGCTCGACCCCGCCCCGCGCGTGCACCACCGGGTCCTGCTGGTGTGCCCCAAGGACTTCTCCAACCTGCCCACCGGCTCCGCCGTGGACATCCGCAAGCAACGCGCGGTCACCGCACGCCAGCTCGCCCGGCTCACCCGCATCGAGGAGATCGCCGGCGCCCTGCCCGAGGGCGTCTGTTTCGCGCCCGGGCGGCCCGCCGAGGAGCTGACGGCGGCGGTGGAGGCGGTGCCGGCGATGTACGCGCCCGAGTGCCTGTCCGCCTGCGAACTGGCCTTCCACTGCCGGGAACGCGCCGGCGCGGCGGGCGCTGTCACCCGCCTCGGCCGGCCCCTGCGGGCCGAACTCGGCGGACTGGCCACGGTCGAGGAGGTCCTCGCGGCGGCCCGCGGCGAGGCCGGCGACCCGGACGACCCGGCGGTGGCCGCCCTGCGCCGGGCGGCGGCCCTGCGCGCCGAGGCACTGGCGGCAGCCGCGGAGGTGACCGCGTGTCCCTGATCACCACCCTCGCCCGGCTGGAGGCCATCGGCAGTGGCCGGGCCCAGCCCGCGGCGACCGTCCGGCACCGGCATCTGTCCGACCGCCCGCTGGTGTTCGTGCCACTCGTCACGGCCGGCGAGACCGGCGCCCCGCTCGGCGCGCTGGTCGGCACCGACCGCGACGCGCCCCGGCTGCTGGTCGTACCGCAGCCCCGCGACCGCGATCTGCGTTTCTCGTTCCTCGCCGACCTGGCCGACGTCGTCCTGCCCTGCATCGACGCGTACGCCGAGTCCGTGGAGGCGGCCGAGCGCACGGAGACCGACCCGGAGACCGGCAAGCGGGTCAAGGTCGAGGTCGAGCTGTGCGCGGACGCGCCCCAGCTGATCGTGCCGAGCCGCGCGGGCCTGGACTTCGTACGGCTGCTGGGCCGCTCGATGCGGTTCCGGCGCACCGCCGAGCAGGACCCGGACGCGCCCTACCCGGCGCCGCCCCGGGTGCCGCTCCTCGGGCGCTGGCTGACCCACTACGGCGAGCGGGCCCGGGTGCCCGGCTCCTCGCTGCTGCTCGCGCTGACCGACGTGCTGTCCCGGCACTGGGCGACGGGCCAGTCCGGCCTGGAGGACCAGCATCTGGGCGCGCTGCTCGCCTGGATCGATCCCCCGGAGGGCCTGACCGGCGCGGAGGCCGCCCGCCGGGCCGAGCTGGAGCGGGACGCGGCGGGCCAGTTGCTGTGCCCGCCGGCCGGCCCGGCGACCGACCCGGCGTTCGACAACAAGCTGCTGGCCCCGGCGATCGAGCGCTACGACCGGGCGCGTACCGCGCTCGCCGCGGCCGAGGACCCGCTGCAGGCCGACGACCGGCTCGCCGCGCTCACCAGGGCCGAACTGGCGGTCCGCGAGCTGGTCGAGAGCCGTACCCGGCCCACCTGGGACGCGGTGTGGCGGGGCCTGGATCTGCTGCGGGCGCTGCCCGAGGGGGCGCATGCCGAGGAGCGGTGGACCCGGGACCGCTGGTCGTTCACCGGGCACCGGGACCGGGTGCTGGCCGGTGAGCCCCCGCAGCCCCGCCGCGACGACGCGGTCACCGCGGCGAACAAGCTGGCCACCCGGGAACGGGAGCAGGCCCGCCTGGAGGCGCAGGAGGCGCTGGACGATCCGCTGGTGATGGCCGGGCGGCGGCTGGCCGGGGAGGCGTTCGCGGGCGAGGTGACCGATGCCGTGATGGCGTACGGCGAGGGCAAGCGGCCGAGCCCGCGCCCGCTGGTGACCGTCCGCACCGACGACCGGCCGCAGCTGTCCGAGCGGACGAAGGTGTACCGCTCTCTGGGCGGCAAGCCGCAGTCGGCGGAGGTCGTCGGGTACGAGGGCGAGGACGTTCTGGTGCTGCGGATCCTGGACAAGATGGGCCGCGGCAAGGAGCCCGAGCCCGGGTCGGTGCCGGAGAAGGGCGACCGGATCTGCTTCACGCTCTTCGAGCACGAGCAGCGGGGCGGCGCGAAGCTGCCCGGCCCGGAGGAGACCCCGTGGACGCACGGCGGCCCGCCGGGCGAGCCCGCGGCCGAGGCCCCCGACACCGTGACCGAGGAGGACGTGCTGTGACGACCGTCGAATTCGGCCCCGCAGCCGCGGCCGCCCGCGCCACCGACGCGATCCTGCACGACACGCTGCACGGCGGCGAGCGGGGCGTGGTCGTGGACTCCCCGCCCGGCGCCGGCAAGTCCACGCTGGTGGTCCGCGCGGCGCTGGAACTGGCTGGGGCAGGCCGCCCGCTGATGGTGGTGGCCCAGACGAACGCCCAGGTGGACGATCTGGTCCTGCGCCTCGCCGAGAAGAACCCGGACCTGCCGGTGGGCCGGCTGCACAGCAGCGACACCGACCCGTACGACAAGGCACTGGACGACCTGCCGCAGGTGCGCACGTCGGCGAAGGCAGCCGACCTGAACGGTCTGCCGGTCGTGCTGTCCACCGCCGCGAAGTGGGCGCACGTGAAGGTGGACGAGCCGTGGCGGCACGCGATCGTGGACGAGGCGTACCAGATGCGCTCGGACTCGCTGCTGGCCGTGGCCGGGCTGTTCGAGCGGGCACTGTTCGTGGGCGACCCCGGGCAGCTGGACCCGTTCGCGATCGTCGGCAGCGAGCAGTGGGCGGGCCTGTCGTACGACCCCTCGGCCTCCGCGGTCACCACCCTCCTGGCCCACAACCCGGGCCTGCCGCAGCACCGCCTTCCGGTCTCCTGGCGCCTGCCGGCCTCCGCGGCCCCGCTGGTCTCGGACGCCTTCTATCCGTACACCCCCTTCCGCAGCGGCACGGACCACGGCGACCGCCGCCTGACCTTCGCCGTCCCCTCCGACGGCTCCGGCCCGGACCGGGTGATCGACGAGGCCACCGAATCCGGCTGGGGCCTGCTGGAGCTGCCCGCCCGGCGCACCCCGCGCACGGACCCGGAGGCGGTGCGGGCGGTGGCGGCGGTCGTCCGCCGGCTGCTGGACAGAGGCGGCGCGGCGACGTCCGAGCGCTCACCGGACCCGGCTCCGCTCACCGCCGACCGCATCGCCGTCGGCACGGCCCACCGCGACCAGGCGGCGGCGGTCCGCGCGGCCCTGGCCGAGCTGGGCGTGCCGGACGTGACGGTCGACACCGCGAACCGGCTCCAGGGCCGTGAGTACGACATCACGGTCGTCCTGCACCCGCTCTCCGGCCGCCCCGACGCCACGGCCTTCCACCTGGAGACCGGCCGTCTGTGCGTCCTGGCCTCCCGCCACCGTCACGCCTGCATCGTGGTCTGCCGCGCGGGTGTGACCGGCCTCCTGGACGACTACCCGTCCACGGAACCGGTCCAGCTGGGCACGCTGGTGAAGTTCCCGGACGGCTGGGAGGCCAACCACGCGGTCCTGTCCCACCTCGCCGAACACAGGGTGGTCTGGCGCCCCTGACGTGCTCCCGACAAGCATGCTCCGTGACAACGCGGTTTCCCCTGGTCGTGGGCCTGCGGCACTGAGCGAGCCGGGAGCGGGAATAAGCGGAGACAATCTCCGGTTAATGCGTGCCAGGACTGCTCATCTTGGAATCTGGAGGCCCACACCGTGTCCGCAGCCGACGCAGACGAGATCCGGGGCACGACGCACGGGACCGCCCCCGTCCCCCTCTCCGTACTGGACCTGGTGACCGTCGGTGCGGGCAGTACCGCCACCGACGCGCTGCGCACCAGCGTCGCGCTGGCCCGGTTCACGGAGTCCCGCGGCTTCCACCGGTACTGGGTCGCCGAGCACCACTCCATGCCCGGCGTGGCCTCCTCCTCGCCCGCCGTGATCCTCGCCCACCTCGCCGCCCACACCGACCGCATCCGGCTCGGCTCGGGCGGCGTCATGCTGCCCAACCACGCCCCGCTGGTGATCGCCGAGCAGTTCGGCACGCTGGAGGCGATGGCGCCGGGGCGGGTCGACCTGGGGCTGGGGCGGGCGCCTGGCACGGACGGGGCGACGGCCGCGGCCCTGCGCCGTACCGAGACCCTGAACGAGGGCGCCGACGACTTCCCGCAGCAGCTCGCGGAACTGATCCGGTTCCTGGACGACGACTTCCCCGACGGTCACCCGTACCGGCGGATCCACGCGATCCCGGGCCCGGTGCAGGGCAGTGCCCCCGGCGGTGTCCAGTCCCCGCACCGGCCGCCGGTCTGGCTGCTCGGCTCCTCCGGCTTCAGTGCCCGTCTGGCCGGCATGCTCGGCCTGCCGTTCGCCTTCGCGCACCACTTCTCCGCGCAGAACACCATCCCGGCCCTGGACGTGTACCGGAAGACGTTCCGCCCCTCCGCGGTGCTCGACGAGCCGTACGCCCTCATCGGCGTCTCCGCCCTCGCCACGGACGACGAGCGGGAGGCCCGCCGGCAGACCCGGGCGATGGCGCTGAACATGCTCCGGCTGCGCACCGGCCGCCCCGGCCTGTTCCCCGACCCGGCGGAGGCCGAGCGGCACGAGTTCAGCCCGATGGAGGAGGAGTTCGTCGTCTCCTGGACGAGCAACATCGTGCACGGTACGGCCGACGAGGTCCGCTCCGGCCTGGACGACCTGCACAAGCGCACCGGCGCCGACGAACTGATGCTCGTCTCCCACGCCCACCGCGGTGAACTGCGGCTGCGCTCCTACGAACTGATCGCGGACGCCTACGGATTGCCGACCGCGTAGGCCTGCGCCCCCAGCAGCTCGGAGATACGGTCCGGCGACACCGGGCGGGAGTACAGCCAGCCCTGCCCGGTGTCGCAGCCGATCCGGCGCAGCCGGGTGGCCTGGGCCGAGGTCTCCACGCACTCGGCGGTGACCGTGAGGCCGAGGCGGTGGGCCAGCTGGATCATCGCCTCCACGATGACCTCGTCGGCGGGGTTGGGGGCGATCGCCTTCTTGTCGCCCTCGTACTGGAAGCCGCGCACGAAGGAGCCGTCGAGCTTCAGGACCGACACCGGCAGCCGGCTCAGATAGGCGAGGTTGGAGTAACCGGTGCCGAAGTCGTCGATGGCGATGCGTACACCCATGTCGCTGAGCGCCTGCAGGGCCTGGAGCGGCCGGCCCGCCGAGCCCATCACGGCGGACTCCGTCAGCTCCAACTGGAGCAGATGCGGGGCGAGTCCGGTCTCGGCGAGGGTCTCCGCCACGTCGGCCACCAGGTCGGAGTCCCACACCTGGCGCACGGCCACGTTGACGCTGACGAAGATGGGCGGCTCACCGGGGTGGTCCAACTGCCAGCGGCGGGCCTGCCGGCAGGCGGTGGCGAGCGCCCAGCGGCCGAGCTGCACGATCGAACCGTCCTCTTCGGCCAGTCCGATGAACCGATTCGGCGTCAGTGTGCCGAACTGAGGATGATTCCAGCGGATCAACGCCTCGACCCCGCTGAGCCGCCCGTCCTCCATGCCGACCAATGGCTGGTACTCCAGGGCGAATTCACCCCGCTCGATGGCGGGGCGGAGGGTGGAGGACAGGGCCTGGCGGGTCATGCGGTGGGCGTTGCGCTCCGGGTCGAACAGGGTCCAGCGGCCTTTGCCGTCGGCTTTCGCCCAGTACAGGGTGGTGTCCGCGGCCTGCATCAGCCCGGTCGCGGTGGTCCCCGCAGCATGCCGTTCGACGACCCCGATGGACGCCGTCAACGACAGCCGCTGCCCGGCCAGATCAAAGGGTTCCTCCAGCGCCTTCAGCGCCGACTCGGCGAGGTCGGCGAGCTGTTCGGTGCCGGTGGAGTCCTCCACCAGCAGGGCGAACTCGTCGCCACCGAGCCGGGCCACCAAGGGAGTTGCGGTCCGGGCGTACCCGGCCTCGTCGGCGACCCGGGTCAGGCGTTCGGCGACGGCCGCGAGGAGCCGGTCGCCGATGCGGTGGCCGAGGGTGTCGTTGACGGCCTTGAAGCCGTCGAGGTCGAGATAGCACAGGCCGATCCGGCCGGTGCCGCTCTGCTCGTACGACTCCGCCTCCAGCGCGGCCGTCAGACGTTCGAAGAACAGGGTGCGGTTGGGCAGCCGGGTCACCGGGTCGTGCATCTGCAAGTGCCGCAGCCTGGCCTGGAGTTCGCGGCGGGCGCTGATGTCGGTGACCGACAGCAGCACGCCCGGCTCGCCACCGGTCAGCGGGGCGACGGTGACCTGCACCCACACCGAGTGCCCCTCGGGGTGTTTGAGCCGGCGGGTGCAGCGCAGGCGGGCCTGCCGGCCACGCAGCACCTCGAGGTAGGCGTGCCAGCTGCGGGCGTCCGAGGCGAGGTCCACGAGGTCGGCGCCGACCCGCCCGGCGAGTGTCTCCGGATCGCTTCCGAGCAGTTCACCGAAGGCGGTGTTGGCGCTGACGACGAGTCCCTCGGGGTTCACGACGGCCATGGCGAGCGGGGCGGTCACGAAGACACGGTGATAGGTGGCGTGGTCACTGTCTGTAACGGCCGACCGGTCAAGGTCTGCCACGGGCGTCGGCCCTTCGGACGTTCCGTTCACCGCTTGCTCCCGCAGTGCACTCGATCTGTGTCCGTGCCGGAAAGTGTGCCGATCATAGAGGCTGGCCCCGGGCCCTTCCAGCCACTCTCCAGTCTCCCGGACGGAGCACAGCATCTGACAGATCGTTTCTGCCCGCACCTGGACGGGTTCTTCAAGCCACCGACCAGTTGTGACGTTCCGTGAGTGTTTCGGGGTGTCGAGCGCCGGAGTACGCCGGCGCTCGCGAAAGACGCCCTCACCCTTCTGGTGCAGGCAAACAGGGCAAACCATGGCCGATACCAGCAATCTGGGTGCGGGTCCCGCGAACCGCATCCGGAGGTCATGTCCGTGCCCAAGCTGCGCAGCACCGCCGCCGTGTGCACCACGATGTCGGCGCTCGCCGCAACCTCGATCCTCACCGGCCCGTCCGTCGCCGAGCCGTTCTCGCCCGCCCCCTGCGCCCTGCACCGCAGCGAGGTCCACCACTCGGAGGGCGTGGACACCTGGAACGCCGTCTACACCCGGCCGTCCCACTCGCTCGACGCGGTGATGATCTTCCTCTCCTTCCCGGACGCCACTCCGGGCACCACCCCCGGCGAGCTGGCCGCGGACCACTTCCCGGCCACCAGCCGCTACTACGAACAGGCTTCCTACGGCAGGTTCAGGCTGCGCCCGCATCCGCTGAAGCGCTGGCTGCGCATGCCGCGCCCGTCGACCGCGTACGCCATGAAGCGGGACTGGAGCGCCGAGGACCGGGCCGCCTATCTGAGCGACGCGTTCACCGTGGCCGACAAGGAGGTCGACTTCGCGCGCTACCCGGTCGTGTACTTCATCGCCGACCCGGACGCGCCCGGCGTCGACTCCGACGCGACCAAGGTCGTGAACCTCGACACCCCCCTGCGCGTGGACGGCACCGAGGTCCGCCGGGTCGTCACCGTGTTCGAACACCATCCGCCCGACCGGCTGGTTCTCGCCCATGAGACCGGCCATGTCTTCGACCTGCCCGACCTGTACCACCGCCCGGCCGACGGCAAGGGCGACTGGGACACGTACGTCGGGGACTGGGACCTGATGGGCAGCCAGTTCGGCCTCTCACCCGACCTCTTCGCCTGGCACAAGTGGAAACTCGGCTGGCTGGACCAGCGCCAGGTGGTCTGCGTGCGCGGCACGGAGCCGACCCGTCTGACCCTGGAGCCGCTCGCCGCCGGTCCGAACGTCCCGGTGCAGGGCGCGGCCGGCGCACCCGCCTTCGGCCTCGGCCACGGCGCCAAGCTGGCCGTCGTACGCACCGGGCCGGACAGCGCCCTCGCCTTCGAGGCGCGCGGCGCGGCCGGCAACGACCACGCGTCCTGCCGGCAGGGGATCCTGGTCTACCGGGTGCAGGGCGGCGCCCAGTCCGGCGGCGGCCCCGTCCAGGTCGTGGACGCCCACCCGCACACCGAGGCCTGCTGGGAGAACTCGGTCTATCCGCCCCTCGCCGACGCCCCGGTCGGCCTCGGCGAGAGCTTCACCGTGCCCGGAGAGAACGTGAGGGTGGAGGTGGAGGACCGAACGGCATCGGGAGCCTGGACGGTACAGATCACCCCGGGCTGACCTCCCGGCCGACGACCAGGGCACCGGCCACCCCGGCCGACGGCCACGCAGCGCTCTCGGCCGTACCCAGGGAACCGCTCCCTCACGGCCGACGGCCACGAGGTGCCCCCTCTCGGCCGCACCCAGGAGACCGACCCCCTCCCCGGCCGACGGCCACGGGGTGCCCCTCTCGGCCGACGGCCACGGGAGCGCTCCCCCTTCCCGGCCGACGGCCACGACACCGGCCCGAATGGGGTGTGGGTGGCGAAGCCCCCACAGCGCGCATCGAAGCCGCGCAAAAACAACGATGGCGAGCCAGGACCGCGCTTTCCACGGTCATGACTCGCCATCGCCATCGTGCGCCGCCAGGGACTCGAACCCCGGACCCGCTGATTAAGAGTCAGCTGCTCTAACCAACTGAGCTAGCGGCGCCTGCTGACGTCGTAGACCTTAGCATCCTGCTCGGCGGGAGGAAAAATCGATATCCGTACGGCGGCCCGGGCGGCCCGGACGGCCGCCCAGAGCAGGACCTCGGGGCCGGGCAGCCAGGGGTGCCGGGTGTCGGGGGCGACCAGCCAGCGCGTGGCACCGGGGGCATCGCCGCCGGTCAGGGGCGGTACGGTCACCGCGTCCCCGGCGCCGTGGCACAGCAGCGGCGGCACCGCCTCGGTCCGCTGGGACCCCCACTCCTCCCAGGCCAGCAGCGAGGGCAGCCGCTGGGCCGTGCCGGGGGCGGCGAACAGCAGCATCCGGCCCCGGAACACCGCGACCGGGCCCGTTCCCGGCCCCTCGTCCCACAGGCGGTCCAGTATCCGGCGGCCGAAGATCGCCGGGGTGTTCACCACGTCGAAGGCGGTGCCGCAGGGCAGGACGACCGGGGCGTCAGGGCGGTCCTGCCACAGGGCCAGCGTGCTCCGGGGATACGTTCCTGCCGAGGCGAGCCAGGCGACGCCGGCGGAGCTGACACGGGTGACGTTCGGTGCGCTGCTCATGTCATTAAGGTGTACCGGCCGTGAGCGGGCCGTTCTGCTGAGTTGCCGAAAATCCGGACAGGTGCGGGAGCGGAGGAGTATCTTGCCCGCCTGGCATATGCCGGGCGGGCTCTCCGGGCCACGGCGAGGCCGGGCATCCGGGGCTGCACAGGCTCCGCAGGCAGCCGGGCTACACGGGATCGGCGGACGTCCGGCCCTCGCCGTTGCCCCGCAGCAGGTCCTGCCCGAACTCGACCATCTTCTTCGCGTAGTCCTCGGTCCACTCGGCCCGCTCGGCGATGTCCGCCGGGGTCAGCCGGTCGAACCGGCGCGGGTCGGCGAGCTGGGCCGCCGCGACGGCCTGGAACTCCACGGCACGGTCGGCGGCCGCACGGAACGCCTGGGCCAGCTCCGTCGCCCGGGCCAGCAGCGCCCGCGGGTCCTCGATCGACTCCAGATCGAAGAAGTGCTCGGGATCGGAGGCAGCCTCCGCGGGCTCGAAGATCAGGGGCGCGGGGCGTAGCCGCGGTTCGTTACGACGCGGCGTGGGCTCCGCCATGTCTCGTCTCCTCCTCGTACGGGTCGCCGGCACCACCGGTGCGGGTGGGCCACCGTCCATTGTCCCGCGCCGGCGCAAGGGGCCGGGTGGCCGCTCGGGCCGGATCCCGACGAGGAGGCAGGCGTCACACCTGGACCAAGGGTTCCCGCGTGAACAAGATGCCCAGCTGCGGAGCGTTCACCCGCCGGTCGGCGAGCCGCAGCCCCTCCCAGACGGTGACCTGGTTGGCGGTGAGCACCGGCTTGGACAGCGCCTTCTCCAGCAGTGAGAGGTGCGCGACGGTGTGCAGCGCCGTGTCCGGCAGCAGCACGGCCTCCGCGCCGGAGGCGTCCGCGTCCGCCGCGCGGGCCAGCGTCAGCACGTCCTCCTCGCCCCAGGTGCCGACCTCGGCCGCCGTGAGGATCCCGGAGGACCGCACACCGGTCACCTCCAGGCCGCCGGCCTGCAGGAACTCCGTGAAGAGCGCGGCGATGTCGTCCGGGTAGGTCGCGCCTACGGCGACCCGTCGTACGCCCAGCTCGCGGGCCGCGTGCACGAAGGCGAACGACGTCGACGAGGCCGGCATCCCGGCCGCCCTGGCCAGGTTGCGCACCTGCTCCTGGGCGCCCTCCCAGCCGCGCACGAAGCTGCCGCTGGTGCAGGCCCACACCACCGTCTCGGCCCCGCACAGCCGTAGCCCCTCCACTCCCTCGGCGAGCCGCTCGGCGGAGCCCATCTCGTGCAGCGCGTCCACCCGGTGCGCGTCCTCGCCGATGTCGGTGTGCGCCAGATCCACCCGGATGTCGCTGCCCAGGAGCTGCTCGATGCGTGGATAGTCGTCCTCGGCGGAGTGGCCCGGGTAGAGGAATCCGAGTGCGGTCATGTCCAGCCTTCCTGCTGTTCTTCGGGCAGTGCGGGCCAGGCGCGGGCGGCCGCGTCCAGCAGCGCCTGGTAAGGCCCCACGGCTCGGGTACCCAGTCGGCGCAGCGCAGCCCACATCGTGACCTGGTTGGCCGACAGCACGGGCATGCGCAGCTCGGCCTCCAGTTGCGGGATGACGTCGTAGGTGGGGAGGTTGGTGCAGGAGAGGAAGAGGGCGTCGGCGGTGCCCGGGCGGGCCGCCCGGCGGGCCATGGTGACGACGTCCCGGTACGGCACCCGCCAGATGTGCCGGGTCAGCCCCATGTAGGCGCAGCCGGTGACCCGTACGCCGGCCTGCGCGACGTACCCCTCCAGCGCCCGGGTGACGGACACGGTGTACGGCGTGACCAGCGCGACCCGTCGCACGCCCAGCTCCGCCAGCGCCTCCAGCAGCGCCCCGGAGGTGGTCACCGAGGGCAGGTCGCCGGCCCGGGTCATCGCCGCGCACATCGCCCGTTCCCCGGCGATCCCGGCGACGAAACTGCCGGAGGTGCAGGCGTAGGCGACGACCTCGGGGGCGACGGCGGTCAGCGCGCGGACCGCCTCGCCGAGCGTCTCGTGCTCGCTGACCAGCCGGGCCAGGTCCAGGCTCACCTCGACCGGCACGAACGGGGTCCGGGTCAGATGCAGCGAGACCTCGTCGGGCGCCCAGCGCCACAGCTCGCGGTCCAGGGCGAAGTCGAAGGGGGCCACGACGCCCACACCGCGCTGAGGGCGGGGGCCGCCGAGAAAGGAGACGTCCATGGCTGACACCGGCCTCACGCTGGGAGACGAGTGGGCAACGGATCGTGGGTACGCCCGTGTTGACGAAGGTAGGTTCGGGTGCGAGCGTGGTCAATCCGCGCATGTCAGACGCCGGGAGCCGCCCCGCATGACGCCGACCGTCCCCACCCTTGTGGTCCTCGACGCCGATCCGCCGCCCCGGCTCGGCCGCCTCACCGGCCGCGCCCGGATCGTGCACACCGACGCGGCGCACCTGGCCGAGCGGCTGCCGGAGGCGGACGCGCTGCTGGTGTGGGACTTCACCTCGCACGCGGTACGCGAGGCCTGGCCCGGGGACGGGCCCCGGCCGGCTTGGGTACACACGGCGAGTGCGGGCGTGGACCATCTGATGTGCCCGGAACTGGCCGCGTCCGGCACGGTGGTGACCAACGCGCGCGGGATCTTCGACCAGCCGATCGCCGAGTACGTGGCGGCTCTGGTGCTGGCGGTCGCCAAGGACCTGCCGCGCACCCTGGACCTGCAGCGGGAGCGGACCTGGCGGCACCGGGAGGGGCGGCGGGTGGCGGGCACGCGCGCGTGCGTGGTCGGCTCGGGCCCGATCGGCCGGGCGATCGTGCGCACCCTGAAGGCGCTGGGGGTGACGACGGCACTGGTCGGGCGGGTGCCGCGGACCGGCGTGCACGGCCCGGACGACCTGGACCGGCTGATCTCGCGCGCGGACTGGGTGATCGCGGCGGCTCCGCTGACCGAGCAGACGGACCGGATGTTCGACGCACACCGGTTCGGGGTGATGCAGCCCTCGGCGTTCTTCGTGAACGTCGGCCGGGGCGGCCTGGTCGACGAGGAGGCCCTCGTCCGGGCGCTGACCCGGCGCTGGATCGCGGGTGCGGCCCTGGACGTGTTCAGCACCGAACCGCTGTCCGCGGGCAGCCCGTTGTGGGAACTGCCGGGGCTGATCGTCTCCCCGCACATGAGCGGCGACACGGTCGGCTGGCGCGATGAACTGGGTGCGCAGTTCGTGGAGCTGTACGAGCGGTGGGCGGCGGGCAGATCTCTGCGGAACGTGGTCGACAAGAAGCGCGGTTACGTGCCCGGTCACTGAACCCCTGGGAGGGTGCATGCAGCTCACCGACCTGACCGCCGGCCGGCTCCTCGACGGTTACCGCAAGGGCGAGTTCAGCCCGGTGGAGGCGACCGAGCAGGCGCTGGAGCGGGCGCGGCGGAGCCGGCCGGCGGTGAACGCGTTCGTGCGGCTCACCGAGGAGGACGCGCTCGCCCGGGCCCGGGAGTCGGAGGCGCGCTGGCGGCGCGGTGAGCCGGCCGGGCTGGTGGACGGGGTGCCGGTGACGGTCAAGGACATCCTGCTGCTGCGCGGCCATCCGACCCTGCGCGGCTCGACGACCGTCTCTGAGCAGGGCAGCTGGGACGAGGACGCGCCCCCGGTGGCCCGGCTGCGGGAGCACGGCGCCGTCTTCATCGGCAAGACGACCACGCCCGAGTACGGCTGGAAGGGCGTCACGGACTCCCCGCTGACCGGGATCACCCGCAACCCGCACGACCCCACGCGCACCGCGGGCGGCTCCAGCGGCGGCAGCGCGGCAGCCGTCGCGCTCGGCGCGGGGCCGCTGTCCCTCGGTACGGACGGCGGCGGCAGCATCCGCATTCCGGCCGCGTTCTGCGGGATCTTCGGGCTGAAACCGACCTACGGCAGGGTGCCGCTGTATCCGGCGAGCGCGTTCGGCACGCTGTCGCACACGGGTCCGATGACCCGGGACGCGGCGGACGCGGCCCTGCTCCTGGACGTGATCGGCACGCCCGACCCGCGGGACTGGTCGGCGCTGCCGGCCGCGCCGGGCTCCTTCACGCAGGCGCTGCGGGGAGGCGTGCACGGGCTGCGGGTGGCGTACTCGCCGACGCTGGGCGGGCAGGTGGCGGTGCAGCCGGCGGTCGCTGCGGCCGTACGGCAGGCGGTGGCGCGCCTCGCCGACCTCGGTGCCTACGTCGAGGAGACCGACCCCGACTTCAGCGACCCGGTGGACGCCTTCCACACCCTGTGGTTCAGCGGCGCGGCCCGGCTGACCCAGAACTTCTCGCCCCGCCGGCGGCAGCAGCTGGACCCCGGGCTACGGGAGATCTGTGCGCAGGGTGCCCGGATGAGTGCGCTGGAGTACCTGGCGGCGGTGGACGTCCGGATGAACCTCGGACGGCGGATGGGACGTTTCCACGAGCGGTACGAGCTGCTGGTGACACCGACGTTGCCGGTGACGGCGTTCGAGGCGGGGGTGGAGGTGCCGAGGGGCTCGGTGTTCCGGCGCTGGACGGGGTGGACGCCGTTCACGTACCCCTTCAACCTGACGCAGCAGCCCGCGGCGACGGTGCCTGTCGGGGCGGACGGGGACGGTCTGCCGGTGGGCATGCAGATCGTCGCGGCCCGGCACCGGGACGATCTGGTGCTGCGGGCCGCGCATGCGCTGTACGAGGCGGGGGTGGCACCGGCCGTGGGGCGGCCGGGTCAGCCGGATTCTTCGGTGAGGTAGTCCTCGTACTGCTTGGGGGTGAGAAGGCTCTTGAGCTCCGCCGGCGCGGACGGCTCGATCTCGATCAGCCATCCGTCGCCGTACGGGTCGGTGTTGCAGTCCTCCGGCGAGTCGTTCAGCGCGGTGTTCACCTCGGTCACCGTGCCGGCCACGGGCAGGTAGACCTCGGTCACCGCTTTGACCGATTCCACACTGCCGAACGGTTCCCCGGCCTCGAACCGGTCACCTGCCCTGGGCAGCTCCACGAAGACGATGTCACCCAGCTGCCGCTGCGCGAAATCGGTGATGCCGATGCGGGCGGTGGGGCTCTGGGTCCGAAGCCATTCGTGCTCGCGTGTGTACCGGAGGTCTTCCGGGATGTTCGCCATCAGGGCTCCTCGGTGGGCGATCGACTGAGATCAGCCTGCCGCCCTCGGGGCCGTGCGGAACGCAATGTCACCCGGACGGGGGGCGCGGAGGCTCACGCCCGCCGGAAACGGAGCCTCTCCCCCGCCGCTCCGCTGCGCCACAGGTCGTTGCAGGCCTCGGCCATCCGGTCGAGGCCGTCGGCGACCTGGCCCCAGACGATGCCGGGCACCCAGCCGACGTCGCCGTTGAGGAGCAGGTTGTTGCGCTCGTAGAAGAGGGCGAGGTCGACCACCGTGGCTCCGGGGCGGACCTCGCGGCCGTATCCGTAGGCCCGCGTGCCCAGTTCGGTTCCGGTGAAGGAGAAGTAACAGAGGTCGCCGGGGATCGGGGTGACCGTCGGGTTCTCCAGTGGGGGTTCCGTGGAGGCGAACGGCGGGAAGAGGGCGTAGATCTCGTTGCGCGCGTACTTGGCGTGATAGACGTCGCCCGTGAGCGGCAGTGCCTCCCACACTGCCGCGCAGGTCAGGGGCGCGCGGTCGTCCAGCAGTCGTGCCGTGCAGTGCACGTCCCGCTTCTCGAGCGAGACGGTGACGAATCGATCGGCCATGAAACCCAGGGTGCATAGCCCGGATGCGCTTGGGTAGCCGCGCCGCCATGGCTCCACCACTTGGGAACGACGTACACACAATCCGGCCGGAACACAGACACAGCCGGCGCTCGGTGCTCGCGGGTGTCTCCGCGCTCGGGGTGCTCGGCGCGCTGGGCGCCGCGGGCTGCACACGGGTGGCGGCGGCGTCCGGCGAGAAGGGCGGCGACCTGCTCGACCGGCTGCGCGCGCAGGGTGTCGTACGGCTCGGTATCGCCGGTGAGATCCCGTTCGGGTACATCGACAGGGACGGGCAGCTCACCGGGGAGGCGCCGGAGCTGGCAAAGGTGATCTTCAAGCGGCTCGGGGTGGACCGGGTGCAGCCGGTGCCGACCGAGTTCGGCTCGCTGATACCCGGGCTCAACTCCCAGCAGTTCGACGTCGTGGCCGCGGGGATGTACGTCAATCCCGAGCGCTGCGAGCAGGTGATCTTCGCCGACCCGGACTACCAGATGCTGGATTCGTTCATCGTCCGCAAGGGGAACCCGAAGGGATTGCACTCCTACCGGGACGTCGTGGAGAAGAAGGCGAAGTTCGCCACCGGCACCGGCTACGCGGAGATCCAGTACGCGGTGGAGGCCGGGTACGAGGAGGGCGACATCCTGATCGTCCCCGACCAGGTCGCCGGGCTGAACGCCGTCGAGGCGGGCCGCGTCGACGTCTTCGCCGGTACGGCGCTCACCACCCGCGAAGTGGTGAAGAAGTCGGCCAAGGCGGAGGCCACCAAGCCCTTCGCCCCGCTGGTGAAGGGCGAACCGCACACCGACGGCGGGGCGTTCGCCTTCCGGCCGGCCGAGACGAGGCTGCGGGACGCCTTCAACGTGGAGCTGCGCAAGCTGAAGAAGAGCGGGGAGCTGCTCCGCATCCTGCGGCCCTTCGGCTTCACCGAGGCCGAGATGACGGACCTGACCGCGAAGGAGCTGTGCGGCGGATGACCTCGGGGCTCTGGGAACTCGTACTCAAGGGCATATGGACCACCGTCCAGTTGCTCGTGTTCAGTGCGCTGCTGGCCACGGCGGTGTCCTTCGTCGCCGGCATCGCGCGCACCCACCGGCTGTGGATCGTGCGTTTCGTCGCCGGCTTCTACACCGAGGTGTTCCGCGGCACCTCCGCGCTGGTGATGATCTTCTGGGTGTTCTTCGTGCTGCCCGTCGCGTTCGGCTGGCAGCTGGTGCCGATGTGGGCGGGCACGCTGGCGCTCGGGCTGACGTACGGCGCGTACGGCTCGGAGATCGTGCGCGGCGCGCTGAACGCGGTCGAGCCGGCGCAGAAGGAGGGCGCCCTCGCGCTCAGCTTCACGCCCTGGCAGCGGATGCGGCTGGTGGTGCTGCCGCAGGCGGTGCCGGAGACGATCCCCTCCTTCTGCAACCTGCTGATCGAGCTGCTCAAGGGCACCGCGCTGGTGTCGGTGATGGGCATGGGCGATCTGACCTTCAGCGCCAATCTGGTGCGGCTCGCGCTGCAGCAGAGCGCGGAGATCTACACGTACGTGCTGCTGATCTACTTCGCGATCGCCTTCGTGCTGACCCGGCTGATGCGCGGTCTGGAGAAGCGGCTGAAGGCCGGGATCGGCAAGGACCCCGGTACGGAGTCGGCGGCGCGTGAGCTGAAGCGGGCGCAGACGACCGGAGTGGGCGGGAGCGTGGCATGACGTGGGACTGGAACGCCGTGAGCGACTTCATGCCGGACTTCTGGAAGGGGTTGCTGGTCACCCTGGAGGCCGTGGCCCTGGGGTCGCTGCTCTCCTTCTCGCTGGGCCTGGTGTGGACGCTGCTGATGCGGGCGCCGTCGCGGTGGGTGCGCTGGCCGGTCGGAGTGGTCACCGAGTTCGTGCGCAACACCCCGTTGCTGGTCCAGCTGTTCTTCCTCTTCTACGTGCTGCCCGAGTGGGGCCTGACCTTCTCGGCGCTGGCCACCGGCGTGTTCGCGATCGGCCTGCACTACTCGACGTACACGATGCAGGTCTACCGGGCCGGCATCGAGGCGGTGCCGGCCGGGCAGTGGGAGGCGGCGACGGCGCTGAACCTGCCCCGGGGGCGGACCTGGACCGCGGTGATCCTTCCGCAGGCCATCCGCCGTGTCGTGCCCGCGCTGGGCAACTACGTGATCTCCATGCTGAAGGACACCCCGATGCTGATGGTGATCACCGTGCTGGAGATGCTCGGGCACGCCCGGCTCTTCTCCCAGGAGCACTTCCAGTTCACCGAGCCCCTGACCGTGATCGGGGTGGCCTTCATCCTCACCTCCTATCTGGCCTCCCTGCTGCTGCGAGCCCTGGAGCGACGCCTTGTCCGCTGACACGCCTCTGACGAAAGAACCCGACGCGAGCACCGGCACGGCCGTGGCCGGCGGTGAGCTGATCCGCCTGGAGGGCATCACCAAACGCTTCGGGACCAACACCGTGCTCGACGACCTGAACTTCCGTGTCGAGCCCGGCCGGCACGTGACCCTGATCGGCCCCTCCGGCTCCGGCAAGACCACGATCCTCAGACTGCTGATGACCCTCACCCAACCGGACGAGGGCACGATCACCGTCGACGGGCAGCGGCTGTTCCCGGCGCCGGAGAAGCAGGTCCGGGAGGTCCGCAAGAAGATCGGGATGGTGTTCCAGCAGTTCAACCTGTTCCCGAACATGTCGGTGCTGCGGAACATCACCGAGGCCCCGGTGCGGGTGCTCGGCATGTCGAAGGACGAGGCCGAGGCGCGGGCCCGGGAGCTGCTGGACCTGGTGGGCCTGGCCGACAAGTGCGACGCGCGGCCGACCCGGCTCTCCGGCGGCCAGCAGCAGCGGGTGGCGATCGCCCGGGCACTGGCCATGCGGCCCCAGGTGCTGCTGCTGGACGAGGTCACCTCCGCGCTCGACCCCGAGCTGGTCGCGGGCGTGCTCGACCTGCTCAGGGACATCGCGCGCAGCACGGACATCACGATGCTGTGCGTGACCCACGAGATGGGTTTCGCCCGGGACATCTCCGACCAGGTGCTGATGTTCGACTCGGGCCGGGTCATCGAGACGGGCTCGCCGGAGAAGATCTTCAGTGACCCGGAGCACGAGCGCACCCGGGAATTCCTCGGCGCGGTGCTGTGAACACGGGGTGCGCCGGGGTGGAAGGCCGAGGTCCAGCCTCTGGGCAATGCCCTTGGCATATGCCAGAGGATCTGCGCCCCTGCTGGGAGCCCGGGCGCACCCGGTCCAATCTCGTCAACCCCCTCTCCCCGGCGCGCCTTTGACGGCTATCGTGGACACGATCCGCCGACCCGGATCGCGGCCGAGGGGGAACCGACATGAGGATCGAGCCGACCGCCCCGAACCACTCCGCCCAGGACGCGCTGCGTGTGCTGGAGACGGTGGCCCGGCACAGCGCCGGCATAACCGACACCGAGCTGGCCCGCCGCACCGGCCTCGGCCCCGAGCGGCTCACCGCCCTGCTGCGCATGCTGCGCCGCGAGGGCTACGTCCAGCAGATCACCGACGGCGCGTACGTCACCGGCGAGACCCTGCGCCGGCTCACCTCCTCGCACGACCGGGAGCAGGCCCTGCGCGACAAGCTCCAGCGCACCCTGGACCGGCTGCGCGACTCGGTCGGCGCGGCCGTCTACATGAGCCGGTACGTCGACGGCGAGGTCCGGGTCACCCAGTACGCCGCCGGGCCCACCACCCCGGCGGTCAACGAGTGGGTGGACTTCCGCTGCTCCGCCCACGCCACCGCCGTCGGCAAGAGCCTGCTGACCCAGCTGGACCACAACGCGCGCCGCGACCACCTCTCCCGGTACAAGATGGCCCGCCTCACCTCGCGCACCATCACCAGCGACAAGCTGCTGCTCTCCCGCCTGGAGTCCCAGCCGCCCACGGTCCCGGTGCTCGACCTCCAGGAGTACGCGATCGGCACGGTCTGCGCGGCCGTACCGATCACCGCGGGCTCCTCGGTGGGCTGCCTGGCGCTCTCGCTCCCGGTGGAGCACGCGCACCGGCTGAGGCAGGCCGCGGACACGCTCAACCGCAGCGCGGCGCCGGTCCTGCTCTCGCTGGCGATCTAGAGGGTGTCGTTCGGGTGGTCACGAGCACCCCCGAGGACCAGGTATTATTTTCTTCGTCGCCGGCCGCGGGAAGCAGAAATCCGCGAAAGGCGGGAGTCATGCGCCGCTAGCTCAGTTGGTTAGAGCAGCTGACTCTTAATCAGCGGGTCCGGGGTTCGAGTCCCTGGCGGCGCACGAGATCGAAGGGTCCCTCGCGAAAGCGAGGGGCCCTTCGGCGTCTTCCCTGCTCAGCCGCTGGTACGACTCCTCACCCGGTGGCCGCCACCACACCGGATCGGCGCACAGGTACCCCTCCCGCCGCAGCCGGGCCCGCTCGATCTTGTTCGTCGCCGTCACCGGCATCCGCTCCACCACCCGCACGAACCGGGGCGCCATCTTCGTGCCGAGGTCGGGCTGGGCCGCCAGGAACTCCGCGAAGCCCGCCGGATCGAAGGACCCGGCGATCGTCGCCATCACCTGGTCCCCGGTGACCGGGTCCGGCACCCCGTACACGGCGACGGCCTGTGCGCCCGCGTACCGGGCGACGATGTTCTCGATCATCGCGGCGGCCAGGTTCTCCCCGTCGACCCGGATCCGGTCGTCGGTACGGCCCGCGAAGTAGAGATAGCCGTCGGCGTCGCGGTAGAAGAGGTCACCGGTCCAGTACGCCCCGCCCCTGCGCCGCTCCGCCTCGGCGGCGGGGTTGCGCCAGTAGCCCTCGAAGGGGCTCGGCGCCCGGTTCACCAGCTCACCTATCGCCTCCTCGCCGTTGAGCAGCCGCCCGGCGCGGTCGAAGAGGGCGCGCGGGCACTCCCGCCCGGTGCCGGGATCCAGCACCACCAGGCCGGGCCCGGCCGGGCCCACCGCGCCCGCCGGGGTGCCGGGCGCCCACTGGATCGCCGCCCCGCCCTCGGAGGAGCCGTACCCTTCCACCAGCCGCACCCCGAACCGCCGCTCGAAGGCCGCCGCGTCCACCGCGCCCGCCTCCGTGCCGAAACCGAGCCGCAGCGGATGGTCCCGGTCGTCCGGCCGCGCCTCGGTGGCGAGGAGGTACTGGATCGCACGGCCGACGTAGGTGAAGTAGGTCGCCCGGTAGCGGCGCACGTCGGGCAGGAATCCGGAGGCCGAGAAGCGACGGCGCAGCGCCACCCCGGCACCGGCGGCCAGCGCGGGCGCCCAGTCCGCGATCACCGCGTTGCCGTGGAACATCGGCATGCAGATGTAGTGCACGTCGTCCGGGCGGACCCCGAACTGCCGCCGCAGGGCCTGCCCGGCCGTCGCCAGCCGGCCCTGGGAGCAGATCGCGGCCTTGGGGGCGCCGGTGGAGCCGGAGGTGAAGTACAGCAGCAGCCGGTCGGCCGGGGTCGCCCGGGCCGGGTCCGGCACGGCGCCGCAGTAGGGGGCGAGGAGGGCGCCGTACTCGGGGGTGTCCGTGACGAGGAGCCGTACCCCGGGCAGGTCGAGCCCGGCCAGCAGCGGCAGCCGGGCCCGCTCCAGGACCAGGAGCGGGCATTCGGTGTGCCGGATGTCCCGGGCCAGCTCGGGTCCGCGGCGGGTGGGGTTGATCCCGGCGACGGCCGCCCCGGCGAGCGCGGCGGCGCCGAGCCAGAGCGGGAACTCCTCGGTGTTGTCGAGCAGCACCCCGACGTGTGGTGGTGCACCCGGGGGCAGCAGGTCGGCCAGCAGCGCGGCCCGGGCTGCGGCACCGGCGGCCACCTCGTGCTGCGTCAGCACCCGGCCCTCGCACCACAGCCCCGGCCGGTGGTCGTCCCAGCGGGCCGCGACCAGCTCGGCTACCGTGCGCAGCGTGGACTCCATGGCCCGGCACGGTAGCTGACTGTCTGTCAGAAAGGGAGGGTCAGGGCAGCATGCCGTCCGACTCGGCGAACATCCCGTGGGCGAGGAGCATGAAGCCGACGCAGAAGGCGATGGCCACGCCGACGAAGACCAGACCGCAGCCGGTGCCGGCGGCGAGCTTGCCGGGCGCGGGCGGCAGCGCGGTGGCCAGCTCGGGCACCTCCGGGAGGTAGCGGACGGTCACGAAGTCGCCCTCCAGCACGGTGGACGAACCGTCCTCCTCCTCGAAACGGACCGTGCGGCCCTCCCGGGTGGTGAACTCGTAGACGTGGTGCAGGGTCGTGCGCACGGACGTGTCCCCGCCGCCCCCGCTGGTCGTCGTGTACATCCGCAGGCAGCGCGCCTCGGCCGTCAGGCCGTGCTCCCACGTCCTGCTGATCCGCCGGGCGCGGCGGATCAGCAGACAGGCGGCGGCGACGAAGCCCGCGATCACGAGGCTGGGCACGGCGTAGAAGAAGAATTCGAACATGAGGTTCCCCCGAGGTCGGTCCGCCGCTTCCGGTCGAACGGTGTGGCGGGAACCTATCCGGCGCGTGGGGCACTCGGCCTCAAGGGAACCTCAGTTTCCAAGCCGTACCGGAAGGCGGATCAGAAGGTGACGTCCGAGCAGGCGTAGAACGCGTTGCCCGTGTCGGCGATCGTCCATACCGCGACGATGACGTGATGACCGCTCAGGCCGGACGGCAGGGTGCCGCTGTGGCTGAGCGTGGCCGGCGGGCGCTGGCCGTTGTAGGGCACCGTCAGGAACGGGGTCAGGTTGAGGTCCGAGCGGGCGAGGTTGTGGTTCTGGTTCCAGCCCGGCCTGGTGACGTAGTACCTGAAGTCGGTCGTGGCGTGCATGGCCGTGAACTGCCAGCGGAAGGTGTACGACTGACCGCCCGTCACCCGGGTGGTGGGCCAGGTCGCGCCGGACGGCGTCTTCGGAGAGCTGAGCTGGGCGAACTGGCTCAGTCCCGCGTTACAGATCTGACCGTCCGCGGGCCCGGCGGCCGGGAATCCCTTGGGGCCCTCGACACTCTGCGGTTCCCACTGGATCGAACCGCAGTTCGCCACGGTGCCGTTCTGGCAGAGCTTCTGCCTGCTGATGGGGAGGTCGGTGTAGCCGTGCCCGCTGGCGCCGCCGGTGGAGAGCGCGAAGGCTCCGGCGGTCACCGCGCCCAGCACGACTGCGGACAACTTGGTCTTGGTGCGCATGCTGCCGCTCCTTGGAACGTGGGGAGTTCGGTGAGCTGTGCAGGTAGGTCTAGACCAAGTCTCAGATTATTGCCGTTAGTTGAACATGTCCATACCAATACGCAGCCGGCCTGCTACACCGGCTCCCCGCGCCCCGAACAGAACGCCACCGTCAGGTCACGGACCAGCACCTTGCGCTCGTAGTCGTCCAGTTCGACCAGTCCGCGCACGGTCAGCCGGGTCACCGTGTCCTCCACCGAGTCCACCACCGAGCTGAGCATGCTGGCCCGCTGCCGGGCGTCCAGCGCGGCGATCCGGCGCCGGTGCATCGCGGCGGCCACCTCGGGGGCGTACTCCACCCGCACCGGCTGCACCGAGAACACCTCCATGCCGACCGGAGCCGCCTCCGTCGCCACCAGCCGGGTCAGCGCGTCCCCGGCCGCCGTCGTCCCGCCCCGCGTGCCGCCCGCCGGCTCCACCGGCACCCGGGCCAGCGCCGACTCCACGCACTCGCGCAGATAGGTCTCGTGGTCCTCGACGCCGAGCAGGGCCCGCGCGGTGTCCCGCACCCGCCACACCACCAGCACGACCACCCGCAGCGCCATACCGTCGGGGTCCGTCGCCGTCATCGCCTCACTGCGCCAGTGCCGCAGCCGCACATCCACCCGGCGCCGCAGCACCAGCGGGTTCACCCAGAGCAGCCCGGTGCGCCGGACCGTCCCCCGGTAGCGGCCGAACAGGCCGAGGACCCAGGCCCGTCCGGTCCGCCCCCGGGTCAGCCCGCCGAAGCCGGCCGCACCGAGCGCACCGGCCCCGGCGTACGCCGCCCACTGGGCCGGGCCGAGGCCCGCGCCCGCGTACACCGGCAGGCGCAGCGCCTCCGCCAGCAGCGGCGGCAGCAGACCCGCCCACCATGTGGCGGCCAGGCACCCGGTGACCCCACAGGCCCCGGCGAGCACCCCGGCCGCGCCGGGCAGCACCCGCGCCGGGCGTTCCACCAGCTCCGAGTCCACCTCCGGCAGCGGCCGCCGGCGGACCGGGACCGGGCGGCGCAGCCGGGGCTGCTCGCCGGTGCCCTGCCTGCGGGCCACCACGGCAGGCTTCAGCGGCACCTCCACCGGGTCGGGGTCGTCCCTGAAGAGCAGATGGACGGGGATCTCGGTGGTCGCCTCGTTCTGGATGAGGCGGGCCGGCCGGGTGCCGGGGCTCACGGCGCCGCCCTCCGGCTGCTCCTCGGATTCCGGCGGTGTGTGTGACGTGGTCGTACTCATGCGTGCCTCCAGCCTCCGCGCCAGATGCGTCATGAACAGGGGTGGGATGTGCAGGTGTGGGCAGGAACGCGCCGGGGCCCGGTCCCGGACGGCGGGGGACGGTCAGGCGAACAGGCGGCGCCAGGTCTCCGGCCCCGGATAGCCGTCCGCCGCGCCGCCCCGCCAGCCCTGGGTGCGCTGGAAGGCCTCCACCGCCCTGCGGTCCGCCTCGCCCCAGTGCGGGCCCGGGCCGAGGGCGTAGAACCGGCCGAACCCCTTCTTCACCAGCTGGACGCCCAGCTCGGTCACGTAGTCGTTGGCCGCACCCGGCCGGAAGTGGTTCCGTCCGGGATAGCCGGGCACGCCGTGCGAGGCCGGGCGGCCCGGCCCGGCGGCGCCCGAGGCGATGTTCCTGCCCTGGCCCTTGGTGAGCAGTTCCCAGGTGCGCGGCCCGGGCAGCCCGTCGGCCTCGGCACCCGTCCAGCCCTGGGCCTGCTGGAACGCCTGGGTGGCCTGCTGGTCCGCCTCGCCCCAGACCGGACCGGGGCCCTTCGCGTAGTAGGCGCGCCCGCCCCGGCCGATGAGCATCTCGCCGAGCAGGGTGACGTACTTGTTGTCGGCGCCGGGCCCGAAGTGGGCCGCACCCGGGTAGGGCACCTGCGCCTTCGCGCCGGCCGCCGGCCCGGCACCGGCGGCCGCTGCGGCGCCGGCCTTCGTCACGCCCTTGTAGCGGTAGGGGACGTATTTGTCGGTGTGGCTCCAGTAGGGATAGGGCGTGGTCTGGCGGCGGGCGTGCGGGGGCGTCTGCTCGTAGACCGTGTAGTAGGTGTGCGTGTAGTCCGTCCAGCCGCCGAAGATCACCACGTGGGAGCCTTTCTCGGGGTTGTCCGGGTTGTGGTAGAGCAGGATGTCGCCGGGCTGCAGCTGCTCCTTGGTGATCTTCACCCCGAACTGGTCGAGGCTGCCCGTCCACTCGTTGCCCGGCAGGCCCCAGGCCATGGAGACATAGCCCGAGCAGTCCTGCCGGTAGCCGTCGGACCAGAAGGCGTACATGCTGTACGGCACCTTCGCGGTCACCCAGACCTTGGCCCGCTTGATGATGTCGGTGCGGGTGGTGGTGGGAAGCGGGGCGGTGGACGCCCCCGGTCTGCCCCCCGATCCGTGCAGCGGGGCCTTGGTGCCCTGCGGGGTGTCGGGCTCGCCGTCGCCGGGCACGGCCTGGCGGTGCGGGGAGTGGCCAAGGGTGAGGGCGGCGGCCGGGGGGACCGCACCGAGGGCCGCGGACGTGGCGGCCACGACCACGACTCCACGGGCGGCGGGGTGGCCGCCGAGGCGGCCGGGCAGCGAGCCGGGAGTGGTCCGTCGCCGGTCGACGCAGCCGGGGCAGTCGCAGTCGCTCTCGGGGGCGACGTCCTCGAACACCGGAGCGCTCATGCGACCTGCCTCACATTCGGGGGTGATGTGTCCGCGAGTGTGCACGTTGATCAGTTTCCCAACTGTGCTCAGAACGCGCATTTTGACGGTCCGAATGATGTACGCGGCTCCTCCGTGCGACCTGCGGGCCATCCGGGGGTGGTCGGAAGCACCCCCGGAGGTCAGGTAGAGTTTTCCCGTCAGCAGGCGCCGCTAGCTCAGTTGGTTAGAGCAGCTGACTCTTAATCAGCGGGTCCGGGGTTCGAGTCCCTGGCGGCGCACGATGACGATGGCGAGCCACGTCCGCACACCAGGCGGATCCGGCTCGCCATCTCTGTTTCTGCACGTCTGCGCCGCGCGCGCTGGGGCCTCGCCACGCCCCCCCTGAGCCGCGGTGGGCCGTCTCCGGGCGGCCGGAACCGGGCCCTCCTCACGAATGGCCGGATACCCTCTGGCCATGGCAGCCCGGGACCTCCAAGAGCGGATCAAGAAGCTGATCGTGGACCAGCGGCTGCCCTCGGGTGCGCCGCTGCCCACCGAGCCGGAGCTGATGCGGCTGCTCGGGGCGAGCCGGAACTCGGTGCGCGAGGCCCTGAAGGCGCTCCAGGCCATGGGCATCGTGGAGATCCGGCACGGTTTCGGGACGTACGTCGGCTCGATGTCGTTCGCGCCGATGATCGAGGGGCTCGCCTTCCGCACCGTCGCCGGCCACTACCGCGGCGAGGACTCCCTGCTCCAGCTGCTGGAGCTGCGCGAGGCGGTCGAGACCGGACTGGTGTCACGGCTGGCCGGGCGGCTGCCGGAGGCGGACCTGGTGGAGCTGGACGCACTCGTGGACCGCATGGAACGGGAGGCCGCCGAGGGGGCCGGCCTCGCCGAGACCGACCGTGCCTTTCACGCCACCCTCTACCGGGGGCTGGACAACGTACTGCTGGGCGAGGTGCTGGAGGCGTTCTGGGAGGCCTTTCACCGCGTCCGGCAGGACCTGGTGGACGTGCCGCAGGATCCGCGGGTCACCTGCCGCCAGCACCGGGAGATCCTCGACGCGGTCCGGTCCGGCGACTCCCTGCGGGCCGAGCGGGCCATAAGGGACCACTTCGGCAACATCCGCACCCGCCTGTCCCCGGTGTCCGTGTGACCCCGCCCGTGGCCGGCACGAAGCCGCTCGGCGCGGTCAGCGGCCGGTTCCGGTGAGGTAGGCGGAGACCACCACGTTCGCCGTGTAGCTGCGGCCCACGCGGTCGAAGGTGCCGCCGCACGTGATCAGACGCAGTTCGGCGCGGCCCGCCTTGTGGGGGCCGTAGGCCCGGCGGGCGTCGAAGCCCTCGCGGGGCAGCACGCTGACGTCGTCGATGGTGAACTCGGCGACCTTGCCGTCCGAGCGGACCACCCGGACGGTCTCGCCGGCCACGAGGGTGCTGAGCCGGTAGAACACGGCGGGCCTGGTCGTGGTGTCGACGTGCCCCACCATCAGGGCCGCTCCCGCGGCGCCGGGTGCGGTCCCGGCGCCGTACCAGCCGACCACGCCCGGCTGGTCGTAGGGCGGCGGGTCGATCGCGCCCCGGGCGTCCAGACCGCGGACCACCACCGGCGCCTGGACGCCCAGCCGCGGGATGTCGATGCGCTGGGGCACCGCCGCGGCCAGCGGTTTCGCCGCGCGCGGCAGCATGGCCGGGTCGGCGGGGCGGCCGAGGGCGAAGACGTCACCCGAGGCCGGGCGCTCCGCGCTCGGCCGGACGTCACTCACCTCACGCCCCCACAGCCACAGCCCCGCCAGCAACAGCGCCCAGGCCAGGCCGGTGATCATCCGTCCGGTGCCGGGCTTGTGCCCGTCGTCGTCCGACATGGCGGCGCTCAGCGCGTACGGCGGCTCCGACGGGCGCGGAGCCCGACGGCGACCGAGGCGACGCCGGCGAGCGCGAGGCCGGTCACGGCTTGGCCGGTGCCGGGGCCGGAGCCGCTGGTGGCCACCGTGGCGAAGTGCGCGGCGCCGCCGCCGCCCGCGTCCACCGGGGCGACGGGCGAGGCGGCGCCGGACGGCCCGGTGGGCTCCCCGGGCCGGGTGGCGCCGGCCGCCCCGACCGTGATCGTGCCGGTGATCTCGCCGCCGCCACAGCTGATCCGCACGTCGTAGGTGCCGGGGGCCGCGGAGGAGCGGATCCGGGTCTCGCCGGTCAGGGTGCCCTGGGTACCGGTCAGCCGGGCGTCGGCGACGAAGGCGCGCGAGGAGGCGGCGCCCTGGTCGCCGCTGCAGCCGCCGACCCGCACGGTGATGTCGGATCCGGGCCCCGGGTGGGCGGGGATCACGGAGACCGAGCCGCCCTCGGCCGCGTGGGCGGCCGGGGCGAACACGACGGCGGCAAGGATTCCGGTACAGACAGTGAGGCGTAGTGAGCCCATCGTGAACCTCCAGTTATCAGGAGGCTCCCCCGGCCCGGGCGCCCCCGCATCCTCGGGAGGCGCCCGATTGCTCCGAACGGGTGAGGCCGGGTTTCGGCCCCGGTGGGACCTGTGCTCAGACCCGGTCGACCAGGTCCGCGATGGAGTCCACGACCTGGGAGGGCCGGAAGGGGTAGCGGTCGACGTCCGTGGGCCGGGTGACGCCGGTGAGCACCAGGAAGGTGCGCATCCCGGCCTCCAGGCCGGCGAGCACGTCGGTGTCCATGCGGTCGCCGATCATCGCGGAGGTCTCGGAGTGGGCGCCGATCGCGTTCAGGCCCGCCCGCATCATCAGCGGGTTCGGCTTGCCGACGAAGTACGGCTTCTTGCCGGTCGCGGCGGTGATCAGCGCGGCGACCGAGCCGGTGGCGGGCAGGTCGCCCTCGGTGGAGGGGCCGACGTTGTCGGGGTTGGTGGCGATGAACCGGGCGCCGGCGTTGATCAGCCGGACCGCCTTGGTCAGCGCCTCGAAGGAGTAGGTGCGGGTCTCCCCCAGGATCACGAAGTCGGGCTCGTGGTCGGTGAGGATGTAGCCGATGTCGTGCAGCGCGGTGGTCAGGCCGGCCTCGCCGATGACGTAGGCGCTGCCGCCGGGCCGCTGGTCGTCGAGGAACTGGGCGGTGGCCAGCGCCGAGGTCCAGATGTTCTCCACCGGCACGTCCAGGCCCATCCGGCGCAACCGGGCGTGCAGGTCACGGGCGGTGTAGATGGAGTTGTTGGTGAGCACCAGGAAGGGTCGGCCGGACTCGCGCAGCTTCTTCAGGAAGGCGTCGGCGCCGGGGATCGGCACTCCCTCGTGGATGAGGACGCCGTCCATGTCGGTGAGCCACGATTCGATGGGCTTGCGGTCTGCCATGTTGTGCGTCTCCTGGCATACGTACGGACAACGAGCGGGGGCGCCGGAACCACGGCGTACCGACGCCCCCAGCCTAGTCAGACCTGCGTGATCCGTACCCCGTCGATCATCCAGTACCAGTTGTTGCCGCCGGTGTACCGGAAGCGGACCCGGACGCCGGCGGCGCCCGCCGGGACCTGGAGGGTCACGGTCTCGGTGCGGGAGGAGACGTCGGCGGTGTACGTCTTCACGCGCACCGGGGTGCCGCCGTCGTAGGAGACGAGGACCTCGCCCTTCTGCGGGGCCTCATGCCGGTAGTGGGTGGTGTACGTCAGGGTCGCCGTACGGCCCCCGGTCACCGGGTAGGCGGGGCTGACGAGGGTGGAGTCGAAGGTGCCGGTGAGGGCCTTGTCGTTCCACTCGTCTCCGTCGGCGACCGCGAAGACGTTCCGGGCGCGGATGTTGCACTCGCGGTTCTGGTCGCGCTGGGCCTGGGTCCAGAACTCGTCGGTGGTGAAGGACCAGCCGCGCCACTCGGTGACCCCGCCGGTGCCCATGGGGGAGTTGTCGACGGACCAGCCGGCGGGCGGCGTGTGCGTGAAGCCGAGCAGCCCGGCGGGGATGCCGGTCTCGTCGACGCGGGTCTGCAGCCGGCCGCGCAGGCTGTCGAAGTCGTCCGGCACGGGCTGCTGCACGGGACGGCCGTCCAGGTCCCAGGCCGGGTCGAGCGCGATGCCGAGGTGGGCGAGGGCGGAGGCGGCGACGTCCGGCATCTTCACGTCGTAGCGGACCGAGCCGGGCGCCAGGGTGGACCCGGTGGCGATCAGGAAGGTCTGGCGCTCCTGGAGCGTGGAGCCGCCGTGGCCGCCGGCGTCGGTGTGACCGTGGTCCGCGGTGACCATGATCAGCCAGTCCTCGTCGGCGTAGGTCGCCCGGGACTCGACGGCGGCGACGATCTGGCCGACCTGGGCGTCGGCGCCGTGGACGGCGTCCAGGTACTGCTGGGAGGCGGCACCGTGGCTGTGGCCGGCGTGGTCGATGTTGTCGAGGTGGACGAAGACGGCGTCGGGGTTGCCGTCCCGGAGCCGGGCTACCGCGCGGGAGGTGGTGCCGGTGTCGTACTCGGCGCTCGGGGTGGAGACGCGGGTGTCGACCTTCGGCGAGAAGACCGTGTCGGGAACTGCGCCACCGGCCACGGCGGCGGGCGGGACGAACACGGCGGGCCGGCACCGCAGGGCGGCACCCGTGGGGGCGGCCGGACCCCCGGAGGGCTCAGCTGCCGGTGGCCGACTTCCAGTCCTCGACGTACGACGTGAGGTTCTTGTCGATGTCGTTCCAGTCGGGCTCGAAGACCTCCACGCCGTCCATCAGCTTGGTCAGCGCGATGGCGTTGGCGTCGGTGGCCTTGACGTCCTGGCGGGCGGCGAAACCACCGCCGATCTCGCTGACCTCCCGCTGCTGCTTCTGCGCGAGCATGAAGTCGAGCAGCTTCCTGCCGTTCTCGCTGTGCGGGGCCTTGGTGACGAGGCCGGCCGCGTAGGGCAGGCCGAAGGTGGTGGGCTTGCCGTCCTTGCCGGCCGGGAACCAGATGCCGAGGTTCGGCATGTCCTTGGACTGGGCGTAGTTCATCTGCACATCGCCGTTGGCGACGAGGAGTTCGCCCTTGTCGACCTTGGGGGCGAGCTTGCCGGTGGAGGCGGACGGCCCGACGTTGTTGGCCTGGAGCTTCTTCAGGTAGGCGAGGGCCTGGTCCTTGCCGCCGAAGTCGTGGACGGCCTTGATGAGCACGGCGGTACCGTCGCCGGCCACGCCGGGCGTGGAGTACTGGAGCTTGTTCTTGTACGTGCCGTCGAGCAGTTCGTCCCAGGTCTTGGGAGCCTGCTTCAGCTCCTTCTTGTTGTAGACGAAGCCGAAGTAGTTGTTGACGACGGAGGTCCAGGTACCGTCGGCGGCCTTGTCGGCGCCGCCGACCTGGTCGGCGCCCTCGGGGGCGTACTTCTGCAGCAGGCCCTTGCCGTCGGCCTGCTGGATGAAGGGCGGGAGCGTGACCAGCACGTCGGCCTGGGGGTTGCTCTTCTCGCGGACGGCGCGCTGCACCATCTCGCCGGAGCCGCCCTCCACGTACTTGACCTTGATGCCGGTCTGCTTCTCGAAGTCCTTGAAGACCTGGTCGTACCAGCCTTCGCCGTTCTCGCCCTTGAGGCCGTCGGCGCTGTAGACGGTGACCACCTTGGCATCGGAGGCGGCGGAGAAGCCGCCGCAGGCGGACAGCGCGGGGGCGGAAAGGAGGGCGAGGGCTACGGCGAGCGTGACACGGGTTCTGGGCATGGCGAGGCCAACTCCTGGCGTGTGCGGAGGGGTTCGGGGAGTGTCAGCGGTACGACGCCCGGGTGCGGACCCGGGAGACGGCGAACAGGACGAGCAGGGTCGCGGCCATGAGGACCACGGCGACGGCGGAGCCGGTGAACAGGGCACCGCGGTCGGTGGCCGCGTAGATGAGGACGGGCAGCGGGGTCCAGTCGGGCGGATAGAGCATCATCGTGGCGCTCAGCTCGCCCATGGAGAGGGCGAAGCAGAGGCCGGCTGCGGCGGTGAGGGAGGGCAGCAGCAGGGGCAGCCGCACCCGCCACAGCACGTAGGAGGGCCGGGCCCCGAGGGAGGCGGCGGCCTGTTCGAGGGCCGGGTCGAGGCGGGTGACCGCCGCCGACACGGACTGGTGGGCGAAGGCGGTGACCAGCACGGTGTGCGCGACGATCACGATCCACCGGGTGCCGTTGAGCAGCATCGGCGGCTGGGAGAAGGCCACCAGGACCGACAGTCCCACGACGACCGAGGGCACGGCGACCGGCAACACGAACAGCGCGTCCAGCAGCCGCCGGTAGCGCTCCTTCAGGGCCGCCCCGGCCAGCGCGGCCCAGGTGCCGACGGTCAGCGCGAGCAGGCTGGCGGCGACGGCCGTGAGCAGGCTGGTGGTGAGCGCCTGCAGGGCCTCGCCCCGGGTGGCGGAACGGTAGTTGGCGGTGGTCAGGTCCGAGGGCAGGACGCCGGACCAGTGGGTGGCGAAGGAGGCGCCCAGGACGACGAGGAGAGGCAGGGCGAACAGCGGCAGGAAGAGGACGAGGAACACCGCCCACACGGCCCACCTGGCCTTGCGGCTATGCACCAGCACGACGGCTCACCACCCGGTAGAGGCTGTACAGGCCCACGGAGATCAGGACGTTGACGACGGCGACCACGCAGGCACCCGGGTAGTCGGACTCCAGGATCGCCTTGCCGTAGACGAGCATCGGCAGGGTGGTGACCCCTTTCGCGCCGGTGAACAGCACGATGCCGAACTCGTTGAGACAGAGCACCAGTACGAGGCTGCCGCCGGCCGCGAGCGCGGGCAGCGCCTCGGGCAGGATCACCTGCCGCACGATCCGCGGTGCCCGCGCCCCCAGCGAACTGGCCGCCTCCAGCTGCGCGGTGTCCAGCTGCGAGAACGCGGCGAGCAGGGGCCGCATCACGAACGGCGTGAAGTAGGTGACCTCCGCCAGCAGCACCCCCCAGGGGGTGGTGAGGAACTGGAAGGAACCGACGATGCCGGTGGTGCCGTAGATGAACAGCAGTGCCAGGGTGATCAGGAAGGACGGGAACGACAGGTACACGTCGATGAAGCGCGCCACCGCCTTGGCTCCCGGGAACGGCACGAACGCGATGACCAGCGCCAGCGTGAACCCCAGGACCAGACAGCCGGCGGTGGAGGCCCCCGCCAGCCACACGGTGGTCCACAGCGCATGCCGGAACGCCTCGGAGGCGAACACGTCGGCGTACGGCTGGACGGAGGTGCCTCCCATGCCCGGCTGGAAGGACTGCCGGACGACGAGGCCGAGGGGGTAGAGGAAGAAGAGGGCGAGGAGCGCGACCGGAGGCAAGGCCCACAGGAGCGCCCCGTGGGAGCGCGGGGCCGTGTGCGGCCGGCGGCTGCCGCCGCGCGGGCGCGCCGAGCCGCGGACGGTCCGGCCGTCCTGTGCGGCCTCAGCCATGGCTCACCCCCGCGGGCAGCAGCACCGCGTCGTCGGAGGCGAAGTGCAGGTTCACGCAGTCCCCGTGCCGCGGCGGATCCTTCAGCTCACGCACGTCCGCCATCACCGCGTGCCCGTCGACCTCCACGTACAGCCGATGCGTGGCCCCGCGCCACTGGATCTCCCGCACGACGCCCGCGAGCCGGTTCGGCCCCTCGCCCAGCCCGACGAGATGCGGCCGTACGCACAACGTGGCCTGCGCCCCCACGGCCGCATCCGCGGTGTCGACCTTCAGTTCGGTGCCCGCGAAGCCGACGCCCCCGGCGCCCACCGTCACCGGCAGCAGGTTCGCGTTGCCCACGAAGGACGCCGTGAACGCGTTGGCCGGGGACCGGTACAGCTCCCTCGGCGTGCCGCAGGCCTGCAGCCGCGCCTGGTCCATCACCGCGATCCGGTCGGCCAGGGTCAGCGCCTCGACCTGGTCGTGGGTGACGTACAGCATCGACACGTCCGGCAGTTCCCGGTGCAGCCGGGCGAGTTCGGCCAGCATCCCGGACCGCAGCCGGGCGTCGAGCGCGGACAGCGGCTCGTCCAGCAGCAGCACGTCCGGCCGGATGGCGAGTGCGCGGGCGATGGCGACCCGCTGCTGCTGTCCGCCGGACAGCTCGCGCGGGTGCCGGCGGGCGTACGCGGCCATGCCGGTCATCTCCAGCGCCTCGGTGACCCGCTGCCGTATCTCGCCCCTCGGGACCCTCGGACTTCTGCGGGCCTTCAGGCCGAAGGCCACGTTCTCGTCCACCCGCATGTGCGGGAACAGCGCATACTGCTGGACGACCATCCCGATGCCCCGCCGGTACGGCGGCAGGTCCGTCACGTCCCTGCCGCCGAGGAGCACCCGCCCGGACGCGGGCCGGACGAACCCGGCGACCGCCCGCAGCGCGGTGGTCTTGCCGGATCCGGACGGCCCGAGCAGCGCCATGACCTCGCCCGGTTCGACGGTCAGATCGAGGGAGTCGAGGACGACGTTGCCGTCGTAGGCGACCGTGACGGAGTCGAAGCGGATGCCCATCTCACCGGTCTCCCGTGAGCAGGGCGGGCAGCCCGGCGACGGAGTCGAGGACGTGGGTGGCCCCGGCGGCACGGAACGCGTCGTCGCCGTGGGCGCCGGTGCGCACGCCGGCGACCAGACCCGCGCCCGCCCGTACGCCGCTCAGCACGTCGTACGAGGTGTCCCCGACGACGGCGACCTGCGTCACGGCCTCGGCGGCCTTGGTGCGGAGGAAGGCCTCCAGGACCATGTCCGGGTACGGCCGCCCGCGCCCGCCGGCGTCGGCCGGGCAGAGCGTGAGCGGGACCAGGTCCCGCCAGCCGAGGGCGCCGAGGATGGCGTCCTGGGTGACCCGGGCGAAACCGGTGGTCAGGACGACGGTGAGGCCGCTGCCGGCCAGTTCCTCGATGGTCTCGCGGGCACCGGGGACGGGGGCGATCAGGCCGTCGTCCACCAGGTCGCCGTACGCCTTCTCGAAGACGGAGTTGGCGCGCCGGGCGCGGTCCTCGTCCCCGAACAGGTGCCGGAAGACGGAGATCTTGGACTCGCCCATGGTGGCGCGGACGTACGCGAGGTGTGCGGCGTGCTCGGCCGAGCCGTGCTCGACGCCCAGTTCGGCGGCGGCCACGGCGAAGGCCCGTTCGACCAGACCGCCGTCGGCGACGGTCGTACCGGCCATGTCGAGGACGACGAGACGGATGTCTTCCGGAGTGTCGGTCATGGTGCTCACCAGCCCAGTTCGTTCGCGGTGGTCTCGGCTATCGCGGGAGCGCAGGTCATCCCGCGCCCGCCGGGCCCGGTGACCAGCCACACCCCGTCACGCACCTGCCCGCGGTGCACCACCCGCCCGGGCTCGGCGCACTGCGCGTACACCCCTGCCCAGCGGTGCCGGATGCGCGGCAGCGGCCGGCCGAGGAAGGACTCCACGACAGCGGTGAGGTGCTCGTACGGCTCCTCGACGGTGTCGAAGGCGAAAGGGTGCTCGTACTCGTGGGTGTCGCCGATGGTCAGGCCGCCGTCGGCGCGCTGCACCATCAGCAGCTGCATCCGGTGCGCGGCGGCGGTCTCCGGCTGCGGCCGGCGGGCGTTCAGCTCGTCCAGCGCCGGGGAGGCGTAGGCCGGGTAGTAACGGAAGCTGTCGGCGTCGGCGACCGAGGTGGTCAGCGGCTCGCCGAGCGGGTCGGTCTGCATCATCTGCAGCCGGACGCGGCGCACGGGCAGATCGGGTCCCGCCAGTTCGCGGACCAGCCCGCCGAGCCAGGCGCCGGTGCACAGCACGACGGCGTCGGCGCGGTGCACGTCACCGTGGTCGTCGCGGACGGTGCCGGCACCGGTCACCTCTCGGACCTCTCGGCCCGGCAGGAACGTGTAGTTCGGCGACTTCAGCAGCTCTTCGCGCAGGGCGAGCTGGGCGGTGCGGGGCTCCACGGCCGCGTCCCGCTCGCAGTACAGGGCGGCGGTGAACTCGCCGCGCAGGGCGGGGTTGAGGGCCCGGGCCTCGCCCGGGGTGAGCAGCTTGTAGCCGCGGGCGGCAGCGTCCGGGCGGGCCACGGCGGCCTCGGCGACGGCGAGTTCGAGAGGGTCGCGGACGGGGGTGAGGGAGCCGATGGCCCGGAACCCGATGCCGGGCACCCGGCCGCCGATCCCTTCCCACAGCTCCCGCGCCCGCAGGGCGGCTTCCAGCTCTTCTCCACCGGCGCGCCCGCTGACCCAGATCTGCCCGAAGTTGCGCAGCGAGGCGCCGCGCGCCTCGGCCTCACGCTCGATCTGGACGACCTGGTGGCCGCGCTCCACTGCTTGCCAGGCGTGCATGGTGCCCACCACGCCGGCTCCTACGACTGTGACTCTCACGGCGGCAACGCTCCTCGCGATCCGGGAACCGGAGACATCCGGCTGACAACGAGAGCGTGAACGACCCATCACGTTTGGGCTAGACCCGTTATCGTTTCGCGATATTGGGGTGGTCGCGAGGGGTGCTGTTCCAGCGGCGCGGGTGGGGCGGAGATCGGCGGAGCAGGTGGGCGGGGGATCGGCGGAGCAGGTGGGTGGGGGCTCAGCCGCGCAGGTGGGTGGTGAAGGAGAAGCGGTCGCCCCGGTACAAGGACCGCACCCGCTCCAGCGAGCGACCCTCCGTGTCCCGGGACACCCGGTGGATCAGCAGCATCGGCAGGGCGGGCGGGGTGCCGATGAGCAGGGCCTCGCGGGGGGTGGCCAGCACGGTCTCGAGCCGCTCGTCGGCGTCGCCGAAGTGGATGCCCTGGGCCTTCAGGTAGACGTAGAACGAGGAGTCGGGGTCGAAGTCGACGTCCAGTCGCGGCACCCGCTCGACGGCCACGTACGTGCTCTCCAGGCCGACCCGCTCCTCGTCGGCCAGCAGCACGCGCTCCAGGTGCCACACCGGCTCGCCCCGGGTCAGCCCGGTCTCGGCTGCGAGGGCGTCCGGGCACGGGAAACGGTCCAGGGTGACGAGGGTTCGGCCCGGCGTACGGCCCTGGCGGCGCACGCCCTCGGTGTAGCTGGCGAGGGACAGCGGCTGGGCCAGCTTGGGTCCGGCGACGACCGTTCCGCGGCCGCGGCGCCGGAGCCGGCCCTCCAGCACCAGTTCCCGCACGGCCTGCCGCACGGTCTCGCGCGCGACGTCGTACCGCTCGGCGAGATCCCGCTCGGTGGGGATGACGCTGCCCTCCCCCAGCTCCTCCAGCTGCGCGGCGATCCGCGCCTTCACCGCGTAGTACTTGGGGATGCGCCCGTGCTCCGGAATGCCGGAGCGGACGGGGGCGCCGGGGGCCTGGTCGTTCGGGTAGTCCACGGGTGGATCGTCGCAGACGGAACGAGGCCGGCGGGGCTTGGGGTGCGGGCGGGGGATGGGGGCGGCGGGCCGGGCGGCGGCTGGGGCTGGGGGTGCGGCCGGGGAAGCGGGGCTCGGGGAGGGTGGGTGCGGGCGGGGGTGGGGTGTGGGCCGGGGGTGCGGGCGGCGGTTGGGTGCGGGGCTCAGTGGCGTCGGCGGGCCAGCAGGAACGCGCCGGCTCCCACGGTCAGCAGGGTGGTGGCGGCGGCGAGCAGCCCGTGGGCGAGTCCGGGCCCGGTACGCGCCAGCTCGCGCGCCCGTGCTCCGACCTGCTCGGCCTCCTCCGCGAAAGGCAGGGACGAGTCCGGCGTGGCGGTACCGGTGCCGCTACCGGAGGTGGTCCCGGAGGTGGTACCGGAGGTGGTACCGGTGCCGGAGGTCGTACCGGTGCCGGAGGTCGTATCGGTCCCGGAGGTGGTGTCGGCGGTGGCCGGCGCGCTGCCGGAAGGGCTGGCCTGCACTTCCCCGACGTCCGGCGGTTCCTCACCCTTCTCGCCGATACCGAAGTGGTAGGCGTTGGACTCCCCGACCCAGTCGCCGTCCTGGTCCCGGCGCTGCACGACGGCGGCGCTGGCGGTGACCCGGTCGGCCACGGCGTCGGAGCTGAGCGCGAGCCGGAGCCGGACGCTGACGGTTTCGCCGGGCGGCACGGTGAAGCCGTCGAACCCGGCGCCGTCGAGCACGCCGACCAGCTCCTGCTCGTCGGTGGTCTCGAACGCCACCGGACGGGCACGGGAGCCGTCGTAGAAGTCCAGCCGGGGCTGCCCCGGGCGCAGGGAGCGCTTGTCGTCGACGAGGACGACGACCGGGTGGACCCCGGCGCAGGTCCGGCTGGTGCTGTTGCTGAGGTCGATGTACCAGGTGCCGTACTCGCCCCCCGCCTCGTAGGAGTCGGGCCCGCCGCGGATCCGGGTGGCCAGCGGAAAGGCCCGCGCGTCGGTGCCGGCACAGGAGGCCGTACCGGGGGCGGCGGCTGCCGGAGCCACCGTGGGAGCGAGCGTGGCGGCGACTGCCGGAGCCACCGGGAGGGCGAGCGTGGCGGCGGCTGCGGAGAGACCGAGGGGCAGGGACGGGCGCAGTCTCATGAACACATGACCATGCCGGGTGGGGTGCGGAGCGCAGGACTGCCGCTCCGGAGCGGTGGCGAAGTCCGCTCGATCAGCGGAGCGGATTTCGGTCGGCCGGAGCGGCAGCCACGCTGCCGGTGGGGCCGACGAGTTCCGCCATGAGGGCGGCGTTGTAGCCGCCGGAGCCGTCGGGGTCCGGGCCGTAGCGGTCCGCGGGTCCGCCGTGGCCGGTCGCGCGGTTCCCCGCGCCCCTTACGGGGCGATCGCCCGCCGCACCCCTCAAACGTCCCCCCGCCCGAACAACGGCGCCAACAGCAACTGTGCGGCTCCCTCGGCCACGACCCGCTCCCCCCGCGGAGCGACCCGTACCGGCACCGGATCCCCGCTCGCCCCCTCCCGCCGGGCCTGTTCGTCCAGCACCTCACCCACCCCGCGCACGAACACCTCGGCCGCCCCCGCCACCGTCCGCCCTCCGAGCAGCACCACGTCGATGTCCAGCAGCCCCACCAGGTTCCCGGCCGCCACGCCCAGCACCCGCGCCGCCTCGGCGATCTCCCCCCGCGCCACGGCCCCGAGGCACAGCACCTCCACGCACCCGTGGTTCCCGCACTCGCACCGCGGTCCGTCCAGCTGGATCACCTGGTGCCCGAACTCGCCGGCCCCGGTCCGCGCCCCGCGGTGCACGCTGCCGCCGATCACGAGCCCGGCGCCGAGGCCCGTACCGAGGTGCAGATAGGCGAAGGACCGGTCCGCGGCCCCCTCCGCGCCCCCGACCGCCAGCCCGAGAGCGGCGGCGTTGGTGTCCTTGTCCACGACCACCGGCACCCCGAGCCGCTCCGCGAGCGCGTCCCGCAGCGGAAAGCCGTCCCACTCAGGAAACCCGGTGACCCGGTGCAGTACGCCTCGCGCATGGTCCAACGGCCCCGGAAGCGCGACCCCCACCCCCAGCAGCGACCCGGCCCCCGCAAGCCAGGCACCCTCGACCTCCGGACCGTCGACGCCCCCACCGCCACCGTCACTGCCACTGCCACTGCCAGTGCCAGAAACCCGACCACCAGCACCGACACCAGCACCGGCACCAGCCACCGGCCCACACGCACCCCCCGCCACGCCATCACCGGCCGCCGCGTCCAGCCTCTCCCCCACCAAGCCTTCGACCGCCCCGCACACCGCCCCCAGCACAGCCTCCGCCCCGGCCCCCAGGTCCAGTGCGCCGCGTCGCTCCCCCACCACCGCGCCGTCCAGATCCACGAGCACGACCCGCAGCTCGTCGCGGTCCAGATGTACCCCCACCGCGTGCCCCGCCTCCGGCACCAGGCGCAGTACCGTCCGCGGCTTGCCCCCGGTCGACGCGCGTCGTCCGGCCTCCGCCGCGAAGCCCTCCTCGCGCAGGCGGGCGGTGATCTTGCTGACGGCCTGCGGGGTCAGACCCGTGCGCTCGGCCAGTTCCAGGCGGCTGATGCCCTCGGCTCCGGCGTCCCGCAGCAGCCCCAGCACCAGTGCGGTGTTGTGGCTGCGCAGCACGCCCAGGTTCGCCCCCGCCGGTCCGCCGCTCCTCGTGGTCCTCGTCCTGTTCACGCCATCCATTCTCTCCACCGCTTGCACTTTGGCAACAGCGTTGCCAAAGTGGGAGACATGACTACTGCCCCCCTCCGCGTGGGTCTGATCGGCTACGGCCTCGCCGGCTCCGTCTTCCACGCCCCGCTGATCGCCGCCACCGAGGGCCTCGCCCTGGACACCGTGGTCACCGCCAACCCCGAGCGGCAGCAGCAGGCCCGTGCCGAGTTCCCGGACGTCCGGCTCGCCGCCACCCCCGAGGAGTTGTTCGACCGCGCGGACGAACTGGACCTGATCGTCGTCGCCTCCCCGAACAAGACCCACGTCCCGCTGGCCACCGCCGCGCTCAAGGCGGGGCTGCCCGTGGTCGTGGACAAGCCGGTCGCGGGTAGCGCGGCGGAGGCCCGGGGGCTCGCCGCCCTGGCCTACGAGCGCGGTCTGCTGCTGTCGGTCTTCCAGAACCGCCGCTGGGACAACGACTTCCTGACCCTCCGCGCGCTCCTCGCCGACGGAGAACTCGGTGACGCCTGGCGCTTCGAGTCCCGCTTCGAGCGGTGGCGCCCCCAGCCCAAGGGCGGCTGGCGCGAGTCCGGTGACCCGGCGGAGATCGGAGGGCTGCTCTACGACCTCGGCAGCCATGTCGTCGACCAGGCCCTGGTCCTCTTCGGCCCGGCCAGCGAGGTGTACGCCGAGACGGACATCCGCCGCCCCGGCGCCGAGACCGACGACGACACCTTCATCGCACTCACCCACGCGAGCGGCGTCCGCTCCCACCTCTACGTCTCCGCGACGGCTGCCCAGCTCGGCCCCCGGTTCCGGGTGCTCGGCTCCCGCGCGGGCTACGTCAAGTACGGTCTGGACCCGCAGGAGGCGGCCCTGCGCGAGGGCAGCCGCCCCGGCACCACCCCGGAGTGGGGCGCGGAGGACACGGCCCTGTGGGGTCGTATCGGCTCCGGCGAGTCCCCGGTGAGCGGTGGCGGCACCCCCGTACCGACTCTCGCCGGCGACTACCCTGCCTACTACGCGGCCGTCGCCGCCGCGGTGACCGGCGCCGGCCCCAACCCGGTGACCGCCCTGGAGGCGGCCGCCACGCTCGACGTGCTGGAAGCGGCCCGCAGGTCCGCCCGGGACAAGGTGACGGTGACCCTCTGATGCACGAGCCGCAGATCACCCCCAGGCCGACGCCGGAACTCACCCCGAGCGTGCAGGAGCTGGAGGAACAGGAACGCCGCCTGGTCTTCCGGCAGTTCACGTACGACGACGCATGGGCTCTCGGCTCCCTGCTGGTCGGGCTGGCCCGGGAGCGCCAGGCACCGGTCGCCATCGGCATCCACCGCGCCGGCCGGCAGCTCTTCCACGCGGCCCTGCCGGGCTCTGTCCCGGACAACGACGCCTGGATCGCCCGCAAGCGGCGGGTGGTGGAACGCTACGGCGTCTCCTCCTACCTGGTCGGTGCCCGCTTCCGCGCCAAGGGCACCACGTTCGAGGAGTCCTCCCGTCTCGATCCGGACACCTACGCGGCCCACGGCGGCTCGTTCCCGATCACGGTCGATGGCGTCGGCGTGATCGGCGCGGTGACCGTCTCCGGCCTGCCCCAGCTCCAGGACCACCGGTTCGTGGTGGAGGCGCTGGAGGAGTTCCTCGGCCGTTCGACCGGCTGAGGGAGCGGCGGGAGTCACCCGGGACGGCCTCGGGCCGGCGGGGACTGGGCACGTGATGGGCGCGTGATGGGCGCGACGAGTCAGGCCCGCCCGCAGCCGATGGCAAAACCGCGGTTCCCCGGCGCTTCCGGCGAAGCGCCTACGCCTCCTTCAGCTCCTGCCGCTGCCGGCCCAGCCCCTCGATCTCCAGCTCCACCACGTCCCCGCCCCGCAGATACGGCTTGGGCTCGGGCTGCCCCATGGCGACCCCGGCCGGTGTGCCGGTGTTGATGACGTCCCCGGGGTACAGCGTCATGAACCGGCTGAGGTACTGCACCACCTCACCGACGGAGAAGATCTGCTCGGCCGTCGTACCGTCCTGCTTCAGTTCGCCGTTCACCCACAGCTTCAGCGGCAGCCGCTGCGGGTCCGGCACCTCGTCGGCCGTCACCAGCCAGGGGCCCAGCGGGTTGAACGTCTCGCAGTTCTTGCCCTTGTCCCAGGTCCCGCCGCGCTCGATCTGGAACTCCCGCTCGGAGACGTCGTGCGCCACCGCGTACCCGGCGACGTGCGCGAGCCCCTCCTCGGCCGACTCCAGGTAGCGGGCGGTACGGCCGATGACGACCGCGAGTTCGACCTCCCAGTCGGTCTTCACCGAGCCGCGCGGCACCAGGACGGTGTCGTGCGGCCCGACGACCGTGTCCGGCGCCTTGAGGAAGACCACCGGCTCGGGCGGCGGCTCGACCCCCGTCTCGCGGGCGTGGTCGTGGTAGTTGAGGCCGATGCACACGACTTTCCCGATACGGCCGAGCGGGGGCCCGATCCGCAGTCCGGCCGGGTCCAGCGCCGGAAGCTCGCCGGACTCGGCGGCCGCCCGGACCCGGCCGAGCGCGGATACGTCGGCGAGGAGCGCGCCGTCGATGTCGTCCACGAGGCCCGACAGGTCCCGCAGGGTCCCCTCGGCGTCGAGCAGGGCAGGGCGCTCCGCACCTGCCGTACCGACTCGCAGCAGCTTCATGGTCACAATCTCCCTCGATCGCGGGCGCCCCACCGATGGGTGCAGCCATCGGAGGAACTGGCCGATCCTCCAATTCCTCTGTCCACTCTGCAAGACCCTGTTCACGTACTGGACCGTAACCAGGTCCCGGCCCGGGCGGTGGCCGTCCGCCTGGTCAGCGGGACAGCAGAGCCTGCTCCGCCGCACTCCAGGCCGTGCTGGTGACGAGGTAGAGCGCGGCGGCGAGCGGGACGACCGCCACGGTGACGAGCGTGAAGAAGGACAGGAACGGCATGATCCGGGTGACCGTGCCGAGCCCGGGCAGCTCTCCGCCGGGGCCGGCCGGTATCGGCTGCTCGGCCATCGTCCGCCTGGCGCGCCGGAAGTTGACGGCGGCGACGGCCGCGACGGCGGCGAAGAGGACCAGGTAGACCGTCCCCGCCGGGCCGAACAGCCCTCCGTCGGCGAGCGCGTCGGCCCAGTGTCCGCCGAGCGGGGCCGCGAACAGCCGGTGGGCGAGCAGACCGTTGTCCGCGCCGCCGATCGTGCCGCTGGAGAAGAGGTGGTAGAGGAGGAAGAAGGCGGGCACCTGGAGCAGGCTGGGCAGGCAGCCGGACAGCGGCGAGACCTTCTCCTCGGCATGCAGTGCCAGCACCGCCTGCTGCAGCCGCTGCGGATCCTCGGCGTGCTTGCGGCGCAGTTCGGCGACTCTCGGCTGGAGTGCCGCGCGGGCGCGCCGGCCGCGGGCGGCGGCCCGGGACAGCGGGTGGACGAGGAGCCGTACCAGCGCGGTGAACAGGACGATCGCGGCGGCGGCCGCGGAGGCGTGGAAGAGCGGGGTCAGCAGGTCGGCGAGCTGCTCGACCAGGCGGGCGAAAACGGACATGGGTGAGCCCTCCGGGGGTCTCGTCGTGCCGGGAGCGACCGGAAACAGCCGGTCGGAAGCGGGAGATCGGCATGACGACCCGCGCGGGGTCACGCACTGAGGTGTGCGGAACGTGCCCTACGCGGCGGTCGCCGGACCGGCGTGTCCGGGGGCTCTGGGCCGCCGCCGGCCGGGCGCGTCGGGGTCGCGCTGGGGCAGGAATGCCGTACGGCGGGCCCGGTCGCGTATCGCCGTACGGACGCGGGCCGGGCGCACGGCGGGTGCGCAGCGTGCGGCCAGCAGGAGGCCGGCGGCGAGCACCGCGGCCGCGGTGGCGGTCGCGGCGAGGGCGAAGGCGGTGCTGAGGCCGCCGGTGCCGAGCAGCGCGGTCTGGAGCAGCAACAGCTGCGCCAGGACCAGCAGGAGGGCGAGGGGACGCACGGCGGCGACACTGCTGCGCATCAGCGCATCCCCCCTTTTTTCTTCGGCGACTGTCAGTGTGCGGGCTGCACCGGATCGGCCTCCAGGGGCTCCAGCAGCCGCTTGGGCCGCAGCAGTGCCCTGCTGACCGGATCCGCCGGTGCGGACTCGAGTTCCGGCCCCGGCATCATCACAACGTCCGAGACCGGCACGAGAGTTCCGCATGCGGCACACATTCCGTACGGCTCGAGGTCCCCGCCGCAGTCCGCGTGCTGGAAGGTCCGCAGCCGGCTGCCGTCGACGTAGTCGCGCCCCCACCGGCCGAGGGCGCGCAGCGCGGGCCAGAGGGCGGCACCGCGCTCGGTGATGACGTATTCGTCCCGGGGCGGCGCCTCCTGGTACCGGCGCTTCTCGAGGATGCCTTCCTCTGTCAGCGTCCGCAGCCGGGCCGAGAGGACGGCGCGCGGGATGCCGAGGTGGACGAGGAAGTCGTTGTAGCGCCGGACGCCGTAGATGGCGTCGCGGACGACGAGCAGCGTCCACCGCTCGCCGACGACCTCCAGCGCGCGGGCGATCGAGCACTCCTGCGTCGCGTAGTCCTTGCCCAGTGCCATGCCGTCCACTGTAACCACTCCCCGGGCAGTTAGTTCGGTGAACGAACCGATGGTGTTACGCTGGCCCGGACATGTCAGTTCAATGACCGAACCATCAGTCGCGGCCCCGGCGGACAGCCCAGGGGCCCGGAAGGACAGGACAGGCCATGACCGGGCTCGACACCGTCACCGCCCCCGCCGCCGTACGCAGCGCGACCGGCCGGGACACCCCCGCACGCCCGCGGGCCACCCTCGCCCTGACCAGCGCCGCCACCGCCGTGGCCCTGATGACGTACACCGCCCCGATGGTCACGCTGCCCGACACCGCGGCCGCCCTGCACACCCCGCTCTCCGCCCAGGCCTGGCTGCTCAACGGCACCCCGCTCGGCCTCGCCGCGCTCCTCCTGGTGGCCGGCAGCCTCGCCGACGACTACGGCCGCCGCCGGATCTTCCTCGCCGGCACCCTGGGCCTCGGCCTCACCACCGTCCTCGGCGCGTTCACGACGTCGACCTGGCTGTTCACCCTGGCCCGCATCGCCCAGGGCGCGGCCAGCGCGGCCCTGCTGGCCAGCAGCCTGGGCCTGATCGTGCACGCCTTCCCCAGCCCGCGCGGCCGGCTGCACGCCACCGGCGTGTGGGGCGCCTTCGTCAGCGCCGGAATCGCCGTCGGCCCGCTGATCGCCGGCGCGCTGCCGAACTGGCGGCTCTGCTACGTCGTCCTGGGCGTCACCGCCCTCGCCGTGGCCGCGCTCGGCACCCGGGCGCTGACCGAGTCCCGTGCCCCGCGCGGCGGCCGGCCGGACGTGCTCGGCGCCCTCACGTTCGGTCTGGCCCTGGTGGCCCTCGTCGCGGCCCTCACCCTGGGCCGGGACGGCTGGCTGCGCGCCCCGGTCGGCCTGCTGTTCGCGGCGGCCGTCCTCCTGGCAGCCGTGTTCGTCGCGGTGGAACACCGGGTCGGCACCCCGATGATCGACCTCGGCCTGCTGCGCCGCCCGCGCTTCCTTGCCTCCTCCGCGGGCGGCCTGTTCACCGGCCTCGGCGTGCTCGGCACGTTCAGCTTCCTGCCGGCCCTGCTCCAGCAGACGCTCCGGCTGTCCCCGTCGGCCACGGCCTGGCTGTTGCTGCTCTGGTCCGGCCTGAGCTTCGTCGTCGCCCTCCAGGTCAAGCACCTGGCCGGCCGCGTCTCCTCACGCACCCAGCTCGCCGTCGGCTTCGCCCTGCACACGGTCGCCGTCGTGACGATGCTCGGCGCCATCGGCTCCGGCACCTGGACCCGCCTGCTGCCCGGCCTGATCGTCGGCGGCATCGGCAGCGGCCTGCTGAACGGCGCCCTGCCCCTGCTCGCCGTCGAGTCGGTGCCCCGGGAACGGGCCGCGATGGGCTCCGGCGCCCAGCAGACCTTCCGCTACATCGGCTCCTGCGCCGGCGTGGCCCTCACCATCGCCCTCACCACCTCGGCGGACAGCCTGGCCCAGGGCGCGAACACCGCCCTGCTGGTGTCGGGCGGACTGGCGGCGGCGGGCGCGGTGAGCGTGCTGGGGCTGCGGGAGCGGGGGTGAGCCGACGGGACGACGGGCCCTGGGACAACGGGCCCGGGACACCGGACGGCCGGATCCGACGACTTGCCTTCGGCCGCGACGACTTCGCCCCGGTCACGACGACTTCACTCGGTCACGACGACTTCGCCCCGGTCACGACGGCTTCACCTCGGCCGCATGGACACCAGCTTCCCCCACACCACCAGCCGGTACCGGGAGGTGAACTCGGGAGTGCAGGTGGTCAGCGTGATGTAGTAGCCCGGCTCGTCGTACCCGTACCCGTTCCGGACGAGAGAGCGCGGAACGGGCCGGACGACCCCCGAGTCCCTCGCCGACGTCCGCGGCAGGATCTTGTCGACCCGGTACGTGTACGCGGCCGTCCGCGTCTCCACCTCGACGGCGTCCCCCGCCCGCAGCCGGGGCAGGTACCGGAAGGGCTCGCCGTGCGTGTTCCGGTGCCCGGCGAGCGCGAAGTTGCCTGCCTGACCCGGCTGTTGCGTCCCGCGGTAGTGACCGACGTACCCCTTGTTGAGAACACCGGCCCTGCTCACGCCCTCGGCGACCGGGACGCGCAGGCCGAGCCGCGGGACGGTGAGCACGGCGTACGCCTGGGACCGCCGGGGCAGGGCCACGGGCGTGTACGACCGCTGCGGCGCCCGGGACACCCCGGGCGAGGCCGGCCCGGAGGCAGAGTCCGAACCGGAACCGCGGGAGACACCACCGCCGGTGGCCTCGCCCCCGCCGTCGCCACCACCCCCACCCCCGCTCGCCCACTCCTTCTCCAGCGCCTCCACCTTCCGCTCGGCCGCGCGCCGGGCCTCACGGTTGGTCCACCACAACTGGTGCACGACGAGCAGCAGGAGGACCAGCCCGACGGTGACGAGCACTTCGCCCCCGCCCCACAGCACCCGGCTGCGCCGGGCACGCCGACGCCGATCGCCGTGCCGCACGACCCGTACGCCCCCCGTCGTCCGCATCCGCATCCGCATGCCACCTCCAGCCGGAGCCGCCCGCACGATAGGCGCAGCGGCCTCAACTGACCAGAGACAGAAGGGCAATGGAAGACCGGTGTCCGTCCCCTCCACGGCGAAGTCGGTGCACACGCTGCGCTGGGCGAGGCCACCGGGTACGGGGTCTCAGCCCAGTGGCAGGGCGTCCTGGTAACCGTTCGTCGGCCGGGCCACCTTCGTGACCGTACGGGCGTCGACTGCGACCGCGGCGGAGCCGGTGCCCAGCTTTCCGCCCGGGTGCCAGGTCCCGGTCACCTCCACCCAGGTGTCGGCGGGCAGGGCGGGACCGCCGTGGACCCGTACCTTCACGGACTGGGCGTCCGCCGCACAGCAGTTGAGGATGATCCGCGTCAGATCCCAGCCACCGCCCTGCCCGCCGGGGGTGACGAACCCGACCATCCGGATGCTGCGCCCCTCGATGGCCTGCCCACGGTCCTCCCGCACCCGGCTGGTGAAGTCGGACAGCGTCATGGGGACGGGCGAGGTACGGGGCAGCGGACCGAAGTCGTCCGCGTGGGTGACGGGCTTGGCCGGCTGCCGGGAGGCCGTGTAGGCGCCGAGGGCGGGCGGGGCGTAGAACAGCAGGCTGAGCGCGGGGAGGAGGAGCAGCCAGGCGACACCGGGAACGGCCGCATGGTCGTGCCCATGGCTTGTGCCGCCAAGGTCCCCGGCGCCACGGCCAGCATGCCGATGGCCCCCGTCTCCCTGGCCCGCGTCCTTCTCTCCCAGGCCCGCGTCCTCCCCTCCCTGGCCCGCGAGCTTCTCTCCCTGGCCCGCGTCCTCCTCCCCCTGGCCTGCGTGCTTCTCTCCCCGGCCCGCATCCTCCTCGCCGTCCTTGCGCCCTCTGTCGAGAACGGCACTCGCGAGACCGAGCAGGAGCAGTACGGCCCCGGAAGCGACGAGCAGGGGCCGCATCCCGTCCTTCACGTATCGCAGGCAGAGATCGGTGAAGAGGGCGACGTGCAGGAGCCCGAGCCCGCACAGCACGAGCAGCCCCGCCTGAAACGACCGTTTCACAGCAACACCCCACCGATCAGAACACTGCACGTGATGGCGACGACGACGGTGGCTGCGGAGAACCGCACGGCGAAGGCCCGCCCGAAGGTCCCCGTCTGCAGGGCGATCAGCTTCAGGTCGACCATGGGCCCCACCACCATGAACACCAGCCGCGCGACCGGCGGGAACCCGGTCAGCGATGCGGCGAGGAAGGCGTCGGCCTCGGAACACACCGCGAGCAGCACGGCGAGCCCGGCCAGGAACAGCACCGACAGCCAGGGCGTCCCTGCGAAGGTGTCGAGCACGGACCGCGGTACGACGACGTTGAAGGTGGCCGCAGCCATCGCGCCGAGGACGAGAAACCCGCCGGCGTGCAGAAAGTCGTGCTGGAACCCGGTGCGGAACTCGTCCCACCGACTGTGCCCCCGGTGATGACCGGTGTGCCGGACGACGGGCCGCAGCCACTCCGCCCGCCCGAACCGCAGCCAGAGCCAGCCCATGACGAGGGCGGTGGCGAGCGAGGCGAGGAGCCGGGCCGACACCATGACGGGGTTCCCGGGGAACGCGATCGCGGTGGCCGTGAGGACGACGGGATTGACGGCAGGCGCGGAGAGAAGGAACGCGAAGGCCGCGGCCGGGGTGACGCCCCGCCCGATCAGACTGGCGGCCACCGGCACGGAAGCGCACTCGCACCCCGGCAGGACGACGCCCGCGACCCCCGCCACCGGAACGGCGAGCCCGGGCCGCCGCGGCAGCAGCCGCTGGAACACCCGCTCCGGCACGAAGGCGTTGATCGCCCCGGACAGCGCCGTACCGAGCAGCAGAAAGGGCAGGGCCTGCACGGTGACCGCCAGACACACCGTCCGCCACGCCTGCACGGCCGGAGCGTCGCCCCAGCGCCCGAGGAGAAAAAGAGCCGTACCGGGAACGACGGCGGCACCCAGGAGCAACAGGGGCCACAACCGAGGCAACCCGGCACCCACCTGCTCATCCACACCCTCGAACCCAACCCCGGCCGCTGCCCCAGCCCCAGCCCCGACTCCAGCGCCCTCATCGGCTCCAGACCCGACCCCGGCCCCCTCACCGGCTCCAGCCCCGGCCTCAGCCCTGCCTTCGGCTTCGGCTCCATTCCCGGTCCTGGCTTCGGCCGGCACCCTGACCGCCGGCTCACCCGTCTTCTGCATGCCGACTCCGCGTGTAGATGTCGGCACCGAAGATATCCACACCGAAGGACGCGGCCGCCGACGGGACGGCGTACGGGGAGAACGACGGCCGGCCCATCCGCACGCAGGACAGTGCCTGCCCCCGCACACCCCCTCCCGCGCCTCACTTTCGTCACCACCCGGCAGTACGGTGTCCCCCATGCGCCCCGACACGCCTGCCGAGAACGTCGACCACACCGTAGAAGCGGCACGCCTGGAGCGGACCGCCGGCCTGTACCCCGAGGACGCCGAGACTCTCCTCCTCCGGGCGGCGGCCCACCTGGAACTGTCCGGAGACCGCCCTGCGGCGACCACGCTCTACGACCGCCTGCTCAGCTCCGGGGAAGGGCTGGACAACCCCCACCTGGTGCGCGCCCTCAAGGCCTCCAACCTCTGGGAGTACGGCCACGAGGCGGAAGCCAGGGCGATCATCGACGGCATTCGTACGACGGCACCCCGGGACCCGGCGCCCTGGGTGATCGTGGCCGAGGCCCTCGAAGCCCACGACGAGCTGGAGGCGGCGGCGGACACCTTCACGCAGGCGGCGAGCCTGCTCCTGCCGGACTCCACGGAGCCCGCGCCCGCCATGCACCCCCTCCTCTACGGCCGCCACCGCGTCCGCCGCATGCTGGGCCTCCCGCACGACGCCTGGGACACCCTCGCGGACACCCTCCACACCTCCCCTGTCGCCCTGGACGAACTCCACGACCCGAAGCGGGTGTGGTCCCTGGGTTCGGACAACCCGGCGGAACTCCAGGCGGAGATCTCCCGCCTCCGAGCGGAACTGGGCGCCTACCGGGAGGCCCTCTCCCGCCCGTTCCCGGTGGCGATCCTCCACTGGCCGGCACCGGAACTCCAGGAGCTCCTCTCGGCGTACCCGGCCCTCTCCTCGGAGTACCCGTCCCACGAGACCCACCTGGCGACCATAGAGTCCTCGCTGCGCGAACTGTCCTCCTCCGGCACCCCGAACCTCGGCATCGTCACGGGCACGGTCCCCTCGTACGAGGCCTTCGCGGCGTCGGAGGGTTCCACCCCGGCGGACGCGGCGCTGCTACCGCAGTACGCGACGACCTTGGCGGCCCGGGGGCGGGCGGTGACTTGGCCGCCGCAGAGGGGGGCGGGGTGCTGGTGTGGCTCCACCGAGATCTACGACACCTGCCACGGGTCCTAGTCGACGAACCCAGCGCCGCCCGCTCGCTTCTCACCTGTGCTGGGAAGCGAGCGGCCCCATGGCCGCTTTCCCCCAGCACCACCCTGGTCGCTTTCGGCGCACGACCTTCCGATGTCAGTGGCTGCTGTTAAATCTGATCCACGTCGGCGCGTGAGGCCCTGCACGAGCGCCACGAGGGATCAAGGGGAACAGGCGTGGCAGAACCGATGGATCTATCGGAGCCGATCGCAGGCGTCTACGAGAAGCTGATCACGCATGACGTACGCGACGAGCTGCAGCGATTCGAGGCAGCCGGCTGGAAAGCCATCGACGCCGAGGTCAGCGCTGAGTCAGCTCCCCACGTCCTGGCTCGATACATCGGTGAAGCTGTCAGTCACAGGCTGGCTCAACTTCCGGCCGCGGAAAGGGTCCAGGCCGCCAATCGCATCCTCGAGGCACTCGTTCCCACCAGTGGCTACGAGTCGAGTGATGTCGACGGGGTCAGCACGATCGTCGAAGGTCCGCGACAGCTTCTGACTCTCGCGAGGCAGGAGGCTCCGGGTGTGTACGCTGTGCGCCCCTTGACGCCCCTGTCCGAGACGTCGCTCATCACCAATTCCCCAGAGGACCTCAGTCTCGGTGCCGAACTCAGAGCTGAGCTCGCTACGGCGGACCGTATCGATCTGCTCTGCGCGTTCGTGAAGTGGTACGGCATACGCGTCCTGGAAGACTCACTTCGCGCCGCGAAGGAAAGAGGCGTGCCGATCCGGGTCATTACGACCACCTACATCGGTGCCACGGACCGCCAGGCACTCGACCGTCTGATCCGGGACTTCGGCGCGACCGTCAAGGTCAACTATGAGCTCCGGTCCACTCGCCTTCATGCCAAGGCCTGGCTGTTCCGACGCAAGACGGGCTTCGACACCGCGTACGTCGGCAGCTCCAACCTATCGAAAGCGGCGCTTCTAGACGGCCTGGAGTGGAATGTACGTCTGTCGTCTATCGCAACACCGGCCGTACTGAACAAGTTCGAGGCGACCTTCGAGGCGTACTGGAACGACATCGCCTTCGAAACGTACGACCCTGACGTACACGGCGCACGCCTCGATGAAGCGCTGGCGCAGGCCAGTGGAACCACCTCCAGCACGGACCTGAAGATCAGCCTTTCCGGTCTTGAGGTACGCCCCTTCCCTCACCAGCGGGACATGCTGGAGCGGCTCACCGTCGAGCGGGAGCTTCGGGGGCGGCATCGTAACCTTCTGGTCGCAGCGACCGGCACCGGGAAGACGGTGATGGCCGCACTGGACTATCGCAAGCTGTGCGGCACGTCGGACGACGGCCGGCCGAGGCTGCTGTTCGTGGCCCACCGCAAGGAGATCCTCAAGCAGTCTCTGCGCACCTACCGGGAAGTGCTGGACGACGCTTCGTTCGGAGAGCTACTACACACGGGCGAGGATCCACGCGAGTGGAACCACGTCTTCGCCAGCGTCCAATCGCTCAACATGCAGCGCCTCGAGCAACTGGCCCCCGACCACTTCGACATCATTGTCATCGATGAGTTCCACCACGCCACCGCCGCCACCTATCGACGGGTCATCGACCACTTCGCACCGAAGGAACTGCTGGGCCTGACGGCTACGCCGGAGCGGATGGACGGCCTGAACGTCCAGGATGCGTTCTTCGAGGGCCGGATCGCCGCTGAGATGAGGCTCTGGGAGGCGTTGGAAAATGACCTGCTCTGCCCCTTCCACTACTTCGGCATCCCCGACGGCACGGATCTGACGAATCTTGGCTGGCAGAAGGGTTCGTACGCGGACCAGGAACTCGACAACCTCTACACCGGCAACCACGCGCGCGCCCGGATCGTGGTCAAGCAGGTCCGGGACAAGGTCTCCAATCCAGGCGCCATGCGGGCGCTGGGCTTCTGCGTGACCAAGGCGCACGCCCACTTCATGGCGGACTTCTTCCGACAGGCGGGCTTCAAGGCAGTGGCGCTGGACAGTGATTCGCCCTCCGATGTGCGCTCCCGCGCGCTGTCCGACCTTCGGGACAGAGAACTCCAAGTGATTTTCTCTGTCGATCTGTTCAACGAGGGGCTCGACATCCCTGACGTCGACACCTTGCTCCTCCTCCGCCCCACCAACAGCGCCACCGTGTTCCTCCAGCAGTTGGGCCGGGGCCTGAGGCGAACCGAAACCAAGCCGGTTCTCACCGTCCTCGACTTCATCGGGCAGCACCGAGCCGAGTTCCGCTTCGAGGAGCAGTTCCGCGCCCTGACCAATCTGTCGCGGAATCGGCTCATCGACCACATGGAGCACGGCTTCCCCCAGCTGCCGTCTGGTTGCCAAATCATCCTCGAGGGCAAGGCGAAAGACCTTGTCATCAACAACATCCGTACTCAGTTGGGTGCCACGGTGAAGACCCTGGTGAAGGAGGTCAAGACCTACGGGACGGCCCGTCTCGCCGACTACCTTCGAGAGAGCCGCCGGGGGATCAAGGAGCTGTACAAGAGCGACAACTCGTGGACGACAGTCCTGCGCCGCGCCGGCCTGATCGACGAGCCAGCGCCCGCCGAGGAAGCCGCACTCCTCAAGCGAGTGCACGCCTTCCTCCACGTGGACGACCCGGGACGCGCGGAGGCCTACCTGCGCCTCCTCCAGGACGACGCTCGACCGTACGAGGAGTTGGGCCCCACCGAGCAGGCGTACGCCCGCATGCTGTTCTTCAACCTTTGGGACAACGCGGGCGGTTTCACCAGCTTCCAGGAGGGCCTGGAGTCGCTCCGTTCCCAGCGGGTCTTCCGAGCCGAGCTAAGGCAAGTTCTTTCACACGTCATCGAGCAGGTCGACCACTTCCCTATCTCCCTGTCGGGCCACCTCAGCGACGTCCCGCTGAAGGTGCACAGCTCCTACAACCGCTCCGAGATCCTCGCCGCCCTTGGCGTAGCTCGCTTCGGTGGTCAGATGCCCCGATCCTTCGCGCAGGGCGTGCAATGGGTCGAGGAGCTCAAGACGGATGCCCTTCTCATCACGTTGGACAAGAACGAGAAGGACTTCTCACCGACCATCCGGTACAAGGACTACGCGTTGAGCCCGACGCTTTTCCACTGGGAGTCCCAGAACGCAACGGCCGCCGACTCCCCCACTGGCCAGCGCTACCAGCACCACAAGGATCGCGGCAGCCACGTCCTGCTGTTCATGCGCCGCTACAAGAGCACCGACATAGGCAAGTCCCAGCCGTGGATGCTCCTTGGTCCTGCCACGTACAACGACCACACCGGCAGCAAGCCGATGGCCATCACCTGGCGTCTGGACCACGAACTACCGGCCGACGTATGGACCTACGCGGCCATCAACGCAGGCTAGTTGAACAACTTCGATGTCCGTGTGATCAGCTAACGTCAAAGCATGGGCATACGTTCGATCACCCCTGGACTCCTGACCACGAGAGCAGAGATGGACGAGTTGTTCGGTGGAGGGAGCCAGGCAGGGATCCTCCCCTCCACAACCACCCCAAACATCCTCATTTACGTAGATCACGACAGCGGTAAGCGGTATGGCTACGAGGATGGCTGGCTGGCGGAAGAGGACGAGCTGGGTCCGGTTTTCGAGTACACGGGACAAGGCACCAGCGGAGACCAAACGTTTCTGGGAACGAAGGGCTCTCGCAACGCTGCTGTCCTGTATCACGCGGAGGCCCGCAAGTCTCTGCGGGTCTTCATGGCAGAAGGAAAGGTCCCCGACCCCACCTCTGACGCCAAGCAGCAGCGATATGTCGGCGAGTTCGCATTGGACTCACAGCAGCCCTATACCGTACGCGAGGCGCATGACCGACACGGCAAAGCGCGCCGCATCATCGTCTTCCGCCTGCGCCCCACAGGGGAATATGAGCGCCTAGCCAAGGACGCAGTTGCGCGCGCAGGCGACACCAAGGCCCAGCGGGTTTTGGCGACCGTCGCCGAGAGCAGAATGCCTGAGCCCCGGATGGTGGCACCCAAGAGAAAACGGGCGACCGAGAGTAGGCGCGCGGCTCAACCCAGCGTGATAGCCGACCTTCGCCAGTCGAGCCTCCGGGATGAGTATCTCAAGGAACTGACCCAGCAAGGGCATCAAGTATTCGCCTATCAAATAAAGATCGCCGACACAACAACCACTCTTACGACCGACCTCTACGACGCTACGACACATGAACTATATTCAGTAAGGGGAGAAACGAGCCGCGAGGAAGTACGCACAGCAATAGGTCAGCTCAAAGACTACGTGCGCCACATAGAGCCAGGCAACCCCAAACTAATTACCCTACTCCCGGGAAAGCCGCAAGATGACTTGGTAAATCTCCTCCACACCGAAGGGGTTGATCTCATTTACCAAAACGGCAGCAGGTACACGAGAGACCCCGCCAAGTAAAGCTCCTTCAGTCACGCACCTGGAGTCGCCATGGCAACATCGCGAGAGCACGATTTTCTTTCAAACGCGGCGCTTCGGATTATGGAGAGCGCGTCAAAGTCAGGACTATTTGGCTACACAGAAGGGCAGCGCAAGCTCTTCGACTTCTCCTGCGACCTGAAGAAGGACTGGTCGAAGGTCGTCGCAGGACAGACCTTGTGGCAGCATGGCGGCGATGGCATCGACAAGGACCTCAGAACCCTGCTCAACGAGCGAGATGTCGCGGCTGCCGTATATATTGCACGCCACGAAAGCCGACTTCGCTCTCGTTTTGCTGAGGTGACCCAATCCTACCTCGATACACCGATGAGGGACCGCCTATCTCGATTGCGCGTCTTCTGGGTGCCTGCAGACTTCAAGGTAGGCGATGAGAAAGTCAACGACTCAATCTACAAGGCACTGAAGGAGGAGATCACCAAGGACCTCCTCATGCACGTAACCCTCGGCGGCCTTACCCGTCGGGACGCGATACGCTTCTCCTCCTCTAAACGCCCCGGCCTTCCCGTGGCGATCCTCTCGCACATCAAGAAGAACGGCTACCGCAGCCACAAGCACACAGCAACGGCCCTGGGCGCGAACATGAACGCCCTCAAGTATGAAACCGAGCGACTCTTTATTATCGGCTTCCTCGAAAGCGAGAGCCTACAGGGTGGCATATATCAAGTCACCGAGAGCGGCAAGGCAATGCTCGACATCTGCTCACGCCTGCGTGACTACCTAAGTGGAGACCTTGGTGAGGGCAATAGAAACGTAGAGTTCGAGCATATATGCAGCCTGCTCGGCATATCCTATACCTCGATACCGACGACAACTCGGCTGATAGGTAAAGATGCTGAGGTCGACTTGCAAAACCATACCGCCCTGCTTTTGCAGCATGTGGCCCAAGCCGATTCGGATGGATCCGTACATTGGCCCGAACCATACTTCGAGTTGCCATCGGCTTCGGTTATGTCAGCTTCGAGATAGCCAGGGTCTCCTGCCGCGGGTGCCAGTGGGCGCCGCCCGTTTCTCGGCGGCGCCCGGTGCCCCGGCGGCTAGGCCGTCGGTGCCAGGTCCGCCCGGCCGAACAGCAGGGCGTAGCCCGGCGGGAGTTGGGTGAGGAGGGCCGTGGTCAGGGGGGCGCCGATGTGGGCCGACAGGACGCTCAGGACCGAGCTGGCGTGCCAGCGGGCCGTTGCCGGGGTCGCGCCTTCGATGTTGGTGGCCAGCGTGTCGACGAACTCACGGGCCGTCAGGGGGTGGCGGGCCGGGATCTGGGAGGCGATCAGGTGGGCCGCCTCCCGGGGTAGGGCCTGGGCCAGGGACACGCGTTCGTCGCCGGTGACGTGGCTGCCCAGGGCCGAGAGGACGGTGCGGGTGATGCGTTCCGCCTCGGCCCTCGTCGGGTACTGACCCGCCTCGCGTATCGCCTCGGTCAGGCCCAGCCAGCCGGCGTCCTCAACCATTTCAGAGGTTCGGGGGCGCAGGGGCGGGGTCGGAGCGGGGATGGTCGCTCTCGGCTGCGGGGTCGTCACGGTCATCGTGCGGGCTCCTTCTCCGGGACACTTCGGGGCACCGGAAGCCCGGTACCCCGTAACGCGGCGGACATGAGCGGGAGTTCGGCCAATGTGCGGCATGTGATGTCATGCGGCGTGTGTGGTGAGCCGTCGCCATATGGTGATCGCGCGGGGGTACCGCCCATACGGCTCATACAGCCCGTACGGGCCGTACGGGCTGTATGGCGTCACCGCCGCATCCGTCATGGTGCGGCGGGCGCGGCGTCGGCGGGCAGCCGGCGCCGTCGTGGCGGCCGACATCGCGCCAGGGGGCGTGCGGTCAGCCGCTGAGCTGCTTGCGGCCGCCGGTCCCGCCGCTGATCCGGACACGCCGCGGCTTGGCCTGTTCGGCAACCGGAATGCGCAAGGTCAGAACGCCGGCCTCGTACGACGCGTCGATGCGGTCCGTGTCCAGGGTGTCGCCGAGGAAGAGCTGGCGGGTGAAGGTGCCCGTGGGCCGCTCGGCCACGAGCTTCTCCGCGTCCTCGGGGGCGGGGCTGCGGCGCTCGGCGCGGACGTTGAGGACGTTGCGCTCGACGTCGAGTTCGATCGTCTCGGGGTCGATGCCGGGAAGGTCGAAGTGGACGAGGAAGTCGTCCCCGGCCCGGTAGGCGTCCATCGGCATCACCGACGGGCGGGCGTCGGTCCCGAACACCTGCTGCGCGAGGCGGTCGAATTCGCGGAACGGGTCAGTACGCATGAGCATCACGGGTCACTCCTCTTCTCAGGGACTGGGTGCGATGCCCTACGGCTCTTTATATAGTCCGCCGTCGGAAACTTGACAAGCCTCGACTCACCTTCGGGGTCATGGCGGGACTGCGCGTTAGCCTCGGAGGCAGACCTCGGGGCAGACCTAGGGGTGGATACAGGGATACGGGAGGCAGTCATGGCCAGGGTTCCCAGCGCGGTCGTCGCCGGCGCCGGGCTCGTCGGTGGGTACGGCGTGGCCCGGTGGACCAAGAAGCGGCAGCTCGGGGGGGTCGTGCTGGCCGCCGCGGGGGCCGCCGCGGCACAGCAGTGGCGCAAGCAGGCCGGCGGCAAGGCCGCGGGCGCGCTGACCGCCGCGTACGTGGCCGCGTTCGCCGGATCCCATCCGCTGGCCAAGAAGGTCGGCGCCTGGCCGTCCGTCCTCGGCGTGGCCGGTGCCGTCGCCCTGGCCTCCTGGGCCGTCGCCGACCGCAAGGCCTGAGCCGGGTCCGGCTTCCGCGCGGGTCCGCCCTTACGGCACCCTCGCCCTGAACGCCCTCCGATACGCCTGTGGGCTCGTCCCCACCACCCGGCGGAAGCGTTCGCGGAAGGCCGTGGGTGAGCCGAAGCCCGTCTGTACGGCGATGCGTTCCACCGGGTGCGCGGTGGTCTCCAGCAGGTGCTGGGCCCGCCGCACCCGCGCCCGGTGCAGCCACTGCAGCGGTGTCGTACCGGTCTGTTCGCGGAAGCGGCGGTTGAGGGTGCGGGTACTCATGCCCGCCTGTGCCGCGATCTCCTCCAGCGTCAGGTCCCGGCCGCTGTGGTCCTCCAGCCAGGACAGCAGCGGCTCCAGGGTGGTGCCGGCGGGGGCCGGGGGCAGGTCGTGGACGATGAACTGGGCCTGTCCGCCCTCCCGTTCGAGCGGCATCACCGACATCCGGGCCGCGTGCGCGGCGACCGCCGAGCCGAAGTCCTTGCGGATCATGTGCAGACACATGTCCAGGGCCGCCGCGGCACCCGCCGACGTCAGGAACCGGCCGTTGTCGACGTACAGGACGTTCGGGTCGACCGTCACCCGGGGGTGCCGCTCGGCCAGGTCCGCGGCCGCGATCCAGTGGGTCGTCGCGCGCAGGCCGTCCAGCAGGCCCGTCGCCGCGAAGAGGAACGCGCCCACGCAGATCGACGCGATGCGCGTGCCGTTCGCCGCCGCCGCGCGCAGCGCCTCCGCGACTCCCGGCGGCAGCGGCGCGGTCGGGTCGGCGACGCCCGGCAGGATGATCGTGTCCGCCTCCGCCAGCGCCTCCAAGCCGTACGGCGCCCGCACGGTGAAGGCCCCCGCGCTCACCTCGTCCCGCACCGAGCACACTCGCACCCGGTACGGCTGCCGGCCGTCGGGCAGCCGTGCCCAGCCGAAGGTGTCGACGGGGGCGGAGAGGTCGAACGGTACGACGCCGTCCAGCGCCAGTACGGCCACGGTGTGCATGGCGGGAATCTAGTCGTACGGCTGACCGGCGCCAATCGGCTGCCGGCCGGTTCTTGAGGTATGACTCCCCTGAGACGGGCTGGCGAGAATCCGTCGGTGACTGGCAATCTCGCCACTTCTGGGAGATCGCCGTCGCCCCTACCGTCCTCCCGTGACCAAGTTCCTCCTCGCCGTCCACGTCATCGCCGCGATCCTCGCCATCGGACCCGTCGCCGTCGCCGCCAGCATGTTCCCGCCGGCCGCCCGCCGCGCCCTGGCCGCCGGGGCCGGCGATCCGGACGGCGCCGGCACACTCCGGCTGCTGCACCGGATCTGCCGGGTCTACGCCGTCGTCGGTGTCGTCGTCCCCGTCTTCGGGTTCGCCACCGCCAGTGAGATGGGCGTCCTCAGGAGTGCCTGGCTGATCGTGTCGATCGCGCTGACCGCCCTCGCCGCCCTCGTCCTCGCCGCGCTGGTCCTGCCGGTCCAGAGCACCTTCGTCGAGGGCGGCGGCACCGCCGCGCTGACCGCACGGCTCGCCATGTTCACCGGGCTGTTCAACCTGCTGTGGGCCGCCGTCACCGTCCTGATGATCGTCCGGCCGGGATCCACCACAGGCGCGTGACCGGCCCCCGCCAGGAGCCGGCCACGACAGCCGCGCGAGCGCCGCTACGGCCTGCTCGCCGCCGTCGGAGCCGAAGGGCCGCGCCCCGGCCGGCTGCTGTTCTTCGCCGCCGTCTTCGCCCGGCCGGCCACCGCCGCCAGCGGTCGGGCGATGTCCTCCAGGGAACGGCGTTCGGCCCGTACCGCCAACGCCGCCGCGACCAGACCGGCCACGCACATCAGTGCCGCGCCGATCGAGAACGCGAGGACCGTGTCACCGACCCGGCCCGTACCCGTCAGGTCGGCGAAGAGCAGCGGGCCGCTGATACCGCCGGCCGCGGTGCCGAGGGCGTAGAAGAAGGCGATGGACATCGCCCGTGTCTCCATCGGGAAGATCTCCGAGACCGTCAGGTAGGCGCTGGAGGCACCCGCCGACGCGAAGAACAGCACCGCGCACCAGCACGCCGTCAGCGTGCCCGCGGTCAGCGAACCCCGGTCGAACAGCCACGCCGTACCGAACAGCAGCAGACCCGAGAGCAGGTAGGTCGAGGAGATCATCACCCTGCGGCCCACCGTGTCGAAGAGCTTGCCGAGCAGCAGCGGGCCGCAGAAGTTGCCGACCGCGATCACCGCGAAGTAGTAGCCGGTGCGGTCCGACGGCACGTCGAAGAACTTCGTCAGGATCGCACCGAAACCGAAGGTGATCGCGTTGTACAGGAACGCCTGCCCGATGAAGAGGGAGAAGCCGAGCACCGCCCGCCTGCGGTAACGGCCGAAGACGGTACGGGCGATCTCCAGGAACGTCACGTCCTTGCGCTGACGGATCTCCAGCTCACCCTCCGGCTCGGGCAGCCGCTCGCCCCTCTCCGCCTCCACCTGGCACTCGATGCCGGAGACGATCTCCTCCGCCTCCCGGTCCCGGCCGTGGATCAGCAGCCACCGCGGACTCTCCGGAACGTGCCGTCGTACGAGCAGGATGACCAGGGCGAGTACGGCGCCGAGCGCGAAGGTCAGGCGCCAGCCCACGTTCGCGGCCAGCAGACCGGTGTCGAGCGCGACGATCGACAGCAGCGAGCCGCCGACCGCGCCCAGCCAGAAGCTGCCGTTGATGATGAGGTCGACCCGGCCGCGGTAGTCCGCCGGGATCAGCTCGTCGATCGCGGAGTTGATGGCCGCGTACTCACCACCGATACCGAAACCGGTCAGGAAGCGGAACAGGAAGAACCACCAGGCCTCCCAGGACACAGCCGTCAGCGCGGTCGCCGCCAGATACACGGCCAGCGTGATCATGAACAGGTTCTTGCGGCCGAAGCGGTCCGTCAGCCGGCCCCAGAACAGCGCACCCGAACAGGCACCCGCCACATACAGCGCGGCGGCGATGCCCGTCACCTGCCCCGAGCTGATCTCCAGACCACTGCCGGGCTCCGACAGCCGGCCGGCGATGTTGCCGACGACCGTGACCTCCAGACCGTCCAGGATCCACACCGTGCCCAGACCGATCACGATCGTCCAGTGCCAGCGGGACCAGGGCAGCCGGTCCAGACGGGCGGGGATATCGGTCGTGATGGTCCGGCCGGTGTCCGGCGACGGCGCTCCGGATGCTTCGCTCATGGGCTCCCTCCTCCGTGAAGGACGGATACCGGGTGCCCTGGCCCTGTCGGAACAGTCCGGTCACACCCCCAGCCCGCGCGCCACCACGTAGATCAACAAGCCCGCGAGGGAACCCACCACCGTGCCATTGATCCGGATGAACTGCAGGTCACGACCGATGTGCGCCTCGATCTTCCGAGTGGTGTGCTCCGCGTCCCAGCCCGCCACGGTGTCCGTGATCAGCGAGGTGATCTCCTTGCGGTACGTCGTCACCACGTGCACCGCCGCACCCTCCACCCAGCTGTCCACCTTCTCCTGCACCTTCGGCTCGGTCGCCATCCGCGAACCCAGCGACAGCAACGCGGCCCGCACCCGCAACCGCAGCTCGCTGCGCTCGTCCTCCGCCGCCGCCACGATCATCGACCGCACGGCCGTCCACACGGACGCGATCAGATCCTGCACCTCGCCCCGGCCCAGCACCTCGCCCTTCAGCCGCTCCACCCGCGCCCGCGTGTCCGTGTCGGACTGCAGGTCGGAGGCGAAGTCGTGCAGAAAGCGGTCCAGCGCGCCACGCGCCGGATGCGAGGGCATGTCCCGCATCTCGGTCACGAACCGCAGCAGTTCCTTGTAGACCCGCTCACCGACCCTGCGGTCCACGAACCGCGGCGTCCAGCCCGGCGCACCCCCCTCCACCGCCACCATCACATCGTCCCGGTGCAGCACCAGCCAGTCGTGCGCCCGGGCCACCACCAGATCCACCGCCCGCCGGTGCCCGCCGTCCGCGACGATCTTCTCCAGCATCTTGCCGAGGCCCGGCGCGACCTCCTGCGCGTTCGCCCGCCGCGTGATCGCCTCACCGACCACCGCCTGCACATCCGCGTCCCGCAGCACCGTCAGCGCACCCCGCAGAGCGGTCGCCAGCTCCGCCGTCACCCGGTCCGCATGCTCCGGCTCCGCCAGCCAGACCCCCAGCCGGCTGCCGATACCGACCGCGCGCAGCCGCTGCCGCACGACGTCCTCGGAGAGGAAGTTCTCCCCGACGAACTCGCCCAGCGAGACACCCAGCTGATCCTTCTTGGTGGGGATGATCGCGGTGTGCGGGATGGGCAGCCCGAGCGGGTGCCGGAACAGGGCCGTGACCGCGAACCAGTCGGCGAGCGCGCCCACCATGCCCGCCTCGGCCGCCGCCGCCACATAGCCCGTCCACGCCCCGGCCCCCGCATGCCCGGCCGTCTTCGCCAGGACATAGATCACGGCCACCAGCAACAGCAGGCCCGTCGCCGTGAGCTTCATCCGCCGCACCCCGCGCCGGCGCTCCTCGTCGGCCGGGGTGAACGCCGTCATGGTGCGGTACGACGTGACCCGCCCCGGCGTTCCCGTCTCGGTAGGTTCCATCAGCTCCACCCGTTCGGTGATCCCGCACACAATTGTCCCTTCCTGACCGACTCCCGGAACGGAACGAGAGTTCCCGGCGTCTGTCTGGACGGGGGTTTTGGGCAGGGTCCTGTCAGACCTCTCCGGCCCATGACGCATCATGGGTTCAACAAGATCGGAGCCTCGGGCTCCCATCTCCCGAGGAGAACAACACAAGCGTGACCAAGCGTCATGGTTATGCCGTCCTGAGCGCGCTCGTCGCGCTGGTCGTGGTCCTGTCCGCCGCCATCTACGTCACCGTCGCGGCCGATGCCGGCACCCCCCGCAGCACCCTCACCGACAACCGCCCGCACCGCGACTCCAACGCCGCCCCCGCCTCCACCGGCACCTGGGTCGGCGCCTGGGCCACCGCCCCCGTCGGCGGCGAACCCGGCACCGAGGCGACCGGCCTGGCAGGCCGCTCGGTCCGCAACGTCGTCCACGCGGCCACCGGCGGTACGAGTGCCCGGATCACGCTGTCCAACCTCTACGGCCAGTCGGCGCTGACCATCTCGCACGCCACGCTCGCCCTAGCGACCGGCGACGGCACCGCCGCAGCCGACGCAGAAACGATGCGGCGCCTCACCTTCAACGGCAGCCCCAGCATCGTCATACCTGCCGGCGGACAAACCGTCAGCGACGCCGTACGCCTCACCATCCCGCGCGGCACCGACGTCCTCGTCACCACCTACTCCCCCACCCCCTCAGGGCCGGTCACCTACCACCCCCACGCCCGTCAGGTCTCCTACGCCGCCGACGGCGACCGCACCGAAGACGCCACCGGCACCGCCTACACCCAACAAACCCCCTACTGGCGGTATCTGACGGCCCTCGACGTCCTCAGCAACGAAGCCGACGGCACCGTCGTCGTCTTCGGCGACTCCATAACCGACGGCATCACCGCCACCGTCGGCGCCAACCACCGCTGGCCCGACATCCTCTCCGGCCGCCTGCGCAGCGCCCTCGAGAACGGGCAGCAACTCCCGCGCTACAGCGTCGTCAACGAAGGCATCAGCGGCAACCAGGTCCTCGCCGACGGCCTCGGCCTCCCCCAAACAATCGAACAAGCCCAGGCAGGGGGGACCCCCACCGCCGAGAACCAGAGCGGCCTCGGCCGCTTCGGCCGCGACGCGCTCTCCCACCCCAACGTCAAGGCCGTCGTCATCGACCTCGGCGTCAACGACATCCTGCGCAACCGGAAACTCGCCGACCCCGACCGCATCGTCACCGGCCTGCGCACCCTCGTCCGCCAGGCCCACGCCCGCGGCCTGAAGGTCGTCGGCGCCACCCTGATGCCCTTCAAGGGCCACCGCGGCTACACCCCGGCCCGCGAAGCAGTACGGCAGCAGGTCAACGCCGAGATCCGGTCCGGCGGCGTCTACGACGCGATCGTCGACTTCGACCAGGCCCTCCGCGACCCTTACGACCCCCGCCGCCTGCGCGCCGACTACGACTCCGGCGACCACCTCCACCCCAGCGACCTGGGCTTCGCCAGAATGGCCGAGGTATTCGACCTGCGCACGCTGAAGGGCGCGGGGCAGGCGGAGCTGTAGTCCGGGAGCCGCGGATCGGAGGAGGTTCGGTTCGGCGGTGGGCCCGGTTCGGTGGAGCCGCGGATCGGTGGAGGTTCGGTTCGGCGGAGGCCCGGTTCGGCCGAGCCGCGGATCGGAGGAGGCCGGGTTCCCGGATCGCCGGAGGCGCGGATAGGTGGAGGCGCGGATCGGCGGAGGCCCGGTTCGGCCGAGCCGCGGAACGGCGGAGGCGCGGTCCCGGTGCGCTGGGCGGCGAGGAATACTGGCCGTCATGACCCGCTTGATCCTCGCCACCCGCAACGCCGGAAAGATCACCGAGCTGAGGGCGATCCTCGCCGAAGCCGGGCTGACCCACGAGCTGATCGGCGCCGATGCTTTCCCCGACGTCCCCGACGTCAAGGAAACCGGCGTCACCTTCGCCGAGAACGCCCTGCTGAAGGCCCACGCCCTGGCCCAGGCCACCGGCCTGCCCGCCGTCGCGGACGACTCCGGGCTCTGCGTCGACGTCCTGGGCGGCGCCCCCGGCATCTTCTCCGCCCGCTGGGCCGGCCGACACGGCGACGACAGGGCCAACCTCGACCTGCTGCTCGCCCAGCTCTCCGACATCGCGGAGGAGCACCGGGGGGCGCACTTCGCGTGCGCAGCCGCCCTGGCCCTGCCGGACGGCACGGAGCGGGTGGTCGAGGGACAGCTGCGGGGCGTACTGCGGCACGCGCCGGCCGGCACGAACGGCTTCGGCTACGACCCGGTCCTGCAGCCTGAGGGCGAGAGCCGGACGTGCGCCGAGCTGAGCCCGGACGAGAAGAACGCGATCAGCCATCGGGGGAAGGCGTTCCGGGCGCTGGTGCCGGTGGTGCGGGAGCTGTTGGGCTGAGACCGGCGGAGGGGCCGCCCAGACGGACGGCCCCTCACATGTGCGGCCGGTGGGACTCGAACCCACACGGGATTTCTCCCACGGGCACCTAAAACCCGCGCGTATCGCCTATTTCGCCACGGCCGCCCCAAAACGGGCTATTCACTCGCAGCCCGTTTTGCCTCGCCCAGTGTACGGGGCTGCACCTTTCGCCGGCCGCCCCCTCGGCACCAGATGGTCGTGGTTGCGTGGCAGTTGGGGCAGAGCAGCCGGAGATTCTCGCGCCGGTCGTCGCTCCAGTCCCCGTTGATGTGGTCGACCTCCGGCGTCATCGGGTCACCGAGCCACTCCGGGCCCACCGCGCACTCCGCACACGCTTCGGGGACTCCGACTTCGCGGAGTGCGCGGCGCAGCAGCGCGGTCCTGGTCCGGCGCTTGCCGTCGTTCAGGACCAAGATCTCGTCGGGCCCCTTGGCCGGGACCACACCGGGCTTGCCGCGTTGATGAGCCTGCCCGAGGAAATGAGTGGTCACCAGGCCTTCCTCGGCGATGCAGCGACGTAGCGCCACGCGCTGCGCGCCGTTGTCCGGGCGCCCCAAGTGGCGAAGTACCGCCGCGATGGAGAGCGACGCGGCAACCGCGGCACGCGACTCTTCGGGATCGGGGCGCGGAATCCCGCGGGGACCGCCGAAGTGAGACACGTCGATACCGAAATGTGCGAAGCGCCGCAGAAGGTAGCGATCGAGCTTGGCGTACGGCTCGGTGCCGAAGTGGGCGATGACTTCCTCGATGCTGGAGAACCGCCTGGCCGCCTCGGCCAACCGCTCACGGGTGTACTGCACGCCGCCGCTCATGCGGCGCCGCCAGTCGCGCGCCCCTTGCCTCGCCCTCGGTAGTTGTCGGTCGTGGCGTGGCAGTTGGGGCAGAGCAGCCGAAGGTTCTCGATGCGGTTGTCGCGCCAGTTCCCGTCGATGTGATCGACTTCCAGCGGCAGCGGACGGCCCCGCCACACCGGCTCCGTTCCGCAGCGGGCGCAGCGTTCCGGCAGGACCACCGCCGTCATCGCCCGCCTGAGCCGGTCGCTCTGGATGCGCCGGGCGTGCCCGGCCGGCTGCTCGACGAGCAGTGCCTCCGGTGTACGGGGGCGCCAGGGCTTCCGCTGCCCGTTCGGAGTAACGAACCGTTTATCGGACAGTCACGCCCGGAATCTCACTCCCGGGATCATGGAAAACGGCCCGCACCCGGGTTCTCCCGGTGCGGGCCGTTCATGCGGCAGAGGGCTCAGATGCCGAGGTCCTTGAGGATCTTCGCCACGTGGCCGGTGGCCTTGACGTTGTAGAGGGCCCGTTCGACCTTGCCCTCCCCGTCCACGACGACCGTGGAGCGAATGACGCCGACGACCGTCTTGCCGTAGAGCTTCTTCTCGCCGAAGGCGCCGTACGCCTCCAGGACCCGCTTGTCGGGGTCGGCCAGGAGGGTGACCTTGAGGGACTCCTTCTCGCGGAACTTCGCGAGCTTCTCCGGCTTGTCGGGCGAGATGCCGATGACGTCGTAGCCGGCGGAGGCCAGGACCTCCAGGTTGTCGGTGAAGTCGCAGGCCTGCTTGGTGCAGCCCGGGGTCAGGGCGGCCGGGTAGAAGTAGACGATGACCTTGCGGCCCTCGTGGTCCGAAAGGGACACCTCGTTGCCGTCGGCGTCGGGGAGGGTGAAGGCGGGGGCAACGTCCCCGGGCTGGAGTCGCTCGCTCATCGGACTAGCGTAACCGGGGGGCCTTGCGGTGCGGCGCGGGCATGAGCTGACAGACTGTCCGGAACAGCAGCAGCAGATTCGGCAGACTTCGGAGGCCGTACGGTGGCGGACACGTCGGACACCAGAACCCCGGCGCAGATCGAGGCGGACATCAAGCGTCGCCGTGACGTGCTGGCCGAGACGCTCGACGAGATCGGGATGCGGGTGCATCCGAAGACGATCGTCGGGGATGCGAAGGCCAAGGTCGTCGCCCATGTCGATCACACGGTCGGGCGGGCCTATGTGCAGGTCAACCGGGTGGTGAGCGATGTCCGGGCGCGGTTGGTGGACGACGAGGGCGCGCCTCGGCTGGAACGGGTCGTGCCGGTCGCGCTGGTCGTCGTGGGTGTGGTGGGGCTGCTGGCCTTCGGGGCCCGGCGGCGCAAGGACTGACCGGGGCAGGTAGGTTCAAGGCGTGAGCGCCAACAGAAACAGCACCCCCCATCACGACAAGCTGCCCATCCGGATGCTGCACGACCGGGTTCTCGTGCGGCAGGAGGCCGGTGAAGGCGAGCGTCGGTCGGGGGGCGGCATCCTGATTCCCGCCACGGCGGCGGTGGGGCGGCGGCTGGCCTGGGCCGAGGTCGTCGCGGTCGGCCAGAACGTCCGGACGGTGGAGCCGGGCGACCGTGTCCTGTTCGATCCGGAGGACCGGGCGGAGGTCGAGGTGCGGGGCGTGGCGTACGTGCTGATGCGTGAGCGTGATCTGCACGCCGTCGCCGCGGACCGGTTCGAGGGGTCGGAGGACTCCACGGGCCTCTATCTCTGAAGCAACCGACAAGAGGGCCGGTGACGATCGTCACCGGCCCTCTTGTCGTGTTTTTGTTATGTTCGGGAGCGAGCCCGACGAGACGCGCCGTACCGGGTCGAAGGCAAAGACGACGCACCGGAGAAGAGTCGCCACGTCTCGGAGGTGCCTGTCATGGCCTGGGTTCTGCTTGTCGTCGCCGGTCTGCTCGAGGTGGGCTGGTCGATCGGGATGAAGTACAGCGAGGGGTTCACCCGGCTGGTTCCCAGTCTGTTCACCGGCGCCGGCATCGTCGCGAGCATGGTGCTGCTGTCGTACGCCGCGAAGTCCCTGCCCATCGGTACGGCGTACGGCGTGTGGGTGGGGATCGGCGCGGCCGGTGCGGCGGTGCTCGGCATGGTGGTGCTGGGTGAGCCGGTCACCGCCGCCCGGATCTTCTTCGTGTGTCTGCTGCTGGTCGCCGTGGTGGGGCTGAAGGCGACCAGCGGTCACTGAGCCGACCGGGGCCGGGGTGTCATGTCCCGGGGCCGCCTCCGGTGCCGTCGATCGTGCCGGTGGTGCCGCCGGCGTCGGTTCCGCCGCCCGGTGTGCCGCCGCCGGTGGTCTGGTCCCCGCCGGTGGTGGGGCCGCCGTCGGTGGTGGTGCCGCCGTCGGTGGTGGGACCGCCGTCGTTCGTGCCGCCGGTGGTCTGGTCCCCGCCGGTGGTGGGGCCGCCGTCGGTGGTGGTGCCTCCGTCGGTGGTGGGACCGCCGTCGGTGGGGGTGCCGGTGGTGCCGCCGTCGGTGGGGGTGGCGGTCGCGCCGCCGTCGTTCTGGCCGCCGTCGGTGGCGGTGCCGCCGGTGTCCTGGCCGGCGTCGGTGCCGGGCGGGGTCGTGCCGGTGGCGGGCGGCTCCTGGATCTGGTCGGCGCCCTGTTCGAGTTCGAGGTCGAAGTCGGCGGCCGGCTTGCCCTTCAGCGCGTCGTGCGTGTACTGCGCCCAGATCCGGGTGGGCGGGCCGCCGCCGTTCATGCGCCCTTCGCCGAGGGCGCCGTACAGCGGCATGTGCTTGGCCGTCACGGGGTCCTGGCCCATGACGGAGACCACGGTGGCCAGGTTGGGGGTGTAGCCGGCGAACCAGGCGGCCGTGTCGTTCTCGGCGGTGCCGGTCTTGCCGGCGGCCGGGCGGCCCGCGCCCTGTGCCGCGGTGGCGGTGCCGCTCTGGACCACGCTCTGCAGGACGGAGGTGGTGGTGTCGGCGGCCTCCCGGCTGACGGCCTGCTTGACGCGCTGCTCGGGCAGCTTGACCTCCTCGGTGCCCTCCTTGGTGATCTTCTCGACCAGGGTGTACGTGCCGTGCTTGCCGTGGTTGGCGAGCGTGGCGTAGGCCTCGGCCATGTCCAGGACGCTGGCGGTGGCGGTGCCGAGGGCGACGGACGGGTAGGGCTGGAGGTCCGGGGTGTCGGAGGGGACGCCGAGGTCGATCGCGGTCTGCTTGACCTTGGCGGGGCCGACGTCGACGGCCATCTGCGCGTACACCGAGTTCACCGAGGAGTCGGTGGCCCTGCGGACGGTGATGTTGCCGTACGAGTGCTGGTCCTCGTTCTCGGGGGCGTAGGTGCCGCCGCTCCAGCCCTGGACGGGGCGCCGGTTGGTGCCGTCGTAGACGGTGTTCGGGGTGATGGTGCGGCCGTCCTGGGTGGTGGACCCGTTCTGCACGGCGGAGGTGAAGACGAACGGCTTGAAGGTCGAGCCGACCTGGAAGTCACCGCGGGTGGCGCCGTTGGTGTACTGCTTCACGTAGTCGATGCCGCCGTACATCGCGACGACCTTGCCGGTCTTGGGGTCGACGGAGGCGCCGCCGGCCCGGACGTAGGTGTCGGCCTTGCGGTTCTTCTTGTCCAGCTTGGAGATCAGCTGGTCGTCCACGGCCTTGACGAAGGCGTCCTGCCGGTTCTTCTGGATGGTGGTGGTGATGCGGTAGCCGCCGAGCGCGAGGTGGTCGGCGTCGATGATGTTGTTGGTGATCAGGTACTGCTTGACCGCCTCGACGAGGTAGCCGCGCTGGCCGGACAGGCCGGTGGAGATCGTCTGCTCCCTCGGCATGGGGAACTTCATGCCGGCCCGCTCGGACTCGCTGAGCCAGCCCTTGCCGACCATGCCGTTCAGCACGTAGTTCCAGCGGGCGACGGCCGCCTTCTTGTTCTCCGGGTGCGCCACGACGTCGTACTCGCTCGGCGCGTTGACGAGTGCGGCGAGGTAGGCGGCGCGGGCCGGGTCCAGGTCGGCGGCGTCGCGGCCGTAGTAGGCCTGGGCGGCGGCCTGGATGCCGTAGGCGTTGCGGCCGAAGTAGCTGGTGTTGAGGTAGCCCTCGAAGATCTCGTCCTTGGACTTGTTCTGGTCGAGCTTGATCGCGATGAAGAATTCCTTGGCCTTGCGGGTGAGCGTCTGCTCCTGGGCCAGGTAGTAGTTCTTCACGTACTGCTGGGTGATGGTCGAGCCGGACTGCTTGCCCTTGCCGGTGGCGGTGTTCCAGCCGGCGCGGACCATGGCCTTGAGGTCGACGGCGGACTCGGTGTAGAAGTCGCGGTCCTCGGCGGCCAGTACGGCGTGCTGGGCATCCTTGGAGACCTGGGCGAGGGAGACGTTCTCGCGGTTGACCTTGCCGTCGCGGGCCAGCTGGGAGCCGTCGGCGTAGAGGTAGACGTTGCTCTGCTTGGTCGCGAACGCGTTGGCCGGCGGGATCTTCACCATGGAGTAGCCGAGGAAGAAGAGCCCGCCGAGCAGGACGACGCCGAGGACAAAGGTGCCGAGCACCATGCGCCAGGTCGGCAGGAGCCGCCGCCAGCCGGTGCGCTTGGGCCGCTTGCCCTTCGCGGCCTTGGCCTTTGTCTTGACCTTGGCCTTGCCGTCGCCGTTGCCGTTGCCGTTGCCGTTGCCGTTGCCGTTGCCTCCGGAGGTTCCGCCGTCCGTGGCGGCGAGGACGGTGGTCTCGTCGTCGGCAGAGCCGGTACGGGGGGTGGCTCCGGTACGGGGGTTGGTTCCGGTACGGGCGGCGCGGGAGGCGGAGGCAGCAGCGCCCGGGACAGCAGCGCCGGCGGCACCACCGGCTCCGGCGCCCACTGCGGCTGCGGCGCCCGCTGCGGCTCCGGCGCCGGGCTTGGCGGCCCCGGCGGCAGCGCCCGCGGCAGCACCGGCAGCGCCCGCAGCGACGCCAGCCGCGCGGGCGGCACGGGCGGCGCGTGCGGCGGCCGGGGAGCCCGGAGCGGCGGCACCCGCCTTGCCGGCCGTGTCAGCGGCATTGGCGCCGGTGGCCTGGGCGGCGCGGTTCTGGCCGCCGGGCCGGGGCACGGAAGGCCGGGAAGCCCGTCCGCCGGACTTCGGCTCACCCGAGGAGGAGGCTGGGGATGCTGAGGCCGGGGGGGTGGAGGGGGCCGAAGAGGTGGAGGAGGCCGCGGAGGTGGACGAGGCCGACGAGGCATCGCCCGGCTCACCCGAGCGGGGCGCACTGATGCGCCGGAGCACCTGCGTGGTATCGGGCGCGCCTCCCTGACCGGAGCCCTGAGCAGCACTGCCGGCCTTGCCGGAGCCCTGCGCAGCACCGGCAGCCGTACCGGAGCCCTGGGCAGCACCGCCCGCCCCGCCGGAGCGCTGCGGAGCACCGGCCGCCTTGTCGACGCGCTGAGCAGCACCGCCGGCCGTACTGGAGCCCTGCGCGGCACCGGCCGGCTTGTCGGTCGGGGTCTTCCGGTCGCCCTTGCCCGTCTGCGCCGAGGACGCGGACCCGGCCGAGGGCGCCTGGGGCCCCCGGGGCGGTGTGATCCGCCGGAGCACCTGGGTGCTGTCGGCCGGCTGAGCCTGCTCGGAGGCGTCCGCCTTACCGGCGCCGGGCGCCGAGGCCGCACCGGACGTGGAAGCACCACGGGCCGCCGCCGAGTCCCCACCGGACGTGGAAGCACCACGGGTCGCCGCCGAGTCCCCACCGGACGCGGAAGCACCACGGGCCGCCGCCGGGGCTCCGCCGGAAGCCGATGCGCCCCGGCCCTCCGAAGCCCCTGCAGAAGCGGCATTCCGGCCGGACGCCGAGGTACGGCCGGAGGCCGCGCCACCGTTCGTCCCTGCTGTCCCCGTCCCCGGCCCTTCCGTCCGGGCCGTCCCCGTCCCCGGCTGTTCCGTGCGGGCGCCGCGGGCTGCCTGGCGGGCGCGGGCGATGGAGGTCGTGCGGTCGTTCGCCGCCGAGGCCGCCTGGCCGGAGGCGTCGCGGGACGGCGAGCCGGCGGCGGCCGAGCTGGACCGACCGGTGCCGCGCTCCGGCGTTCCGGGGTCACCCGCGCGGGTGGACTCGGCTCCGGCGTCGGTGGGCCGCCCGGCGCTCGCAGGGCGCGAGGCTTCCGCGGTCCTGTCGCTGCCGTCGGCATCCGTGCCGCCGTGGCTGCCCGGAGTGCCCGTGGTGCGTCGCTCGGGCCGGTCAGGGCCGCCGGGTCCCTTCTCCGGGGCAGGGCGGATCGGTGCCTTGCGCGGCTCGTCGGCCGCTTCCTCGCGGCCCCCCGGGTTCCCGGGCCCTTCAGCCGGCAGCGGCTTCTCCGGTGCTACGCCGTCGGTCGGCTGCTGCGGCTGCGGCTCGTCGCTCATGTCGTGCACGGACTCCTGTTTCGCGTCGTACGTTCCCGTACGCCTCGTACGCCTTCTGCGCTCCCCCTGTTTGAAGACTCTCGCACCCGGCGTTCCGTTCCCGGATTCCGGCTGCTTCCGGCCGGAAAACGCGTTGCCGGCCGCCGAGCCTGCGGACTACGCTCCCGCGCTTCGGTGTCGAGCGGTCCGAGGAGGTGGACTTGCGTGGGCGCGGAACGGTTGTACGCGGCCGTCGCGGCAGGGGGGTTCCGACGGTACGCGACCTACCGGGCCGCCACTGCGGCAGGGGTGTTCACGAACACCGTCTTCGGTCTGATCTTCGTGTACACGTATCGCGCATTGTGGGACGAGAAGCCGCACCTCGGCGGATATGACCAGGCGCAGGTCGTGACCTATGTGTGGCTGGCGCAGGCGCTGCTGTCGACGCTCGCGATCGGGGGTGGCGGCGTCGAGGAAGAGTTGATGGAACGCATCCGTACGGGGGATGTGGTGATCGATCTGTACCGGCCGGCCGATCTGCAGCTGTGGTGGCTGGCGGCGGACCTGGGCCGGTCGTTCTTCCAGCTGCTGGCCCGGGGGCTGGTCCCGTTCCTGTTCGGCGCGCTGTGTTTCCCGGTGTACCTGCCGGCCGACACCGGGACCTGGGTGGCGTTCTTCGGCGCGGTGCTGCTCGCGATGCTGGTCGGCTTCGGCATCCGGTACCTGGTGGCGCTGACCGCGTTCTGGCTGCTGGACGGCACGGGCGTGGCTCAGATGGCGTGGCTGCTCGGGTACTTCTGCTCGGGGATGCTGCTGCCGCTGAACGTGTTCCCGGGCGTGCTGGGCGAGGTGGTGCGGGCGCTGCCGTGGTCGTCGCTGCTGCAGGCGCCGGCGGACATCCTGCTGGGGCAGGGGGAGCCGCTGCGGACGTACCTCTTCCAGGCGACGTGGGCGGCGGTGCTGCTGGGTGCCGGGCGGGTGGTGCAGTCGGCGGCGACGCGCCGGGTGGTGGTGCAGGGTGGCTGAGGTGAGCCCGCCGGCACGGGAGAGGCGGCCGGGCCGGGCGGCCGAGGCCGTGCGGGCGTACCGGCTGATCGCGGCGATGTGGGTGCGGTCCACGATGGCCTATCGCGCGTCTTTCGCGATGACCACGTTCGGGAATTTCGCGGCGACCTTCTTCGATTTCGTCGCGATCATGCTGATGTTCTCCCGGGTGGACGCGCTGGGCGGCTACACGCTGCCGGAGGTGGCGTTCCTGTACGGGCTGTCGGCGGTCCCTTTCGGGGTGGCGGATCTGGCGATCGGGTCGATGGAGCGGCTGGGACGGCGGGTGCGGGACGGCACGCTGGACACGCTGCTGGTGCGGCCGGTGCCGGTGCTGGCGCAGGTGGCGGCGGACCGGTTCGCGCTGCGGCGGCTGGGCCGGGTGACGCAGGGGCTGCTGGTGCTGGGCTGGGCGTTGACCCGGTTGGACATCCACTGGACGGCGGCCAGGCTGCTGTTGATGCCGGTGATGCTGGTGAGCGGCTGCGCCATCTTCTGCGCGGTGTTCGTGGCGGGGGCGGCGTTCCAGTTCGTGGCGCACGATGCCTCGGAGGTGCAGAACTCGTTCACCTACGGCGGTACGACGCTGCTGCAGTATCCGCCGACGGTGTTCGCGAAGGAGCTGGTGCGCGGGGTGACGTTCGTCCTGCCGCTGGCCTTCGTCAACTGGGTGCCCGCGAGCCAGGTGCTGGGCCGGCCGTATCCGCTGGACCTGCCGGAGTGGGCCGCGTTCACATCCCCGCTGGTGGCGGCCGGGTGTTGTGCGCTGGCGGGGCTGGCCTGGCGGGCGGGACTTCGTTCGTACCGCAGCACAGGGAGCTGAAGTGAGCGACTTCATCGCGCTGGAGAACGTCGAGAAGGTCTTCGAGGTGCGCAGGAAGACCGGGTTCCTCAAGCGGGAACGGCGGGAGGTGCGGGCGGTGGACTCGCTGTCGTTCACCGTGGCGCGCGGGGAGATGGTCGGGTACATCGGGCCGAACGGCGCCGGGAAGTCGACCACGATCAAGATGCTGACCGGCATCCTGACTCCGAGCGCCGGGCGGCTGCGCGTTGCGGGCATCGATCCGTCGCGGGAGCGGACGCGACTCGCGCACCGCATCGGCGTCGTCTTCGGGCAGCGGACCACGCTGTGGTGGGATCTGCCGCTGATCGACTCGTACCGGCTGGCGCACCGCATGTACCGCATTGCGGACGCCCGTTACCGGGAGAACCTGGACCGTCTGGTGGAACTCCTCGGTCTGGGGAACCTGTTGGACGTTCCGGTGCGGCAGCTGTCGCTGGGGCAGCGGATGCGCGGCGACATCGCGGCGGCGCTGCTGCACGATCCGGAGGTGCTGTACCTGGACGAGCCGACGATCGGTCTGGACGTCGTGTCGAAGGCCAGGGTGCGGGACTTCCTGCGGGAGCTGAACGCCGAGCGCGGCACGACCGTGCTGCTGACCACGCACGATCTGCAGGACATCGAGCAGTTGTGTTCGCGGGTGATGGTGATCGACCACGGGCGGCTGGTGTACGACGGCCCGCTCGCCGGTCTGCACGAGGCCGGGGAGAGCGAGCGGACGCTGGTGGTGGACCTGGAGCGGGAGTTGCCGCCGGTGGAGGTGACGGCGGCGCGGGTGGTGAAGGTCGAGGGGCCGCGGCAGTGGCTGGCGTTCCCGGCGGGGCAGTCGGCGGCCCCGCTGGTGGCGGATCTGGCGGCTCGCTATCCGCTGGTGGACCTGTCGGTGCGGGAACCGGACATCGAGGCCGTCATCGCCAGGATGTACGCCGGGAAGGCGGTCTCGTAGGCTGCTGTCATGAGCGACGACGCAGCCCTGGACCTCCGGGCGTCCGACGCCGACCGTGAGCGGGTCGCCGAGGTTCTGCGGGACGCCCTGGCCGAGGGGCGGCTGGACATGGAGGAGTTCGAGGAGCGGCTGGAGGCGGCCTACAAGGCGCGGACGTACGGCGAGCTGGTGCCGCTGACCCGTGATCTGCCGGCCGCCGGCGCGGTGGTGCCGCCGGTTGCGGTCTCTTTCGTCAAGGAACCGGCGGAGAGCGGGAGTTGGGCCTCCCGGATCGTCGGGGGCGAGGGTTCCTCGACGGGCGGGTTCGCGGTCCTGTCGGGGTTCGAGCGCAAGGGCCGCTGGACGGTGCCGAAGCGGTTCGGCTGCTTCACGTTCATGGGCGGCGGCGAGATCGACCTGCGCGAGGCGAACTTCGCGGACCGTGAGGTCGAGATCCACTGTGTGGCGGTCATGGGCGGGGTGCAGGTGATCGTGGAGCCGGGTGTCGAGGTGGTCGTCCGCGGCATCGGCATCATGGGCGGCTTCGAACACCCGAGGGACGACGGCCCCGTCGACCCGGCCGCCCCGCGGGTGGTCATCAGCGGCTTCGCGTTCTGGGGCGGGGTGGGCGTGGCCCGTAAACTCCCTCGCGCCGAACGCCGGCGCCTGAAGGAACAGCGCCGGCTGGAGCGGCTGGAGCGCAGAGAACGACGGCACGAGCTGCACCGGGCGCGCCACGAGGAGCGGGGCGAGGAGGGGCGCTAGGAGCGCCCTGAAGCGGCGCGGGGAACTGCACGGCCGGCCACGGCGGCCCCGCGCCGCTTCAGGGCGCCGCCCCGGGACGGCGCTCGCGGGCGGCGGTGTTCTGCTACGACGTGCACACCTTCGTCAGTTCGCCCGCCGCATCGGTGACCGGCCGCACATCGGGCGTGCTGTCCCCGTTCTTGATCGCCGTACGCACGTTGTCCACGGCCTTGTTCAGGTCGTCCACGGCCTTGTTGACGTCGGCATCGTCCGTCTTGTCGCCGATCTTCCGCAGGCTCTTGTCGATGGAGTCGAGCGAGGCGTCGGCCTGGGAGGGGTCGTTCGCGGCGTTCTCGACGGCCTGCTGGAGGTCGGTGACGCTGTCGGCGATGGCGTCGGCGGTCTGCACGCAGTCCAGAGCCTTGTTCACGGCGTCGCAGCCGGTGGTGAGGCCGGTGGTGAGCGCGGCGGCGGCCACGACGGCGGCTATGGCGGTGACGCGGCCCCGGCGTGAGCGTCGACTGGCGGCCATGGTGTGTTCCCTCCCCTGATACGGCTGGCCGGGCGCACGCTGGTGGGTCGTGCGCCCGTACCCACATGGACGTCGGTCAGGCCCGGCGGGTTGCCCTCGGCCTTGGGGTTTTCTTTACGCGCTGGTGCTCGCCAGCGCCGCCCGCTGCAGCGCGGCCAGTTCGGTGCAGCCGGTGACGGCGAGGTCGAGCAGGGCGTCGAGTTCATCGCGGGCGAAGGGCTGGGCCTCGGCGGTGCCCTGGACCTCGACGAAGCGGCCGTCGCCGGTGCAGACGACGTTCATGTCGGTCTCGGCGCGCACGTCCTCCTCGTAGCAGAGGTCGAGCAGCGGGACGCCGCCGACGATGCCGACGGAGACCGCGCTGACGGTGCCGGTGAGCGGCTGCCGGCCGGCCTTGATCAGCTTCCGGCCCTGGGCCCAGGCGACGGCGTCGGCGAGGGCGACGTAGGCGCCGGTGATCGCGGCGGTACGCGTGCCGCCGTCGGCCTGGAGGACGTCGCAGTCGAGGACGATGGTGTTCTCGCCGAGCGCCTTGTAGTCGATGACGGCGCGCAGGGAGCGGCCGATGAGCCGGGAGATCTCGTGGGTGCGGCCGCCGATCTTGCCCTTGACGGACTCGCGGTCGCCGCGGGTGTTGGTGGCACGGGGCAGCATGGCGTACTCCGCGGTGACCCAGCCCTCGCCGCTGCCCTTGCGCCAGCGCGGGACGCCTTCGGTGACGGAGGCGGTGCAGAAGACCTTGGTGTCGCCGAAGGAGACGAGGACGGAGCCCTCGGCGTGCTTGCTCCAGCCGCGTTCGATGGTGACCGGGCGGAGCTGTTCGGGGGTACGGCCGTCGATGCGAGACATGCCGATGAGCCTAGCCGTACAGATGGAAGGGGCTCCTCCCGCGTCGGGATGAGCCCCTCGATGGTGAGCGCGTCGGCTCACATCATGTCTTCGATCTCCGCGGCGATCGGGTCGGCGTCGGTGCCGATGACGACCTGGATGGCGGTGCCCATCTTGACGACGCCGTGGGCGCCGGCGGCCTTGAGGGCGGTTTCGTCGACCAGGCTGGGGTCGGACACCTCGGTGCGCAGCCGGGTGATGCAGCCCTCGATCTCCTCGATGTTGTCGATGCCACCGAGCCCGGCGACGATCTTCTCAGCCTTGCTGGCCATGTTCCTTCTCCCTGATCCGAACCGCTTTGTCGCAGTAACCCACAGTTGGCCCATCTTCGCGAGCGGTCATGCCGTGCGTGCCGAAGGATGGCGATCACGACAGCGGAACCGTCTGCCGACTGGTCTACACCACCGTGGGGACGGTCGCCAAACCGCGTCCGAGTCGAGTGGCCGGAGGACGCCCATGAGCGCCGAGAGCGCAGGCAGCGCCGGGAAAACCACCTCTCCGGCCCGGGAGCGCTGGAACCGCACGTTCCAGGGGCTGCAGAAGATGGGGCGGAGTCTCCAGCTGCCGATCGCGGTGCTGCCGGCGGCGGGCATCCTGAACCGGCTGGGCCAGCCCGATGTGTTCGGGGCCGACGGCCTCGGCTGGACCGCCGTCTCCAAGGTGATGAAGGGTGCGGGCAGCGCACTGCTCGACGGCTCCCTCGGTCTGCCGCTGCTCTTCTGCGTGGGCGTCGCGATCGGCATGGCCAAGAAGGCCGACGGCTCGACGGCGCTCGCTGCGGTGGCCGGCTTCCTCGTCTACTACACCGTCCTGCGCCAGTTCCACGAGCCGTGCCCCGGCGGTGCGAAGGACGTGAAGGACGTCGGCTGCCAGGTCGTCGTCGACGTGGGCGCCGACAAGGTGACGCCCTTCGTCTTCCAGAACCCGGGCGTCTTCGGCGGCATCGTCATGGGCCTGCTGACGGCCTTCTTCTGGGCCCGCTTTCATCGCACCAGGCTGGTGGACTGGCTGGGCTTCTTCAACGGTCGCCGGCTGGTGCCGATCATCATGTCGTTCGTCGCCATCGTGTTCGCGGTGCTGTGTCTGTGGGTCTGGCCGCCGGTCGGCGACGCCCTGGAGAGCTTCAGCCAGTGGCTGCGGGACGCGGGCTCCTGGGGCGCGGGCCTCTTCGGCGTCGCCAACCGCGCCCTCCTCGTCATCGGCCTGCACCAGTTCCTCAACGTGCCCATCTGGTTCCAGTTCGGCAGCTACACCAAGCCGGACGGCACGGTGGTGCACGGCGACATCAACATGTTCCTGCAGGGCGACCCGCACGCCGGCCAGTTCACCTCCGGCTTCTTCCCGATCATGATGTTCGCGCTGCCGGCCGCCGCGCTCGCCATCACCCACTGCGCCCGTCCGGAGCGCCGCAAGGAGGTCGGCGGTCTGATGCTCTCGGTCGCGCTGACCTCGTTCGTGACCGGCATCACCGAGCCCCTCGAGTACTCCTTCCTGTTCATCGCACCCGCGCTGTACGCCGTGCACGCGGTGCTCACCGGTGTCTCGATGGCGGCGACCTGGGCGCTCGGGGTGCACGACGGCTTCAGCTTCTCGGCCGGACTGATCGACTACGTCATCAACTGGCAGCTGGCGACGAAACCCTGGCTGATCATCCCGATCGGCCTGTGCTTCGCGGTCGTCTATTACGCCGTCTTCCGGTTCGCGATCACGAGGTTCGACCTGAGGACGCCGGGGCGGGAACCGCAGGAACTGGCGGAGGAGATGGAGCGGGACAACGTGAAGTGAGGCACCGCTCCTCCGCCCGTGCGGGCGGGTACGGGGCGTAGCGCCGCGGTAGCGGATTCGCGGGTTCCTTATCCCGCCTTCATCGTGCTACAACAGGTCTACACCACTGGGTGGTGTAGACCAGAGACGCTGCCGTCCCCTTCCTTGGTTCCCGGGCGGCGCCTTGCCCACTGGAGGAAGTTGTGACCACGGCCAGCGCCGCTCCCGCGGCCGAGAAGAAGAAGGGCGCGGGCGCGATGGCTGTTCTGCAGCGCATCGGCCGCAGCCTGATGCTGCCGGTGGCCGTGCTGCCGGCCGCCGCCCTGCTGGTGCGCCTCGGCAACACCGACATGCTGGGCCGCCCCTCCTTCCCCACTTTCCTTACGAAGATCGCCTCCTTCATGGCGGCCGGCGGCAACGCGATCCTCGACAACATGGCGTTGCTGTTCGCCGTGGGCATCGCGATCGGTTTCGCGAAGAAGGCGGACGGCTCCACGGCCCTCGCCGCGGTCACCGGCTACCTGGTCTTCAAGAACGTCCTCGCCACGTTCACCGACAAGAACCTGCCGAAGGTCGCGACCGTGGTCGACGGCAAGATCGTGATGCAGAACGCCCCGGTGGACGCCAAGGTCCTCGGCGGTGTGGTGATGGGCATCGTGGTGGCCCTGCTGTACCAGCGCTTCTACCGCACCAAACTGCCCGACTGGGCGGGCTTCTTCGGCGGCCGTCGCCTCGTGCCGATCCTGTCGGCCTTCGCCGGCCTCGTCATCGGCATCGTCTTCGGCTACATCTGGCCGGTCCTCGGCACGGGCCTTCACAACTTCGGCGAGTGGCTGGTCAAGTCGGGCGCGGTCGGCGCCGGCATCTTCGGTGTCGCCAACCGTGCGCTGATCCCGATCGGCATGCATCACCTGCTCAACTCGTTCCCGTGGTTCCAGGCGGGCGAGTACCACGGCAAGAGCGGTGACATCGGGCGCTTCCTGGCCGGCGACCCGCACGCGGGCCAGTTCATGACCGGCTTCTTCCCGATCATGATGTTCGCCCTGCCCGCCGCGTGCCTGGCCATCGTCCACTGCGCCCGGCCCGAGCGCCGCAAGGTCGTCGGCGGCATGATGCTCTCGCTCGCGCTGACGTCCTTCGTCACCGGTGTCACCGAGCCGATCGAGTTCACCTTCATGTTCATCGCGCCGGTCCTGTACGCCATCCACGCGGTGCTCACCGGTGTCTCGCTGGCGCTGACCTGGGCGCTCGGCATGAAGGACGGCTTCGGCTTCTCGGCGGGCGCGGTCGACTTCGGGCTGAACCTGGGTATCGCCAGCAACCCGTGGGGGCTGGTCCTGGTCGGCCTGTGCTTTGCGGTGGCCTACTACGTGATCTTCCGCTTCGCGATCATCAGGTTCAACCTGCCCACCCCGGGCCGCGAGTCCGACGAGGAGCTCGCCGAACTGCAGAAGGCAGAGGCCAAGTAGGCCGGCCCCGCACAGCTGCCGAAGGCCCCCGGAACCACGACGGTTCCGGGGGCCTTCTGCACCCGAGGGGCGCGGGGCTGTGCTTGGTCTGCGACTCCGTCGCGGGGCGCGGCCGGCCACGACGGCGCCGTGGCCGGCCGGCGGCCGTGCCGCCGCGGTCTCAGATCTCGTAGACGACCCGCGGAGCGGCAAGCTCCACCGGACCGGCGAAGACCTCGCGGGCGTGCCGCAGGTTGACCTGGGGGTCGGTCCACGGCGGGATGTGGGTGAGGACCAGGCGGCGGGCGCTCGCGCGGGCCGCCGTCTCACCCGCCTCGCGGCCGTTGAGATGCAGGTCGGGGATGTTCTCCTTGCCGTGCGTGAACGCGGCCTCGCACAGGAACAGGTCGGTGTCCCGGGCCAGCTCGTCCAGGACCTCCGTGAGGCCCGTGTCGCCGGAGTACGTGAGGGACTTCCCGCCGTGCTCGACGCGGATGGCGTACGCCTCCACGGGGTGACGGACCCGCTCGGTGTGCACGGTGAACGGTCCGATCTCGAACGTGGACGGCTTGACCGTGTGGAAGTCGAAGACCTCGCTCATGGAGGAGGCGGAGGGGGTGTCCGCGTAGGCGGTGGTCAGCCGGTGCTCGGTGCCCTCGGGCCCGTAGACGGGCATCGGGGCGCAGCGGCCGCCTTCGTGGCGGTAGTACCGCGCGACGAAGTAGCCGAGCATGTCGATGCAGTGGTCGGCATGCAGATGGCTGAGGAAGATCGCGTCGAGGTCGTAGAGACCGCAGTGGCGCTGCAGCTCGCCCAGGGCGCCGTTGCCCATGTCGAGAAGCAGCCGGAAGCCGTCGGCCTCGACGAGGTAGCTCGAACAGGCCGATTCCGCGGACGGGAACGACCCCGAGCAGCCGACGACGGTGAGCTTCATGAAGCAGAAACCTCCGTTGGCGGGAAAGCGGTGAGCGGGGATCGGGGAGCCACTCGGGAGGAGGGCTGTCAGGGGTCGTGCGGTTTGTCGAGCGTAAGGCGCAAAAGCACGGGTCGCTCCTCCACCAGGGGCCGTTGTGGGCGAACTCACCTGTGCTGTCACCGGTTCGGCTGGACCGGGGGCGCACAAGGATGACGAGAGGGCGCGCGATGTGCGGCGCGCGCCGGTAACGTCGTCGTATGGACACGTCCTGGTGGCTGGCGCTCGCGGCGGTGGTACTGCTCGCCCTGGTCGCCACGCTCGTCGACGGCTGGGGCGGGGGCCGTCGGCCCGGCGGACGGCGGCTGCGCCCGCCCGGCCGCGCGGGCACCCGCACGAGGCACGCGCCACGGCCGTCCCCCGGGGACATCTGGTGGGCGAACGTGCCCTACGAGGACCGGACCGTGGTGAAGGACCGGCCCTGCCTGGTGCTGGCCGTGCGCGGCAACCGGGCGACGGTCGCGAAGATCACCAGCAAGTACCACGACGAGCGCAGCGGGGTGATCCCGCTGCCGCCGGGCGCGGTCGGTGACGCGCAGGGGCGGCCCAGCTTCCTGCAGACCGACGAGCTGCGCGAGGTGCCGGTGGAGGGCTTCCGGCGCCGGGTGGGCGTGGTCGACCCGGTCCTGTGGGACCAGGTGCGGCACCTGGCCGGCTAGAGGGTGTCGTCCGGATCAGGTCGGAGCGTGCCGCGGCGTCCGGTGCGTGTGCGGTGCCTCGCGAGGCGGAGGATCTCCCGCGCACCGGGCGTACCCGGGTGATCCGACGGCGCGGCGAGGTGCCGCGCCGGCGTCGCGGGCCCGGGCTCATCCCGACGACGCCCGGGGTGGTCCGACGGCGCGGCGAGGTGCCGCGCCGGCGTCGCGGGCCCGGGTTCATCCCGAGGACGCCCCCTGGCTCACCCGCACGGTGACCGCCCACTCCTCGATGCCCTTGCAGGACACCTGGCCCGGCGCGGTGGGCTCGGCGCACAGCGGGCGGGACGACGTGAGGCGCACGGTGCCGGCGGCCTTCGCCCGGTACGCGGCCGTGGCGTCCCCGGGCTGGAGCACGAAGCCCGCGTTGATGGCCTCCAGTCCGCTGCCGTCGGCGGTGACCGGCTTCCAGGGGCGGGTCTTGGTGCCGTCCAGGGTGAGCCGGACCTCGCCGCCCTTGGTGACGCAGACGGTACGGCCGTGGTCGGCGGCGGCCAGCTCCACGTGGGCGGTGCACGCGCCGGCGGGCCGGGTGGGGGACGGTGAGCCGCTGCGGGGCGGCGCGGACACCTTGTCGCTGGCCCCCGTGTCCTGCTGGGAGCCGCAACCCGCGAGGAGCAGCGCTGCCGCCGCGAGGGCGAGGGGGGTCGTACGGCGCATGGGACCGCCTTTCTGCCGTCTGCTGCCGGGCCGGCCGGCCCGGGGCCTGGTGCAGATGTGACGTACCACCCGCGCAAACGGATCCCACGCGTCCGGCCCCCTCGTCGGAGGGGGCCGGACGGAGTAACAGAAGGTGCGGCCCGGGACGGGCGCGGGCGACGCGCGGCGGATGCGTCGCCGGCCGGGTCTCAGGCCCAGAGCTGGCCGTGGAGCGTCTCGATGGCCTCCTCGGTGGTGGCCGCCGTGTAGACACCGGTGGAGAGGTACTTCCAGCCGCCGTCGGCCACGATGAAGACGATGTCGGCGGACTCCCCCGCCTTGACCGCCTTCCTGCCGATGCCGATCGCCGCGTGCAGGGCCGCGCCGGTGGAGACGCCCGCGAAGATGCCCTCCTGCCGCAGCAGTTCCCGGGTGCGGGTGACCGCGTCGGCGGAGCCGACCGAGAAGCGGGTGGTGAGCACGGAGGCGTCGTACAGCTCCGGTACGAAGCCCTCGTCGAGGTTCCTGAGTCCGTACACCAGGTCGTCGTAGCGCGGTTCGGCGGCGACGATCTTCACGTCCGGCTTGTGCTCGCGCAGGTAGCGGCCGACGCCCATCAGGGTGCCCGTAGTGCCGAGACCGGCGACGAAGTGGGTGATCGAGGGGAGGTCGGCGAGGATCTCCGGGCCGGTCGTGGCGTAGTGGGCACCGGCGTTGTCCGGGTTGCCGTACTGGTAGAGCATCACCCAGTCGGGGTGCTCGGCGGCCAGCTCCTTGGCCACGCGCACGGCGGTGTTGGAGCCGCCCGCGGCCGGTGAGGAGATGATCTCGGCGCCCCACATGCCGAGCAGGTCCCGGCGCTCCTGCGAGGTGTTCTCAGGCATCACGCACACCATGCGGTAGCCCTTGAGCTTGGCCGCCATGGCGAGGGAGATGCCGGTGTTGCCGGAGGTGGGCTCGAGGATCGTGCAGCCCGGCGTGAGCCGGCCGTCCTTCTCCGCCTGCTCGATCATGTGCAGCGCGGGGCGGTCCTTGACCGAGCCGGTCGGGTTGCGGTCCTCCAGCTTGGCCCAGATACGGACGTCCGGGGACGGCGACAGCCGCGGCAGGCGCACCAGGGGGGTGTTGCCCACCGCGGCCAGCGGGGAGTCGTAGCGCATCGCTGCTCAGCGGCCGATCAGCGCATGCCGCCGGCCACGGCCGGCAGGATCGTCACGCTGTCGCCGTCGGACAGCTTGGTGTCGATGCCGTCCAGGAAGCGGACGTCCTCGTCGTTCAGGTAGACGTTGACGAAGCGGCGCAGCTGCTCGCCGTCCACGATGCGGCCCTGGATGCCTGCGTGCCGGGTCTCGAGGTCGGCGAACAGCTCGGCGAGGGTGTTCCCGCTGCCCTCCACCGCCTTCTGACCGTCGGTGTACGTGCGGAGGATGGTGGGGATGCGGACCTCGATGGCCATGGTTGCGGGCTCCTGTCGGAAGGGTTCGTCGGGTGGTGGCGCGCGGCGCGCGACCGGGGTCCCCCGGGCTTCGGGCGCGGGGGCGGCGCCGCGGCTCACGGCCGTACGGCGGCGGGGAACGTCAACAGATGGCGCTGTTCAGCCTGCACAGGTCGACGTGCAGCCGCGCCACGAGCAGCACGCTCGGCGCCTTGTCGCTCACGTCGTTCAGAACCATGGGCTCATCGTATCGATTCCCGGTCCGGTCACTGGAATGTGATCTCGCATGCTGGAACATTCCTGCCCGGATCCCGGGACCGGGGCCGGTCAGTAGGCCTCGACGACCTTGACCTCCTCCTCCGTGACCTCGCCTTCCAGGATGCGGAACGAGCGGAACTGGAAGTCGCCGAGGCCGTCGGTGTCGGCGGTGGAGACGAGGACGTAGTGGGCGCCGGGCTCATTGGCGTAGGAGATGTCCGTACGGGACGGGTAGGCCTCGGTCGCGGTGTGGGAGTGGTAGATGACCACGGGTTCCTCGTCGCGGTCGTCCATCTCGCGGTAGAGCTTGAGCAGGTCGCCCGAGTCGAACTCGTAGAAGGTCGGCGACATGGCCGCGTTCAGCATCGGCAGGAAGCGCTCGGGGCGGTCCGAGCCGGCCGGGCCCGCGATGACGCCGCACGCCTCGTCGGGGTGGTCCTTGCGCGCGTGCGCGACGATCTGGTCCACGAGGGCCTGGGTGATGGTCAGCATGTCCGTCAGGATAAGCAGAGGGCCGCCCCGTACCGATGGACGGTACGGGGCGGCCCACATGGTGGACGTCCTGAGCGGCGGTCACCGGGGGCGCCACGAGTGCCCCCGGTGACCGGACGTCCGTGGAGGGGCTCAGCCCACGTTCTCGAACTCCGGCTCCCGGCGGCTCGCGACCTCCGGGGTGCGGGACTTCACCACCAGCCAGCCGATGCCGAGGGCGACCGCCCAGACGGCCATCACGTACAGGCAGATGCGGGAGTCGGCATCGTATGCGATCAGGCCGGTGACGAACAGCAGGAAGGCGATGGCGATGTACGAGCACACCGCGCCGCCCGGCGCCGGGAAGGAGCTGGCGGGCAGCCGGCCCGCGTCGACCGCACGTCGGTAGAGGACGTGGCTGACGAGGATCATCAGCCAGGTCCAGATACCGGCCGCGGTGGCGACGGAGGTGACGTAGCCGAAGGCCTTCTCCGGGACGATGTAGTTGAGGATCACGCCGATGCCCATGAAGGCCACCGAGACGGTGATGCCGAGCGCCGGGGTCTTGGTGGAGGACAGCTTGGAGAAGACGCGCGGCGCCTCGCCGTTGTCCGCGAGGGTGCGCAGCATGCGGCCCGTGGAGTACATGCCCGAGTTGCAGGACGACAGGGCCGCGGTGAGCACCACGAAGTTGACGATGCCGGCGCCGGCCGGGATGCCGATCATCGCGAACGCCTTCACGAAGGGGCTGACGCCCTCCGCGAACTCGGTCCACTTCACCACGCACAGGATGACGCTGAGGGCACCGACGTAGAACAGGGCGATGCGCCAGGGCAGGGTGTTGATGGCCTTCGGGAGGGTCTTCTCCGGGTCCTCGGACTCGCCCGCGGTGACGCCGACCAGCTCGACGGCGAGGTAGGCGAACATCACGCCCTGGAGGGTCATCAGCGAGGAGCCGATGCCCTTGGGGAAGAAGCCGTCGAACTGCCACAGGTTCGTCACCGTGGCGGTGTCACCGGCGGCGCTGAACCCGAAGGTGAGCACGCCGAGACCAATCACGATCATGCCGATGAGCGCGGTCACCTTGACCATGGAGAACCAGAACTCGATCTCGCCGAACAGCTTCACCGAGATCAGGTTGGCCACGAACAGGACCACCAGGAAGACCAGCGCCGTCACCCACTGCGGGACGGACGGGAACCAGTAGTTGACGTAGATCGCGGCGGCCGTCAGTTCGGCCATGCCGGTCACGACCCACATCAGCCAGTACGTCCAGCCGGTGAAGTAGCCGAAGAACGGGCCGAGGAACTCCCGGGAGTACTCGGCGAACGAGCCGGAGACCGGACGGTAGAGCAGCAGTTCGCCCAGGGCTCGCATGATGAAGAAGATGATCACGCCTGCGAGGGCGTACATCAGGATCAGACTGGGACCGGCCTTGGCGATGTTCGCCCCGGCACCGAGGAACAGGCCGACGCCGATGGCACCGCCGATGGCGATCATCTGGACCTGACGGCTGCCGAGCCCTCGCTCGTACCCCTCCTCGGGGGCGATGGTGACCTTCTCAGAGGTCATGTGTGGTGCGCCTTTCTCCATGCCGACCCGGGCCTTTCGTCGGCCTCGGATCGGGTTTCGATCCCCCCGGATTGATGGAGCTGGGCGGCTTGCGGGAAGCGCGCCCGTGCCTGGCCGACGGTCGTCGGCTCGGTGGCGCACCCGGCCGAACATGGGTGGTGTTGGCCGGGCGGTCGTGAAGATTTATCACGGCCGCAATACTGATCACAGAGGCGCGTTGTGGCACACCCCACAGGTAAAAGCGGACAAAGACCGCCCGAATGCGGCAAAACAGGCCGCAACGGTGACGGGATCGTTATCCGGATTTGAGCGTCCGCTGAGCGAACACTCGTGCACCATAAAACGGGCGAAACACAGAACCGAGGACCGCCGGCCCTGCGCCTCAGGAGCCGGCGCCCTTACGGCATCAGGGTCGTCACCAGGGTTTCCTGGAGACCGCCCAGCCACAGGTAGGCCAGCACCATCGGCTTGCGCGGGTCCTCGTCCGGGAGCCGGTAGAGGAGGTCGGTGTCGTCCTCGTCGGTGATCTCCAGGCGGGAGCCGATGGCCAGCCGGAGGTCGTTGAGGGCGCCGAGCCACTGCCGGGACTCCTCCGGGGCCAGCTTGAGCACCGCCCCGCCCTCGTCCACCGGGGCGAGCGCGTCGAGGGTGCGGATCACGGCGAGCGCGTTCTCCCGCTTGCCGGCCCTGAGGTCGTTCTCGGTGAAGCGGCGGAACTCGGCGGAGTGCGCCCGCCGCTCCTCGGCCTCGGCGGAGGGGCCGGAGACCTGCTCCGGGTCGCCGTAGGCGTCGGGGAAGAGCCTCCTGAGAACCGGATCCGAGGGCGGCTCGCTCGGCCCCTCGGCGAACAGCTCCGCCAGTGGGTCGTCAGGGGCGTCGGCGCCGGGCCCCGGGCCGATCAGCTCCAGCAGCTGGACGGCCAGCGACCGGATGATGGAGATCTCGACGTCGTCGAGCGCGACGGCCGCGCCGCCGCTGGGAAGCGGTTCGAAATGTCCGGGCATGTGAGTCGGTCGCTACTTCCGGTCCTGCTGCAGGGTGGCCCACAGACCGTAGCCGTGCATCGCCTGCACGTCGCGTTCCATCTCCTCGCGCGTGCCGCTGGAGACGACCGCCCGGCCCTTGTGGTGGACGTCGAGCATGAGCTTGGTGGCCTTGTCCTTGGTGTAGCCGAAGTACGTCTGGAAGACGTACGTCACATAGCTCATGAGGTTGACCGGGTCGTTGTGGACGATCGTGACCCAGGGGACGTCGGGCTCGGGTACGGCGAAGACCTCCTCCGCCGATTCGGTGCGTTCGATCTCTACGGGCGCGGGTGACGTCACACAGCCATGCTGCCACGGCCCCGATAAATCGTCACACCGACGAAAAGGGAGTACGATCGGTCCCCGTGCTGCACACACCGGGGGTACCCCCGGTCCCCCGGCCGGTCCCGGGGGTACCCGGGCAGTCGCGAGCTAGGGGAGGTTTCGGTGGACGTGGCGGACCTTGGGCTGCCGGTGGCAGTCCCGTCGACGGCGCTCTTCACGGACCAGTACGAGCTGACCATGCTCCAGGCCGCTCTGAAGGCCGGTACGGCCGAACGGCGGAGCGTGTTCGAGGTCTTCACGCGGCGGCTGCCCGAGGGGCGCCGCTACGGCGTGGTGGCCGGCACCGGACGCGTCCTGGACGCGGTGGAGAACTTCCGCTTCGACGAGGGCGTCCTCGACTTCCTGCGCGAGCGGAAGATCGTCGACGAGGAGACCCTGAAGTGGCTCGCCGGCTACCGCTTCAGCGGTGACGTCTGGGGCTACCCCGAGGGCGAGGTGTACTTCCCGGGCTCGCCGATCATGCGCGTCGAGGGCAGCTTCGCCGAGTGCGTCCTGCTGGAGACCGTGATCCTCTCCATCCTCAACCACGACTCGGCGATCGCCGCCGCGGCCTCCCGCATGGCCACCGCCGCCGGGGAGCGCCCGCTGATCGAGATGGGCGCCCGCCGCACCCACGAGCTGGCCGCCGTGGCCGCCGCCCGCGCCGCCTACGTCGGCGGCTTCTCCACCACGTCCGACCTGGCCGCCGGCTTCCGCTACGGCATCCCGACCGTCGGCACCTCCGCCCACGCCTTCACCCTGCTCCACGACCGCGAGCGGGACGCCTTCCAGGCCCAGGTGGACACCCTCGGCCGCGGGACGACCCTGCTGGTGGACACCTACGACGTCGCCGAGGCCGTCCGAACGGCGGTGGAGGTGGCCGGACCCGGGCTGGGCGCCGTGCGCATCGACTCCGGCGACCTGCTGCTGGTCGCCCACCGGGTGCGCCAGCAGCTGGACGAGCTGGGCGCGACGAACACGAAGATCGTCGTGACGTCCGACCTGGACGAGTACGCCATCGCCTCGCTGGCCGCCGCGCCCGTCGACGCGTACGGCGTCGGCACCCAGCTGGTCACCGGCTCCGGGCACCCGACCGCCTCCATGGTCTACAAGCTGGTCGCCCGCGCCGAGACCACCGGCCCGAAGGCTCCGCTGCTGGCGGTCGCGAAGAAGTCGACCGGCGGCAAGACCTCCATCGGCGGGCGCAAGTGGGCCGCGCGCCGGCTGGACGCGGAGGGAATCGCGGAGGCCGAGGTCGTCGGCACCGGGCCGGTCCCGGCCGAGCTGGCCGACCGGCAGCTGCTGGTCCGGCTGGTGGAGTGCGGCGAGGTCGTCGCCCGCGAGCCGCTGGACGCGCCCCGGGACCGGCACATCGCGGCCCGCGCGAACCTGCCGCTCTCGGCGATCCAGCTGTCCCGGGGGGAACCCGTCCTTCCGACGGAGTACGTGCACGGGCGCTCGGGTAGCTAGAGCGGGACCGCCGTCCGCCCCTCGACGCCCCCTCCCGCAGGAGCCCGGAATTCTCTAGGCTCAGTTACTTAACTCTCAGTCGAAGGACACCCACCATGCGCCGCGCCTTGATCGTCGTAGACGTGCAGAACGACTTCTGCGAAGGGGGCAGCCTCGCGGTCGCCGGCGGCGCGGACGTGGCCGCCGCCATCACCGAGCTGATCGGCCAGGCCGGGGGCACCGGATACCGGCACGTGGTGGCCACCCGCGACCACCACATCGCGCCCGGCGGCCACTTCGCGGACAACCCCGACTACGTCCGCTCCTGGCCCGCGCACTGTGTCGCGGGCACGGAGGGCGTGGGCTTCCACCCGAACTTCGCCCCCGCGGTCGCCTCCGGTGCGGTGGACGCGGTGTTCTCCAAGGGCGAGTACTCGGCGGCCTACAGCGGCTTCGAGGGCACCGACGAGAACGGCGTCCCGCTGGCCGACTGGCTCCGGGCACGCGAGATCACCGAGGTGGACGTGGTGGGCATCGCCACGGACCACTGCGTACGGGCCACGGCCCTGGACGCCGCCCGGGAGGGCTTCCGCACCCAGGTGCTCCTGGACCTCACGGCCGCAGTCGCCGCCGGGACGACCGAGAAGGCCCTGGAGGAGCTGCGGGAAACAGGCGTGGAATTGACAGGCAAGCCCGTGGTGAGCGGCTAGGAGCACCGGCGCCGGACCGGTGCCGGGCCGGTTCCGGGCCATTCCGGGCCGGACGGTCGACTCAGGGCCGGTTCCGGGCCGGGCGGTCGACTCAGGGCCGGTTCCGGGCAGGGCGGTCGGCCCAGGGCGCGAGGAACGGGGCGATCGGCCGCGACGGGCGCGGGGAACGGCGCGATCGGCCGCCACGGGCCCGCGGTCGCCGTGCCTGCGCCACCACCCCCCACACCGGCGTCACCCCTGCTGCACCACCGGCGGTCTGCGCAGGAGCGCTCGGATCGGATGCCACAGCTCGGTCACGAGGACACCGTTGTCGGCCGGGGCCGTGCGCCATATCAGGCCGTCGGGATGGTGCAGCACCGCCGTGATCTCGTCCGGTGTCGGAGGCGCGGCGTTCCCCCGGAGGTAGATCGACCGCAGGCCCAGATTGCGGAGCCTGGTCAGGGCCCGGGCCCGGTTCTGGGCGTGTACCAGAACCCGCACCCCGGCCGAGCCGTAGGGCAGATTCAGCGCCACCACCACCGTGCCGTTCGGCAGCTTGCAGAAGCCTCCTGCGGCCATGCGGTCACATCCCCGTTCCGGTCGGTGTCAATAAGCGGTCCACAGGACGCACCTAAACACGATCGGCGGCAACCCGCCAAGGGGTTGCCGCCGATACGTCTCTGACCTGCAGTTTTAAGAACTACTTGACCGCGGGACCAACCTTGAGGGAGATCGTCGAGCCGTCCTTGGCCTCCTTGACGATCGTTATCTTGGTGTTGGTGTCAGTGACCTTCACACCACCCGTGGGGTTCGAAGCGTCGTAGTAGGTGCTGGCGTGGTCGTTGAAGACCGAGACACCCTTCGAGCCCTTGATCTTCAGCTTGACGTCGGCCTTGTGCAGCGTGAGGCCGTCGGTGCCGTACAGGCTGAACGGGGAGTCGTAGGCCTGGATGCGGTTACGCAGCAGGGTGCCGTCCGCCCACTTCAGCGCCTTCGCGTGCGAGTCGATCGGCAGGATCAGACCGGTGCCCGGGTGGCCGTTGGTGTCGTTCGTGTTGTTGTCCGCCTGGGAGGTGTCCCACTTCCAGATCAGCAGGCCGTTCTGGTACGGGTAGTGCTCCACCCAGTCCGGACGCGACGCGAAGCCGAAGTTGTACGGGCCGACCTTGAGAGTCTTGTCGTACGACTCGTACTGGCGGTTCTCGGCGATGTAGTACTGCTTGTAGTCCTTGGTGAAGGACGCGCCGATGCGGGAGAAGCCGTTCGCGGTCCACGCGCCGTCCTGCGTCTCGGCGTTGTCCGAGAAGACGGGGGTGCCGTCGGCGGTCACGGCGATCTGGTCGGCCGTGAAGCCGTTCTCCGCGACACCGCCGTCGGTGGCGTAGCGGAAGCGCAGGTCGATCTTCTTGCCCGCGTAGGCGTCGAGCGAGAACGACAGCTTCTTGTGCGTCTGCGAGAAACCGCTCAGCGCGGGCTTGCCGCTGGCGTCACGCGGGATGGCCTGGCCGTCCGCGGTGCCGTCCAGGGCGGTCCAGTTGGCACCGCCGTCCGTCGACACCTCGGTGTAGACGTAGTCGTAGCCTTCCTCGGTGGCCCACCAGCCGTCCAGGTCCAGCTTCGCCGACGACTTGCCGGTGAGGTCCACGGAACGGGTCAGCGTGTTCTTCAGGTCGTTGCCGCTGCCGCTCCACCACTGGTTCGCGCCCTCGGCGGGCTGGGTGATGGTGGTGGTGACGGCCTTCTCCGGCAGAGTCACCACGAGGGCCTGCTTGTCCCAGGTGTTGTACTCGGCGAGACCCAGCTTGTGCGTGGACTGCTTGCCGGCCTTGGCGGTGTCGTAGTTCAGCCAGCCCAGCTGCAGCTTGTCCCAGGCGTTCATGTCGCCGGGCAGGTCGCCGATGGACTCCTTGCCGGTGCCGAGCCAGGAACCGGAGGACATCAGGGTCCAGAAACCGGTGGAGTTGTCGCCGCCGGCGGTGTCGTACTCGTCCGGCAGACCGAGGTCGTGGCCGTACTCGTGGGCGAAGACGCCGAGGCCGCCGTTCTCCGGCTGGATGGTGTAGTCGCCGACCCAGACACCGGTGCTGCCGACCTGGGTGCCGCCGAGCTTGTTGTTCTCGGGACCGGTGGCGCCGGCGTCGGTGCCGAAGGCGTACCAGCGGTGGGCCCAGATCGCGTCCTTGCCCTGGGCGCCGCCGCCCGCGGACTCGTCCTCACCGGCGTGCACGATCTGGAAGTGGTCGACGTAGCCGTCGGGCTCGTTGAAGTTGCCGTCGCCGTCGAAGTCGTAGCGGTCCCACTGGTCGTACTTGGCCAGGGTCTTCTTGATGTCGGCGTCGGACTTGCCGGCCTTCTTCTGCTGGGCGACCCAGGAGTTCAGGCCGTCGCTGACGACGTTCCACACGCTCGGGCAGTTGGTCTGACCGCAGGCGTTGTTGCCGTAGCGCGCCTCGTTGTACGGGACCTTGACCCAGTCGGTGACCTCACCGGAGACCGAGTAGCGGCCCGAGGACTGCTTCTCGTAGTACTTCCTCAGCGACTCGGTCTTCTTGCCGGTGCCGAAGTAGAGGTCCTGGTAGTGCTTCTTGCTGTAGTCCTTCTGCCAGGCCGTCGAGTTGTCCTTCTTGCGGTCCGGCTTGGCGATCTTGTTGTGCAGCGGGCCGGCCGTGCCCCCGTACTTGGGGTCGGCCTGGTTCCCGAACTCCACCAGGATCGTGAAGATCTTGTCGGTCTTCTCGCGGCTCAGCTCGACGTACTTGCTCTCGCCCTTGCGGCTCTTGAGCTTGACGACCTTGGAGCCGTTGCGGTCCTGCGCGGTGGCCTTGCCGGCTATGAGCTGGTTCAGGGCCTCCTCGCGCTGGGCGTCCTGCGTCTTGCTCAGCGGGCCGTCGAGGTCGTGCTTCTGCTGCTTCACCCCGGCCGGGTCGTGCCGGTTGACGGCGGCGGACCGGGACTGGGGGCTCGCCTCCGCGACGGCGAAGGTGGCGAACGTGGCGGATGCCGCCGCGAGAGCGACACCGATGGCCGCGGTTCTGAACGTCCAGGATCTACTGGTCACTTGAGTTCCTCCCCCGCGCCGCGCACACGGACAGGGGGTTCCGGGTCATGGAGGATCCGTGCGCGCACGATCAACGCGTGTAATCAAGTGACGACATTTGACTAGAGGTTTAGCGGAAAAGACAGACCTTGACTTGAGCAGGACAAGTGCACTATGCGGAGGTGGCGTTCGCTTTGCGAACAGATGGCCGCCCCGCAACGGGCGCAGGGATCGCCCCTCTTGAGGGGGGTGGTGACTCCATGCGCCCCCCGTGCACCCGGTACGGTGGGTTAGGTCACGCTTACCCGGCGTCCCGCTCGGGCATGCAGGCCAAGAGAGCCCCACGGCACACCCACCCCCGAAGACTGCCGAGGACACGATTGCCATGCCTCGTCCGACCGCCGCACAGCTCGCCTACGGTTCCTGCACCGTGATCCTCTCGACGCTCGCCATGCTGCTGCTGTCGCAGACGAGTTCGGGCCTCGGGATCACCGTCATCGCCGTCGCCGCACTCGGACTCGGGCTGCTGGTGGCCATGACGGTGCCGGTCCCGAAGCCCCACGTGGTCGAGGCGCCGGCCGGAAACGCCCCGGAGAGCGAGCGGGTTCCCACCACCTTGTGACCGACCCGTGCACGTGCGGCGGGCCGCCGAAGTCACCGGCCCGCCGCACGTGTACGGGTCAACTCGTACTGACCACCACTGTCTTGGCCGCCTTGTCGTGAATGCCCTGCTTGTACGGTTTGTCGAAGAAGCTCCAGGACGACGAGACGATCCACCACAGGCCGAAGAAGCAGCAGGGCACGATGGACGGACCCCACAGGACGAGCGCGCGGATGAATGAGGTCCTCATGGAGGGGGTCGAGCCGTCGGCCAGGTCGGCCACCCGCAGGCTGAGCAGCTTCTTGCCCAGGGTCTGCCCCCACTTGGCGGTCAGCAGGGTGTCGTAGGCGACGTAGAGCACCGTGCCGACCGCCTGCAGGACGAACCCCTTGCCGGTCAGCACCATGTCGGTGTCCGATTCGCTGACCGAGAGCAGCACGGGGATGAAGAGCAGGACGTCGACGATGCCGACGAGGACGAAGTCGATGAGCCTGGCGACGATGCGCCTGCCGGTGTCGGCCAGCGGCGGCATCCCGGCGAGCGGGTCACCTGGGTAACCGCCCGTGCCCTCGGGACCGCCGGTCCCGTACGGGCCGCCCGGGCCTCCGCCGTACGGGGAACCGCCGTACGGGGAACCCCCGTACGGGGAACCGCCGTACGGACCGCCGCCGTACCGGGGCGGTTCGGGGCCGCCGGGCGGGGTGTCGTACGGCGAACCCGGCCCCTGCTCCGACGGGGGCCGCTTCCTGAACGGGTCGTCCTCGGGGGGCTCCTCTCCGGAGCCGGGGGGCGGTTCGCTGCTCATGGCCCGAGTGGAACCCGCGCGCCCCGGTTCCGCATCCCGCGGGCGGCCGTACGGCGTACGCCCCCGCGCCCGGTGTCAGCCCGCGACGAACGTGCGGGCCGCCTTGTCGTGCCAGCACTGGCGCCAGGGCCGGTCGAACAGGCACCACAGCACGCCCACGATCCCTACGACGAGCAGACCCGGCACGCTGAACACCAGCCAGCGGCGCAGCGCCGCACCGAACGTCGGCGGCTCGTGCGCCTCGATGTCGCGGACCTCCAGGCCGCACAGCTTCTTGCCGAGGGTACGGCCCCACTTGACGGTGGGCAGCACCTCGTACAGCACGCCGGCCAGGAGCAGGACGGCGAGGACGATGCCGAGGCTGGTGCCGGTCGTGCCGTCGACCAGCCAGACCGTGACCTCGTGGCCGGACACCCGGGCGGCGTCGAGCTTCTCCTGGACGTGGTCCACGGCCCGGGTGCCGAGCGGCACGGCAGCGGCGGCGGTCACCGCGCCCACGGCCAGCAGGTCGATCAGGCGGGCCGCGAGACGCCTGCCGAGTCCGGCGGGCCGGGCGGCGGCCTGCCGGCGGGCGGCGGCCTGGAACGGGTCCTCCACCGGCGGCTTCCACGGTGCCACCGGCTGCTCTTCCCCGCCGCCGGCCAGCCGGTGCACCTGCTGCGCCCAGGAGGCCTGACCGCCACCGGCACCGCTGCTCAGCGGGGTCGCGGGAGCGGCGGCCTGCTGGGGCCCGGCCTGCTGGGGCAGGGACGGGGTGGCGGCGGCCGGCGAGGGCTGTGCGCTGTGCGGGGCCGGTGCGGGCTTCGGTACGTGGGGGGTCCGCGGGGTGTCGGCCGGTGCCTCGGGGGTGCGAGGGGCCGGCGTGGTGGCGCGGGCCGCGGCCGCCTTGCCGGCACCGAAGCCGGGGCTCGCGGCCGGGGCCGGGGGCGACGGGGCCGCGGACGACGGGGAGGGGGCGCCGGCCGGTCCCTGCGCGCCGAAGCCGGCCGGGCCGGAACCGCCGGGCGGGGTGCCCTCGGCGCCGGACGGACCTGGCACGCCGGACGGACCGGACGGACCCGGAGCGCCGGACGGCACCGGGCGGAACGTCATCGTGCCGTCGTCGGCGCGGGCCGCCGGGCCCGGAATCGGGCGCCGGAAGATGAAGGTGCCGGGGTCCGGGGCGCCGTCCTCCGCCGGAGGGATCGTCGCGGTGCCGTCGGTGCGGCTGGTGGCGCTGCCGTCGGGGTGGCCCGGCGAGTCCGCCGGCACCCGGGGGTCGGCCGGCCACGCCCCGCCCTGGCCGGCGTCGGCGCCGGAACCGGGCCGCGCGGACCGGTCGGCCTGCTGGGACCGGGCGCCCTGGACCGGCTGCCCGGCACCGCCGGACCCACTCGGCTCGCCCCACTGCCCGGCGCCGCCGGAGCCACCCGGTCCGGCCGGCTGACCCGGCCGCTCCCATTGCGCAGCGGGACCACTGGTCCGGGCCCACTGCGCGCCCTGGCCGCCCGGGGCGGCCTGGGCCGACGGGCCCTGCTGTGCCCACTGGCCGGACCGGCCGGCGTGACCCTGCTGGGCGGCAGGGTCCTGCCGGAGCGGGCCGGCCGGGTCCTCGTCGAAGAAGTGGGGGCCCGTTTCCTCCACGGACGGGGGCGCCGGGCGGACGCCGGGCGGCGGGGTGAGCGGCTCGCCGTCCTGCGGCGCCGGGCGGCTGGTGCCGGGCACCCAGGAGGCGCCGTTCCAGTACCGGACGTAGCCGGGGATGGACGGGTCCGGGTAGTAGCCCTCGCGGGGCCGTTCGTCACCTGGGGCCGGGGTTGGGGCGCTCATGTCCGTCGTCCCGTATCTGCTCGGGGGTGGGATGGGGGGCTCCACATCTATCAGACGCGGGCATCTCCCACCGCCAGTCCCGCCGGACCCACCCCTTTCCGGGCAACGCCGCACGACGCTGTCACGGGCCGCGGAGAAAGTTTCCCGAACCCGCGTAATGGCCCGGCCCGAGCCCGCTCTCCACCCGTGCGGGTCCGTTCCGAGCGGCCCCGGGCGAAGGGAGACGCAGGTCATGGATGACACCGTGGTGGAGCGGGAGCTGGAGCTGAGGCTCATTCTGTCGCCGGAGCGGAGCGTGCCGGTCCCGGCCCGGCTCGGGTACCGCTGCGACGACCCCTACGCCGTCCACATCTCCTTCCACATCACCTCCGAGCACCCCGTCAACTGGACGTTCGCCCGCGACCTGCTGGTGGAGGGGGTGTTCCGGCCGTGCGGGCACGGGGACGTGCGGGTGTGGCCGACCAAGGTCGAGGGGCACGGCGTCGTACTGATGGCGCTGAGTTCACCGGACGGCGACGCGCTGCTTCAGGCGCCGGTCCCGCAGGTGTCGGCCTGGCTGGAGCGGACGCTGCGGCTGGTGCCCCCGGGGACGGAGGGCGGCCGGCTGGGCATCGACGACGCGCTCGACCAGTTGCTCGCCCAGTGACCCCGGCCGGGGTCGGAAGAGCGTGCCGGGGTTCCCGGCCGGGGCTCGGGAGAGTGTGCCGGGTTCCCGGCCGGGAAGAGCGTGCCGGGGTTCCCGGCCGGGGTCAGAAGAGCTTGCCCGGGTTGAGGATGCCCAGCGGGTCGAAGACCTGCTTCACCGCCCGCTGCATCTCCACCCCGACCGGGCCGATCTCGCGGGCCAGCCACTCCTTCTTCAGCACGCCGACGCCGTGCTCGCCGGTGATGGTGCCGCCGAGTTCCAGGCCGAGGGCCATGATCTCGTCGAAGGACTCGCGGGCCCGCCGGGACTCGTCGGGGTCCCGGGCGTCGAAGCACACGGTGGGGTGCGTGTTGCCGTCGCCGGCGTGCGCGCACAGGCCGATGGTGAGGTCGTACTTGCCGGCGATCCGTTCGACGCCCTCCAGCATGGCCCCGAGCTGCGACCGGGGCACGCACACGTCGTCGATCATCGTCGTGCCCTTGACCGCCTCCAGCGCGGTCAGCGAGAGCCGCCGGGCCTGCAGGAGGAGTTCGGACTCGGCGGCGTCCTCGGCGGGCACGACCTGGGTGGCGCCGGCCGCCTCGCACAGGGCGCCGACCGCGGCGAGGTCGGCGGCCGGGTCCGGGGTGTCGAAGGCGGCCAGCAGCAGCGCCTCGGTGGTCTCCGGCAGACCCATGCGGGCGAGGTCGTTGACGGCCTTGACGGTCGTACGGTCCATCAGTTCGAGGAGGGACGGGACGTGACCGCCCGCCATGATGCGGCAGACGGCGTCGCAGGCGGCGGCAGCGGAGGCGAACTCGGCGGCCAGCACCAACTGCTGGGGCGGCTTGGGCTTGAGGGCCAGGACGGCGCGGACCACGATGCCGAGCGAGCCCTCGGAGCCGACGAAGAGCCGGGTCAGGTCGTAGCCCGCGACGCCCTTGGCCGTGCGGCGGCCGGTGGACATCAGGCGGCCGTCGGCGAGGACGACGTCCAGGCCGAGCACGTACTCGGCGGTCACGCCGTACTTCACGCAGCACAGGCCGCCGGAGGCCGTGCCGATGTTGCCGCCGATGGTGCAGGTCTCCCAGCTGGAGGGGTCCGGCGGGTAGTACAGGCCGTGTTCCTCGACCGCGCGGGAGAGGGCCGCGTTGATCACGCCCGGTTCGACCACGGCGATCCGGTCGACGGGGCTGATCTCCAGGATGCGGTCCATCTTGGTGAGTGACAGCACGATGCTGCCGTCGGTGGCGTTGGCACCGCCGGACAGGCCGGTGCGGGCGCCTTGCGGGACCACGGGCACGCGCAGTTCGGTGGCGGTGCGCATGACGTGCTGCACCTGTTCGACCGTGCGCGGCAGCACGACGACGGCGGGGACGCCTGCCGGGCAGAAGCTCGCCATGTCGTTGGCGTAGGAGGCGGTGACGTCGGGGTCGGTCAGGACGGCCTCGGCCGGCAGGCCGGCCAGGAGCCGGTCGGTGAGATTCCCGGTTGCCTCGTCGCGCGGCGCTTCGATACGGCTCATGATCACAGGTTCGCACTCGCGGCCATCGGTGTGAACCCCGTCCGCGCCGCCCTTGGGCCACCCGGATGTGCTCGTCGTATTGACGCACAGTGAGCCGCATGGACAACCGACTCCGCGTGCCGGGTACTTCTTTGATCCCCGAGCCGCCCGCGCCGCGTCGCCGGCGGCGGCTGCTGCGGCGGGTGCTGGTCACCGCGCTGGCGGGCGGGGTCGTCGCCGGTGCGGTGCTGCTGCTTCTGCCGCAGGAGCAGCAGCAGCGGGTGGCCCGGCCGCCCGCCCCGGGTCCGCGGGCACAGCCGCAGACGCTGACGGCGGTGACCTACGGCGTGCCGGCCGGCCTGCCGGGCCTCACGACGCTCATCGGGCGGCAGGAGGAGCGGGTGCGGGCGCAGCCGCGGGACGCCCGGGCCTGGGCGGTGCTGGGGACGGCGTACGTGGAGCGCGGGCGCCGGACCGGCGACGCGGCCGACTTTCCGCGGGCCGACCGGGCGCTGCGAACCTCGCTGGAGGTGCACGGCCGGCAGAACACCGAGGCGCTGGACGGCCTGACCGCGCTGGCGCTGGCCCGCCGGGACTTCCCGGCGGCGAAACAGTACGGCGAGCAGGCGCTGAAGGCGGCGCCGAAGCGGTGGACGGCGTATGCGCCGCTGATCGACGCGTACGCCGGGCTCGGTGACTACAAGAACGCCCGCTCCACCCTGGACAGGCTGATGGGGCTGCGCACCGGTGCGGCGGCGCGGCCGGCCGTGATGGCGCGGGCCGCGGCGGTGTACCGGGACCGGGGCTGGCGCGAGGACGCGGTGGCCCAGCTGACCGACGCGGCAGCCGCCGCCCGCACCCCGGCCGAGCAGGCCGCCTGGCTGGCCGGGGTCGGCCAGCTGGCTTGGGAGCGCGGTGACCTGCCGGACGCGCTGCGGCACTTCGAGGCCGCGCTGCGTCTCGACCCCGACGAGCGGACGGCGCCGGCCGGACGGGCGCGGACGCTGGCCGCCCTGGGGCGTACGACGGAGGCGCTGAGCGCGTACCGGACCGCACTCGAGAAGCAGCCGGACCCGGCGGACCTGCTGGAGCTGGGCGAGCTGTACGAGTCGCTGGGGCAGGAGCAGCTCGCCGAGGAGCAGTACACCCGGCTGAAGGCCGCGGTACGGCGGCAGGTGGCGGCCGGGGTCGACGAGGAGCTGCTGATCGGGCGGTTCGAGGCGGACCACGGGGACCCGGTGGACGGAGTGGAGCGGTTGCGGGAGGAGTGGCAGCGCCAGCCGGGCATCGAGGTGGCCGACGCGCTGGGCTGGGCGCTGCACCGGGCCGGCGAGGACCAGGAGGCGCTGACCTACGCGTCGATCGCGACGGACAAGGCCAAGGGCGGCGGGGTGCGCAGCGCGCTGTACGCGTTCCATCGGGGGGTGATCGAGGGGGAGCTGGAGCAGTTCGGGCCCGCGCGGCGGCATCTCCAGGAGGCGCTGCGGATCAACCCGTACTTCTCGCCGCTGGGGGTGCCGGTGGCGCAGGCGGCGCTGCGGGCGCTGGGCGAGCCGCCGGAGGACGAGCTGCCCGAGGACCACCTGTAGCAGCCGGGGACCGCTGGAACAGCCATGGACCACTGGAGCAGCCGAAGAGCGCCGGGCAAGCCGAGAACCGCCGTAACAACCGAGAACCGCCGGAGCAGCCGAAGACCGCCGGAGCAGCCGAAGACCGCCGGAGCAGACCGCTGGGACAGCGAGAACCGCTGGAACAACCGCTGGAACAACCGAAGACCGCCGGAGCAGCGAGAACCGCTGGAACAACCGGAGACCGCCGGAGCAGCGAGAACCGCTGGAACAACCGGAGACCGCTGGGGTAGCGAGAACCGCTGGAGCAGCAGAGGGTCACTTGTAGTAGATCGAGAACTTCCGTGCCCCCTCCGGTCCGGACGCGAACCCCACGTACAGGCGCGGGGTGCCGGTGTGGCGGACGGCCAGGCCTTCCGGTTCCCGGAGGTCGAGGGAGCGGGCCGCCTCCGTGCGGTGGCGGGCGAGGAGTTCGCCGGTGCGGATGTCCAGGCAGGACAGGTAGGTGTTGCCGTGGCCGGCGGGCGGGTTGGTCCGCGGGTCGTAGGCGGAGCCCGCGAGCTGGTAGAGGCGGTCGCCGTGCAGGGCGAATCCCTGGAAGGGGACGTCCGGGTCGGGATGGGCGCCGGTCTGCGGGAAGTCGGCGAGCGGCGAGGCGTAGTCGCGGGCGGTGAAGGCGGCCAGGTCCCAGACGCGGTAGCGCGGGGTGCCGCCCATCCGGTGGCGGACGGCGATACGGCCGGTGGCCGGGCAGATGCCGGGCTGGTTGGCGCGTGAGCCCGCTATCGGGTGACGGACCTTGACCTGTGCGGGTGTGCGGGTGGCGCCGGCGGCGAACCGGAAGCGGGTGACGCCCCGGCCGTAGCCGCCCACGGCATCCGTCTCGGTCCAGATCCACACCGTGCCGTCGCCGTCGTGCTGGACGCCCATGCTCACGCCGTGCCCGAAGCCCTCGAGGTACATGTGGCCGAGGCGTCTGCCCGCGTGGTCCAGGCGGTTGAGGCAGAGGTCGCCGGTGTCCCGGCCGCCCCGGGTGAGCTGCAGGACGTAGAGGTGGTGGTGGACCTCGTCGAAGGCGAAGGACTGGAGGACCGTGGGTTCGCGCAGGGTGTCCTGCTGCCGCAGCCAGCGGACGGCCGGTGCGGCGAGGTCGATGCGCTGCTCCACGGTCCCCCCTGGGCGTCCGGCGGGGGGACCGTCGGTTACAGGTTGCCCCGCTTGGCCTGCTCGCGTTCGATCGCCTCGAACAGTGCCTTGAAGTTGCCCTTGCCGAAGCCCATCGAACCGTGGCGCTCGATGAGTTCGAAGAACACCGTCGGCCGGTCCTGGACCGGCTTGGTGAAGATCTGCAGCAGGTAGCCGTCCTCGTCGCGGTCGGCCAGGATCTTCAGCTCGCGCAGGGTCTCGATCGGCACCCGGGTGTCGCCGACCCACTCGCCGAGGGTGTCGTAGTACGAGTCGGGGGTGTCGAGGAACTCGACGCCGGCCGCGCGCATCGTACGGACCGTCTGCACGATGTCGTTGGTGTTGAGCGCGATGTGCTGGACGCCGGCGCCGCCGTAGAACTCCAGGTACTCGTCGATCTGGGACTTCTTCTTGGCGATCGCGGGCTCGTTGATCGGGAACTTCACCTTCAGGGTGCCGTCCGCGACGACCTTCGACATCAGCGCGCTGTACTCGGTGGCGATGTCGTCGCCCACGAACTCCTTCATGTTCGTGAAGCCCATGACCTTGTTGTAGAACGCGACCCACTCGTTCATCCGGCCGAGTTCCACGTTGCCCACGCAGTGGTCGACGGCCTGGAAGGTGCGCTGGGCGGGCGGTTCGACCATCGGCTTGGCGGCGGTGTAACCGGGGAGGTAGGGGCCGTCGTAGCCGGAGCGGTCGACCAGGGTGTGGCGGGTCTCGCCGTAGGTGGCGATGGCGGCGAGGACGACCGTGCCGTGCTCGTCCTTCACCTCGTACGGCTCGGCGACCGAGCGGGCGCCGTGCTCGATCGCGTAGGCGTACGCGCGGCGGGCATCCGGCACCTCGATGGCCAGGTCGATGACACCGTCGCCGTGCTCGGCGACGTGCTGGGCGAGGAAGTGGCCCCAGGTGCCGGCCGGCTTGATCACCGAGGTGAAGACGAAGCGGGCGGAGCCGTTCTCCAGCACGTAGCTCGCGGTCTCGCGGCTGCCGTTCTCCGGTCCGGAGTAGGCGACCAGCCGCATGCCGAAGGCGGTGGAGTAGTAGTGCGCCGCCTGCTTGGCGTTGCCCACGGCGAAGACGACCGCGTCCATTCCCTTGACCGGGAAGGGGTCGGCCTGCCGGGCGGTCGCGTCGGGAGTGTGGTCTGTGGTCTGCGTCATGGCGGAAGACTCGCTCTGGTCTGCAAGGTGCGCAATAGTTCGCGCATTCACTGGGCAACCTGACCAGTGACACAGCGGTATCAGCAGCCTTTCTGTACAGGGTGACCAACTCAGGGGGTCTCGTGGCGATCGATCATCTGGACGGGCGCATCATCGTGCTGCTGGCCCAGGAGCCACGCATCGGGGTGCTGGAGATGTCCCGCCGGCTGGGCGTGGCGCGCGGGACCGTGCAGGCGCGGCTGGACCGGCTTCAGTCGAACGGAGTCATCCGCGGATTCGGCCCCCAGGTGGACCCGGCGGCCCTCGGCTACCCGGTCACCGCCTTCGCCACCCTGCAGATCCGGCAGGGGCAAGGAGCCGACGTACGAGCCCACTTGGCGACCGTGCCGGAGGTACTGGAGCTGCTGACCACCACCGGCAGCGGCGACATGCTGTGCCGTCTGGTGGCCCGCTCGAACGCCGATCTCCAACGAGTGATCGACCGGGTTGTCGGCTTTGATGGCATCGTCCGGGCCTCCACGACGATCGTCATGGAGACCCCCGTTCCACTGCGGATCATCCCGCTGGTGGAGCAGGCGGCCGCGGACAGCACAAGGACCTGACCGGCAGGAACGCAGCCGACCCGGGGGTGAGCGCGGGTGAGCTTCTGGGAGTACCTGGGCAGCCGGCACCAGCAGCTGCTCACGGACGCCTACCAGCACGCCAGCGCGGTCTTCCAGTGCATGGTCCTGGCCTCCGTCATCGGCGTGCTCATCGGGATCGCCACCTACCGCTCCGAATGGGCCGGCAACCTCGCCACCACCGCCACCTCCACCGGCCTCACCGTCCCGTCGCTCGCGATGATCGGTCTGCTCGTCCCGGTCGTCGGGCTGGGCGTGCCGCCCACGGTGATCGCGCTGACGCTGTACGGGCTGCTGCCGATCGTGCGCAACGCCATCGTGGGTCTGCGCGGAGTGGATCCGGCGCTGGTGGACGCGGCCCGCAGCATCGGCATGTCCGGCCCGATGCGGCTGGCGCGGGTGGAGCTGCCGCTGGCCTGGCCGCCGATCCTGACCGGCATCCGGGTCTCCACGCAGATGCTGATGGGCATCGCCGCGATCGCCGCCTGCGCCTCCGGCCCCGGACTCGGCAACGAGATCTGCCGCGGACTCGCCTCCCCCGGCAGCAGGAATGCGCTGAACCAGGTGCTCGCGGGCACGCTCGGGATCATCGTCCTCGCCCTTCTGTTCGATGCCGCGTACGTGCTGATCGGACGGCTGACCATCCCCAGGGGGATCCGTGTCTGAGCCGACCTCCACCGCCACGCACGGGGCCACGATCGAACTGGAGGGCCTGACCAAGCGGTACCCGGGCAGTGCACAGCCGGCCGTGGACCGGGTGAACATGGAGATCGGGGCGGGCGAGACGGTCGTCTTCGTCGGCCCGTCCGGCTGCGGGAAGTCCACGACGCTCAAGATGATCAACCGGCTGATCGAGCCGACCAGCGGGCGGATCCGGATCGACGGGGAGGACGTCACCGACATCGACCCGGTGAAGCTGCGCCGCAAGGTCGGGTACGCCATCCAGTCCTCGGGCCTGTTCCCGCACATGACCGTCGCGCAGAACATCGCGCTCGTGCCCGGGATGACCGGATGGCCGAAGCCGCGGATCCGGGAGCGGGTCGAGGAGATGCTCGACCTGGTCGGGCTCGACCCCGGCGAGTTCCGCGGCCGCTATCCGCGCCAGCTCTCCGGCGGCCAGCAGCAGCGCGTCGGCCTGGCCCGGGCGCTCGCCGCCGACCCGCCGGTGCTGCTGATGGACGAACCGTTCGGCGCGGTCGACCCGATCACCCGCGACCACCTCCAGGACGAGCTGATCCGGCTCCAGCGCGAACTGCGCAAGACGATCGTGTTCGTCACCCACGACTTCGACGAGGCGATCAAACTGGGCGACCGGATCGCGGTGCTGCGCGAACGCTCCCACATCGCCCAGTTCGACACACCGGAGGCGATCCTCACCCACCCCGCCGACGACTTCGTCTCCGGTTTCGTCGGCGCCGGCGCGGCCCTGAAGCGGCTCAACCTGACCCGGGTGCGGGACGTGGAGCTGCGGGGCTGTCCGACGGTGACCGTGGACACCCCGCTCCAGCAGATCTTCGGGTATCTGCGGGGCAGCGGCACCGACGAGATCCTGCTCCTCGACAGGCGCCGCCGGCCCTGCAAGTGGCTGCGCCGCGGCGACCTGATGCGGGCCCGCGGCTCGCTCGCCCGCGCGGGCACGCTGGTGCACGGCACGGTGACCCGGGACGCCACCCTCCGGGACGCCCTGGAAGCCGTCCTCACCGACAACGCGGGCCGGGTCGCGGTGACCGGGCGGCGCGGCGAGTTCACCGGCATGGTCGACATGGAGACGCTGATGCACTGCGTGCACGAGCTGCTGGAGGCCGACCGGCTCGAAGCGATGGAGCACCAGCACGAACTGGAGGAGGCCCGGTCCCGGCAGACCCACTTCGAGCAGGAGGGCGACGCCGGGGAGAAGAAGGCGTGAGCACCGCCCGGCGCCCGGAGGGCGCGCACGAGGTGAAGGGGCTCGCCTTCCGGGACGAGGGCGAGGCCGAGCGGGAGGCGCCGCCCCCGCCCCGGCGCCCGCCCGGACGCCGGCTGTCCTGGCAGCGGCTGACGGTGCTGCCCGTGTTCCTGATCGCGGTGCTCCTCGCGACCTGGCTGTGGTTCCGGCAGGCGCGCCTGGACACGATCTCCGCGAACGCGCTGTCGGGCGGCCAGGTCTCCAAGGCGTTGTGGCAGCACGTGCAGCTGACGGTGATCTCCACCTTCTTCGTGCTGATCATCGCCGTCCCGCTGGGCGTCGTCCTGACCCGGCGGACGTTCCGCCGAGCCACCCCGGCGGCCATGGCGCTCGCCGACGCGGGCCAGGCGACCCCGGCGATCGGCCTGCTGGCCCTGCTCGTCATCTGGCACGGGACCGGTACGAAGGCGGCCCTCATCGGCATCATCGTCTACGCCGTCCTCCCGGTGCTCTCCAACACGATCGCCGGCCTGAAGGCGAACGACCCGCTCCTGCTGGAGGCGGCCCGCGGCATCGGCATGTCCCCGCTCGGCGTGCTCACCCGGATCGAACTCCCCCTCGCCGTCCCGCTGATCCTCGCGGGCGTGCGCACCGCACTGGTCCTCGACGTCGGCACGGCGACCCTGGCCGCCTTCGGCGGGGGCGGCGGCCTCGGCACGCTGATCACCACCGGCATCACCACCCAGCGCATGCCGGTGCTGGTGCTCGGTTCGGTCCTCACCGTGGCGCTGGCGCTCCTGGTGGGCTGGCTGGCCTCGCTGGCGGAAGTGCTGCTGCGGCCACGGGGCCTGGAGGCGGGCACATGAGACATCCCCCGGCCCGCCGGATCACCCGGGCACGTCACCGCCGGATCACCCGGGCACCTCACCGCCGGATCATCCGGGCACCTCAGAGGGGCCGCACCTGCCTGCTGCCGGCCGGGCTGCTCGTCGTACCGTCCGGCTGCGGGCTGACCAGCGGCTCGCCCATGGCCGACGCCGTCGAGCCCGGCACGGTCGGGCAGGGCCGGCCGCTGGAGGGCGCCCACCTCACCGGGAGGCCGTGCGGGACGCCGACCGCGGGAACGGGCTGACCTGGCTGCCGCCCTCGCGGCTCGACAACACCAGGCCGGCCCCGGGAGCGGCGTGCGGATCAGGCTCGGGATGATCCCGAGGACACCGCCTAGCAGCTCGGGACCGGGCCCTTGCCCTTCTCCAGGGCCACCAGCGAGTCGACCGCGTTCTTCAGCGTGGTCACCGGCACCAGTCGCAGGCCCTTCGGCAGTTCCGACCTGGCGTCCGCGCACTCCGCCTTGGGGACCAGGAACACGGTGGCCCCGTCCCGGCGCGCGGCCTGTGTCTTCAGGGCCACCCCGCCGACCGCGCCGACCTTGCCGGAGGGGTCGATGGTGCCCGTGCCGGCGATGGTGCGGCCCCCGGTGAGGTCGCCGCCGCTGCCGTCGCCGTCCAGCTTGTCGATGATGCCGAGGCTGAACAGCAGTCCGGCGCTGGGGCCGCCCACGTCGGCGAGCTTCAGATCGACCTTGACCTTGTCGGCGCTGAGCCCGAGGTACTTCAGCGCCGCCTGGGTGGCGTTGTGCTGGGACTCGTCCATCTGGGCCAGGTTGTACTTCTCGATCTCCTTGACGGTGTCGCCGCTGGGGTAGACCACGTCGCGCGGCATGACGGCCCGGTCGGTGCGGAACCAGTTGCCGACGACGTCCCCGAGCGTCACCGTGGCGTCCGGGTTGGTCGCCTGGATCGTGACCATGCGCAGCTGCCCGCTGGTCCTGCGGACCGGCGCCCCGGAAACGCTGATCACCTGGGTGCCCTTGTTCGCGCCCAGCACGTTCGCCGTCGATCCGGGCTGGGCCACCGAGAACGGCAGCGGCGCGAACGCCGCGGTGGCCAGCAGGGCCACGACGGGGACCGCGCAGACGGCTACGGCCTGGGGACGCGTGAGACGAGAGAGCACGCCATCAATCTAACGTGACCCCGGCCTGCGCCTTATGCCGCGTACAGGTCCCGCCGCTCCCGCGTGAACCGGCGCAGGGCGTCCGGCAGGGGCTCGATGCCGATGCCGGGCCCGGCCGGCACCGGGAGGTGGCCGTCCTGCAGGACGAACGGCTCGGTGAGGTCCTCGGCGAAGTACCGGGAGGAGGCGGAGGTGTCTCCGGGAAGGGTGAAGCCGGGCAGGGCGGCGAGCGCCAGGTTCGGGGCCCGCCCGATGCCGGTCTCCAGCATGCCGCCGCACCACACCGGCACCCCGTGCGCGTGGGCCACGTCGTGGACCCGGCGGGCCTCCAGGTAGCCGCCGACCCGGGCGGGCTTCACGTTGACCACCCGGCAGGCGTCCATGGCGATCGCGGCGGCGGTGTCGCGGGCGTGGTGCAGGGACTCGTCCAGGCAGACAGGGGTGGCGATGCGCTGCTGGAGCCGGGCGTGCGCGTGCAGGTTGTTCTCCTCCAGCGGCTCCTCGATCAGCAGCAGCCCGAACGCGTCCAGGCGCCGCAGGTGCTCGGCGTCGGCGAGGGTGTAGGCGGTGTTGGCGTCGGCCTGGAGGGGCAGTTCGTCGCCGAAGCGTTCACGGACGGCCCGTACCGGCTCGACGTCCCAGCCCGGTTCGATCTTCAGCTTGATGCGGACGTACCCCTCGGCGAGGTACCGCTCGACGTCGTCCAGCAGTTCGGGGACCGAGTTCTTGATCCCGACCGACACCCCTGCGGGCACCCGGTCGCGCACCGCGCCGAGATACGTCGCGAGCGGCATGCCGTGCGCACGCAGCTCGGCGTCCAGCACGGCCGTCTCCAGGGCCGCCTTCGCCAGCTCGTGCCCCTTGATCTTCGCCACCGCGGGGGCGAGCGCGGCCGTGGTGAGCCTCGGCAGCGCGGCCACGCGGGGCAGCAGGAAGTCCCGCAGCACGATCTCGGCACCGGCGACGAACTCCGGGCAGTACAGCGGCTCGGGGTCGGCGGCGAACTCCGACCAGCCCTCGGCCTCGTCCGTCACGACGTGCAGCAGGAAAGTGTCCTTGGCCGTCATGGTCCCGAAGGACGTACGGAACGGCGTGACCAGGGGGATCGCCACGTGCACGATCTCCACGCGCTCCAGCTTCACGCGGCCGCCTCCGCCCGGTTCAGCGTGTACCAGCCGTCGCGGGACATCCCGGTGACCCGGAAGCCCTCGACGAAGGCGTCCAGGAACACATCGCGCACCGCCCGCCGCCAGCGCAGCGCCGGCCCCGGGTCGGCGGCCCGCAGCGCGACGACGTCCTGCGGGACCCGGCACCACAGGTGCCGGCCGTGACGCCGGACGAGGGGCCCGCCGTCGGGGGCGATGCACAGCACCGGCCCCTGGGGTTCGGCGCTGTACGACGCCGCCGGCGCCGTCAGGTCCCAGCTCACCGTCAGCCGGTCGCTCTCGTCGCCTTCGTTCACGCCGTCGGTCATGGGGCCGTAGAAGTCGACCAGGTAGTCGGTGCCGACGGCGCCCAGCTTGACCAGGTTGAAGCGGGCGTTGCGGCCGACCAGCGGATCGAAGGTCCAGCGCATGGTGCGGGCGCCGAGGCCGACGGCCCAGTCGCGCTGGGCCAGTTTCAGGGTGTACCCGAGGCCCCGTTCGGCGGCGGCCACCAGCGAGTACGTGCTCTGCTCCGCGCCGAGGACGGCCACGGCGGCGCCGGCCAGCCGCTCGCCGACGAAGGCGGCGTGCACCGCGCCGCCGGCGTGCACCAGGCTGTGCAGCACCTCGGCGGGATACGGCGGTGCGGTACGGGGCGTCTGCCAGACGTCGCTGAAATGGCCGGCCACGGCCGCCAGCCCGGCGACGTCGTGGACGGTACGGACGGTGACCCGGTCGGTCGTCACTGCTGCTGCCATGGCACGAGTCTGCGAGGGGCCGCAGGGCCATGTGTTGTGCATGCGGCCAACACCTGCGTACGTTCGTTGCACCATCCGCCAACCAGCATGTCGAGGACCCTCATGGACGCCTGCACCCTCGGCGACCTCCTGGACGTCGTCGGCGGCCCGGCCCTGCGCCTGCACACGGCCCCCGCCGGTTGCGCGGTGCCGGTCACCGAGGCGGTGCTGTACGACGGCCGGACCCCGCTGCTCCGGATGCCCGGCGCGCTGCTGCTGGCGGTCGGGGTGCGGCCGGCGGAGGCGGGACCGCTGCTGCGGGTGGCGGCGGAGGCCGGGCTGACCGGGGTGGTGGTGCGGGGCGAGGGCGGCCCGGTCGCGGAGGCGGAGGCGCACGGCGTGGCCCTGCTGTCGGTCGCCGAGGACGCGGCCTGGCACCACGTCCATCTGCTGCTGGCCTCGGCCATCGCCGCCCGGCCCGCCGCCGCCTCCGCCGGCACCGGGCTCGGCGACCTGTTCGCGCTGGCCGACGCGATCGCCACGGCGACCGGCGGGGCCACCGCGGTCGAGGACGCCAGGCAGCGGATCCTCGCCTACTCCACGGTCCCGGGCCAGCCGGTGGACGAGGACCGCCGGCAGGGCATCCTCGGCCGGCAGGTGCCGGCCAGCGCGATGAACACCGAGCAGTACCGGCGGATGTTCGCCGCCGGCCGGCCGGTGCGGCTGCCCGCCCTGACCGACGCGGACCTCCCCCGGCTGGCGGTGGCGGTGCGGGCCGGCGGGGAGACCCTCGGCTCGGTGTGGGTCGTCGACGGCGGCTCGCTCGCCCCGGACGCCGAGGACACCCTCGCCCAGGGCGCCTCCACCGCAGCCCTGCTGCTGCTCCAGGCCCGTGCCGCGCGGGAGCTGACCCGGCACCGGGGCAGCGAGCTGCTGCGCAGGCTGCTGGACGGCACGGCCGACGACGCGGCGACGGCCGCCGCGCGTCTGGGCATGGACGGTTCCGCCAGGGTGGCGGCCTTCGTGCTGGACTCCGCCGCGAGCGTCCCGGACGCCGAGCGCACCGCGCTGCGCCTGCTGGACGTCGTACGCCTGCAGTGCGAGGCCCGGTACGGCCGGCACGCGTGCGTGCTGGAGGACGGGGTGGTCTACGCGGTGCTGCCCGGTCCCGGGGAGCGCCACCGCGGGCTCGCCGAGGACATCGTCGGCCGGGCCGGACAGGCGCTGCGGGTGCCGGTTCGGGCGGCACTGGGCGAGATGGTGCCGGGAGCGGACGGGCTCGCGGACTCCCGGGCGGACGCGGACCTGGTGCTGCGGGTGCTGGACGCGGAACTGCCGGTGGCCGCGGCCGACGAGGTCCGGACCCGGGTGGTCCTGCTGCGTCTGTCCGAAGTGATGCGCGAGCGGCGCGAGTTGAGTGCGGGCGGCTGGCGGCGGGTGCTGGCGTACGACGCCGGGCACGGCACCGAGTACGCCCGCACGCTGGTGTGCTGGTTCGACGCGGGCTGCGACATGGCGGGCGCGGCCAGGCTGCTGGCCGTACATCCCAACACCTGCCGCTACCGCCTCCGGCAGCTCCAGCAGCACGCCGGGATCGACCTGGACGACCCCGACGAACGCCTCGTGCTCTGGCTGCAGTTGAGAGTGCTGGCAGGGCTCAGCGGAGCCACTCCCTGAGCCTGGCCTCACACTGCCCGAGATGCCCGACGGGCACGTACTCCCCCGCGGTGTGCGCCAGCTTCGGATCACCGGGGCCGTAGTTGAGGGCAGGCACGCCCAGCGCCGCGAAGCGGGCCACGTCCGTCCAGCCCAGCTTGGGCCGCGGCTCGGCGCCCAGCGCCGCGGCAAGGCCGCCGACCCGGTCCAGATGCGGCGGCGCACCGGCGACGACCTCGGTGACCCGGACCTCGTACTCCGGGAAGAGCCCGCGCACGTACGCCTCCGCCTCCTCGGGCGAGCGGTTCGGCGCGAAACGGCAGTCGACGCTCACCACGCACTCGTCGGGTACGACGTTCCCGGCGACCCCGGCCCGTACGGCGACGGCGTTGAGCCCCTCCCGGTACTCCAGCCCGTCGATCACGACCCGCTCCGGGATGTGCGCGTCGAGCCGCTGCAGCACCCGTCCCGCCTTGTGCGCGGCGTTGGTGCCCTGCCAGGCGCGGGCGGTGTGCGCGCGGGCGCCCTCGACCACGATGTCCGCGGTGAGGATGCCCTGGCAGCCGGCCTCGACACCGGCGTCGGACGGCTCCATGAGGATGGCGAGGCCGGCCTCCTCCAGCAGTCCCGGCCGGGCGGCGGCGATCCGCCCCAGCCCGTTCCGCTCCCCCGCCACCTCCTCGCACTCGTAGAAGACGTAGGTGACATCACGGGCGGGCTCCGGCACGGTCGCCGCGAGCCGCAGACCGACGGCCACCCCGCCCTTCATGTCACAGGCACCGAGCCCGTACACCCGGCCGCCGGCGAGCCGGGAGGGCAGGTTCCCGGCGGCCGGCACGGTGTCCAGGTGCCCTGCCAGCAGGACGCGTTCGGGCCGGCCGAGGTCGGTACGGGCGATGACGGAATCACCGACACGGTCCACGGCGAGGTGAGGCAGGGCACCCAGAGCCTCTTCGACGGCATCCGCGATACGCCCCTCCTCCCCGCTCTCGGAGGGCAGATCGACGAGGGCCCGGGTCAGGGTCACGACGTCGGCGGTGAGATCGAGGGAGGTCATGCGCGGTGGTCTTCCTGGTGCCGGACGAGCTGGACGTGCCTCGATGATGCGCACCGGGAAAGGGGAAGGGATCTGCGGATCGGCCAAAGGGCGATGGACGGGATCTGCGGATCGGCCAAAGGGCGATGGACGGGATCTGCGGATCGGCCAAAGCACGGCCGGGGAGGGCCCGCGCATCCTCGCGCCGAAGCCGTAGGACGCGCACCAGCCCGCCCGCCTTCGGGGCGGAGCCGAGCCCCTCGCTCAGCGGAGCGCTTCCGCGACCTCCCGCGCCGCCTCGACCACCCGCGCCCCCACCCGCTCCGGCACGGAATCCGCCAGCATCACCACACCCACGCTGCCCTCGACCCCGGTGACCCCGACCAGCGGTGCGGCGGCCCCACTCGCGCCCGCCTCCAGCTCACCATGGGTCAGCGTGTACCCGGGATCGGCGGACGGCGACTGCCGCGCGGCGAGGATCGCCTTGCCGGCCGCACCCCGGTCCAGCGGATGCCGGAATCCGGCCCGGTAGGCCACGTGATAGTCGGTCCACGTCGGCTCCACCACCGCTACGGCCAGCGCCTCGCTCCCGTCCACGAGCGTCAGATGCGCCGTCGCCCCTATGTCCTCGGCCAGCGACCGCAACGCGGGCAGCGCGGCCTCCCGTACCAGCGGATGCACCTGCCGCCCGAGCCGCAGCACCCCGAGCCCGACCCGGGCTCGTCCGCCCAAGTCACGGCGTACGAGCGCATGCTGCTCCAGCGTGGCGAGCAACCGGTACACCACGGTCCGGTTCACGCCCAGTTTGGTGGACAACTCGGTGACGGTCAGCCCGTGGTCCGTGTCGGCCAGCAATTTGAGGACGCGCAGTCCCCGGTCGAGCGTCTGAGAGGTCTCCGCGGTCACGACGCCCACTCCTTTGGTGGTGAGGTCGGCGGACCCTGAGCGGCAGATGCGTCACCGAGTCCCGTCGGCGACGCGCTTCAGAGGCCGCCGATCGGCAGAACGGCCCGGCTGCTCCGGGCCGAGTCGCTTCACGGCTGCGCTCCGCGGCGGCGCTGCCACGGGGCGTGTGCGTAGCGGGACAGTAGCGAAGCCGGTTCGCTGAGCGGAAGTCTTCGTCCAGAATCCGGGCAAGGCCAGATCCGGCCTGCCTGCATTCGTCCGGATACGCACACCGCACAAAGGACCGAAACAAAGCGAACAGCCCGATCCCCTGCTCCAAACCCCCACCGCGACCGAGGCCCAGCCACCCACCCGGGCACGGCCCCAGCCGCCCGCCAGGGGTCCGGGGCGAACCCCGCGCCGGTCAGGTCGCGACCGGCACGTAACCCAGCCGCCCACCCGGGACCCGGGGCAGAGCCCCGCGCCAGTCACGTCGCGGCCGACGCGTAACCCAGCCACCCACCCGGGGTCCGGGGCGGAGCCCCGTGGCAGTCACGTCTCGACCGGCACGTAACCCGGCCGCCCCATCCGGGGTCCGGGGCGGAGTCCCGCGGCAGTCACGTCGTGAGCGGCTCGGAAGCCAGGCGCCCATCCGGGGTCCGGGGCGGAGCCCCGTGGCGGTCAGGGCTTGGCCGGCCGAGTCGGGTGGGTGGGCGGGCGAGTCGGGGGGGCGGGCGGGCGGATCACCGCATCCGCGTAGCCCACTCCCGCACCTTGTCGATCCGCTGCCGCAACTGCCCCGCCGTGGCCTCCGCACTCGGCGGCCCCCCGCACACCCGCCGCAGCTCGGTGTGGATCACCCCGTGCGGCTTCCCACTCTGGTGCACATACGCGCCGACCAGCGTGTTCAGCTGCTTCCGCAGCTCCATCAGCTCCTTGTGCGTGACCACCGGCCGCCGCTCGGCCGGCAGCTCCAGCAGATCGGCCTCGCTGTCCGGCTTCTTCCGGCTGTGCGAGATCTGCCGGGCCTGCCGCTTCTGCAGCAGCAACTGCACCTGCTCGGGCTCCAGCAGCCCCGGAATCCCCAGGTAGTCCTGCTCCTCCTCGCTCCCGGGGTGGGCCTGCATGCCGAACTCGGCGCCGTCGTACAGCACACGGTCGAACACGGCGTCGGACTCCAGCGCCTCGAAGGGCAGCATGTCCTGCTCGCCGGTGTCCTCGTCCTGCTCCCTGTTCGCCTCCTCCATCTCCTTCTCGGATTCGGCGTACGGGTCCTCCTCGCCCTCCTTCTTCGGCTTGTCGAGGGCGTGGTCCCGCTCCTTCTCCATCTCGTTGGCGAAGGTCAGCAGATCGGGCACGGTCGGCAGGAACACGGACGCGGTCTCACCGCGCCGCCGGGACCGTACGAAGCGCCCGACGGCCTGCGCGAAGAACAGCGGAGTCGAGATGGTCGTCGCGTACACCCCGACCGCCAGCCGCGGCACGTCGACGCCCTCGGACACCATCCGGACGGCGACCATCCACCGGTCGTTGCTGTCGCTGAACTCGTCGATCTTCTTCGAGGCACCGGCGTCGTCGGAGAGCACGAGGGTCGCCTTCGTACCGGTGATCTCCCGGATCAGCTTGGCGTACGCGCGCGCGGAGTCCTGGTCGGAGGCGATGACGAGCGCACCCGCGTCCGGAATGGCCTTCCTGACCTCGGTCAGCCGCTGGTCGGCGGCGCGCAGCACGCTCGGCATCCAGTCACCGCGCGGGTCGAGGGCCGTACGCCAGGCCTGGCTGACCGCGTCCTTGGTCATCGGCTCGCCGAGCCGGGCGGCGATCTCGTCACCGGCCTTCGTGCGCCAGCGCATGTTGCCGCTGTAGGAGAGGAAGATGACGGGCCGGACGACGCCGTCGCCGAGCGCGGACCCGTAGCCGTACGTGTAGTCGGCGGCGGAGCGCCGGATGCCGGCGTTGTCCTCCTCGTACGTCACGAAGGGGATGGGGTTGGTGTCGGACCGGAACGGCGTACCGGTCAGCGCGAGCCGCCGCGTCGCGGGTTCGAAGGCCTCCAGACAGGCCTCGCCCCAGGACTTGGAGTCACCGGCGTGGTGGATCTCGTCCAGGATCACGAGGGTCTTGCGCTGCTCCACCCGGTTCCGGTGCAGCATGGGCCGTACGCCGACGCCGGCGTACGTCACGGCGACCCCGTCGTACTCCCGGCCGAGCGGTCCCGCGCTGTACTCAGGGTCCAGCTTGATCCCTATCCGGGCGGCCGCCTCCGCCCACTGCTTCTTCAGGTGCTCGGTGGGCGCGACCACGGTCACCTGCTGCACGACGTGGTGGTGCAGCAGCCAGGAGGCGAGCGTCAGCGCGAAGGTCGTCTTGCCGGCGCCGGGCGTGGCGACGGCGAGGAAGTCACGCGGCTGTTCCTGGATGTACTTCTCCATCGCCCCCTGCTGCCAGGCACGCAGCTTGCTGGCGGTACCCCAGGGGGCCCGGCCCGGGAATGCGGGCGAGAGGTGGTGGGAGTGAGCGGAGGAAGCGGCGGTGGTAGTCACGGTCTCCGTGGATCAGGGTCGGGCGGCTCGGCTACGTATGACAACCGGGCCACCCTACCGGCGCCGCCCTCCGGTCCACCCGCGGACGACCCCGGGTCGCCCGCGGGTGGGACCCACGTCACAGCAGAGGAGATCGTTCACGCCGCGCCGGCACCTGCTACGGCTGGCTCTCTCGGGGTCACGGCCGCCGCAGCCGCCGTGTCACCCAGGCCCCCGCCAGCGCCACCACCGCCATCGGCAGGAAGACGGCGGCGAAGGCGGCGGGACGGCCGCCGTCGGCTGCCGTGGCCGTGCTCGCCGCCGTGCCGGCCGCCGTGCCGCCGCCCAGGGCCGCGAAGGCCGCGCCGGTCGCCGCCAGGAGGACGACGTTGGAGAGGGCGTCGGAGATCTGGAGGGCGGCCGAGTTGGTGCCGGCCTCCTCCGGGGCGGAGAGCTTCAGCAGCAGCACGCTGGTGGAGGAGATCACCAGCCCCATCCCGAAGCAGCCGACGCCCCAGGCCACGGCGACGGTCCACACCGGCACGGAGTGCACGAGCACGCTCGGCGCGGTGACGATCGCGGCGGCGACCAGCACCATGCCCACGGTCATCAGCCGTTCCCGGTACGGGGCCACGCGCGGCCGGGACTGCACGAACGACCCCAGCGCCCAGGTGCCGCCGCCCGCCGCCAGCGAGAACCCGGCAAGGGTGGGCGACAGACCGCGCTGGGTGACCAGCATCAGCGGCACGAAGGACTCCGCGGCGATGAAGGAGCCGGCGGACAGGCCGCGCAGCAGCACGACGGAGGGCAGACCGCGGGCCGCCCGGTAGGTGCCGCGCGGCAGCAGCCCGAGGACGGCCGGCGCGAGCAGCGCGACACCGGCCAGCCCCGGGAGCAGGGAGAGCGGGCGCAGGTCCTGGGCGGCGTACTGCAGCAGCCCGGCGCCGAGAGAGATCGCGAGGGCGAGCCGGATGCGCCGCCGGTCGAAGGAGCCGGCGCCGGCCTCCTCGTCCACCGGGCCCGACGCCCGGCGCCGTATCTGCGGCAGGGCGAGCGCGAGCGGGAACACGACGAGCGCCGGGATGCCGAGGAAGACCCAGCGCCAGCCGAGGTGCTCGGTGACGGCGCCGGCGGCGAGGGGGCCGACGATGGACGGTACGACCCAGCCGGCCGCGAACGCCGCCATGATCGCGGGCCGCAGCCGTTCCGGGTAGGCCCGCCCGACGACGACGTACAAGGCCACGATGACCAGCCCACCGCCGAGGCCCTGCACCGCCCGGCCGAGGATGAACACCCACATGACCTGTGCGGTCCCGGCGACGACCAGTCCCGCCGCGAAGGCACCGATGCCGGTGGTGAGCGCCCCCAGCGGTCCCCGGCGGTCGGACCACTGACCGGCTAGCACCATCCCGAACAGGCTGGTCGTGAAGTACCCGGAGAAGGCGAACGCGTACAGCGCCACCCCGTCCAGATCTCGCGCCGCAACGGGCATCGCGGTGCCGACGGCGGTCGCCTCGAAGGCGATGAGCAGCACCACGGACACGATCCCGACGCTGAGCGCCCGGTACGACCGGCTCAGCACGCCGCCGTCCTGCTCGACGGATGCAGCGAGGACGGCGGGGTCACGGGACTCGAGGGCACTCATGCGGTCAGAGTAAGGCCCACAACCACCAATTGCCCCTGTCGGGAGTCCGACCTCCACTAGGCCGATGGTCGTACACCCCGGCCCGCTTCATGAACGCCGCATGGCAGTCCCGTTGCAGCCCGGCCGATCTCCTTGAGCCCGCCGCCCGCACCCCCGTACGTTCGTCGCAAGTACACGGCCGTGAGCCCGAGTGGTTCAGGGACGCACCCGCACCGCACCCGACAGCGAGCTCCGCTCGCGGGGAGTCACGTGGGTTCGAACCCCACCACGGCCGATACGACAACACAACACGGCCGTGTGCCCGAGTGGTTCAGGGGCTCGCCTGCAAAGCGAGTTACGTGGGTTCGAATCCCGCCACGGCCTCTACTGCCTTGATCCGGCAGAACGGCCGCGTGGCGCCCCTGGAGGGGTGCCGCGCGGTCACTCGTTCGTCCCACTCCTCGTCTCGGTCGACCGCATCGCGTCGTGGTCCGGGGTGCACCCGCCCGCAGGCGATGCCTGGCGTGGTGCCGGGCCCCGTTCGCCGTGGTGGTCTTGGAGCGGCCACGACGACGGCACTGCTGCGGCCGGCGGGAGCGGGCTAGGGTCGTCCGGCGGATCTCTCCTGCGCCGGCGCACCCGGCGCGAGGCTCCCGTCTCGTCCCGGCCATGGCGAACGGCACCCCCGCCTTCGGGCAGTACCGCCCCCGCCCGGACGGTGCGGGTTTCGCCCCCTGGGCCCTCCAGGTCGTCGAGTTCTCCGGCGACCGCATCACAGACATCACGGCCTTCCGCGACACCGACCGCCTCTTCCCGCTCTTCGGCCTGCCGGACCATCTGGGCGCGGATTCCACGCCCGGCGCTCTTCTCTGACCACGGGCCGCAGTCCCCGTGGAGGCGGGAGCGCACGCGGGAGCGGCAGTCGGTCAGCTCTTCGCCGGTGCGGTGATGAGCCGTGCCGTCACCGCGGTCAGCCACAGCAGACCGAGACCCGCGCCCACGGTGAAGGCCAGGACGGAGGCGGCGGAGGCCATGAAGCCGGCCAGGACGGCCACGGGCACGAGGCGCGAGGCCACGGCCCAGCCACGGTGGCCGCGCGCGGCGAGCGGGCGGGCCAAGACGACGAACGCGGCGCACAGGGCGAGGTAGCCGGCCATCCCGGCGGCCATGTGGACGGTTCCGTGCCCGCTCAGCGCGGTGGCGTCCGGGGCGCCGGCCGGGAATCCCGCGCCGGCGTCGGCCTCGAAGGCCGCGGCGGCCCAGAAAGAGGCGCCGAACACCCCCACCAGTACCGGCCCCCAGGTGCCGGCCGCACCACCGCGCAGCTCTCTGCGCAGTCCGCCGGCACAGGCGATCAACAAGCACCCGGTGACCAGGAAGTCGACCGTCTGGATCCAGCCCGCCTCACCGAGGGCGAGCTGGCTGATCGCATTGCGGGTGAAGTCGAACCCGTCCCGCGTGAGACCCTGCACGATCCCCGCCGCGAGGAACAACGGGCCCGCCACCATGCCGCCGGCCAGGGCACGCCGGACCGCGGGGCGCGACGCGGTCGCGGCGGAGGTGACCTGCTGGGGGGCGCTGAGCGCGTGAGTCATGACCAAGCCTTCCTGGCTCCGAAGTTGTCGCTCACATGACCGACGGCCGGCGGCAAAGTCATCGCTCAGAGGTGCATGTCCTGGATCACATCACGCCGGTGGTCCGACGGGAGAGCTCGGTCACGAGACCGTCCGGGCCAGGGGGTCCCGCCCCCCTCGGGCGAACTCGCAAGGTGGGTTACGTGGGTTGGGATCCCGCCACGGCCTCCGGTGCGCGGGCCCGGTGACGCGTGTGTGGCGCCGGCCGTCCGCGGAACGGACGGGCGGCGCCACACACGCGTCGAGCGGGGAACTAGCCGGGGAACGGCTTGCTCGCCTCGTCCTCGGCCTTGATGCACGCGTCGAGCTTCCGCTGGATGGCGGCCGCGTCGGCGAGCGCCTTGCGGGCCGCCGCGTCCTCGCCCAGCTGCTTCAGCTTCGCGGCCTTGGTCTTGAGGTTGGCGATCTGCTGGCGCATCTGGTTCTTGTTGCACGTGATGGCGGCCTTGGAGACGACGCCCCGCCCGGCCGGGGTGACGGCGTGAGCGGGCATCGACGTGACGAAGAGGCCTCCGACGATGGCCGCGGAGACGGCCAGGGCGGAAAAGCGCTTGGTCATGAGTTGAATCCCCCATGAATTGAACTTGAGTTGGGTCGTAGCGGATCTTACAAAGACCTGTGAACCCGTCAGTAACCGGCCCCCGCCGCCCGTCGGCAGCGCCGTGGGAACGAAACCTCGAAGGGCCGTATTCGTTCCTCAGTGCGGACCCGGGTATCGCGGTGTCCCGAACCCACGGTGGAGGACCACACCATGCTGACGACCACGTATGTGCCGGGCGCGCCGAACTGGCTCGATCTGGGGAGCCCGGACACCGGTGCGAGCGCTGCCTTCTACTCCGCCGTCTTCGGCTGGGAGTTCCAGTCGGCGGGACCGGAGGCGGGCGGTTACGGCTTCTTCCGGAAGGACGGCAGGACGGTCGCCGGGCTCGGCCCGCTCACCGAAGAGGGGGCGAGCCCCTCCTGGACGGTGTACTTCCTGACGCCGGACGCCGGCGCCACCGCCAAGGCCGTGGAGCAGGGGGGCGGGACGGTCCGGGTCGCCCCGGCGGATGTCTTCTCCTTCGGGCGGATGGCCGCTTTCACCGACCCGACGGGCGCGGACTTCGCCGTCTGGCAGCCCGGCGAGACGGGCGGCCTGGAGGCCGTCAGCGCCCCCGACAGCCTCTCGTGGGTGGAGCTGTACACCACCGACGCCGAGGCGGCGAAGGCGTTCTACCGGTCGGTGTTCTCCTGGCAGATGAACGATCTGGCCATGAGCCCGGAACTGACCTATACCGTCCTCACCCCGGCCGGTGCCGGCGAGGAGGCGGCCCACGGCGGGCTGATGCAGCTGCCCCAGGAGAACCTCGATGCCGGATCGACACCGGAGTGGCATCCGTACTTCGAGGTGAGCGACTGCGACGCGACGGTCGGCAGAGCCCGTGAGGCCGGAGCCACCGTCATCATCCCGGCCACCGACGCCGAGGGCATCGGCCGCTTCGCCATGTTCCTCGACCCCGCCGGTGCGCCCTTCGCCGTCATCACGACGGCAACGGCCTGAGAGGGCGCGGCATTCAGAGCACCCCGCCCGCCTCGTCCTGGAACAGCTCCGTCCAGTAGTGCCAGGTGGTGTCGGACAGGGTGCCCGTGGGATCCAGGGAGTTCAGGGTGTGGATCATGGCGGCGGCCAGCTGGTCGTAGGCGGTCGTCGCCAGTTCGCCGGACAGGTGGGTGTCGATCCTGCGCTCGTGGTGCAGGAGCCAGAGCGTGAAGGACAGGGTGGAGACGTCGGTGTTCAGCGGGTGGAGTGTGGCTTCGGGCTCGCTGAAGGTGAGGACCGCACCCGTTCTGCCGTCGACCACCAGGCTGTTCTCCTCCAGCAGGTACCCGAGGCGGATCAAGTGGTCGCAGTGGGCGGGGAGTTCGCCGGGGTAGTCGGCGCGCTCCTGCGTGAAGTACTCCCGCAGGGTCGGCAGCGGCACGTCCGTGTCGGTGCGGAAGAAGACCGCCTCCTCCGGCAGCCCCGTCTCGCGCAGGAAGCGCCGGGTGGGCTCGTGGGTGAGCGTCGGCGGGAAGTCGACCTCCTCGAAGCGGGCCATCCTGCCCTGGCCGAACTCCTGGTCCAGGACGCGCGGGGGCACGTCGAGGGTGAGGCCCGAGGCGGTGCCCGGGCCGGCGATGAGGGCGAGCGGGCGGATCAGGGCCGCCGCCTTCCAGTACGGCGGGACCTCACCGTCCGTGCCCTCCTCGAAGAGGGCGAGAAGCCGGCGGGAGGCCTCGGTCACCGTCTTGGGGCCGTACTGGCCGGACAGCGAGGCGAAACGGCCGCGCAGGCCGGACAGTTCCTCGGTGACCGCGGCGAACCGCAGCAGGGTGTGCAGGGAGGGCGCGAAGGGGCGCGGGTCGGACGGGTCGACCAGGTAGGCCGTCGTGATCTCGCCCGTGGCGCCGTCGAGCAGGATCGACTCGCGCTTCATGCCGGCCGGGGTGAGGAGTTCCCCTATCACCAGGCGGCTGCGCAGTTCCTCCGCCAGACGGAGGGGGCCGTCGGCGGCGTCGGCGAGCGTGCGCAGGCCGTGCGTGCGCAGCGGGGAGAAGGTCAGCAGGTCGGTGTCCGCGGGCAGACCGGGGCCCGTGAGCAGGCCGCGCGTCGGCGCGTGCGTGACGTAGCGTTCCAGCTCCGCCTCGGTCAGCGTGATCGCCGGAAATCCGGCGTCGGTCGTGCTCATCGCTCCCCCGCGATCTTCCCCGTGCGTGACAGGCGTGCGTACACCGGCGTACGCGGCCCTCGGACAGGTGCCCTCACTGCTCAGCACACTACGCCGCCCCACTGACAACGGCCCTCGCGGGAAAGGACGTCGGGCGCCCCGGGGCCGTTGCGTGCCTGCGGGAATCGCCTCCGGCCGGCTGCCGTGGCGGGGTGGGAGGAGGTGCCGGGTCACCGCCGGCTCGCTCGCGGCCACCGTCCGGTGAACGGGACATCGCCGTCCATCACATGAAGCGGTATCAGTCACACGAAGTGGTATCCGTTGCACGAAGCGGTACCGTGCCACGAAGCACCGGACCATGCTCAGCAGCACGGCCGGAGCCCGTGACGAACGCGAGGACCGTCCGCGGATCCACCGGCCGGTGGCTCGTACCGGCGGCGTCTCGCCGGACCTGCTCAGCGGTCCGTGACCACCGCCGCCTGCGGGCGGATCGGGAGGCGGTTGACCGGGCGGCCGGTGGCCGCGCGCACGGCGGAGGCGATCGCCGCGGGAGCGGTGACCACCGGAACCGCGCTGACGGACTTGGCGCCGAAGGGGGCGACCACGTCACGCTCCTCGACCAGTCTGACGATGCGGATGTCGGGCGCGTCCAGCGCGGTCGGGAGTGCGTAGCCGGTCAGGTCGGGGTGCCGGACCAGGCCGCGGGGCGTGCGGAGGTTCTCCGTGAGGGCGATGCCGACGCCCTGGGTGACGCCCGCCTCGATGCGTGCCGCGAGTTGCGCCGGGTTCAGCACCTGGCCCACGTCCTGGGCCACCGCCAGCTCCACCACGCGCACCGAGCCCAGCTCGACGTCGACGTCCACGACCGCGCGGATGGCGCAGAAGGCCAGGCCCACGAAGGCGTCGCCCTGGCCGGCGGCGTCCAGGGGCTCGGTGGGGTGCGGGCGGCACTGGGCCGTGGCCCACAGTTCCTTGCCCTCCATCGCCTCGGTGACGGTCGTCGAGAGGACGCCGTCGTACGAGGTGATCTTGCCGTCGGTGATCTGGAGCAGCTCGGTGGACATGCCGAACTTGTGCGCGAGGGGCTGCAGCAGCTGCGTGCGGACCATCTTCGCGGCCCGCTCCACCGCGCCGCCGGACACCCAGGTGTGCCGGCCCCGGCAGCCCGCGCCGGCCGGCGGCTGGTCGGTGTCGACGGGGGCGACGTGGACTTCCTCGATGCCGAGGGTCTCCTGGACGATCTGCCGGGCGAGGGTGGTGAAGCCCTGGCCCGTCTCCACCGCCGCGCAGAGCACGGTGGCGATGCCGTCGTGGACCTTGACCGTCGCCGTGGACACCTCGTCGGCGCCCTCCGCGCCGAGCATGTGCACCATGCCCAGGCCGTAGCCGACGCCGCGGCGCACCGCGCCCGGTTCGCCCGCGCCCTCGGGTCCGCCGGGCAGCAGCCACTCCTCCTCGGGCGTGTCCTTGGGCAGCGCGGGCAGCGGGAAGTCCCTTACCGCCTGGAGGAGTTCGGCGACCGGCGCCGGGCAGGTCACGGTCTGGCCGATCGGCAGCACGTCTCCGGTGGCGAGGACGTTGCGCAGGCGCAGCTCGGCCGAGTCCAGGCCGAGTTTCTTCGCGAGCTTGTCCATCTGGGCCTCGTAGGCGGCGCAGACCTGCAGGGCACCCTCGCCGCGCACATGGCCGGAGGGCGGGTTGTTGGTGCGGACGGCCCAGCCCTCGATGAAGGCGTTGGGGACGACGTACGGGCCACACGCGAAGGAGACGGCGGCGGCGAGGGCCTCGGAGGAGGTGTCGGCGTACGCGCCCGCGTCCAGCAGGATCTGCGCCTCGACCTTGACCAGCTTGCCGTCGGCGTCGGCGTGGTGCCGGTAGCGCAGCAGGGTGGGGTGGCGGTGGGCGTGGCCGAGGAAGGACTCCTCGCGCGTGGCGGTGAGTTTCACCGGGCAGCCGGTCTTGAGGGCGAGCAGGCCGAGCGGGAGCTGGAAGCCCTGGTCCTCGCGGTCGGCCGTGGCGCCCGGCACCCCGGTGACGACGATCTTCACTCGATCGGGGGACAGGCCGTAGCAGGCGGCGGCCGTGTTGCGGTCGGCGTGCGGGTCTGTGGAGGCCAGGTACAGCTCCACCCCGCCGTCGGGCCGCGGTACGGCGAGCCCGGCCTCGGCGCCGATCGGGGCCGGGTCCTGGCGGCCGATGCGGTACAGGCCCTCGACCACCACCTCGCCGGCCGAGTCCGGGTCGCCGTGGCGCAGCGGGATGTGCCGGATCAGGTTGCCGTCGGGGTGCAGCGGCTCCGCCTCGAAGGCCTGCTCGGGGTCGGTCACCGGGTCGAGCACCTCGTACTCGACGATGACGGCAGCGGCGGCCATCCGCGCGGTGTCCGGGTGGTCGGCGGCGACGGCGGCGATGGGCTCGCCGTGGTGCCGTACGACCTCGGAGGCGAACACCGGCCGGTCGGGCGTGCCCCGGCCGTGGCGGGGCGTGCCGGGGACGTCCTCGTGGGTGATGACGGCCCGTACGCCGGGCATCTCGCGCGCATGGGTGGTGTCGATGGAGACGATGCGCGCGTGCGCGTGCGGGGAGCGCAGTACGGCCGCCCAGAGCAGGCCCTCGGCCCACAGGTCGGCCGCGTACGGGAAGGTGCCCTCGGTCTTGGCGCGGGCGTCGGCGTGCGGCAGGGACGCGCCGATGCCGTGCGGCAACGGCTCGGCCGCGGGAACGGGTTCCGCGGCGGTGGTCGCGGTGCCGGCTTCGTTGCTCACGCCTGGCCTCCGTCCTGGCCGTAGTGCTGGTCCTGCGGACCCGGCGGTGTGCCGTACGGGTCCGGCGTGTCGCCGTAGGCACCCGGGGTGTCGCCGTACGCGCCGCCCTGCGTGTCCGCGTACGTGCCGCCCTGCGTGTCCCCGTAGCCGTCGGGAGCCGCCTCGTAGGAGCCCGGCGTCTGCGGGGTGGCGAACGCGCCCGGCGCCTCGAACGCCGACGGGTGGACGCCGCCGGAGCCGGGGCCCGCCTGGTGCGGAATACGTGCCTCTTCCGCGTCCGTCTCGGCGCCGGCCTGGGACGTCTCGCGCTCGGCGACGACCTCCTTCACGGCATCCAGGACACCGCGGTAGCCGGTGCAGCGGCACAGGTTGCCGCACAGCGCCTGCCGGGTCTCCAGCTCGGTCGGCGCCGGGTTGCCCTCCAGCAGGTCGTGCACGGTCATCGCCATGCCGGGCACGCAGAAACCGCACTGCACGGCACCGCACCGGGCGAGCGCGCGCTGCACGTCGGAGGGCCGGCCGTCGGCGGCCAGGCCCTCGACCGTGCGCACCTCGCTGCCGGCCGCGGTGACCGCCGGGACCAGGCAGGAGGCGACCAGGCGGCCGTCCACCTGCACGTTGCACGCCCCGCACTCGCCCTGCGAGCAGCCGTCCTTGGCGCCCGCGAGGCCGAGCCGCTCGCGCAGCACGTACAGCAGGGACTCGCCGATCCAGGCGTCGGTGACGGGGCGGTCGGTGCTGTTGACGCGCAGGACGTAGGAGGCGAGGGGGTGGTCGTCGTGCGGCGGGAGGGCGGCCTGCTCCTCGGTGCCCTCGGGGGCGGCCTCCCGCGCGGGCGCGGCCTCCTCGGGCGGGCCGGCGGCGTCGGCGGTCTCGCCGGGCTCGTCCGTCAGGAGCGGACCCGCGGCGAGGCCGGCGTCCGCCGTCTCGGTGCCGGGCGTGTCCGGCGTCTCCCGGGCGCCGGCCGCGCCGGCGGTGGAAGCGGGGCCCTCAGTCGCCGTCGAGGCCGGGGGTGCCGCCGTTTCGGCCGTGACAGGCGTTGTCGCGGGCTGCGAGGCCCTGGTCCGACCCGTGGGCCGGTCGTGTCCCGCGGGGCCGTCAGCGGGGCGTTCTGGGGCCTCGGCGAGGCCGTGTGCGTCCGCGTCCGGCACCGGGCCCGGCTCGGTGGGCCCGTGCGCGCCCGGGAACGGCTCTCCGGGCGCCGCCTGTGCGGCCGGACCGCCGGGCGTGTCGCCGTCCCGCGGGCCCGCGGGACCGGCACCGTGGTACCCGGCCTCCGGCCGCCCGGCCTCGGCGTGCCCTGCATCGGCGTACCCGGCCTCCGACGGCCCCGCCTCAGCGTGCCCCGGGTCCGCGTACGCGTCCCGCGCCTGCCCGGCTTCCGCATGCCCGGCGCCCTTGTACCCAGCGTCCTCGTAGCCGGCGCCCTCGTACCCGTCTTCCGGCCGCCCGTTCTCCGCGTGCTCGGCCTCGGCGGACCCGTTCTCCGCGTACCGGGCTTCCGCGGACCGGGCTTCCGCGGACCCGTGCTCCGCGGACCCGTCCTCGAACTGCCCGGCCTGCACCGGACGGTCGGGCTCGTGGCCTGCCGGCCCGTGCCCGTACCCGTCGTGCCCGTACCCGTCGTCCGGGACGAATCCGTCCTGCGGACCGTACGCGTCGGGCGCGGGCGTCGGTGTGCCGCCCGCCGGGTGTGCGCCGGTGTGGTCCGGCAGGGCCGTGTGACCGGTGTGGTCGGTTTGGTCGGTTTGGTCGGTGTGGTCTGCGGGAGCAGGGGCGGGGGCGTCGGGGCCGGCCGGGGTCTGCGGAGTCGCGGTGCGGCTCCAGGACCGGCCCGCGCCGTCCGTCGCCCAGGGCGCGGGCGCGCCGCCGGGCAGCGTGGCGGGCGGGGTGCCGCCCCACTGCTCGACCAGCGAGGACGTGGTGAACTCGCCCGATTCGTCCGGAAGGTCGCCGCCGGCGACGGGGATGGACCACTGCCCGGTGACGTCGTGCCCCGGGGCGGCCGGCGCCGCGGGCTCCTCGAAGGTCCAGTGCTGGGTGGCACCGGGCTGGTACGTGAACCGGTCGTCGGCGGCCTGCGGCTGGGCCGGCGTGGCGTTCGGGTCGGGCCACTGGCTGCCGGCCTCGGGCGCGGGCCACGCGTCGGGGGCGGGGTGCGTGGCCGTTATCCGCGGCGGCACGTAGCCGTGTCCGGGCGCGGCCAGCGGGCTGTCGCCGGACAGCAGGGCCTCGATCCCGCCCTCGGGGAGCTTGACGAAGGCGGTGGCGCCGTCGTCGTAGTCGCCCTGGGGCAGCGGGTTCCAGCGGCCGCCGCCCTGGGACGTGCCCTCTCCGTGCTGGTCGTCGGTCACGACAGCGCCCTCCCCAGTGCTCGTCGGGCCAGCGCGGCGACGGTGCGCCGCAGGTGCAGTACGGCGGGCGGAAGCGGGGTCACCGAGCCGTCGGGCTCGGGAGCCGGGTCGGGGATGCAGGCCGCGGCGACGTACTCGCCGAAGGCGTGCAGGGCCTCCGGGACGAGGGCGCGGTCGTTGTCCCAGTCGATGAGCTGCGCGACCCACTCCTCGGCCTCCAGGGGCCGCAGCGGCATGGGCGCTATGGCCCCGACGGCGCAGCGCACACCGCGCCGGGCGGGGTCGAGGACGACGGCCACGGACGCCACCGCACGGCCGGGTCCGGTGCGCCCGGTCGCCTTCAGGAAGACCTGCGGGGCGTGCAGCAGCGGTACGCGCACGTAGCCGATGAGTTCGCCACCGCGGAGCATCTCCACGCCGGCCAGCAGGTGCGACACCGGGATCTCCCGGCGGGCTCCGCCCGGGCCCGCGATGATCAGCGTCGCTTCCAGGGCGGCCAGCACCGGCAGCGCGTCCCCGGTGGGGGCGGCCGTGGCGATGTTGCCGCCCAGGGTGCCCGCGTTGCGGATGTGCGGCGGGCCCGCGGCGCGCGCGGCGGCGGCGAGCGCCGGGATCAGTGCCGCGAAGTCCGGGCGGCCCATGCGCGCGTGCGTGAGGCCGGCGCCGAGCAGCGCGTGGCCGTCCTGGTACTGCCAGCCGCGGATCTCGCTGATCCGGCCGAGGCCCACCAGGGCGGCGGGCCTGAGCTGGCCGGAGTTGACGGCGGCCATCAGGTCGGTGCCGCCCGCGACCGGGACGGCGGCGGGCATGGCGGTGAGGGCCGCCACGGCCTCGTCCAGCGTCGTGGGCAGCGTGACGGCCTGCGCCGCCTGCGGTGCGTGCGTGGTCAAACCGGCTGCCCCTTCCCGCTGCCCCACCTGGTCCCGCCTGTGCTGCCGTACGGTACGTGCTGACAGGGCGGACGACGCAACTCTGGCACATCTTCGCAAGGCCCGAACGCGGGGGTCCGCTAGGAGGCATTCGCCCACCTCACCGGCGAGATGGTCCGTTTTCGCACGGCATCACCGGTGCGCACCGATTGCCACTCTTCGGTGATCCTGTCGTGGTTTTCCCGTTACCTGTTCGAGGGTTCAGGGGTACGCGGAACGTGTTCGAGGGTTCGGGGGGACGCGGCACCTGTTCGAGGGTTCGAGGGGACGCGGCACCTGTTCGAGGGTTCCGGGGCACGCGACGGGGTGGCTTCCCGGTCACCTCGCCGGCGGCGGTCCCTCGATCGGGCGGCCGGGCACACCGGGGCGACGCTGCCACGGCCGGGGTCCGGTGGGCGGCCGGTAGCCGACGCCGAGGGCGTCAAGTCGCCGGTAATGGGTGGCCATCCGGCGCTCGAAGTCCGCGAAGTCCCGTTCCGCCGGGGCGGGCAGCCGGCTCCAGGCGACCTCGGCGAAGGCCGCGAGCCGGGGAAAGGCCTGGTAGTCGACGCGCGCGATATCTTCCATCACCTCGGTCCACACGTTGGCCTGGGTGCCCAGCACATGCCCGGCCTCCTCCTCGGTGAGTCCCTCCGGCACGGGTTCGAACCGGTAGACGTCCTCCAGGGTGCGGACGAAGCCGATCGGCACCGGCTCGTCCTCGCCCGGGGCCTGACGGTGGTCCAGGTACACGTACTGCTCGGGGCACATGACCACGTCGTGGCCGGCCCGCGCGGCGGCGATCCCGCCCGCGTAGCCGCGCCAGGAAGAGACCGCGGCGCCCGGCACGAGCCCGCCCTCGAGGATCTCGTCCCAGCCGATGAGGCGGCGTCCGCGCGCGGCGAGCCAGGCGTCGAAGTGCCCGACGAACCAGGCCTGCAGTTGGTCCTCGTCGGCGAGGCCGAGGTCGGCCATGCGGGTCTTGGCGGCCACGGACTCGGCCCACTGCCCCTTGGGGCACTCGTCGCCGCCGATGTGGACGAACCGCGAGAACTCGGCCGCGTCCGCGGGGAACAGCTCCAGGACTTCCTCGAACACCCCCTCGTAGAACCGCAGGGTGGTGTCGGTGGGGGCCAGTACGTTGGCGGAGATGCCCCAGTCGTCCCAGACGGAAAGGGCGGTGGTGTCGATGACGTCGGTGTTGCCGAGTTCGGGATACGCGGCGACGGCGGCCTGCGAATGGCCCGGTACGTCGATCTCCGGGACGACGCTGATATGCCGTTCGGCGGCGTAGGCGACGATCTCCCGGATGTCGTCCTGGGTGTAGTGACCCCCGTGCGGCTTCTCCTCCCAGAGCGGTGAGGCGCGGTGACCGAATCGCGTCCGGGCCCGCCAGGAAGCGGTCTCGGCCAGTTTGGGATACCGCCTGATCTCGATGCGCCAGCCCTGGTCGTCCGTCAGGTGGAGGTGCAGGACGTTGAGTTTGTGGGCGGCCATCAGGTCCAGATAGCGCAGCACGCCGTCCTTGGACATGAAGTGCCGGGCCACGTCGAGGAGCAGGCCGCGCCAGCGGAAGCGCGGGGCGTCCTCGATGACCTGGTGGGGGACGGCGAGGGTGGTGTCCGGGCGTACGGGGGCACGCCGGAAGGCGTCGGGGCCGAGGAGCTGGCGCAGGGTCTGCGCGCCCCAGAACACGCCGGCGGGCCCGCCGCCGCGGATCTCCACGCCCCGGTCCGGGACGGCGCCGAGCCGGTACGCCTCGGCTTCCAGGGTGTCGTCCAGGAGCAGCCGCACTCCGTTGCGGCCGTCCTGCGGGCCGGGCCGCAGCGGCAGGCCCAGGGCGGCGCCGAGCGTGGCCCGCAGCCAGCGTTCGGTGCGGTCGGTACCCGGGCCGGCCCACAGGGTGGTGTCGTGGTCGAGCGTCACATGGCGCCGCGTCGGTCCCTCGACGGCATCCGGCGCCGGAATCAGTTCCATGAGATCAGCCCCTCACCCCGCGGTGCGTTGCGTAGCACGCAACGCCTGCTTCACCCTGCACAACAGAGCGAAGGCTAGGGATTGCGCGGGCCCCTCACAAGAGGTCTGGACCACTTGCGATCCGAAAAGCGGAAAGGTCCCCGGGCCGCGCTTCACAACGCGGTCCCGGGGACCTCATCACCGGCAGGCGGGCCGGGGGCTACTTGTCGCCGCCCTTGCCCTTGCCCTCGTCGCCACCGCTGCCCATGGACTCGTAGATCTCCTTGCACATGGGGCACACGGGGTACTTCTTCGGGTCGCGGCCCGGCACCCAGACCTTGCCGCACAGCGCCACGACGGGGGTGCCGTCGAGGGCGCTCGCCATGATCTTGTCCTTCTGGACGTAGTGGGCGAAGCGCTCGTGGTCGCCGTCGCCGTGGGACACCTGCGGCGTCGGCTCTACGAGTGTCCCCGTACCAGTCCCGCGCTCGGGCTCAAGAGTGCTCATACCAGCCAGGGTACTGAAGCTCACAGGCATCAGTTGAGCGACGGGTCGTCCGGATACGTGGCCACCATCGCCAGCTCGTTGCGCTGACGGCGCAGCACCTCGCGCCAGAGCCGCTCCGGGGCCGGCGAGGACACGTCGCCCGGTTCGGACTCGACGACGTACCAGGCGCCCTCCACCAGCTCGTCCTCCAGCTGGCCCGGGCCCCAGCCGGCGTATCCGGCGAAGATCCTCAGGGACCCGACGGCGGAGGCGAGCAGTTCCGGCGGGGCCTCCAGGTCGACCAGGCCGATCGCGCCGTGCACCCGGCGCCAGCCGAGCGGAGCTCCGTCACCGCTCGCGCCGCCCGGGATGACCGCGATGCCGAGAGCCGAGTCCAGCGAGACCGGCCCGCCCTGGAAGACGACGCCGGGCTCCCCGGCCAGCTCGGCCCAGCCCTCCAGGATGTCGCCCACGTCCACCGGGGTGGGGCGGTTGAGGACGACACCCAGGGAGCCCTCCTCGTCGTGGTCGAGAAGGAGCACCACCGCGCGGTCGAAGTTCGGGTCCGCCAGGGCGGGAGTGGCCACGAGCAGCCGCCCTGTGAGCGAGGACACCTCGGTCATGCCAGACATGATCCCGCATCTTGCCCTGGTGTGGGGAGCCAATCCGGGGCGTGGGAGTGAGGGCAGCTCAGGGCGCACGGGAAGCCGGCGGGCGGACGACCGCGCGCCGGTGACCCCATGTGTCCGGTGGGGAACGGTTCGTGTTGTGACACAGCTATGACGGGACTGGGGCGTACTTGGGCTTACGGGCGGGGGGTAATCGGCGATTACCCTGTCTTCCCGGCCCCTGCGCACAGTGATCGGCCGGCCCCTGACCAACTCATCGGAACGCGAGATTCATGACCGTCAACGACGATGTCCTGCTTGTCCACGGCGGAACCCCGCTGGAGGGCGAGATCCGTGTCCGCGGTGCGAAGAACCTCGTGCCGAAGGCCATGGTCGCCGCCCTGCTGGGCGGCGAGCCGAGCCGACTGCGCAATGTTCCGGACATCCGTGACGTGCGGGTCGTCCGCGGCCTGCTCCAGCTGCACGGGGTGACGGTCCGTCCGGGCGAGGAGCCCGGCGAACTGGTGATGGACCCGACGCGCGTCGAGAGCGCCAATGTGGCTGACATCGATGCCCACGCGGGTTCCAGCCGTATCCCGATCCTCTTCTGCGGCCCGCTGCTGCACCGCCTCGGCCACGCGTTCATCCCGGGCCTGGGCGGCTGTGACATCGGCGGCCGTCCCATCGACTTCCACTTCGACGTGCTGCGGCAGTTCGGCGCGACCATCGAGAAGCGGGCCGACGGGCAGTACCTGGAGGCGCCGAAGGGCCTGCGCGGTACGAAGATCCGCCTGCCGTACCCGTCCGTCGGCGCGACCGAGCAGGTGCTGCTGACGGCCGTACTGGCCGAGGGCGTCACGGAGTTGTCCAACGCGGCCGTCGAGCCGGAGATCGAGGACCTCATCTGCGTGCTGCAGAAGATGGGCGCGATCATCGCGATGGACACCGACCGGACCATCCGCATCACCGGTGTGGACAAGCTCGGCGGCTACACCCACCGCGCCCTGTCCGACCGCCTGGAAGCCGCGTCCTGGGCTTCGGCCGCGCTCGCGACCAACGGCAACATCTACGTCCGCGGCGCCCAGCAGCGCTCGATGATGACGTTCCTGAACACCTACCGGAAGGTGGGCGGCGCCTTCCAGATCGACGACGAGGGCATCCGCTTCTGGCACCCCGGCGGCCAGCTGAAGTCCATCGCCCTGGAGACGGACGTCCACCCGGGCTTCCAGACGGACTGGCAGCAGCCCCTGGTGGTGGCCCTGACGCAGGCCACGGGCCTGTCCATCATCCACGAGACGGTGTACGAGTCCCGTCTGGGCTTCACCTCGGCCCTGAACCAGATGGGCGCCCACATCCAGCTCTACCGCGAGTGCCTGGGCGGCTCGGACTGCCGCTTCGGCCAGCGCAACTTCCTGCACTCCGCGGTCGTCTCCGGCCCGACCAAGCTCCAGGGCGCCGACCTGGTCATCCCCGACCTGCGCGGCGGCTTCTCGTACCTCATCGCGGCCCTCGCCGCCGAGGGCACGTCCCGGGTCCACGGCATCGACCTGATCAACCGCGGCTACGAGAACTTCATGGAGAAGCTCGTGGAACTGGGCGCGAAGGTCGAGCTGCCGGGCAAGGCACTCGGTTAGGCCGCAGAACTCCGGTCAGGCCCCGCAAACGGCAAAAGGGCGGCTCCCCTCGGTGGAAGGGGGGCCGCCCTTTCGGCGTCTCCGGCTGAGGCACGCCCCGGAAGGGGCGTGGGGAACTGCGCGACCAGCCACGGCGGACCGGCAGTCGCCCACGGCGCTCACGTGGGACGGCGCTCACAGCGGAGCGCTTGCGCCTACTTGCCCTTGGCGGCTTCCTTGAGCTTGCTGCCCGCGGTGACCTTCACGCTGAAGCCGGCCGGGATGTTGATGGGCTCGCCGGTCTGCGGGTTGCGCGCGGTGCGAGCGGCACGGTGGGTGCGCTCGAAGGTCAGAAAGCCGGGGATGGTGACCTTCTCGTCGCCCTTGGCGACGATCTCGCCGACGGTCTCGGCGAACGCGGCCAGCACGGCGTCGGCGTCCTTGCGGGTCACCTCGGCGCGGTCGGCCAGCGCGGCCACCAGCTCACTGCGGTTCATGTTGTTACTCCCGTGTTTTTCTTGCCGTTGGGGTGTGCCACGCGGCGGGGCCGCATAGTAGGCACTGCGATGCCGATGCGCTCGCGCCCCTTGGGGGTGCCCCCTGGACGTAGTCCCTGGGGGAGCATCCTGCCCCTACCTGCGGCGGGAAAGCCAATCCGGCACCCGTAGGAGTCGTGGGAACACCCTGGGGAGTCACACGAAAAGCGCCCGCTCGGCCGTCACCCTAGAGCGCGCCCGGCATCCGGTGGTTCCACGACGCGCCGTCGCAGGGGCTGCCGTGGTGATCCTCACAGCCCCTGCACGGTACGGCACGCGGTGGATCAGGCCGTCGCGCCGGCGGCCTTGGCGGCCTCGCGGACCGCTCCGGCCACCGCGCCCGCGACCTTGTCGTTGAAGACGCTGGGGACGATGTAGTTCGGGTTCAGCTCGTCCTCGGTCACCACGTCGGCCAGGGCCTTTGCGGCGGCGAGCATCATCTCGGTGTTCACCGTGCGGGACTGGGCGTCCAGCAGGCCGCGGAAGACGCCCGGGAAGACCAGCACGTTGTTGATCTGGTTCGGGAAGTCGGAGCGGCCGGTGGCCACGACGGCCGCCGTCTGGCGGGCGATCGCCGGGTCCACCTCGGGGTCGGGGTTCGCGAGCGCGAACACGATGGCACCGTCGGCCATGGCGGCCACGTCATCGCCGTCGAGCACGTTCGGGGCGGAGACGCCGATGAAGACCTCGGCGCCGCGGACGGCCTCCTTGAGGGTGCCCGTCAGGCCCTCGGGGTTGGTGTTGTCGGCGATCCAGCGCAGCGGCGAGTCGGCCGGGGCGCCCACCAGGTCCTCACGGCCCGCGTGGACGACACCGTGGATGTCGGCGACGACGGCGTTCTTCACACCGGCCGCGATCAGCAGCTTGAGGATGGCCGTGCCGGCCGCGCCGGCGCCGGACATGACGACCCGGATGTTCTCGATGGCCTTGTCCGTGACGCGCAGGGCGTTGGTCAGGGCGGCGAGGACGACGATGGCGGTGCCGTGCTGGTCGTCGTGGAAGACGGGGATGTCGAGGGCCTCGCGCAGCCGGGCCTCGATCTCGAAGCAGCGCGGCGCGGAGATGTCCTCGAGGTTGATGCCGGCGAAGCCGGGGGCGATCGCCTTGACGATCTCGACGATGGCGTCGGTGTCCTGGGTGTCCAGGCAGATCGGCCAGGCGTCGATGCCGGCGAAGCGCTTGAAGAGGGCCGCCTTGCCCTCCATGACGGGCAGCGCGGCCTTCGGGCCGATGTTGCCGAGGCCGAGCACCGCGGAGCCGTCCGTCACGACCGCAACGGAGTTGCGCTTGATGGTGAGGCGGCGGGCGTCCTCGGGGTTCTCGGCGATGGCCATGCAGACGCGGGCGACACCGGGCGTGTAGACCATGGACAGGTCGTCACGGTTGCGGATGGGGTGCTTCGACGCCATCTCGATCTTGCCGCCGAGGTGCATGAGGAACGTACGGTCCGAGACCTTGCCCAGCGTGACGCCCTCGATACCGCGCAGCTTCTCGACGATCTCCTCGGCGTGGGCCGTGGAGGTGGCCGCGATGGTGACGTCGATACGGAGCTTCTCGTGCCCGGACGCGGTGACGTCGAGGCCGGTGACCGAGCCTCCGGAGGACTCCACGGCGGTGGTGAGCTGCGAGACGGCTGTTCCGCTCGCGGGCACCTCCAACCGGATGGTCATCGAGTAGGAGACGCTGGGCGCCGTTGCCATGGCCGACTTCCTCTGCTTTCACCGTGTCGCGAGTTGTGCCGTCCGATCGTCGCACCTACCGCTCAGTACGTGGTAGTCGCCCTGGGTTACGGACGTTTTGTTCACGCGCGCTTCCAGCCGGGTGCGTATTTCGGAAAACCACTTCCACCATACGAGAAGTGATCAGGCAAAAGAAAGAGACCCACGTCACATCGGACGTGGGTCTCTCGAAGTTCAGTGACACCGACCCGCCATGCTCGCCTCGCGGCAAGTGGTCCCTCGCAGGGACAAAGGTTGGGCCCGGGGGCTTGGATCGGGCCGGTGCCACATCAAGGCTAACAAACGGATCGCCGACGGCCATTCCCGCGCCGAGAGTTCATCCGGGAGTTCATCCGGGAGCACCTCGGGACCTAGTCCCGCAGCAGGTCCGGCACCCCGGCTGCGTCCGGCTCGTCCCGCTCCCCCGAGACGACCGTCAGCTGCTGCGTCGCGCGGGTCAGCGCCACGTAGAGCACGCGCAAGCCGGCCGGGGACTCGTCGGCGATCTCCGCGGGCGAGACGACGATCGTCGCGTCGTACTCCAGGCCCTTGGCCTCCAGGCTGCCGAGCGCCACGACCCGGTCGCCGAGCCCGGCCAGCCAGCGCCTGGCCTCCTCGCGCCGGTTCATCGCGACGACCACGCCGACGGTGCCGTCGACCAGCCCGAGCAGCCGCTCGGCCTCCGCCCGGACCGTCCGCTCCAGGCCGTCCCGCACGACGCTGAAGCGCGGCTCGACCCCGGTGGACCGTACGGCGCTCGGCGCCTCGGAGCCCGGCATGGCGAGGGCGAGCACCTTCGCGGCCAGCTCGGCGATCTCGGACGGGTTGCGGTAGTTCACGGTCAGCTGGAAGCGGCGCCGGGGCCGGGTGCCCAGGGCCTCGTCGCGGGCCTCGGCCGCCTCGTCCGGGTCGGACCAGGAGGACTGCGCCGGGTCGCCGACGACCGTCCAGGTGGCGTGCCGGCCCCGGCGGCCGACCATGCGCCACTGCATCGGCGTGAGGTCCTGCGCCTCGTCCACGATGACGTGCGCGTACTCGGTGCGCTCCTGCGCGAGGCGTTCGGCACGCTCCCGCTGGGTCTCCTCGCGCACCGGCATCAGCTCCTCCAGGCCGGTGAGCTGGTCCAGCGGGTCCAGGTCGCGCTTCTTCCGGGGCCGGGGCGGCGCGCCGAGGATCGCCTGGAGCTCGTCGAGCACGGCGATGTCGTGCACGGAGTGGCCGTCCCGCTTCAGGGAGCGGGCGACCTTGCGGACCTCGCCGGGGTTGAGGATCCGCCGGGCCCAGCGGCCGAGCCGCTTCTCGTCCGCCATGGCGGCGAGCACGGCCTTCGGGGTCAGCTCGGGCCACCAGGCGTCGAGGAAGCCGATGAAACTGTCCTCCGTGGTGACGTCCTCGTCGAAGGAGGCGCGCAGTTCGGCGGCCAGCTCCGGGTCGGCGTGCCGGGTGGCGGCGCCGGATCTGGCCCACAGCGCGTCCAGCAGCAGCCTGCGGGCACGGGGGCGGAGCAGGTTGACGGGCGCGGTGCCGCCGAGGGCGGTACGGCGGATACGTTCCAGCTCGTCGGCCTCCAGCTCCAGCCTGCGCCCGAAGGCGACCACACGGAGCCGGGCGGGCGGGCCGGTGACCGGCTCCGGTTCGGTGCCCTCGTCCAGGGCGAGCTGCCCCGCAGGAGCGGCCGGCCCCAGCTCCAGGGCACCCCGGGCGGCCTTCCGCAGCACCTTCAGCATCCGGTACGAGCCCTTGGCGCGGGCCACGGCCGGCGAGTCGTACAGCGTGGCCTGCGCGCCGTCGACCAGGGAGCCGATCGCACGGATCGCGACCTGGCCCTCCTCGCCGAGCGAGGGCAGCACGCCCTCGGTGTAGGCGACGAGCAGCGGGGTCGGCGAGACGATCAGGATGCCGCCCGCGTACCGCCGCCGGTCCTGGTAGAGCAGGTAGGCGGCGCGGTGCAGGGCGACGGCGGTCTTCCCGGTGCCCGGGCCGCCCTCGACATAGGTGATGGAGGCGGCGGGGGCGCGGATGACCAGGTCCTGCTCCGCCTGGATGGAGGAGACGATGTCCCGCATGGTGTGGCTGCGGGCCTGGCCGAGTGCGGCCATGAGGGCACCGTCCCCGATGACCGGCAGTTCCCTGCCGTCGAGGTGGGCCGTCAGCTCCGGCCGCATCAGGTCGTCCTCGACGCCGAGCACCCGGCGCCCCTTGGACCGGATGACCCGGCGCCGGACCACCCGTCCCGGATCCACCGGCGTGGCACGGTAGAAGGGCGCCGCGGCGGGCGCCCGCCAGTCGATGACCAGCGGCGCGTAGTCCTCGTCGAGGACGCCGATGCGGCCGATGTGCAGGGTCTCGGCGATGTCGGCGGTGTTGTCGTTCCGTACGGCGCCCTCGGCGGGCTCCACCGAGGTGTAGGCGCCGTCGGGACCCTTCTTGCCGTCCTTGCCGAGCAGCAGGTCGATGCGCCCGAAGAGGAAGTCCTCGAACTCGTTGTTCAGCCGGTTCAGGTGGATGCCGGCCCGGTAGACCTGCGCGTCCCGCTCGGCCAGCGCGCCGGGCGTGCCGACCTGGCCGCGCTTGGCCGCGTCGCTCAGCAGGAACTCGGCGTCGTGGATCTTCTCCTCGAGCCGCCGGTACACCCGGTCCAGGTGTTCCTGTTCGACGCTGATCTCTCGGTCACGCACGGAATCGTGTGCGTCGTGTACCGAGCCGACCGCGGACTGCTGAACCTGAGCGGCCACCGGGCCCCCTTCTGACGTGCTGGGCAGCCGTCAACCGTACGCGAAGGGGGCCGGGAGAGGCTACGCGTCCACCTGCACCAGCTTCTTGCCCTCGAAGGTGACCACCTCGAAGTGATCGATCTCGTTCGGCTGGAACGCGGCGGCACCGCCGATGTACAGCGGGTTCTTCGCGTTCTCGGACGTGGCGTTCGGGATGCCGTACCCCCAGTCCGGGACGGACCACGACGACATGGTCACGCGCTGCCCGTTCTTCGCCACGAGCACCAGGGAGCACTTCAGCGGCCCCTTGACGTTCTTCAGCTCCAGAACGGCCTCGGTGCCCCAGGCCTTCTGCGCCGTGGCGACGGTCGCGCTGACGTGGGTCGACGCGTCCGTGCCCGACTTCTTGTCGGTCATCGTCCGGAACGTCTGCTGGGCCGGTGTCGCCGTGGCGACCTGCTTGCCCTCGTCCGAGCCGCCGCCCACCGCCACCGCGGCCAGCGGACCGGCGATGATCAGCGCGGCGGCCGCAGCGATCATGTAGAAGCTGCGCCGGCGCTTCTGGGCGCGCCGCTCGGCCACCTCGTCGACGAGCTTCTCCGCCAGCCGGGGACTCGGCCTGGCGGACAGCGACTCGCCGATGGCGGTCGTGCCGCCGGAGCCCGGCAGGTCCGCGAGCGCGGCCAGCATCGGCTCCATCCCGGCCAGCTCGTCCAGTTGCTGGGCGCACCACTCGCAGCCCGCGAGATGCGCTTCGAAAGCGGTTGCCTCGGCGTCGTCGAGGATCCCGAGGGCATAGGCGCCGACGGTCTCGTGCTCGCTCGGCACCGAAGATCCCTGACTGGGGCTCATGGGACCAGACATACCCGGACCACCTGGTCCGAATCCCTGCATCCCCCCGTACCCGTTGCTCATCACGCCGTCACCCCCCGCTCCTCCAGTGCCAGCTTCATCGACCGCAGGGCGTAGAACACCCGGGAACGGACCGTGCCGCTCGGTATACCGAGCGTCTCGGCCGCCTCATTGACGGTACGCCCCTTGAAGTACGTCTCGACCAGCACCTCCCGGTGGGCCGGGGTCAGGTCGTCGAGCGCGTCCGACAGCGTCATCAGCCACAGCGCCTTGTCGATCTCGTCCTCCGCGGGGATGACCTCCAGCGGCGACGGATCGACCTCCTGCGGCCGGGCCTGCCGGCTGCGGTGGCCGTCGATGACGATGCGGCGTGCGACCGTCACCAGCCAGGGGCGTACCGAACCGGTCGCCCGATTGAGCTGACCGGCGTTCTTCCAGGCACGGATGAGCGTTTCCTGTACGACGTCCTCGGCGCGCTGCCGGTCACCGGCGACCAGCCGCAGGACATACGCGAGCAAGGGCCCTGCGTGCTCCCGGTAGAGGGCACGCATCAGCTCCTCGTCTGGTTCGGAGGGTTGCGATGAGGACATGCGATGTCGGGCCCTCGCTCCACGTTCATTGGCCACGGCCGCATCCTTGCGCACGCCCACCTCCGGTGTCCGGGGGTTCCCCCAGTCGGTCGCTCGCCCACCCGTACGGAGCGGGGCCGCCTTGTGTTCAAACCGGAGTGACAGATTTCTCTGCGGTGACGTGACGAGCGGGACATGGAGACACATTCCCACCGCGTGATCTTTGCATTTCCGACACATCGCCGGAGGCGCCGTGAGCTACCCGTGTAGACGGCAACGAAAACGTGGTGTTACGGAAATCACTCCGCCCCACGGCCCTCCCGGCCCCGTCAGGCGCGCTCGAGCGCGGCTCGCCGCCGGTGCCGGGCCACCCGCTCCCGGTTCCCGCAGACCTCGCTGGAGCACCAGCGCCGACGGCGCCCGCGGGACGTGTCCAGGTACACGATGGGGCAATTGTCGCCCTCGCACTCCCGTACGGCGGCCCGGGCGACGGGATCGGTGAGCAACTCGACGGTGTCCCGGGCCACGACGGCGAGCAGCTCGGCGCACTCGGGCGCACCGGCCAACTGCCGCACGAGGCAGCCGTCTTCCGCACGGACGGCGACGAGGGCGGGAGTCGCACCCCGGGCGACCTCGTTGACCCGCCCGAGGGCACGCCCGTACGCCCCCGTGTCGGCGCCCTGCATCCCCCGCACCAACAGCCCCAGGTGCCCCCGCAGTTCCCGGAACCCGGCCACCCAGGAGCCGTCGGCATGGCTCAGCGGCGTACCGGCCGGCACGAGCCCGGCACCCCCGATCCACGCGCACAACGACCCGACCCCGTCCAGCCGTTCGCCCGGATGCGTGGTGGCGAGCAGGTCCAGACAGACCCGCCCGGCATCGAACCGCAACTCGTAGGGGGGCATGACGCCACCGAGTGCCATGTGCCAGTCACCGCCTAGGCAGAAACCGCGAAGCGGGCAGGGACCCGTCCCGTCCCTCCCCCCACCCTGCCCGTCCGGAGGGTGCACCGGAACCCCTGGTACCCCGTGCTGTTGCCCGGTCGGCCCTTCTTGCCGGCCCGCCCCGGCGAACTTCCCCAGCGAGCGGGAAGCCGGCACCGGCTCAGGTGTCCGCGTACTTCGCGTCCGTCGCCGGGTCCAGGGCCAGCCGGTAACCGCGCTTCACCACCGTCTGGATCAGCTTCGGGGCGCCGAGCGCCGTACGCAGGCGGGCCATCGCCGTCTCCACGGCGTGTTCGTCGCGCCCCGTGCCCGGCAGGGCGCGCAACAGGTCGGCGCGGGCCACCACCCAGCCGGGGCGGCGGGAGAGGGCGCGCAGCAGGGACATGCCGGCCGGGGGGACCGGCTTCAGGTCGCCGTCGACCAGGACGGCGTGACCGCGGATCTCCATCTGGTGCCCGGCGATCGGCAACGGCCTGGCGCGGGCCGGAAGTTCCTGGCAGAGGAGCTGGACCAGGGGGCCCAGGCGGAAGCGCTCCGGCTGGACCGTGTCCACCCCGCGGGCCTGCAACGGCAGCGCGGTGACCGGGCCGACGCAGGCCGGCACGACGTCGTGGGCCAGGGCCGTCAGCAGCTCGTCCAGCAGGCCCCGCTCCTCCGCGCGGGACAGCAGGGAGGCCGCGGCGGGGGCGCTGGTGAAGGTGACGGCGTCCAGGCCGCGGGTGACGGCCGCGTCGAGCAGACGGTCCAGGGGGCTGATGTCCTCCGGGGGCATCCAGCGGTAGACCGGCACGGGGACGACCTCCGCGCCGGCGGCCCGCAGGGACTCCACGAAACCGGGCAGGGGCTCCCCGTGCAGCTGTACGGCGATGCGCCGGCCGTCCACGCCTTCGTCCAGGAGGCGGTCGAGCACCTCGGCCAGGGATTCCGAGGAGGGTGACCACTCCTCCGTGAGGCCGGCCGCGCGTATGGCGCCCTTGACCTTCGGGCCCCGGGCCAGCAGCCGTACCCCGCGCAGCCCGCCGAGCAGCTGCTCGCCGAGCCCCCAGCCGTCGGCGGCCTCCACCCAGCCCCGGAAGCCGATCGCCGTGGTGGCGACGACGACGTCCGGCACCTGGTCGATGATCTCCTTCGTGGCGGCGAGCAGTTCGCCGTCGTCGGCGAGCGGCACGATCCGCAGGGCGGGGGCGTGCAGGACCACGGCACCGCGCCGCTGGAGCAGGACGCCCAGCTCGTCGGCCCGGCGCGCGGCGGTGACGCCCACGGTGAACCCGGCGAGGGGGCCGTGCTCGGATTGCTGCTCTACGTCGTACATGGGGCTCTCCTAGCTGACCGGCACGCCGATCGAGCCTGTCAACGAAGCGTGACAGGCTCGGTTCGGCTTGATGTCACCGGTGTTACGTCACACCTCGGCATAGCTGAGCTGGGTCTTCGCCTCCGAGGTGGACGCCGTGGCCGAAACCTGCGTGATCGGGCGGCGAAGGTATACGGCCCAGGTGACCGCGAAGCACACACCGTAGAAGGCGAGGAAGGCGACGAACGCGCCGGTTCCGGAGCCATAGGAGAGGAAGGACTGGCGGAAGGCGAGGTTGATGCCGACCCCGCCGAGCGCTCCGACCGCACCGATGAGCCCCATGGCGGCGCCGGACAGCCGCCGGCCGTGGAGGACGGCCTCCTCGCCCGCAAGGCCCTGGGCGACCGCCTTGGCCTGGAAGATGCCGGGGATCATCTTGTACGTCGACCCGTTGCCGAGCCCGCTGAGCACGAACAGGACGACGAAGACGGAGACGAACAGCGGCAGCGACTTCTGCATGCCGGCGACGACGAGGACGGCGGTGGCGGCGGCCATGCCGACGTAGTTCCACAGGGTGATGCGGGCGCCGCCGTAGCGGTCGGCGAGCCGGCCGCCGACGGGGCGGATCAGGGAGCCGAGCAGCGGGCCGATGAAGGTGAGGTACGCCGCCTGCAGCGGGGTCCGGCCGAACTGGTTGGTCAGCACCTGGCCGAAGGCGAAGCTGTAGCCGATGAAGGAGCCGAAGGTGCCCACGTAGAGGAAGGCCATGATCCAGGTGTGGGGGTCCTTCGCGGCGTCCCGGGCCGCACCGGTGTCGTTGCGCACCGAGGCCAGGTTGTCCATGAACAGCGCGGCGAGCACGGCGGCCACGACGATCAGCGGGATGTAGATCCCGAGCAGCAGCCGCGGGCCGCCGTTCGCGCCGATGACGGCGAGCGCCACGAGCTGGAGGACGGGCACGCCGATGTTGCCGCCGCCCGCGTTGAGGCCGAGGGCCCATCCCTTCTTCCGCAGCGGGAAGAAGGCGTTGATGTTGGTCATCGAGGAGGCGAAGTTGCCGCCGCCGATCCCGGCCAGCAGGCCCACCACGAGGAAGGTGGAGAAGGACGTCCCCGGCTCCATCACCGCGAACGCGACGACGGTCGGGACGAGCAGCAGGCCCGCCGAGACGACCGTCCAGTTACGGCCGCCGAAGAGGGCCACCGCGAAGGTGTACGGCACCCGGACGACCGCGCCGACCAGCGTGACCATCGAGGTCAGCAGGAACTTGTCGGCGGGAGTGAGGCCGTACTCCGGGCCCATGAACAGGACCAGCACGGACCACATGGTCCAGACGGAGAACCCGATGTGCTCGCTGATCACGGAGAACCACAGGTTCCGGCGGGCGATCCGCTCCCCGGTCGCCTCCCAGAAGGCCTCGTCCTCCGGATCCCAGCGCTCGATCCAGCGGCCACTGCGACGGGTTCGGGCTGGGACTGTCATCACGCCTCCACGGTGCTCCGGCTGCTCGGTCCGCTCGCTCTGCCGACCGCTGACTGAGCCCGAAGGTAGGGAGGGCGCGTTTCCGGCCCTGTGGCTGTGGGTGACCGGAAGGGAACGTTGCTCTCACTCGGGCGGACAGCGGCCGGTGAGGCGGCCGGCCCCGGTGTCCCCGGGCGCGGAGCACCACGGTGCCGCGCCAAGGCGGTGCCCTGCCGGTCAGCCCACCGGGGCCCCCTCCGGCCGCCGCTCGGCCGGTGCCTCCGGCGGGGCCGCCACTCCGCCCGTGCGGCGGAGTTTCTGCCAGCGCAGGCGGCCACCGGTGAGGGCGGTGATCCAGGACTGGAGCAGGACGACGTACATGAGCTGGCGGTAGAGGAGCTGTTGGAGGGGGAGGGAGAGCAACGGGGTCAGGGGCTCACGGTCCAGACGGAAGGCACAGGCCGCACAGGTCGCCTGGACGGCCAGGACGGCGAACCAGGCCACGATCGTCTTCCCGGTCGGGCCGAAGACCAGCCCGTAGACGAGGAACAGGTCGATCAGCGGGGCCAGCAGCGGGGCGACGACCATGAAGAGGGAGACAAGCGGCAGCCCGACCCGGCCGAACCGGCCCGACGGGCCCCGCTCGAACAGCGCGCGGCGGTGCTTCCAGATGGCCTGCATGGTGCCGTAGGACCAGCGGTAACGCTGGGACCACAGCTGCTGGACCGACTCCGGTGCCTCGGTCCAGGCACGGGCCTTCTCTGCGTACACCACGCGCCAGCCGTCGCGGTGCAGGGCCATCGTGATGTCGGTGTCCTCGGCGAGCGTGTCGTCGCTCATGCCGCCGACGCGTTCCAGGGCGGACCTGCGGAACGCCCCGACCGCGCCGGGGATGGTCGGCATGCAGCGCAGGACGTCGTACATCCGGCGGTCGAGGTTGAAGCCCATCACGTACTCGATGTGCTGCCACGCGCCGATGAGCGTGTTCTTGTTGCCGACCTTGGCGTTGCCGGCGACGGCGCCGACGCGCGGATCGGCGAAGGGCTGGACGAGTTCGCGGACGGTGGCCGGTTCGAAGACGGTGTCGCCGTCCATCATCACGACCAAATCGTACCGGGCGTTCGCCAGGCCCCGGTTGAGGGCGGCCGGCTTGCCCGCGTTCTCCTGGCGGATCACCCGGACGCCGGGCAGGCCCATCGCCTCGACGATCTCCGCCGTGCCGTCCGAAGAACCGTCGTCCACGACGAGCACCTCGATCGGATGCTCGCTGCGCATCAGCGAACGGACCGTGTTCTCGATGCACTTGGCCTCGTTGTACGCCGGCACCAGCACCGACACCGGCTCGGTGACCGGCCGTTCGCCCCAGCGGAAGTCGCGCCGCCGGGTACGGCGGGCGTGCGCGCCGGACAGCAGCAGCATCAGGCCGAAGCGGGCGAGGACGAGGAAACCGACGGCGGCGAGACCGGCGACGAGACCGGTGGTGGCGTGGTCGGACGCCTTCACCAGGAAGACCCAGGCCTTCCCCTTCCACAGGTCGGGGCCCGTGACCGGGGAGTCCGCGCTCGGTGCCCGCAGCGCGCCGGTGAGGGTCTGGACGGTGTAGCCCTGCTGCTGCAGCCGGGGCAGGAGCACGTCGAGCGCCTGGACGGTCTGGTGCCGGTCACCGCCCGAGTCGTGCAGGAGGACGACCGCGCCCCGGCCGCCGTGGGGCGTGGCTCTGCGGATGATCTCCTCGACGCCCGGCCTGCGCCAGTCCTCGCTGTCGGTGTCGTCGACGACGGTGAGATAGCCGCGGCTGCCGACGTACCGGGTGACCGGCCACGACCTGTTGTCGATGGCGTTCGCCGAGGAGGAGTACGGCGGCCGGAACAGCGAGCTGCGGATGCCGGCCGCGCCGGCGAGCGCCAGCTGGTTCTGGGACAGCTCCCAGTCGATGCGCTTGGTGGAGTGGTACGACAGATCGGGGTGGCCGAAGGTGTGCAGGCCGACCTCGTGTCCTTCGGCGACCATGCGCCGGACCAGCTCGGGGTGGCGGGAGGTCATGGTGCCGGTGACGAAGAAGACCGCGTGCGCGTGGTGCTTCTTCAGCACGTCGAGCACCTTCGGGGTCCAGGTGGGGTCGGGTCCGTCGTCGAAGGTGAGGACGATGCGGTGGTCGGGTATGCGCAGGCTGCTGCTGCGGCCGTGGCGGGTGTCGATGACCGGCCCGCCGTCCAGGATCCTGCGCGGCACCTCGTCGTCGGCCGCCGCGGGCCGGACGCGGTGGTCCGCGAGTATCTCGTTGTGCACATAGCCGCGCAGCATGAGCATCGCCAGGGTCGCGCCCAGGACCAGCAGGGGCAGCAGGTACCGCAGCGGAATCCGAGCACGGCGGGGGCGGCGGGGACGTGTGGCCATCAGCGTGTGTTTCTGCCGGTCAGAGCGGGAGCCTGGGGTGCGGGTGCCGGGTGCGGCCGGGCGGGGTGTGGGTACGGCCCGGCGTGGACGGCGAGGGTGCCGGAGCGGTGGCGGAGGCGGACGGGGCCGGGGTCACGTCGGTGGACGGCGCCGCCGGGGACGGGGAGTCCGTGGTGCCGTCGGCGGTACCGGGCGCGGAGGAGGTTCCGGCCGCCGGCTCCCCGGAGGCCGAGGCAGGGGCACCGGGGGTGGCGGGCGTTCCGTTGCCGGACACGGCGATGCCGGTCGCCGCGGCGCCTTCGGCCGGCCCCGTCACCGTGCCGGTTCCCGGCGGGGCCAGGGCGGTGGAGGCACTGGGCCGCGGCGAGGTGTCCACCTTGCCGGCCGGCCTGCCCTCGTTCTGTCCCGGCACCGGCAGCCAGGGGGCGGCGGAGTTGCCCGACAGCAGGGTCGCGACGATGACGGCGGCGTAACCGGCGCAGGCGACGCCCACACCTACGCCGAGACGCCGGAAACGGCGGCTACGGCGACCGGACTCGTCCACGAAAACGGGCCCGTCGGAGCCCTGTGAACCACCCACGGCCACCGGTTCCCCGTCTCCGGGACCGATCCGGACGCCGTCCAGCTCGACGGTCACGTCGTGCGGCTCACCGGACTCCGTCCCCGTGTCCGGAAGCATCCGCTCGTCGCTCTCAGCCGTGGGCAGACCGCATCCGGTGGGCGCCTCTTCGGCGCTTTCCAGTTGGGTGTCTTCTGGCCATTTCTTCACGCTCGTACATCCCCCCACGGGACAGTTCCGGGCGCGCTCGGGATCTCGGGCGCCCGTCATGCGAACCAGGCCCCCACCCGGTCCGAGCGCCCTCACCACCGGCCTGCGCCCGGGCCATGAATGTAGCGCACGCGGAGCGATGCCGGTCGCCACGCCCTCAGTCGCCGACCGACATCACGGCCTCGTCCATGGCTGGAATCCATCCATCAGTGGGCCGCGTCAACCACCCCTCCACCCGGGCGATCTCGGCCGCCGCGCTCCGCAGGGCGGTCAGTCCGGGATGAACCAGCCCCTTCCGCCACACCAGGGAGACCGGCGACAGCGGGACGGGGTCGACAAGGGGGCGGCATACCGTGCCGGGCAAGGCCGGGAAGTCCACGACCGCCAGCACCGGGGCCCGGGTCTTCGCCATGATGCGGCTGAACTCCTCGTCCCCGACGGCCAGCGGGAGCGGCGGGGCCGGCCGGATGCCCCGGCCCTCGAAGAGCCGCAGGGCCAGGTCGGTCCACTCCCGCGTGCGGGGATTCCCGGCGCCGGCGTAGACCGCCTCCCCGGCCAGTGCGGCCAGCGGCACCTCCGGCAGCGCGGTCAGCGGATGTTCCTCGGGCAGGACGACGGTCATCGGCTCGTACCGCACCGGCTGCTGCTCCAGGGCGGAGCGGAGCGCCGGATCGAGGCCGGCGAAGCGGCCGAAGGAGGCGTCCAGGCGGCCGGCCAGCAGTTCGGCGGCGGCTCCGGTCAGGCCGCTCTCGTAGCGGGCCATCAGTTCGCAGTCGGGGGCGAGTTCGCGGGCCCGGTGCAGCACACGGCGGCCGGTGACCAGGGCCGGCGAGTTGAGGTCGACCAGCAGCGGGCGGGCCTGGCCGGGGGCGAACGCGGCGAGCAGGTCGTCCTGGGCGGCGAGGATCCGGTGCGCGAACGGCAGCAGCCGCTCGCCGTCCGGGGTCAGCGTGACCTGCCGGGTGGTCCGCACGAACAGCTCGGCACCCAGCTCGCGCTCCAGGCGCCGTATGTCCCTGCTGAGCGCCTGCTGGGCGACGTACAGGCGGGCCGCGGCCCGGGTGAAGTGCAGTTCCTCGGCGACGGCGACGAAAGCCCGCAGCAGGCGCGGGTCTATGTGGGCGGGTGCGGACATGGCGGCGAACCTACAACGTGCGTGCGTGAGTACTGACAACGCAGGTGCGTGAATCGGCTCTCAGCAGGTGTTGGACCTACTGATCCACTTCCGGCGACCGTTGACCCATGCCGCAACAGACCCTCCACGACGCCCGAATACAGCAGAAAAGAAGTCGACTCGACCTATACCGGCACCTCTTCGCCCTTCCCGGCACCCGCGCGTTCACCGTCGGCAACCTTCTCGCCCGTCTGCCCATCGGCATGTTCGGCGTGAGTGCGGTCGTGATGATCGCCGGATCGCGGGGCTCGTACGCCCTCGCCGGTGCCGTCACCGCGACCGGGCTCGCGGCGACCGCGCTCGCCGGGCCGTTCCTCGCGCGGCTCGTCGACCGGCACGGGCAGGCCCGGATCGCCGTGCCCGCGACGATCGTCTCCGTGCTCGGCAGCCTCGCCCTGCTGCTGTGCGTCCGCTGCGACGCGCCGGACTGGACGCTGTTCGCCGCCTACGCAGGCACCGCGGCCACCCCGAACATCGGCGGCCTGTCCCGCGCCCGCTGGGCCCATCTGCTGCGTGACGACCCGGACGCGCTGCACACCGCGAACTCCTTCGAGCAGGCCGCCGACGAGCTGTGCTTCATGCTCGGACCGGTGCTCGCGTCCTTCCTGACCGGCACCTTCTTCCCGGAGGCGGGGACACTCGTGGGAGCGGGGCTGCTGCTTGCCGGCATGCTGCTGTTCACCAGCCGTCGGGCGACCGAACCGCCCGCCCGGGCGGCTTCGCGGGGGCCGTCCCCGCTGCGCAGCCCTGGCCTCCTGCCGCTGCTGGCCTGCTTCACGGCCACCGGTGCGGTGTTCGGTGCGATGGAGGTCGTCACGATCGCCCATGCCGACGCGCAGGGGCATCGCGCGGCGGCCGGCGCCGTGCTCGCGCTGCAGGCGGCGGGCTCGTGCGCGGCAGGTCTTGCGTACGGGGCGCTGAAGCCGGCCGGGCCGCGGCTGACCCGGTGCCTGGCGGCCATGGCCGTCCTCATGCTCCTGCCCTGGGCGGCGGCCGCCACGGGTTCGCTGGTGGTGCTCGCCGGTGCGCTCCTGGTCGCCGGGATGGCGACCGCGCCGACCATGGTCACGGCCATGACGGTGGTGCAGCGGCGCACTCCGGCCGACCGGCTCAACGAGGGCATGAGCCTGGTCGTGACCGGTCTGCTCACCGGTATCGCCTGCGGTTCCGCGGCGGGCGGCTGGGCGGCGGAGCACCTCTCCCCCGTCACCGCCTACGCCGTGCCGGCCGCGGCGGCCGCTCTTGCACTGCTCATCAGCGCGGCCGACACCACACAGGCATGACAAAGGCCCCGCCGCTCGCAGCGACGGGGCCTGTGCCCACATGGGGTAAGTGGAGATGGCGGGAATCGAACCCGCGTCCAACGGTGCGGAATCAGGGCTTCTCCGTGTGCAGTTCGCTGTGATTTTCTCGGCCCCGGCGATCACGCGAACAAGTCGCCGACGGGCTCAGTCACTGTTTGATTTCCCTCTTCACCCCGTGACCGGGATCAAGGTTTAGTTCCCTAGCTGATGCCAGGATCCGGGTCGGGAACAGCCCCGGGCTGACACTTCGCAAGTCGCTACTTAGGCAGCGAGGGCGAAGGAATCGCGCTTGGTGTTGGCGATTATTTTTTGCGACATATGGTTTACGAGATCATTGCCGCTTCCTCGACACGCTTCCCCTGCTTCGACAGCCGCTGTCGAAACCGATCATCCCCATGTTGTTTTTTCAATCCCCTCCGGGGAGGGGGCGCGCACCCTCTGTGGAGTGCAGTCCCATCGTACGTGACCAACGCACGAGGGTGCCAGCCTATTCCGGGCGGCCGGGTCAGACGCCCCGCTGCCTGCGCCGCGCCGCCGCGATCGCCCGGTCGGACTCGCGCCGGTCCTGCTGCTCCCGCAGGGTCTGCCGCTTGTCGTACTCCTTCTTGCCTCGGGCGAGGGCGATCTCGGCCTTGGCGCGACCGTCCTTGAAGTACAGGGCGAGGGGCACGATCGTGTGACCCGTCTCCTGGGCCTTGGACTCCAGCTTGTCGATCTCCTCCCGGTGCAGGAGCAGCTTGCGCTTGCGGCGCGCGGAGTGGTTGGTCCAGCTGCCCTGGTGGTACTCGGGGATGTGGGCGTTGTGCAGCCACGCCTCGCCCCGGTCGATCTGGACGAAGCCGTCGGCCAGCGAGCTGCGTCCCTCGCGCAGCGACTTGACCTCGGTACCGGTGAGGACGAGACCGGCCTCGTAGGTGTCGATGATCGCGTAGTCGTGGCGGGCCTTCTTGTTCTGGGCGACGATCTTGCGCTTGCCGCCCTTCTCGCCGTCCCTCGCCTTCGCGGCTGCCCCGCCCTGCTTGGGCTGGGACTCCTTGGGTACGTACATTCCCTTGCTCATAGTGCCGACCATTTTCGCACCACACAGGGGGTGCGAGGGAAGCGTATTAACGGCGGCTACGACGGGTCGCCGAGGCCGGCGAGGACCGTCTCGGCCCGTTCCAGGGCCTCGGCCCCCGCCTCCAGGTCGGGGGTGATGCCCCGGCCGTCGACCGCGTGGCCGGAGGGGGTGCGGTAGTGGCCGACGGTCAGCTCGGCCACCGAGCCGTCGGGCAGTTTCGTCGGCATCTGGACGGACCCCTTGCCGAAGGTGCGGGAGCCGATGACGACCGCGCGGCCCCGGTCCTGCAGTGCGCCGGTGAGCAGCTCGGCCGCGCTCATGGTGCCGCCGTCGACGAGGACGACCAGGGGCCGGGTGGTGTCGCCGCCCGGGTCGGCGTGCAGGGCGCGCTGGTCGCCGTCGACGTCGTAGGTGGCGACCAGGCCGCCGTCCAGGAACGCGGAGGCGGTGTCCACCGCCTCGGTGACCAGGCCGCCGGAGTTGCCCCGCAGGTCGAGGACGGTCCGGCCGTCGGCCGGGGTGGGTTCCAGGGCTTCGCGGACCGCGTCGGCGGTGCCCTTGGTGAATGCGGCGACCTTCAGGACGGTGACCGAGCCGGGCAGCCGGTGCACGGTGACGGAGTCGGTGGACAGCCGGGCCCGGTGCAGGGTCTTCGTCCACGCGCGCGTGCCGCGTTCGAGACCGAGGGTGACCGTCGTACCCGCCGGGGCGTCCTCGGCGTCGCCGCGCAGTAACGAGATCACCTCGGTGACCGGACGCCCTTCGACCCGGTTGCCGTCGACGCTGCTCAGCCGGTCGCCGGCGCGGATCCCGGCGTCGCCGGCGGGCGAGCCGGGCTGCACCTTGGTGACCGCGATCCCGCCGTCCGCCTCCTGCCGCGCCCACAGCCCGACGCCGGTGTACCGGCCGTCGAGCGCGTCCCGGAACTCCTCGTAGTCGCCCTCGGAGTAGACGGCGCCCCAGCGGTCCCCACTGCGGCTGACGGCCCGCTCGGCGGCTTCCATCGGGGACTTGCCGTCGGCCATCGCCTCGGCGGCGGCCCGCTCGACGGCCTCGTGCCGGCTGGCCGGGCCCGCCGGTCCCGCGGCGGCCCTGCCCGCCGCGTCGCCGGGTTCCGGGAAGGAGCCGGTGGCGGCGCCGGTGATCAGCACACCGGCGAAGACCAATGTCAGGGCGGCCCCGCGGCGGATGCGACGGGGCTGACAGAACAGGTCACGGCCTGACATGGCGGTGAGTCTAGGACAACTCGAAGGGCCGTACGGCCGGATGCCCGTACGGCCCTCTTGGCATGCGTCACACCTTCAGGTACTTGCGCAGCGCGAAGAACGCCGCAAGCGACGGCATCAGAACGCTCGTGGCGAGGATCAGCGGCAGCTTGGTCAACACCGCGTCCCAGCCTACGAAGTTGATCAGCTGGAGCTTGCTGGCCAGGGCCATCCCGTGGTCGATGGTGAAGTACCGGCCGGCCACCAGGAAGACACAGGCGAGGCTGCCGCCGATGAGACCGGCGACGGCCGCCTCGGCGATGAACGGCGCCTGGATGTAGAAGCCCGAGGCACCGACCAGGCGCATGATGCCGGTCTCGCGCCGGCGGCTGAACGCCGACACCCGCACGGTGTTGACGATCAACAGCAGCGCGATCAGCAGCATCAGCGCCATCACGAACAGCGCACCCTGGTTCATCAGGCCGAGCAGCTGGAAGAGGTTGTCCAGGATGCCCTTCTGGTCCTGCACCGACTGCACGCCGTCCCGCCCGTTGAACGCGGTGGCGATCACCTGGTACTTCTGCGGGTCCTTGAGCTTGATCCGGTACGACTCCTGCATCTGGTCCGGCGTCAGCGAGCCGGCCAGCGGGGAGTTGCCGAACTGCTCCTTGTAGTGCTTGTACGCCTCGTCCTGCGACTCGTGCGTCACCTGCTCGACGACCTGCATGTCCTTGAGATCCGCGATGATCTGCTTCTTCTGGTCCTCGGTGACCGCACCCTTGGCGCAGTTGATGTCGTTCTCGGCGTCGTGCTTGTTGCACAGGAAGATCGAGACGTTGACCTTGTCGTACCAGTAGCCCTTCATGGTGCTCACCTGGTCGCTCATCAGCAGCGAGCCGCCGAACAGGGCCAGGGACAGGGCGACGGACACGATGACGGCGAAGGTCATCGTCAGGTTGCGGCGGAGACCGACACCGATCTCGGACAGGACGAACTGGGCGCGCATGGCGGGTTCTTCAGGCCTTTCGGGAAGCTGGGTGCGGTCAGTGCTGGTAGCCGTAGACGCCGCGGGCCTGGTCGCGGACGAGGCGGCCCTTCTCCAGCTCGATGACGCGCTTGCGCATCTGGTCCACGATGTTCTGGTCGTGCGTCGCCATGATGACGGTGGTGCCCGTCCGGTTGATGCGGTCGAGCAGCTTCATGATGCCGACGGAGGTCTGCGGGTCGAGGTTGCCGGTGGGCTCGTCGGCGATGAGCAGCTTGGGCCGGTTGACGAAGGCGCGCGCGATGGCCACGCGCTGCTGCTCACCACCGGACAGCTCGCCCGGCATCCGGTCCTCCTTGCCGCCGAGCCCGACGAGATCGAGCACCTGCGGCACGGACTTGCGGATCTCGCCACGGGACTTGCCGATCACCTCCTGCGCGAAGGCCACGTTCTCGGCGACCGTCTTGTTGGGCAGCAGCCGGAAGTCCTGGAACACGGTCCCCAGCTGGCGGCGCATCTGCGGCACCTTCCAGTTGGAGAGGCGGGCGAGGTCCTTGCCCAGCACGTGCACCTGGCCGTGGCTGCACCGCTCCTCGCGGAGGACGAGCCGCAGGAAGGTGGACTTTCCGGAGCCGGAGGACCCCACGAGGAAGACGAACTCGCCCTTCTCCACCTCGAGGGAGACATCCCTGAGTGCGGGGCGGGTCTGCTTGGGGTAGACCTTGGAGACGTTGTCGAATCGGATCACGGATGCACCACGGGTCGCCGGGGGTAGATGAGCGTGACCATACGCGAACCGGGTGTGCAAGTGCAGTCGCAGGTTCAGGTTGGGCAAGAGTTGTACGTTTTTGTACCGGCCCCTGCCCCCGGCCCTCTCCGGAGGGCCCGCGCACGCACCGCGGGAACCTGGCACAGTGGGAGGGGAACGTTCTCGTTCCCGTGAACGTTGTACGTGTGATGGCCGGTGCAAGGAGGGCGAGCGCATGACGTACGACCGGTTGGTGTGCGCGAACTGCGCGGCGCCCGTGAGCGAGGGCCGGTGCCCGGTGTGCCGTGCCAACCGCGAGCGACTGCAGCAGGAGGGCTTCTTCGGCGGCCTGAACGGGCTGAACCCTATGGCACTGATCGCACTGCTGGCGGTTCTGATCGCCGCGGTGGCGCTGCTGGCGCACCAGACCGTGTGAGAAAGCGCGCACGAGCGCCGCTGGGCGCGTGAGCGCGCAGAACCCCAGCCGCCGTACGCGCTGGAAGCGGAAACACGGAAACGCAGAGGCGCTGTACGCACTGGAGGCGGAAACCTCTACGCGCGGGACGAGAAAACGCCGTAAGGGCCCGGAGCGCCTGCTCCGGGCCCTTACCTCTGCACTGTGCGCGCGGTGCGTGAACGTATCGCTACGCTCAGGCGGCGGCGCCGCCCCGTCCGGTCACCAGACGCGGCAGGATGCGGAAGCCGATGCCGCCGGCGATCATCGTCGCGGCGCCGACGAGCAGGAACGCGGTCTGGCCGGCACCGGTCTCGGCGAGCTGCTTGTCGCCGCCCTGCGCCGTGGTGTCGGAACCGGTGTCGGTCAGCGCCGAGGAGCCCTCGTCCTGCGGGACGTTGTTGTTGCCGCCCTCGGGGGTGGTGTGGTTGCCACCGGTGCCGGAGCCGCCGTCGCCGGAGCCACCGGTGCTGCCGGAGTCACCGCCGGTGGTGGAACCGCTGGTGCCGCTGTCGCCGCCGGAGTTGCCGCCCGAGTTGCCGTTGCCACCCGAGTTGCCGTTGCCGCCGTCGGAGCCGTTGCCGCCGTTGCCGTTACCGCCCGAGTTGCCGTTGCCGCCCGAGTTGCCGTTGCCGCCGTCGGAGCCGTTGCCGCCGTTGCCGTTACCGCCGGAGTTGCCGTTGCCGCCGTCGGTGCTGGTGGAGCCGCCGTCGGTGGACCCGCCGTCGGTCGTGCCGCCGTCGGTGGACCCGCCGTCCGTGGTGCCGCCGTCGGTCGTGGTGGACCCGCCGATGGTGACGGTGCCGCCGTCGGTGGTGGAGCCACCGTCCGTGGAACCACCATCGGTGGTGCCACCGTCCGTGGAGCCACCATCGGTGGTGCCACCGTCCGTGGTGCCGCCGTCGGTGGTGCAGATGCCGATCGGGCAGCCACCGTCAGTGCCGCCGTCCGTGGTGCCGCCGTCGGTGTTGCCACCGTCGGCACCGACGCCGCTCACACCGAGGCTGATCGGGCCCGCCTGGACGTCGAGGTCCAGGGCGGAAGCCGCGCCGGCCGCGGTCAGCGATGCACCGGCCGCGATCACGGCGCCGGCGGCTATCCGCGCGACCCGGATCCGCGTCTTCTTCGTCATATGGTTGCTACCCCCAGTAGCTGTTCGTCAATGAGGCGTCGCGTGGGGCGTGCCGTGATCGACGGAGGCAGCTGGTGACGAATGCGCGTCAACTCGATTCCCCCGGTTCACATGCGCCCCTCAAGTACGCATGCCGCGGCTCACCCTTCCGATTTTTCAAAGCAACGTCAAGGGCGTTGCGGGCGCAATGTCCAGTGGGGTGGCGTTTGCGGGGAGTTGAAGCCTGTGAGTGTGATGTAAAACCCAGACAAATGACAACTGCCGCCCTCGGGGCGGCAGTTGTCATGTCGACAAAGTTACTTCTCCTGCTGCTTGCGCCAGCGAATCCCGGCCTCCAGGAACCCGTCGATCTCACCGTTGAACACGGCCTCCGGGTTGCCCACCTCGTGCTCGGTGCGCAGGTCCTTGACCATCTGGTACGGGTGCAGCACGTAGGAACGCATCTGGTTGCCCCACGAGTTGCCGCCGTCGCCCTTGAGGGCGTCCATCTTGGCCTGTTCCTCCTGCCGGCGCCGCTCCAGCAGCTTGGCCTGGAGGACGTTCATCGCGGTGGCCTTGTTCTGGATCTGCGACCGCTCATTCTGGCAGGAGACCACGATGCCGGTGGGGAGGTGGGTGATCCGGACCGCGGAGTCGGTCGTGTTGACGCCCTGGCCACCGGGGCCGGAGGACCGGTAGACGTCGATCCGCAGGTCGCTCTCGTCGATCTCGACGTGGTCGGACTGCTCGACGACCGGGAGCACCTCGACGCCCGCGAAGGAGGTCTGGCGGCGGCCCTGGTTGTCGAAGGGCGAGATGCGCACCAGGCGGTGCGTGCCCTGCTCGACGGAGAGGGTGCCGTAGGCGTACGGCGCCTGCACGGCGAAGGTGGTCGACTTGATGCCGGCCTCTTCCGCGTACGACGTCTCGATCAGCTCCGTCTTGTAGCCGCGCTGCTCGGCCCAGCGCAGGTACATGCGCTGCAGCCGCTCGGCGAAGTCCGCGGCGTCGACGCCGCCGGCCTCGGCACGGATGTTGACGAGCGCCTCGCGGGAGTCGTACTCGCCGGACAGGAGGGTACGGACCTCCATCTCGTCCAGCGCCTTCCGCACCGCGGCCAGCTCGGACTCGGCCTCGGCCCGGGTGTCCGGGTCGTTCTCCTCCTCGGCCATCTCGAAGAGGACCGCGAGGTCATCGATGCGGCCGCGCAGCGCCTCCGCCTTCCTGACCTCGGCCTGAAGGTGGGAAAGCTTGCTGGTCACCTTCTGCGCCTCGTCCGGGTTGTCCCACAGGGACGGGGCCGCCGCCTGCTCCTCGAGCACGGCGATATCTGCCCTCATCGCATCGAGGTCCAGGACGGCCTCGATCGACTCCATGGTCGAGGAGAGGGACTTCAGCTCTTCGGATACATCGACGACTGCCACGCCTCCAGCGTAACGGCTACGGCAAGCGACCTCGGCCGAACGGTACCCAGCACTGCAGCGCCCCCCTACGGGCTCCGCCCCCGGCCCCCCTTTTCCCGCCCGCCCACCCGACTCACCGGACCCACCCGACCCACCTGACCTACCGAGAGACCACCGTCCCAGCCGACCGGTCCGAAGGGTGCCGCCACAGGCCGGGGGGCCGAGAGGGTGCCGTCACAGACCGGTGGACCGAGAAGGCGCCGCCACAGACCGGTGGACCGAGAAGGCGCCGCCACAGACCGGTGGACCGAGAAGGCGCCGCCACAGACCGGTGGACCGAGAGGGTGCCGTCACAGCCGACCGAGTCGGGTGGGTGGGTGGGCAGGACCGGGGGTCCAGGGGGCGGAGCCCCCTGGGTGGATCACGGGGCCGACGTGCTGTGCGTGGCCGGCGCCGGCTGGTCGTCCCCGTCGGCCGACGCGAACCACGCACCGACGGCCACCACAGCGGCCACCACCACCCCGGCCACTCCCAGAGTCACCCTGCGCCGCCGCACCGCTGCCCTGTGGCGGGCCGAGCCCGGCCGGGGCGCACCGGTGGGCCGGGGAGCGCGCGCGGTCCCGTGGGCCCCGCCGGCCAGCTCGTCCGGCGCGGGCACCCGCATCGACGTATGCGTGTCCCGGTTGGAGTCCGGCCTGGCTCCGGGGACCAGGGAGACCGCACCCCGCCGCCGTACCGGCTCACCGTCCACCGGCGCCGCCGGGGCCGGATCGTCCGTCTCCTCCTCGGCGGGCCCCGGTTCGTCCACGTCCAGCGGCGGCATCCCGGCCAGTATCGGCAGCTGTTCGCGCAGCCGTGCCGCCAGCTCGGAGGCGCGCAGCCGGGAGGCGGGCGCCTTGGCCAGGCACTGGACCAGTAGCTGCCACAGCTCCTCGGGGATGCCGGGCAGCGGTACGACGGTCTCGGTGACGTGCCGGCGCAGGACCGCACCGGGGTGTCCGCCGCCGAAGGGGGTGAAGCCGGCCAGCAGCTCGTACAGGACCGTGGCCAGCGCGTAGATGTCCACGGCGGCCCGGGGCGGCAGCCCCTCCACGATCTCCGGGGCCAGGTAGTCGGGCGTACCGATGATCTTCGTGGCCCGGGTCCGCTTCGGCGAGTCGATCAGCTTGGCGACGCCGAAGTCGGTGAGCAGGGCGGGGTGGGATCCGCCCGGCCCGAGCGGACCCTGCATGTCGAGCAGGACGTTCTCGGGCTTGACGTCCCGGTGGACGACCCCGGCCGCGTGCGCAGCGGCCAGCGCGTCGGCGACGTCGGCGACGACCGCCACGGCCGCCTCGGGGGCGAGCCGCCGCTCCCGTTCCAGCCGGGTGCGCAGGTCGGTGCCGCGCACGAGGTCCATGACCAGGGCCAGGTCGTTGCCGTCGACCACCAGATCACGCACGGTGACGATGTGCGGGTGTTCCAGGCCGAGCAGCGCGGTGCGCTCCTGGACGAAGCGTCCGACGAGTTCCTGGTCGGAGGCGAGGTCCTCGCGCAGGAGCTTGATGGCGACGGGACCGTCGGGTCCCTCGCCCAGCCACACCGTGCCGGCGCTGCCCCGCCCCAGGATCTGGTTCGCGGTGTACCGGCTGCCGATCTTCCGTGCCAAGACTGCTCCTACAGACGCGTGTTGCCGACAAAACTACGCGTCCGGCGAGCCAACCTTCACCGCGGAGACAGAAATCACCCGTCGGATGTCGACAAATCCCCAAGCCGGCGATCGAATTCCGGTGATGGTGGCGGCGGTCCGTTCCTGAGGGCCGGTTCCGGCGATCGGTCTCCGGGGACCGGGTCCCGGCATCGGTGATCGGTCTCCGGCAGCCCGGTCCCGGCATTCCGCACATCGGTCTCCGGCGACTGGGCCCCGGATTCCGGTGATCGGTCCCCAGCGGCCCGGTCCCGGTACTCCGGTGATCGGTCTCCGGCGACCGGGTCCCGGCATTCCGGTGCCCGGTTCCAGCGCCCCGGTTTCCCGGGGCCGGTTTCCCTTGGTCAGTTTCCGCTGCCGGAGGAGCCGCCCAGGCCCTTGATCAAGTCGCCGACCTTGCCGATCCACTCGGTCATCTGGTCCCAGTAGCCCTTGCCCTGGCCGACCCAGGTGTGCAGCGGGGTCAGCTCCCAGATGAGCCAGCTCGCCACGACCAGGATGACGATCGTGAACAGGCAGCCCTTCAGACAGCCCAGGCCGGGGATCTTCATCCGGTTGGCGCTGCGCTGCCGCGGCGCCCGGGGCTCCCGCGCGGGCCGCTGCGGCTCGGGCCGGGCGGGGGGCGCGTACCGCTGCGGCTGGGGTTGCGGCGGCGGGGCGTACTGCTGGGGTTGCTGCTGCGGATAGCCGTACCCCGGGGCCTGCTGGGGCTGCCGGCCGCGCGGCTGCGGCTGCTGCGGGCGGGCCTGCGGGGCCTGGCGCGGCTGCTGCTGGGGCCGGGCCACCTGCCGCTGGGGGCGGCGGCGCAGCGGGTCCTCGTTCGGGTCGAGGTACTGGATCTGCGTCTGCTCGTTGCGGTCGCGGGCGGCTCGCAGCTGCGTCTGCCAGGGGTGCGGCTGCTCGGGCTGCTCGGGCTGCTGCCCCTGCTGACCGTACTGGCCCTGCTGCCCCTGCTGGCCGTACTGGCCCGGCGGGACGGGCGGCATGACGGCCGTCGGGTCCGCCGCGCCGGTGTGCGGCTGGACTGCGGTGGGGTCGGCGGCGCCGGCCGGCCCGCCGGTGTGCGGCAGCACGCTGGTCGCCGCATTCGGATCGTGCTGGCCGTACGCCCCCTGCGGTGCGTTCGTGGGCAGCACCTGGGTGGGGTCGGCGGCACCGGGCACGCCCGGCACGGCGGTCGGGGCCGGGTCGGGCGCGAGCAGCGCGCCGACGCCCTCGGCGGCGGCGATCTGCGCGGCGTTCGCGTGCACGCCGACGCCCTCGGCGACGACCCGCAGGCCGCGCGCGAGGTTCTCGGCGCTCGGCCGCTCGTCCGGGTTCTTGCGCAGGCAGCGCTCTATGACCGTCCACAGCGGTTCCGGGACGGTGGAGGGGCGGCGCGGCTCGGCGCTCAGGTGCTGGTGCAGGACCTCGAGGGCGCTGCCGCCGGAGAACGGCGGACGCCCGGTGACCAGCTCGTACAGCAGGATGCCGGCGCCGTAGATGTCGACCGCGGAGGTCTGCGGGCGGCCCTCGGCGGACTCCGGCGCCACGTACGCGGGCGTGCCGACGAACTCGTGGGTGCGGGTCAGGCCCGGGGAGTCGGCGAGGCGGGCGATGCCGAAGTCGGTCAGCATCGGGTGCATCTGGCCCTGGTCCTGCATGAGCAGCACGTTCGCGGGCTTCAGGTCGCGGTGGACGACGCCGTCGGCGTGGCTCGCGGCGAGCGCGTCGGCGATCTGGGCCGTCATCAGCGCGGCGGCGACCGGGGTGAGCGGACCGTTCTCGCGCAGGTAGCGGTGCAGGTCGGGGCCGTCGACGAGGTCCATGACCAGCGCCAGCAGATCGCCCTCGACGACCAGGTCGCGGACCCGGACGATGTTGGGGTGGGTGAGCCGGAGCAGGACGGAGCGCTCCCGCAGGAAGCGCATCACGATGTCCGGGTCGCTCGCCAGTTCCTCCTTGAGGACCTTGATCGCGACCGTCTCTCCCGGCTGCCCGGGCACGGCCGCCTCGGCGCCCGCGGTCATGCGCTGGCGGGCACGCCAGACGGTGCCTGTGGCGCCGCGTCCGAGCGGCTCCTCAAGCAGGTACTTGCTGCCGACTGGCCGCACGTCACGCGCTCCCTGCTGCTTGCTGTTGCTTGCTGTTGCTTGCTTGCTTGCCTGCGTTTCGGTGTTCCGACCCAACTGTAGTGGGGCTCTTCGAGGCACTACGTATGCGTTCCCGAGCATGTTCGGGGTGTTCGACGGAAAGACGCCTGGGCCGGTCTCCTGGTTGCCGGGGCCGGACGTGACCGATCTCAACTGATCGCCGGTGGTGCCCTGGTCAGGCACTTTTGGGGGCAGAGCCGACCAATCAAGATCACTTGTGCCCGGGTCCCGGGCGCGTTGTCGGTGGCAGGTGCGAGGATGCCTCCAAGCAGCTCGCTGGGACGGTTCCAGCGGCTGCTGGCCGACGTGCTCGTGGGGGTGGGGGGAAGTCCGCGCCCGCGCAGACCCGCGCAGAAGGGACCGCTGACGCCGATGCAGATCCGGCTGACCGTCGTAGACCCGCTCGGCCCGTCCCCGCAACGGGGCCGCGCCGCGAGCCGCGACGTGCTGGTCACGGCGCCGACGGGCACGGAGCTGGCCGCGGTGGCGTCGGCGCTGGCCGGCGCGGTCACCGGTGAGGGCGGACAGGGCGGCCGGGACACCGGCGGCGCGACCGTCGTCCTGTACGCGGGCACGGAGCGGCTCGATCCGCGCCGCGCCACGCTCGGCGAGCCGCCGCTGGTCGACGGCGCCGTGCTGTCCCTCGGTGCCCCTGCCGCTGCCGAGCCGCACCCCGAGCTGGACGACGCCCCGACCCAGCTCCACGTGATCGCGGGTCCCGACGCGGGCGGGGTCCACCTGCTGCACGGCGGCCGGATCACCGTCGGCCGCTCCGCCGACGCGGACGTCCCGCTGGACGACCCCGACGTCTCCCGCCTGCACTGCGCGGTCACCGTGGGCGCGGACGGCCGCGTCTCGGTCGCCGACCTCGGCTCCACGAACGGCACGTCGCTCGACGGCGTGCGGCTGACGGAACGGCCCGTGCGGTTCCCTGCCGGGGGCCTGCTGCGGATCGGGGAGTCGGCCCTGCGGGTCACTCCGTCCGGGGGACCGCGGGCCAGGGTGCGGACGGTGCCCGACGGGGAGGGGTGCGTACGGGTCGTGCCGGAAGGTGCCCGGTCCGCATCCGGCTCCGACCGCACGCCCGCACCGGCCGTACGGGAAGCGTCGCCGGGTGCGGGTCGCCCCGGCGGGGCAGCCGCGTCGCGTGACGGTGCCGGCGCTCCCCGCGGCGCGGGCACGGGCGCCTCCGAGATCGCGGGCGCGGGTGCTTCCGGCGGTGCGGGCGCAGGGGCTTCCGGTGGGATCGGCCGGGCTCATGAGGGTGCACTCGGGGCATCCGGGGGCGCGCATCACGACTACGACCCCTACGGTTCCGCCGGCTGGGACGCCTCCGGCGGTGGTGCCGGGGCTCAGGAGCACCGGCGTGGACAGGCGCCGGCCGTACCGGGACAGGCCGGGGCGCCGGGCGTCGAGAGTCGGGGCGACGGAGCCGGTGCTGCCGGAACGGCGTCCGGCGGGGACACCCACGCGGGACGCTTCGGTGTCGGCGGGGCGGGTGCCGCGTACGCCGGTGAGAACGCGCGGGTGGGCGGGCGCAAGGACACACCGCTCAGGGGTACCGACGCCCCGCAGGAGGCCCGGCGGCGCGGGTTCGGCGCCTGGGCACGCCGGCTGGCAGGCGGGCGCGGGGAGCAGCCGAGCAGCCGGGAGGCCTACGACGGCACGGCCACCCGCGCCGGTGACGCCCCGGCAGCCGGTGCGTTCCGGCAGCCGGAGACCTGGCCGGACCCGGCGGCCCTGCTGCTGGCCGCGCTCGGTCCCGGCCCCCGGCTCTGGGAGCGCGGGCCGGGTCACTCCGAGGCGCTGACCGTGCGGCTCGGCACGGCCGACCGGAGCGTGCCGGACGGCTCGGGGCTGCTGCCTGCGGTGCCGGTGACCGCGGCGCTGCGTGAGGCGGGTGCGCTGGGCCTGGCCGGTCCGCGGCCCCGGCTGTCCGGGCTGACCCGTTCGGTGCTGGCCCAGCTCGCCGCGCTGCACTCCCCCGACCTGCTGGAAATAGTGCTGATCAGCGCGGACCGCTCGCGGCCGGTGGCCGAGCGCACGGCCGAGTGGGCCTGGCTGGGCTGGCTCCCGCATGTCCGGCCGGGCCATGGCCAGGACTGCCGTCTGCTGCTGGCCTACGACCGCGAGCAGGCGGCGGCCCGCACGGAGGAACTGCTGCGCCGGGTGGAGGACCACGCGGCGACGGGCCGGACCGCGGCCCACCCCACCACGGCACGCGTCGTGGACGGCGCGACGACGACCGGGCCCCCCGGGCCGGCCACGCCGTCCGGCACGTCCGGTTCCGGTGCCCCGGCCCCGGACACGGCCATACCCCCGGCCGGCATGCCCACCCCGACCACGCCCGGTCCGTCCTACGGCCGCTCCGGCGCCGGCCCCGCAGCCCCTGGCGGTCCCGGACACTCCCTGCCCGGCCACAGCACACTCCACGGAGCGGTCTCCGCGCACGCCGGCACCGAAGCCCGCCCCGGCATCACAGCACACCCCGGCGCCGACGCCCACGGCGCCGCTGCCCATCCCGGCGCCTCCGGCGGCCCGGCCACGCCCACCCGTCGTCCCTCGTGGGCCAAGGACGACGCCGGGGCGGACGGTGCCGGAGGGTTCGGCGGGCCCTTCACCGTCGTCGTCGTGGACGGGGATCCGGGGGGCGCCGGGCTGCAGGAGGCCCTTGCCCGGCTGGCCGTGGCCGGGCCGCGGGCCGGGGTCCATGTGGTGTGTCTCGCCGAGACCGAACCCGCTTCGCCGGCCTCCCCTGTCACACAGACGTACGAAGCCGCGTGCGCCGCGACGCCGACGTTCCGGCACTGCGGTGCCGTGGCCCTGCTCAGCGGGGATGTCGCTGCCGCGCTGCAGCTGCTGCGGGTCGCGCCGGCCGGTCCCGTCGGCCCCGGGGTCCCCGCCACCGTCGATGCCGTCTCCGCCGCCTGGGCGGAGCGGTTCGCGCGGGCGCTGGCGCCGCTGCGGCCGGACGGCCCGGCCGGTGAACGGCACACACGCGTGTCCGCACCGCTGCCGCAGTCGGCACGGCTGCTGGACGAGCTGGGGCTGGCCCGGGCCACCCCGGCGTCGCTGATGGCCCGCTGGGCGGACGCGGCCGACGACACCGAGTCGCTGGGCGGCCGGGCGCGGGCGGTACTGGGTGCCGGGCCGCGCGGGCCGGTCACCGCCGACCTCGTGGCCGACGGACCGCATCTGCTGGTCGAGGGGCCGGCCGGCAGCGGTCGTACCGAGCTGCTGCGGGCCGTGGTCGCCTCGCTGGCCGCGGCCGAGCGCCCGGACCGGCTGGCCGTGGTGCTGCTCGACGGCCGGGACGGGATCGGCACGGGAGCCGGGCGCGGCGAGGGCCTGCGCGTCTGCACCGACATACCGCATGCCACCACGCACCTCATCGCCAACGACCCCGTGCGCATGCGGGAGTTCGCGCAGTCGCTGACCGCCGAGCTGAAGCGGCGGGCGGAGCTGCTGGGCCGGACGGACTTCGCCCAGTGGCACGCGGGGCGGGAGGTGTCCGGCCGGATGGTGGCGCAGCGGACGTCGGCCGCCGCGGACACGCCCGTCTCCCCGGACGCGCGCCCGCCCCGCGGTTCCGCGTCCATGTCCGCGGCCGCGTCGTCCGGTGACATCGAGACCCCGCCCAGCTCCACCCTGCGCCTGCGGCCGGGCCGCACCCGGCAACGCGCCGATGCGACGCCGCCGCTGCCCCGGCTCGTGGTGGTCGTGGACGACTTGGACGCGCTGGTCTCCCCCGCGCTCGGCTCCCCGGGCCGGCCCGCCGCGGGCTCGGTGATGCGGGCGCTGGAGGCGGTGGCCCGGGAGGGTGCACGGCTGGGCGTGCATCTGGTGGCCGCGGCCGGGACCGGTGGCCGTACCGCGGAGTCGGAGCCCGCGCGCCGGGCGGCCCTGCGGGTCTCTCTGGACGCGCCCCAGCCGGGGCCGGACGAACCGGCACCGGGTCGTGGGCGGCTCACGCACCCGGACGGTCGTACCGTCGGCTTCCAGGGCGGCCGGGTGACGGGCCGTATCCCGCGGACCGCGACGCAGCGGCCCACGGTGGTGCCGCTGGACTGGCAGCGCATGGGCGACCCGCCGGCCCGCCGGCCGGTGCGGGAGCTGGGCAACGGCCCGACCGACCTGGCACTGCTGGCGAGCGCGGTGCAGCGGGCGGCCCGGGAGGTCGCGGCGGCGGAGGTCCCGTCACTGCTCTGACCGGAGCGGGCCACCAGCCACAGCCGCCCCACCACGCGCCGTCGGTCCGCCTCCGTCCGCCGCGTGCCCGCCACGCGGCGCCGTCCCCCCTCCAGGTGAACCTCTCAGGCCCCGGTGACTGCGCCGTCCCCGGCGTCGGCGGAAACCCGTACGCATACGCCCCTGGTCACGAGCCGGTCACGATGAGCCGGTTGGCACCGCAGGCGCTCTTGCCCGTCCCGAGCGGCCCGGCGTAGACCGGACCGCACGGGACAGAGTTCTGACGTTCAACGACGTTCAACGGAGAACGACGAACGGGGAAGTGATGCGCAGCAAGAGCAGCACGTTCCGGACCCACAGGGCCGTCACCACACTCGCCGCACTGCTCGCGGGAGCCCTCGCGCTCTCCGCTTGTTCCAGCGGTGACGACGACAAGAAGGGCGACGGAGGCAAGAGCGGCGAACCCAGTACCTCCACCGTCACCCTGCCGAAGCTGAACGGCGCCCATCTGGAGGTGGCCGCCGTCTGGACCGGTGCCGAGCAGGCCAACTTCAAGAAGGTTCTCGCCGAGTTCGAGAAACGCACGGGCGCCACGGTCACGTTCGTGCCCGCACAGGATCCGATCATCAACTTCCTCGGTTCGAAGGTCGCGGGCGGCCAGCCGCCGGACGTCGCGCTGCTGCCGCAGCCCGGCGCCATCAAGCAGGCCGTGGAGAAGGGCTGGGCCAAGCCCGTCGGACCGGAGGGCCAGAAGGAGCTGGCGAAGAACTACTCGCAGGGCTGGCAGGACATCGGCAAGGTCGACGGGAAGCAGTACGGCGTCTACTACAAGGCGGCCAACAAGTCGCTGATCTGGTACAACGCGAAGGTATTCGAGAACGCGGGCGCCAAGGAGCCCAAGACCTGGCAGGACCTGCTGACCACCTCGCAGGCGGTGTACGACTCCGGTGTCACGCCCTTCTCCGTGGCCGGCGCGGACGGCTGGCCGCTGACCGACTGGTTCGAGAACGTCTACCTGTCCCAGGCGGGCCCGGAGAAGTACGACCAGCTCGCCCAGCACAAGATCAAGTGGACCGATCCGTCGGTCAAGCAGGCACTCACCACGCTGGCCCAGCTGTGGGGCAAGAAGGACTACCTGGCCGGCGGCCAGAGCGGTGCACTGCAGACGGAGTTCCCGCAGTCGGTCACCCAGACCTTCACCGGCGGTGACCAGCCGAAGTCCGCGATGGTCTACGAGGGCGACTTCGTGCAGGTCAACATCGGCGAGACCAAGGCGAAGGTGGGCACGGACGCGAAGGTGTTCCCGTTCCCCGCGGTCGGCTCCGCGGCGCCGGTGGTCTCCGGCGGTGACGCGGCGGTGATCCTGAAGGACTCCAAGGCGGCGCAGGCCCTGGCCACCTTCCTGGCCTCGCCGGACGCGGCGACGATCCAGGCGAAGCTCGGCGGCTACCTCTCGCCGAACAAGAACGTGCCGGTGTCGGCGTACCCGAACGAGGTCCAGCAGAAGATCGCCAAGGCGCTGATCGCGTCCGGCGACGCCTTCCGCTTCGACATGTCCGACCAGGCCCCGCAGGCCTTCGGCGGTACCCCCGGCAAGGGTGAGTGGAAGGACCTGCAGGACTTCCTGAAGAACCCGAAGGACGTCGCGGGCGCCCAGGCGCGGCTGGAGAAGGACGCGGCGGCCGCGTACGGAAGCGGGAGCTGATCCGGCGATGGCGTCGGCAGCGGCGGCCGGGGCCCCACCGGGCCCCGCCGCGCCTCGCAGTCGCAAGAGCGTGACCGGTACCCGCAAGGCCGTGGCAGCGCTGTTCCTGCTGCCCGCGCTGGTGCTGCTCGGCGCGCTCGTGGTCTACCCGATCGGGTACTCGATCGTCCGCAGTTTCTACAACGCCTCCGGTGACGGGTTCGCCGGGGCCGACAACTACAAGGCGCTCTTCACCGACGACGGCATCCGGACGGCCCTGAAGAACAACGTCATCTGGGTGGTGTTCGCGCCGACGGTCTCCACCGCCCTCGGGCTGATCTTCGCGGTGCTGACCGAACGGGTGCGCTGGGGAACGGCGTTCAAGCTGGTCGTCTTCATGCCGATGGCGATCTCGATGCTGGCCGCCGGGATCATCTTCCGGCTGGTGTACGACCAGGACCCGGACAAGGGTGTCGCGAACGCCGTGTGGGTCGGTGTGCACGACACGTTCGCGCAGTCGTCGGCGTTCCCGAAGGCCCACCCGGGCCGCAACTCGCCGCTCCAGGCGGACCAAGGAGGCTTCGTCACCAAGGCCGCCGTCCACGCCGGGCAGCCGGTCGGCCTGCCCCTCGTCGGTGTCGCCCCGGACCAGCTGCCGGACGGGGTGAAGAAGGCCGCCGCGGCGAGGACGGAGCCGGGGAAGGTCACCGGCACCACCTGGCAGGACTTCACCCGGGGCAAGGGCGTGGGCCGGCTGGGTGCGCCCGACCCGTCCGAGGTGGGATACGCCGGGATGCGTATCGAGGCCGTGAAGGACGGCGAGGTGGTGGCGTCCACCGAGGCGGCCGGCGACGGCACGTTCACGCTGCCCGCGTCCGCCGACGGGGCCCGGCTGCGGCTGCCGGCGAGCAACTTCCGGGAGCCGTACAACGGGGTCGCGTGGCTCGGCCCGGCGCTGGTCACCCCCTCGATCATCGGGGCGTACGTGTGGATGTGGGCGGGCTTCGCGATGGTGCTGATCGCGGCCGGGCTCGCGGGTGTGCCCCGGGAGCTGCTGGAGGCGGCACGGGTGGACGGTGCGGGCGAGTGGCAGGTGTTCCGCAGGGTCACCGTGCCGCTGCTCGCCCCGGTCCTGGCGGTGGTCACCGTCACGCTGATGATCAATGTGCTGAAGGTGTTCGACCTGGTGTTCATCATCGCGCCGGGTTCCTCCCAGGACGATGCCAACGTGCTGGCGCTGGAGCTGTACCGCAAGGGCTTCGCGGAGAGTCAGCCGGGCATCGCGAGCGCGATCGCGGTGTTCCTGCTGCTGCTCGTGATCCCGGTGATGCTCTTCAACATTCGCAGGCTGCGGCGGGAGGTGCGGCGATGACGGCGACCGCCGGAAGCGTCCGGAAGGCCGACCCGGTCCGGACGGCAGGGGCCAGGGAGTCGGTCGGCTCCCGGATCGCCGGGAAGCTGAGCGGCGGTCTGGTCCGGGTGGTGCTGCTCGTCGTGAGCCTGTTCTGGCTGGTGCCGACCATCGGCCTGCTCATCTCCTCGCTGCGCACGCCGGAGGACATGAGCGCGAGCGGCTGGTGGACGGTGCTCAGCAAGCCGTCCCAGCTCACCGTGGACAGCTACCAGAAGCTGCTGGAGAACGGCGACATCACCAACTCGCTGGTGAACACGGTGCTGATCACGGTGCCGGCGACCGTCCTGGTCGTCGTGATCGGCGCGTTGGCCGGGTACGCGTTCGCGTGGATGGAGTTCCCGGGCCGGGACTGGTGGTTCCTGGGCGTGGTGAGTCTGCTGGTGGTGCCCGTGCAGGTGGCGCTGATCCCGATCGCCGAACTGTTCGGCAGGATCGGCCTGTTCGGGACGATCCTCGGGGTGATCCTGTTCCACACCGGCTTCGGACTGCCGTTCGCGGTGTTCCTGCTGCGGAACTTCTTCGCGGAGATCCCGCGGGAGCTGCTGGAGGCGGCCCGGCTGGACGGCGCGGGCGAACTCCGGCTGTTCGCCCGGGTGGTGATGCCGCTCGGCGGTCCGGCGATCGCGAGCCTCGGCATCTTCCAGTTCCTGTGGGTGTGGAACGACATGCTGGTCGCGCTGGTGTTCACCAAGTCGGGCACGCAGCCGGTCACGGTCGCCCTGCAGACGCAGGTACGGCAGTTCGGCAACAACATCGACGTACTGGCGCCCGGTGCGTTCATCTCCATGGTGATCCCGCTGGCCGTGTTCTTCGCGTTCCAGCGGCAGTTCGTGTCCGGTGTGATGGCGGGCGCGGTCAAGTAGCCACGCGGCGGGCGATTTCGAGGGGCGGGTCTTCAGGGGCCCGCCCTTCGGCGTTCACGCGGTGTCCCCCGGATGCCGTACGAACCGTAACCAATTCACTCCATCGGCCGTTCCCGGGCAGAACGCCCGCGCCGACCGACCCATGGATGTCCCTTGCCCAGGTTCAGTGTCATTGTTCCCGCGTACCAGGTCCAGGCGTACCTCTCCGAGTGCCTGGACTCGGTGCTCTCGCAGTCGTATCCCGATCTGGAACTGATCGCCGTGGACGACTGCTCACCCGATGCCAGCGGCGCGATCATCGACGAGTACGCGGCCCGGGACGCGCGGGTGAAGGCCGTGCACCTGGCCGAGAACCAGGGACTCGGCCGCGCCCGCAACGCGGGCATGGCCGAGGCGGCCGGCGACTACCTGGTCTTCCTGGACAGTGACGACACGCTCACCCCGGACGCGCTGCGGGCGGTCGCCGACCGCCTCAAGGAGACCGGCGACCCGGACGTCCTGGTCTTCGACTACGCGCGCACCCACTGGGACGGCCTGACGGTACGCAACCAGCTCTCCGCCCAGCTCACCGAGCAGGGTCCGGCGCCGTTCCGGCTGGAGGACCGGCCGGGGCTACTGCGGGTGCTGATGGTGGCCTGGAACAAGGCCTACCGGCGGGAGTTCGTGCAGGACCGCGCGTTCGCGTTCCCGCCGGGCTACTACGAGGACACCCCCTGGACCTTCCCGGTGCTGATGACGGCGGAGTCGATCGCCACCCTGGACCGCGTGTGCGTGCACTACCGGCAGCGCCGGCAGGGCAGCATCCTGGGCACCACCAGCCGCAAGCACTTCGATGTGTTCGAGCAGTACGACCGGGTGTTCGCGTACGTCGACGAGCGGCCCGAACTCGACCGCTGGCGGCCGGAGTTGTTCCGGCGGATGGTCGACCACTACGCCGCGGTGTTCACCAGGCGGGGCCGGCTGCCGCACGGCAGCCACGGTGACTTCCTGCGCCGGGCCCGCGTCCACTACCGCCGCCACCGCGTGCCGGGGGGGCGGATCCGGCTGCGGCACGCCCTGGTCCGCTTCGGGCTGCACCGCACGTTCCGGGCCCTCCAGCTGGCCGCGGCCGTCCGGCGGCGCACGGTCAAGTCCGCGGTGAAGTCGGCCCGCGCCCTGCGCACGGCCGCGCTCCGGCTGCACTACCGCTTCCAGCTGCGCCTGCCGCTGCGGCCTGACCGGGCGGTGTTCGCCGCCCAGGAGGGGCACGGCGATCCGGCCGCGCTGGAGGAGGCGTTCCGGTCGCACGCCCCGCAGCTGCGCACGGCGTGGATCGCCCGGCCCGGGCAGGAGAGCGCGGTGCCGCCGGGCCCGCGCCGGCTGCGGCCGGGTACGGCCGCGTACTGGACGGCGCTGGCCCGCTCCCGCTACCTGGTCAGCGACGCCTGTCCGGAGCGACGGCTGCGGAAGCGGCCCGGGCAGGTCTTCGTGCAGACCCGAGCGGGCACCCCGCTCGGGCACGCGGGCCTCGATCTCCAGGAGCGCCCGGCGGCGGCCCGGGACACCGACTTCGCGGAGCTGCTGCGGGGTGTCGACCAGTGGGACTACGTCCTGTCCGGCAACCGGCACGCCACCCTGACCTGGGAGCGGGTGTATCCGGGCCGCTACACCACGCTGGAGTACGGGTTGCCCCGCAACGACGTCTTCCAGCGGGCGACCGCGGCGGACGTGGCCCGGCTGCGGGCGTCGCTGGGCATCCCGGAGGGCGCCGTCGCGATCCTGTACGCGCCCGCACACCGCGACCACCGGCGCACCCAGCACCCGCTGCTCGACCTGGAACGGATCCTGCGCCGCCTGGGCCCGCGCTTCGTCGTCCTGGCCCGTACCCCCGTTCCCGCCCATGGCACCCGGATCATCGACGTCTCCGGCCGCCCGGACCTGTCCGCCCTGTGCCTGGCCTCGGACGTGCTGCTCACCGACTACGCGTCGGTCATGTTCGACTACGCGGGCCTGGACCGGCCGATCGTGGTGCACACCGAGGACTGGGCGGCGTACGAGGCGGCCCGGGGCGCCTACTTCGACCTGCGGGCCTTTCCGCCGGGCGCGGTGGCGCGCAGCGAGGACGAGCTGATCGACATCTTCGCCACCGGACACTGGCGCGGCTCACGCTCGGCGCAGCTGCGGGCGGCGTTCCGGGAGCGCTTCTGCCCCTGGGACGACGGACGCGCCGCCGAGCGGGTCGTACGGCGTGTGGTGCTGGGTGAGACGGAGCTGCCGCCGGTGGTGCCGCTCGCGGACCGGTTCCCGGCGCCGTCGGCGTGCGCGCGCTCCCCGCTGGCCACCGTGCCGCAACCTTCCGGCCCCCTCCCCGTCACCGAGAGCCTCTGAACACCGTTGGTCCTCCCGGGAGTTCCCATGCCCCTCGGCTCGACGCGGCCCACCCCGAGCCGGCCGTCCACCTGGCGTCCGGCGGGGCGGCCCGGCCGCGTCCGCAAGACGACAGAGAGAACAGAATGCCCCGCTTCAGCATCATCGTCCCGTCCCACGGGGTCGCCGGCCGGCTGTCCCAGGCGCTGGACTCCGTCCTCGGCCAGTCCTTCGGCGACCTGCAGCTGATCCCGGTCTGCGGCGACCCCGACGCCCCGGCCGCCGGGGTCGCCGCCGGCTGTGCCGAGCGGGACTGCCGGGTGACCCCCGTGCACTCGCCGCCGTCCGCCGGTCCGAGCGGGGCGCGCAACGCCGGGATGCGGGCGGCGACCGGCGCGTACCTGCTGTTCCTGGACTGCGACGACGTCCTCGCCCCCGGCGCCCTGGCGGCGCTGGACGCCCGCCTGGCCGAGACGGGCGACGTCGACGTCCTGCACGTCGAGCACGAGCGCGTCCCGTGGTGGGAGGGCGAGACCACCAACCCGGCCGCGCCGCTCCTGGCGAAGACACCGGACGGCGTCTTCTCCCCCGACGAGGCGCCGCAGCTGACCGGCGTGCAGCTCCCGGCGTGGAGCGCCGCCTACCGCAGGACCTTCCTCGCCGAGCAGCAACTCACCTTCCCGGACGGCCACTTCACCGACGTCGGCTTCGGCGGTCTGGTCATGCTGAAGGCCGAGAAGGTGGCGGTCCTGCGCGAGGTCGTCGTACGGCATCTGGCGCGCAGGCAGGGCAGCAGGCTCGGCCGTCCCGGGGAGCACCACTTCGAACTGCTCGCCCAGACCGACCTGGTGCTGACCCGCGCCGCCGAACAGGGCGTGTCCGCCGAGCGGACGTCCCACCTGTTCGAGCAGCTCTTCGCGGCGGTGCTGAAGACCGCCGCCCACCCCCGGCGGCTGCCCGCCAAGCGCCGCGCCTACTTCCGGCTGGCGGGCAGGCTCTACCGCCGGCACCGCCCGGCCGGCTTCCGCATGCCGGGCGGCAGCGTCGGCGTGCAGCACCGGCTGCTGGCGACCGGCGCGTACACGGCCTTCCGTGCCCTGCGCGGCGTCAACCGGTCGGCGTCCAGGGCGGCCGGCCGCCTCCCGCGCCCGCGCATGGTGCGCACGCGCCTGCGCTACGCACGCGCACTGCGCCGCCCGCTGGACACCGACCTCGTCGTCTACAGCGCCTACTGGGGCCGCGGCTACGCCTGCAATCCCGCCGCGATCCATGCCAAGGCCCGCGAACTCGCCCCGCACCTGCGCTCGGTGTTCCTGGTCGAGCCGGACCAGGCGCGCACCATGCCGGAGGGCGTCGAGTACGCGGTGATGGGCAGCGCGAAGTACTGGGACGTGCTCGCCCGCGCCAAGTACCTGGTGAACAACGCCAACTTCGCCGACGCCGTCGTCAAGCGCGAGGGCAGCGTGCACCTGTCGACGCAGCATGGCACCCCGCTGAAGAAGATGGGCGTGGACCAGGCGGCGTACCCCGTGGTGGCCGCCGCGACCGGCAGCTTCGCCAAGCTGCTGTCCCGCGTCGACCGCTGGGACTACAACCTCACCTCCAACCGGCACTCGACCCAGATGTGGGAACGGGCCTTCCCGGCCGTGCACGAGACCCTCGAGTACGGCTATCCGCGCAACGACGTCTACTACACGGCGACCGCGGACGACGTGGCCCGCGTCAGGCGCGAGCTGGGGATCCCGGAGGGCAAGGCGGCCCTGCTCTACGCGCCCACGCACCGCGACCACCACACCGGCTTCGAGACGGGCCTGGACCTGGAGGCCTTCTGCGAGGAGATCGGCGAGGACTTCGTCGTCCTGCTGCGCGCCCACTACTTCTACGACCGGGGCGCCGCGCGGACCGCCGGCCGGATCATCGACGTGACCGCGCACCGCTCGTCCGAGGACGTGTGCCTGGCCGCGGACGCGCTGATCACCGACTACTCGTCGATCATGTTCGACTACGCCAACCTGGACCGGCCGGTCGTCGTGTACGCGGACGACTGGGAGGTCTACCGGGAGCTCAGGGGCGTCTACTTCGACCTGATGGAGAGCCCGCCGGGCCCGGTGGCCCGGACGCCCGGCGAGCTGGCCCGGGTCTTCCGCGACGGCTCGTGGTCGGGTGCGGAGTCCGCCGCGGCCAGGTCCGCCTTCCGCGAGCGCTTCTGTCAGTTCGACGACGGGCACGCCGCCGAGCGTGTCGTACGCCGGGTGCTGCTGGGCGAGCCGCCCGAGTCGATCCCGCCCGTGGTCCCGCTCGCGGAGCGCGTCCCGGCCCCCGCCGCCTCCACCCTCGTAAGGAGCTGAGCTCAGCAGTGCCCCGCTTCAGCATCATCGTCCCCGTCTTCAAGGTGCAGGGCTTCCTGCACGAGTGCATCGACTCGGTGCTCGGACAGTCGTACCCGGACTTCGAGGTGATCGCCGTCGACGACCGCTCGCCCGACGGCTGCGGCGCGATCCTCGACGAGTACGCGGAGCGCGACGAGCGGGTGCGGGTGCTGCACCTGCCCGAGAACGTCGGCCTCGGCCGGGCCCGCAACGCGGGGCTCGAGCAGGCGCGCGGCGACTACGTCCTCTTCCTCGACAGCGACGACTTCTACACCCCGGGTCTGCTGGCCGCCGTCGCCGACCGGCTGCGGAGCGCCGAGGACCCGGACATCCTGGTCTTCGACCACGTCCGCACCCACTGGTGGGGCCGGGGCGGCCCCAGCGACGCCTCCGCGCTGCTGGCGGCAGCGGGCCAGGACGTCTTCGGCCTCCGGCAGAGCCCGCAGTACATCCGCCTGTTCCTGGTCGCCTGGAACAAGGCGTACCGGCGTGCGTTCTTCCAGGGGCACGGCCTGCAGTACGCGCCGGGTCTGTACGAGGACGCGCCGGTCACCTACCGGTCGATGGTGCTTGCGGAGCGCATCGCCTGTCTGAACCGGATCGGCGTCGAGTACCGGCAGCGCCGGCAGGGCGCGATCACCAAGACCCCGGGACGCAGGCACTTCGACATCTTCGCGCAGTACGAGGGCCTGTTCGCGTTCGTCGAGGAGCGCGAGGACCTCGCGTGGGCGCGGCCGCTGCTGTTCGAACGGGCCCTGGACCACATGCTGTTCGTGATCGCGCGCGAGGACCGGGTGACCGTGGCGGACCGCGGCGACTTCTACCGCGAGATGCGCGCCTTCCACCAGCGTCACTGTCCCGAGGGCTTCACCCCGCCGGACGGCGACCGCGGCACCGAGATGCGGCTGCTGGCGTCGGCGCCGTACGCGTCGTACGCGGCGCTGCGCGGTGCGCGTGGGCTGCGCAGGCTGGCGGGCGCCGGCAAGCGGCGGACGGTGGGCAGGGCGGCGGAGGCGGCCCGGCGCGGCTGGTACGGCGTCCGGTCGAGGCTCCCGCTGGACCCGCACCTCGCCGTCTACTCGGCGTCCCATCACGCGGGCGTGCACGGCGACCCGGCCGCGATCCACGCCAAGGCCCGGGAACTCGCTCCGCACATCCGGGGCGTGTGGGTGGTGCGGGAGGACGCGGTGGACGCGCTGCCGCCCGGCATCGACCACGTCACGCCGGGCTCGCGGCGCTACCACGCGGTCATGGCGCGGGCCACGTACTGGGTGAACAACGTCAACTGGCCCGGCTCCCTGGCCAAGCGCCCCGGCAGCGTCCACCTGCACACCCACCAGGGCACCCCGCTCAAGTACATGGGCGCCGACCTGCTGGACAAGCCCGGCGCCCGGCACGGGTTCAGCGTGCCGAAGATGCTGCACCGCGCCGACCGCTGGGACCTGAGCCTGGTCGCGAACCGGCACTCCGAGCTGGTGTGGGACCGGGCCTACCCCTGCCACTTCACCTCGCTGCGGACCGGCAGCCCGCGCAACGACGTGCTCGTCGACGCCCCCGCCGGGCGTGCCGCGGCCGTCCGCGCGCGGCTCGGCGTCCCCGAGGGGAACACGGTCGTGCTGTACGCCCCGACCCGCCGCGAGTACCGGCGGGGCGGGCACGTCGACCGGATCGACCTGGCCCGGTTCGCCGCGGACCTCGGCGCCGGCCACACCCTCGTCGTCCGCCTGCACCCCTCCCTCGCCACGGGCACGGCGCGCGGCCTCGGGCTCGCCGATCTGCATGCGCGCGGCGTGCTGGTCGACGCGACGGACGAGCCGCACGTCGAGGACGTGATGCTCGCCGCCGACGTGCTGGTCACCGACTACTCGGCCCTGATGTTCGACTACGCCAACCTGGACCGGCCGATCGTGATCCACGCCGACGACTGGGACGCGTTCGCGGCGAGCCGGGGCGCCTACTTCGACATCACCGCCGAGGCGCCGGGCCATGTGTCCCGCTCCTACCGCGAATTGGCATGGCTGTTCGCCTCGGGGACCTGGCAGGACGAGGAGTCGGCGGGCCTGCGGGCCGCTTTCCGCGCCCGGTTCTGCGAGTTCGACGACGGGCACGCCGCCGAGCGCGTCGTCCGCACGGTGCTGCTGGGCGAGCAGCTGCCGGGTCCTCGGGCGGCCGCGGTCGTGCCCGCACCCGCCACGGAACGGGTGCACTCGCCGAGGTGACGGGCGAGCCGTGATCACGGCACACGGAAGCGCGGACGCCGGGTGCCCGGCGTCCGCGCTTTCTCCACCCCGTAGGGCCGCACCCCCGTGGGCCGCTGAGGGGGTTACTCGATGACGAGGTCGACCTCGATGTTGCCGCGGGTGGCGTTGGAGTACGGGCAGACCTGGTGGGCGGTCTCGACCAGCTTGCGGCCGGTCGCCTCGTCCACGGTGTCGGGCAGCTCGATCCGCAGGGTCACCTTGAGCCCGAAGCCCTCGCCCTGCTTGCCGATGCCGACCTCGGCGGTCACGGCCGCCTGGCTGACGTCGACCTTCGCCTGACGGCCGACGAGGCCGAGGGCGCTGCCGAAGCAGGCGGCGTAGCCGGCGGCGAAGAGCTGCTCCGGGTTGGTGCCCTCTCCGTTGCCGCCCAGCTCCACCGGCGGGGCCAGCCTGAGGTCGATCTTGCCGTCGGAGGAGACGGCACGGCCCTCGCGGCCGTGGGTGGCGGTGGCGACGGCGGTGTAGAGCGCGTCCATGAAGACCATCCCTTTGCGAAGTCGGTGTTCCGGCGGCGCCTGTCCCGGCCGCCGTACGACCACAAGTAGAGCACACAATTAAGTTGTGCACAACTAAATGGTCCGCAAGAGCTACCCTGGAGACATGACCGCCACGCCCACCACCCCCGAAACCCCCGGCACGGACTGGCTCCGCCTGGACCGCCAGATCTGTTTCTCGCTGCATGCCGCGTCGCGCGCCTTCAACGGCGTCTACCGCGTGATCCTCAAGGACCTCGGGCTCACCTACCCGCAGTACCTGGTGATGCTGGTGCTCTGGGAGCAGGGCGACCTGCCCGTCAAGAAGCTCGGCGAGCAGCTGCGGCTCGACTCGGGCACACTCTCCCCGCTGGTCAAGCGGCTGGAGGGGGCCGGACTGGTACGGCGCGAGCGGAGCGCCGAGGACGAGCGGTCGGTGCGGGTCCACCTCACCGAGGAGGGCGTGGCGCTGCGCGAGCGGGCCCTGGAGGTGCCGCGCCGGATCATGACGGCGACCGGCTTCGCCCTGGAGGAGATCGTCGAACTGCGCGCCCGGCTCGACCAGCTCACGACCGCGCTGGACGCGGCGGCGCAGGCGGAGGCGCGGGGCGGGCGCTGACCGGGCGGACGTACAGCCGTACGGTCACCCCGTGCAGCACCGTTTGCTCACGGCCGGTGAACTCCTGCTGCAGCACGGCGTACTTCGCCCGCTCGACGGGGCTGCGCGGGGCCCAGCGGCCGGCGAGGATCCTGCGGTCCGCGACGACCCAGACCCGGTCGAGCCGCGCCAGCCTCCGGCGCACCTCGGCCGGCCCGGCCTCCCGCCCGTACAGCGTCCCCGACCCGGCCGCCCCGGCCGCCAGCGTCACGTCCCGCACCCCGCGGAAGGCCCGGGGATACGTCAGCGCCACGTTCCGCAGCTGCACCGGCAGGAACACCACGGAGTCCCCGGGCCCCATCGCCCGCCCGGCGACCCGCGAGACGGCGGCGAGGTCGTCGGCCCGCCGCCCGGGATCCCGGTCCTTGTGCAGGACGGGGAACTGGTGGACGAGGGAGAGGGCGATGGCGAGGATGCCGGTGAGGGTGACGTAGGGGGCTCGCGGAAGGGAGTGCGGGGTGAGCCTGCCACCGTGGTGGGGGCAGGTGCCGCGCAGGGCGACGGGGGTCCCGCCGGCGGAGCGGAGCCAGGAGTGGCGGGGGGCTCCGGGGACGCCGGGCATACGGCGTCCACCGGCCCGCAGGCGCCCCACCGCCCCGGCCACCCGCTCGGCCCCCGCCGCCACCACCAACGGCGCCCCCGCCAGCGCGAACAGCACGTACCGGTCGACGTACAGCGGCGACACCTGTGACGCCAGCATCAGGACCACCGGCGGCACCACCGCCAGCGGCAGCCCCACCCCCGCGCACGTGACCTTCCCCCGCCGCCCCACAAGCCCCAGCAGGCCCAGCAGAGCCAGCACGAGACAGACCCGGTACACCCCGTCCGTCGGGCCGAGGAATCTTCGCAGCAGGGCTTCCGCCGTGTCCATCGTCGGCGGCCTCAGCCATGCCACCTGCGCCGACTGCCCCTGCGACACCAGCACCATCGGAAGCAGCCCGAGGACGACCGCCCCCGCCGCACACCCCCACCCCCGCCACACCCGTCGCCCCGCCCGCGCCAGCGCCAGCGTCGCCGCGTGCGCGAGGAGCAGCAGGACCGCGAACTCGTGCAGCCAGCAGGTGAGGCCGAGGAGAGCGCCGTAGGGCCACCAGGAACCCCCCTCGACGGCCCGCACGAGCAGCAGGGTCGCACCCGCGACGCCGGCCGCGACGAGGGCGTACGAGCGGCCTTCCTGGGCGTAGTGGCCGGCCATCGGCGTGACGGCGTACAGCAGGCCCGCCCAGAGCCCGACGCGCGGGCGGGCCAGTCGCGTGCCGAGCGCGGCCACCAGCCCCGCCGTGACGGCCGCCGCGCACACCGACGGCAGGCGCAGGACGACCTCGCCGGGGTGCACGGCCAGGACGGCGTGCAGGAAGAGGTAGTACAGGCCGTGCACCGCGTCGACCTCGTGCAGCAGCCGCCAGATCTGCGGCACCGTACGCCGCCCGACCTGATAGCTGACGGCTTCGTCCCGCCACATGCCGCCGCGGTCGAGCCGCCAGAGCCCGAGCAGCAGCATCACCAGCGCGGGCACGGCCACGGCGACGGCCCGGCTCAGCCGCGCCCGGGCGCGCCACGGTACCCGTTGCGGTGCCTGGCTCGTTGCACCGGTCGGCGCGGCAGTGGTCGCTCCAGCCGCCCGACGCGACTGCGGTTTCGCAGGAAGCCCGACGTTCACCATGGCCCGATCTCTTGCGATTAGCCAATATTTGCGCCGCTTGACGGCGTATCAGCATGGATACACCATCCGCACCGCCTACGCTCCCATGTGATGAACCGTCTCCGTGTCACCTCCGGCCCGGTCCTCGCCATCACCGCCATGTGGCTCATCACCCGGGCCCTGATGCTGTGGCTGCTCGAACACAACAGCGCCCGGCTGCTGGGCAGCGGCTCGGTGACCCGGGAGGTGTGGCGGCTGTACTTCCAGTGGTACGAGGTCCTCGCGCACGGCGCCTTCCCGGTGCACGACACGCTGTGGCAGTACCCGCCGGGCGCGGGCGCGGTCCTGCTGGCGCCGGGTCTGCTGCCGGGACTGACGTACTTTCAGGCGTTCGTGACGCTCACGCTGGCCGTGGACGCGCTGACCGCGGCGGCGCTGATCCGCGCGGGCGTCCGGACCGGACGCAGTCTGCTCGGCGCGGCCGTGTGGATCGGCGGTCTGCCGCTGCTGCTGCAGCTGCCGCTCGCCCGGTACGACGTCCAGGTCACCGCCCTCGCCGTGCTGTCCCTGCTGGCATCGGCGCGCTCCGCGCGCGCGGGCGGCGTGCTCGCCGCGCTGGGCGGCCTGGTGAAGGTGTGGCCGGCGCTGGCGCTGCTGGGCACGCCCCGGGGACGGACGACCCGCACGGCGTGGGCATGGGCGGCGGGCGCCGGGGTCGCCTGCCTCGGGCTGCTCGCGGTCTTCTTCGCCCACCCGCTGTCCTTCCTGCGGGAGCAGGGCGGCCGGGGCGTGCAGATCGAGTCGCTCGGCGGTACGGCGCTCAACCTGGCCCGGCACGCCGGCTGGTCCGGCCGGACCCGCTACCGGTACGGCGCGATCGAACTCGTCGGCCCGCACGTGGTCGCTGTCGCCACCGTCTGCCTCGCCCTCACCGCGCTCGCCTTCGGGCTGCTGCTGCTGTGGCGGGTGCGGGCGCGGCACTGGAGCGAGGCCACGCCGTACGACGCGGCACTGAGCGCGGTGCTGCTGTTCACGGTCACCAGCCGGGTGATCAGCCCGCAGTACATGATCTGGCTGATCGGGCTCGCCGCCGTGTGCCTGACCTCGCGGCACACCAGCCAGCGGCCGGTGGCGGCGCTGATCCTGGCGGCGTCCGCGCTGAGCACGGTGGCGTTCCCGCTGTACTACCGCGAGGTCGTCGACGGCACCTGGGCGGGCTGCCTGCTGATGCTGGCCCGGAACGGGCTGCTGACGGCCGCCGCGGTGCTGTCGTTCCTGCGGCTGTGGCGGGCCGCGCGGCCGCCGGCCGGAAAGACCGCGGCGGTCACGGAACCCCGGCCAGGGTCGGACCGTCTTCCGGATCGAGCACTAAGCGTCTCGTAACGGGGTATACCGCACATTTCACTGTTTTCGGCCCGTGGAACCCATGCACCCAGAACCGCGAGACCCGCACCCCGCACCGGCAATGGCACCGTCACCGTCTCCGGCCGCCGAGGTCGCCGTCGTCGTCATCGGCTACAACGACCGCGCCCATGTGGGCGAGGCCGTGCGCTCGGCGCTGGCGCAGGGCCCCGCGGTCGCCGAAGTGATCGCCGTGGACGACTGCTCCACCGACGGCAGCGCCGAGCTGCTGGCCCGGCTGGCCGACGGCGAGCCGCGGCTGCGGGTGGTGCGCCGGGGTGTGAACAGCGGCGGCTGCGGCAGCCCGCGCAACACCGGGATGGACGCGACGAGGGCGCCGTACGTGATGTTCCTGGACAGCGACGACGTGCTGCCGGCCGGTGCGGTGGACGCGCTGCTGGCGGCGGCCGAGGAGGCGGACGCCGAGGTGGCGAGCGGGCTGTGCGTACGCCGCGAACTGCCTGCCGGCCGGGAACAGCCCTGGCAGGGTGCCCTCTACACGGCGCCCGCCGTGCTCGCGCGCCCCTCCCAGCGCCCCCGGCTGGTCCACGACACGCTGTGCGTGAACAAGCTGTACCGCACCGGCTTCCTGCGCGACCACGGCATCCGCTTCCCCGAGGGCCGCTTCCTCTACGAGGACTTCGTGTTCACCGCGCGGGTACTGGCCGCGAGCCCGCGCATCGTGCTCGTACCGGACCGGGTGTACGTGTGGCAGGTGCGCCGGTCGGCCGAGGAGCTGTCACTCTCGCTGGACCGGGCGCGCATCGACAACTGGACGGCGCGTGTCGAGGCGTGCGCACTGGCGTACGACATTCTGCTGGGCGCCGGGCAGAAGGAGCTGGCGCGGGCGGCGCGCGCCAAGTTCCTCGACCACGAGGTGCGCATGTACGCACGTGAGCTGGCGTTGCACGACGCCCCCTACCGGCGCGCATGGTGGACGTACACCCGCGCGTACCTCGAGCGCTACGACGCGACCGACTGGGAGCGGAACCCCGCCGCTCCCGGCCGCCTGCTCGCCCGGGTCGTCCTGGCCTCGCCCGAGCCGCGCGACCTGCCCCGGCTGCGTGAACTCGCCGCCCGCCCGGCGCGGCTGCTCCCGCCCTACGCCCGCACAGGCGACGGCACCCCCGTATGGTCGCCCGACCTGCCCCAGGTCTCCCTGGCCGCACTCCTGACCCTGCCCGTTGCCGCGCTCCCCCTCGCGGTGGAGGCGGAACTGCGTCCGCGCGCGCGTGCCTCACTGCTGCGCCTGCGGCTGCACGAGCTGTACGGGCGGATCGCCGAGGCGGGCCCGCGCGAGGTGGATGTGGTGTGGCAGGCACGGGCGGACGGCCGCACGCGCGGGCGCACGACGGTAACCCTCACGCCCTCCGGCGCGGACCTGTGGTGGGCCGAGCTGCCCGTCGCCCTGGGCGCGTTCGGCAACGACACCTGGGACCTGCGGCTGACCTTGCGGTTCGCGGACGGTGCGGAGCGGGAGGTCACGGCGCACGCGGTGACGGGCGCCGGCCGGCTGCGCCGGTGCGCCCTCCTGAGCGTCCGGCACGGCGTACTCCTGGCGCACCCGCACGCCACTCACTCCGGCGCGCTGGCGCTGCGTGTGGCGACCGGTGCACGGGGCGTGCTGAAGGTGGTCCGCGGCCGGCTCCGCCGCCTGCTTCACTGAGACTCGGACCGACCGACGAGCTGACGAGGGGACGGCCGCACATGACCTGGCTGATCACCGGCGGTGCCGGATACATCGGGGCACACGTCGTCCGGGCGATGACGCAGGCGGGCGAGCGTGCCGTCGTCTACGACGACCTGTCCACGGGCATCGCCGAGCGCGTGCCGGCCGAGGTGCCGCTGGTGCGCGGCTCCGTCCTGGACGCGGACCGGCTCGCTCGCGCCCTCGCCGAGCACGAGATCACCGGGGTCGTCCACCTGGCGGCGAAGAAACAGGTGGGTGACTCGGTCGACCGCCCGCTGCACTACTACCGGGAGAACGTGGAGGGCCTGCGGATCCTCCTGGAGGCCGTGATCTCGGCGGAGATCCCGTCCTTCCTGTTCTCCTCCTCAGCGGCCGTCTACGGCATGCCGGACGTCGACCTCGTGACGGAGGAGACACCCTGCCACCCGCTCTCCCCCTACGGCGAGACCAAACTGGCCGGCGAGTGGCTCGTCCGCGCGACCAGGCGGGCGACCGGCCTCGCCACGGCGTCCCTGCGCTACTTCAACGTCGCGGGGGCGGCGACCCCGGAACTCGCCGACACCGGCGTGTCCAACCTGATCCCGATGGTCTTCGAACGCCTTACCGAGGGCACCCCGCCGCGCATCTTCGGCGACGACTACGCGACCCCCGACGGCACCTGCGTCCGCGACTACATCCACGTGGTCGACCTGGCCGAGGCCCACGTGACGGTCGCCCGCGCCCTGCAGTCCTCCCCCGGCACCGATCTCACTCTCAACATCGGACGCGGCGAGGGCGTCTCCGTGCGCGAGATGATCGACCGCATCAACGCGGTCACCGGCTACGACCGCCCCCCGACCGTCACGCCGCGCCGCCCCGGCGACCCGGCCCGCGTCGTCGCCGCGGCCGACCGCATCAGCACGGAACTGGGCTGGCACGCCAAGTACGACGTCCAGGACATGATCACTTCGGCGTGGGAGGGCTGGGTGCGGTGGCATCCGGAGGCGGCACGGTCGTAGAAGGCCCGCCGTTGCCATGCGTGCGCGGTCGTAGAAGACCCGCCGTTGCCGTGCGGGTCCTCGTCTGCCGGCCCGCAGGGGGTGTGCGCAGGGGCTGGGCGCGCAGTTCCCCGCGCCCCCACGGTGCTGCCGCGCCGCCGGCCGTTCGAGGCGCCGTGGCCCGCGGGCAGCCGCAGCGCGCCTCACAACGCCCTGAGCGCCCCCGCCGTGGCCCGCGCCAGCTTCTCCAGGTAGCCCTTCGGCAGCTTCGGCGAGCGGACCACCACCGAGCGCCAGTACAGCGGCCCCGAGATCAGATCCAGGGCGAGGTCGGGATCCACTCCCGGCCGCAGCTCCCCCCGCTTCTCCGCCGCCGCCACGACCTTGCTGGCCACCCCCTCCTGCCCGTCCCGCAGCGCCTTCTGGAAGGCCTCCGCGATCTCGGGGCTGCGCGCGGCCTCGGCCTGGAGGTCGGGGATGATCTGGGACGCGACGGGGTGGCGCAGGGCACGGGAGGTGACCTCGTAGAGGAGGCGCAGGTCGCCCTCGAGGGAGCCGGTGTCGGGGACCGGGAAGCCCGTCACCGCCATCGCCGAGACGACGTCCAGGACCAGATGGAGCTTCGAGGGCCAGCGCCGGTACACCGCCGTCTTGCCGACCCCGGCCCGCCGCGCGATTCCCTCGATGGACATGCGCGCATACCCGACGGCCGCCAGTTCCTCGAAGACGGCTGCCCGGATGGCCTCGGTCACGTCCTCCCGGAGCACGGCCGCTCCGGCGGGGACCCGGCGGCGTGGGCGCGTCGGCGGCTCGTCGGCGGATCCGGCGGCGTTCGTCGTCATACCGCACAGCATAGGGCGTTGCGACGAAACGGTTGCGTTCCGACGTCCACTGGGCCTAGTCTCACGTGGCGACGATACGGTCCCGTCCCGACGTAAGAGAACGTGAAGAGAAGCGTAAGGAAACGCCGGTCGACGGGAACGGACGCGGCCGCCCCGGCGACAGTCGGATACGCAGCACCCCCCTCCCCCGAGCGAAAGCAGCGGATGTGAGCCAGGTCCTCCACACACCGCCCCCGACACAGGCCCCGGCCGACGACGACCTCGCGGCTCTGGCCGCCCGGCACGGGCTGTCGGTCAGCGGCGCCCGCCCCACCCTGCCGGAGTACGTCCGCCAGCTGTGGGCCCGGCGCCACTTCATCAGCGCCTTCGCCACCGCCAAGCTCACCGCGCAGTACAGCCAGGCGAAGCTCGGCCAGGTCTGGCAGGTCATGACCCCGCTGCTCAACGCGGCGGTCTACTACTTCATCTTCGGCGTGCTGCTCGGCACCAAGCAGCACGTGCCGGACTACGTCCCGTTCCTGGTCACGGGCGTGTTCATCTGGACGTTCACGCAGAGTTCGATCATGGCCGGCACCCGCGCGATCTCCGGAAACCTCGGCCTGGTCCGCGCCCTGCACTTCCCGCGCGCCGCCCTGCCGATCTCGTTCGCGCTCCAGCAGCTCCAGCAGCTGCTGTTCTCGATGGCCGCGCTGGTCGTCATCCTGCTCGTCTTCGGCGTGCCGGTCGCCCTCTCCTGGGTGCTGGCCGTCCCGGCCCTGGTGCTCCAGTTCACCTTCAACGCCGGCGTGTCGATGCTCGTGGCACGGATGGGCGCCAAGACCCCGGACATCGCCCAGCTGATGCCCTTCGTGCTGCGCACCTGGATGTACGTCTCCGGCGTGATGTGGAGCATCGACAAGATCACCGAGCATGACAAGCTGCCCCACCTGGTGACCGTCCTGCTCCAGCTCAACCCGGCCGCCGTCTACATCGACCTGATGCGGTTCGCCCTGATCGACAGCTTCCACGCCAGGTCGCTGCCCCCGCACGTGTGGGCGGCGGCCACCGGCTGGGCCCTGCTCGCCGGCGTCGGCGGCTTCATCTACTTCTGGAAGGCTGAGGAGACGTACGGCCGTGGCTGAGCACAGCGAAGAGAAGGTCCCCACCGTCGTCGCCGACGACGTCGACATCGTCTACCGGGTCAACGGCACCGGCGCGGGCCGCGGCACCGCCACCGCCGCCCTCAACCGCATCCTGCGCCGCAAGCAGACCGAGAAGGCGGCCGGCGTGCGCAAGGTGCACGCGGTGAAGAAGGTGTCGTTCGTCGCGTACAAGGGCGAGGCGATCGGGCTCATCGGCACCAACGGGTCCGGCAAGTCGACCCTGCTCAAGGCGGTCGCCGGACTGCTCCCGGTGGAGAGCGGACACATCTACACCGACGGCCAGCCGTCCCTCCTGGGCGTCAACGCGGCCCTGATGAACGACCTCACGGGCGAGCGCAACGTGCACCTCGGCGGCCTCGCCATGGGCATGTCCCGGGAGCAGATCAAGGAGCGCTACCAGGACATCGTCGACTTCTCCGGGATCAACGAGAAGGGCGACTTCATCACCCTGCCGATGCGCACGTACTCCTCCGGCATGGCGGCCCGTCTCCGGTTCTCCATCGCCGCCGCCAAGGACCACGACGTCCTGCTGATCGACGAGGCGCTGGCCACCGGTGACCGCTCCTTCCAGAAGCGTTCCGAGGCGCGGATCCGCGAGCTGCGGCAGCACGCGGGCACGGTCTTCCTGGTCAGCCACAACAACAAGTCGATCCGGGACACCTGTGAGCGGGTGCTGTGGCTGGAGCGCGGCGAGCTGCGCATGGACGGGCCGACGGAGGAGGTCATGAAGGAGTACGAGGCCTTCACCGGCGACAAGAAGCCGGCCCCGAAGAAGCCCGCTGCCAAGAAGCCGGAGGCGCCGGCCGCGGCGAAGGGGGAGACTCCGGCCGCGGCGAAGCCGCAGACGCCGGCCGCGAGGGCACCGGAGAATCCGGCCGCGGGCAACCCCGAGGCGGCGAAAGTGCCTCTTCCCTCCTGATCCGTACTTTTCGGCCTAACTACGATTATCCCTTTCATCCGCTTAGTGACAGTATGTTAGGGAAGGTGCACTCGGAGACGACGAGCCGAAGGAGCCGCTGCGATGCCCCAGCTGAGCGTGATCGTCTACGGGCCGAACGCACAGGGGCATCTGACCGAGCTGCTGGACTCCTTGGCGGCCCACCCCCTCACCGACGCCGAGGTGATCGTCGCCGCGGTCGGCGACTGGGCACGGGAGGCGGCCGAGCACCACGCCCCGGAGATCGTCGTCGTCCCCCTCCCGGACGGCACCCGGGACGCCGCGGCCCGCTCGGCCGGTGCCGCCCGCGCGTCCGGCCGCTGGCTGCACTTCGTGCACGCCAAGGACGGACTGCCGGCCGGCGCGCCCCGCCTGATCGCCGAGCGGACCGCCGAACTGGACGCCACCGACACCTCACGACCCGTCGACGTACTCCTGTTCGATCACGTGACCACCACCTGGCGGACCGCCGCCGCCCCCTCCCGCGACGGCCGCCGGCTCGCCGCCGTCGGCCGCGCCGGTCGCCCCCTGCACGAGGCCGCCGACCTGTTGCGGCTCGCCCCGCTGCTCGGCAACCGGGCCCTGCGCACCGAGTTCTGGCGGGCGCACGAGGACCTGCTCACCACCGACGACGAACCGCGCGCCGCCCACGCGGCCCTGCTGCACGCCGGCCGCGTCGCCTGTCTGAACCAGGCCGCCTACGAGAACCGCGTGCTGCGCCCCGAGAGCCTGCCGCCGTTGGCACCCGAGGACCGGCTCGCGCTCATCGACCGCTACGAGTCCCTGCTCCCGCTCACCCGGGGCCGCCGGGCCGCCCGCGTGGTGCTGTACGACCTGATGGTGCGTGACCTGCTCCGCACCTTCGCCCGCGAGGACCTGCCCGACCCCGTGGCCCGCGAGTTCTTCCGCCGCGCCTCCCTGGCGGCCGTCCGCTGGCGCCCCGAGGGCCACCGACGCCCGGGGGGCCTGGAGGGCGTACGGCACGGGCTGCTGGAGGAGGGCGCGTACACCAGGTACCGGGCGTTCCAGGCCGCCAACCGGGCCCGCCGCGCCGCCCGCACGGCCGTACGCACCCGCAAGCGGCGGCTGGGCGCGAAGGTCCGCGACCACCAGTACCGGCGGGCCCTGAGCCGCTCGCTCGACCCGGACCTCGCCGTGTTCGCCGCCTACTGGGACCGCGGCGTGGCCTGCAACCCGGCCGCGATCGCCGCGAAGCTCGCCGAACTCGCCCCGCACGTCCGCCAGGTCTGGGTGGTGAACAAGGAGAACGCGGCCCTGCTGCCGCCCGGCACGGACCACGTCCTCCCCGGCACCCGCCGCTACTGGGAGACGCTGGCCACCGCCACGTATCTGACGAACAACGTCAACTTCCCCAACGCGGTGGTCAAGCGCCCAGGCCAGGTCCACCTCCAGACCCACCACGGCACCCCGCTCAAGCGCATGGGCCTGGACCAGATGGACCATCCGGCCGCCGCGAAGGGCCTGGACTTCGCCGCCCTGCTGGCGCGCATCGACAAGTGGGACTACAGCGTCAGCGCCAACAGCCACTCCACCCGTATGTGGGAGCGCGCCTACCCGGCCCGCTACACCACCCTCGACCACGGCTATCCGCGCAACGACGTCTTCTACCGCGCCGACGCCCGGGCGGTGCGCGCGGCCCGCGAACGCCTCGGCATCGCCCCCGGCCAGACGGCCGTCCTGTACGCCCCCACCCACCGCGACTACGAGGCCGGCTTCACCCCCCGGCTGGACCTCGCCGCCCTCGCCGACCGCCTCGGCGAGAACACGGTCCTCCTCGTCCGCGCGCACTACTTCTACGGCGGGGCCGCCTCCCCGCTGACCGGCCTGCGCCGCTCCGGCCGGATCATCGACGTGTCCTCGTACGACCCCGTCGAGGAGCTGTGCCTGGCCGCGGACGCGCTGGTCACGGACTACTCGTCGATCATGTTCGACTACGCCAACCTGGACCGCCCGATCGTGATCCACGCCGACGACTGGGAGACCTACCGCACCACGCGGGGCGTCTACTTCGACCTGATGGCCGAACACCCCGGCCAGGTCGCCCGCACCCAGGAGGAACTCACCGAGATCTTCCTCTCCGGGGCCTGGCGGGACGAGAGCGCGGCCAAGGCGCGGGCCGCGTTCCGGCGCCGGTTCTGCGAGTACGACGACGGGCGCGCCGCCGAACGGGTCGTACGGCGGGTGTTCCTGGGCGAGCCGGAGGAGTCGCTGCCGCCGGTGCTCCCCGTCGAGGACCGCACCCCCGCCCCGAGTCCCGAGGAGGCCGCGGCATGACCCGCCCCGACGTCACGGTCACGGTCATCGTGTACAACGACGCGGACCGCCTCCCCCGCGCCGTCGACTCGCTGCGCGCGCAGACGCACGCGAACATCGAGATCGTCATCAGCGACGACCACTCCACCGACGACACCCCGGCCGTGGCCCGGGCGCTGGCGGCGAAGGACCACCGCATCCGCTACGTGCGCCTGCCGGAGAACAGCGGCGGATGCAGCGCCCCACGCAACCGGGCCATCGAGGTCGCCCGGGCGCCGTACCTGATGTTCCTGGACAGCGACGACGAGCTCCCGCCGCGGGCGGTCGAGCTGCTGCTCGCGGCCCACCGCGAACGCGAGGTGGACTTCACCATGGGCGCGGTGCGCCGGGTCCGGGTGGACGGCGGGCGCCGCTCGACCTGGATGCCTCACCTGGTGCGCAAGCGCCGCACGGTCGAGGGCATCGAGGCGGATCCGCGGCTGCTCTTCGAGCACCTGTCGACCAGCAAGATGTACGCCCGCTCCTTCCTGGACCGCCACCGGCTGCGCTTCCCCGAGGGCATCCACTACGAGGACCAGCTGTTCTCGGCGCAGGCGTACTGCCTGGCCCGGGCGTTCACGATCATCCCGGACCCGGTGTACGTCTGGTACATCGAGCCGTTCGCCGCGGCGGACTCCGCCTCCATCTCCAACCAGCGGCACAAGATCGCCAACGTCCGCGACCGCGTGCACGTCCAGCGTCTGATCGACGACTTCCTGGTGAGCAGCGGGCACGCGGGGCTGCGCGAGGACAAGGACTACAAGTTCCTCAAGCACGACTTCCGGATGTACGCAGGCGACCTGCCCTACCGGGACGAGGAGTGGCTGGCGTCCTTCGCGGACGTCATGAACCCCTACCTGGACACGCTGTCCCCCGGCGCGTACGAACGGCTGCCGCGGCCCGACCGGGTGGTGCTGGAACTGCTGCGGGAAGGCCGCCCGGCCGAGGCACAGCTGGCGGCGCGCGGTCTGGGGCACGGGGTGGCGCCGCGACAGGTGACGGCCGACGGGACGGGCGTCCCGTACTGGGGCGGCAGCGTCCCGGCCACGGACCGGGCCCGCCGCGAACTCGACCTGTCCGAGCTCGAGCTGGACACCCGCCCCTTTCCCGCGGCCCAGTTCCGGCACGAGATCACGGAGCTGACCCCCGGCCCGGGAGCGTCCCTCGCCCTCGCGATCCGCACCTACGACCCCGGGCTGCGCCTGCCGGTCGGTCCACAGCGCGCCTGCCTGCTGCTGACACCCGGCCGGCGCCGGATGACGGTCCCCTTCCGCCTCGACCCGGTGCGCCCCGGCGTCTTCGAAGGCACCGTCCGCCTCGACCTGGCCGCCGCACCGCTCCCCCTCCAGGGCTTCGACGGCGTACGCCACCCCTTGGTCCGCCTCGACCAGCAGGGCCTGAGCAACACGGGACTGCTGCTGGCACCCCTGGCCTTCCCCACCTGCACGGCGCGCATCGACTACCGCTCCGGTGCCGCTCCCCACCGGCTCACCGTCGAACCGGAGGGCCGCAACCCCGGCCGCCTCCAGCTTCGCTGGCGGCCGGTGGGGGTGACCGCTCGGGTGATCCGTCCGGTGGTCCGACGGGTGGCCCGGCCGCGGGTACGGAGCGCCGCGCGGCTGGTTGCGAGTCTGTTGAGGTAAAAGCAGGCGCAGGACACCTTTTCCGCCGGTCGTACCGCACAGCACTCACGTGGAGTTCCCGTGGCCCAGCTGGTCCCTCCGTCCGCCGCAAGCAGTCTCGCGCCGTCCGGCGGTGCACCGGGCGGCTGGTGGACACGGCTCTGCTCGGCGATGCGCCGGCACCCCGTACGCATCACGTTCGTCCTACGGGAGACGTGCGTGGCCGTGGCGCTCTACCTGACGCTGTCCGTCCTCGGTTTCGTCGTCCTGCTGCTGCTGAACCGGCACCTGGGCCACAGCGTGACGAGCCTGCTGCAGCGCTGGGACGCGGCCAACTACCTGTCCGTGGCCGCGCACGGCTACCCCGACCGGCTCCCCCGCCGCGCCGACGGGCTGCCCGGCTACAGCACGCTCGCCTTCTTCCCCTTCGTCCCCGGGCTGATCCGCGGACTGCACCTGATGACGGGACTGTCCTTCGCCTACGCCGGGGTGCTGATCTCCTGGGTCGCCGGGGCAGTCGCGGCGAGCGGGGTGCACACGCTGGCGCGGGCCGTCGTCGGCTCCCCCGCCGCCTACGCGTGCGTGGCCCTGTGGGCCGGTTCGCCGTACGCGTTCGTGCTCTGGATCCCCTACTCGGAGGCCGTCTTCACCGCGATGCTCATGTGGACGCTGGTGGCGCTGCTCGCCCGGAGCTGGGTGACGGCGGGGCTGCTGTGCGCCGTGGCCGGAACGGTACGCCCCACCGCGTCCGTGCTCGTCGCGGTCGTCGCCCTGACAGGGCTCACGGCGCTGGTCCCCCGCGGCGACGGCCTGCGGCCGCTGGCCGCGACGGTGCTCGCCCCGCTGGGCCTGATCGGCAGCTGGCTCTACCTCGGCAGCAGGATCGGCTCGGTCACGGGCTGGTTCGAGGCCCAGAAAGCCTGGGGCCAGTCCTTCGACTTCGGCGCCGGCACCCTCGACTTCCTGGACCACGCCATGGGGGCGCACTCGCCCGACATGCGGTACGTGACCGTGCTCATGACGATGGCCGCCGTCGCCATCGGAGTCGTCGCGCTGGTCATGAACCGGCGGGTGCCCTGGCCCCTGGTGCTGCTCGTGGCGGCCTCCTGGGTGCTGCTGGTCGGCGTCTCCGGAGCGCCGTTCTCCAAGCCCCGCTTCATGCTGCCGTTCCTGCCGGTCCTGTTCCTGCTGCTCGCACCTTCCCTCGCCAGACTCCGCTGGCCGGTACGCCGGCTGATGTACGTGAGCGGAGCGGCGTTCGCCGGCTGGTACGGCGCCGGCCTGCTCGTACTCTTCCGCCCGGCACCCTGACACCCGGTTCGCCGGAAACCGCATCGATATGCTGGGTTGTCGCGAAATGCCCGGCTACCCCATATTCTCGGACGACCGGACGGGAGAGACCATTGGACGGCGCAACGGCTTCCCCGGCCCGGCTGCGCACACTGCCCGCGCTCGCCGCCGTGATCTTCCTCGCCCTGCACGTCTTCGCCTATCCGGCGACCCGGTTCTCCAACGACTCGTACCGCTATGCCCGTGAGGCCTACGAGTTCCTCGGCGACTCGCCCCAGCAGGCCCGGAAGAAGGCCCTGACGGCCTACTGCACCGACACCGCGGCGCTCGTGCACCGCAACCGGATGCTGGACCAGACGAAGTTCCGCGAGCCGGGCCGCGAGGCGGAATACCGGCGCAGCTGCGAGGCCGAGTACCGCAACGGCCTCGCCCCGGCCGGCCCGAAGTACGACCGCATCTTCCACACCCGGCCCGCCTACCCGCTGATGGCCGCGCCGTTCGTGGCGCTGCTCGGCGCCAAGGCGGGCCTGACCGCGGTGGCGCTCGCCTTCACGGCGGCCGCCGGATTCCTCGTCTGCCTGCTGCTGCGAGCCCTGCGCGCGCCACCGCCGGCCGCCGTGCTCGGCCAGCTCCTGTACTACGTCACACCGCTCGCGATGTGGGGCGGCCGCCCCCTGTCCGAGGGGCCGGTGGTCGCCCTGATGACGGCCATGCTGCTGGCCTCGGTCTGGCTGCTGCAGAACCGCATCGCCCGGGGCACCCTGCTCTTCTGCGGGGCTCTCGCCCTCGGGTTCGCCGTCAAGTACTCGAGCTTCCTGATCGTGGCGCCGTTCCTGACGGCAGCCGCGTACGCCGCCCTGCTCTTCGTCCGGCGCACACGGCACCGCGGCACCTGGACGCTGGCCGTGCTCTCGACGGCCGGCACACTGGCAGCGGTCGTCGTCAGCAGGGTGCTCCGGCTGCCCGGCATGACCGACTCGCTGCAGGACATGTTCACCCTGCACTGGACCCACCCCAAGGTCGCCGCCCCCTGGCGCTCGCTCGTCCGCCTCGACATCAACTACTGGTGGCAGTGGCTGCAGAAGGAAGCCCTCGCCCCGCTGCTGCTCACGCTGCTCGCGTTCGGCGCGTGGGGGGTGTGGAAGCGCTCGGTCCCGGTGGCCCTGTGCGTCCTGGCGACGGGCCTGACCGGATTCGCGACCATGGCAGCCCACCCGCTGGCCGTGGAACAGGACCGGCTCTACGTCCAGGTCTGGCTCATCCCCGTGATCGGTCTGCCCCTCGCCCTCGAACGCCTGTGGCGGCGTGCGGCCCCGGCACAGTGCGTCCCCGGCGCCGGCAGCACCACCGAGGAACCGGCCGGCCCCGCCCGCTGCATCCACTGACCTGGCCCCGGTCCGGCCGCCGCTTCCCGGAAACGGTGAAGGCGCCCCGGACCGTCACCGGCCCGGGGCGCCTTCATCGCCGTACGGCTACGAGTGCGTGCGCAGCAGCGTCCGCATCGTGCGCATCGCCACCGACAGGTTGGCGAGGTCGAACGAGTCCGAACCGCGGATCTCGTCCAGCGTGGTGCGGGCGCGGCCCAGGATCGCCTGGTTCTTCTGCTCCCACGCCGTGAACCGCTGCTCAGGCGTCGAGGTGCCGTTGCCCGCCGCGAAGACGTCCGCGGTGAGCGCCGCGTGCGCCGCGTAGAGGTCCTCGCGGATGGAGGCGCGGGCCATGGACTGCCAGCGGTCCTCGCGGGGCAGCTCGATGATGCGGTCCATCAGCTGGGTGATGTCGAGCCGGTCGGCGAGGTCGTAGTAGATCTCGGCGACGTCCAGCGGCTCCTTGCCCATGCGGTCGGCCACCGAGACGATGTCCAGCGCCGGGAAGGCCGAGGAGAACCCGGCCACGCGGGCGGCCAGTTCGTCCGGGACGCCGGCCGCGGACAGCTCGTCGTACACGTGCTGGTACCACTCCAGGTCCGCCCCGCGCAGCAGCTTCGGCATCTGCTGCCAGACCTGCTCGACGCGCTCGGCGAAGAACTCGACCGTCTCGGCGAGCTGCAGCGGCTGCGGACGGTTGTTGAGCAGCCAGCGGGTGCCGCGCTCGACCAGGCGGCGCGAGTGCAGCCGGATGCGGGTCTGGACGGCCGCGTCGACCTTGTTGTCCAGCGCCTCGACCGCGTCCCACACCGGCGCCGAGCGGAAGATCGCGCGGGCCGCGGTCTGGGCGCGGACGATCTCCTCCAGGGAGGCCCCGGTCTCCTCGCGCAGGCGGTGCAGATACGTCGTACCGCCCGTGTTGACCGTGTCGTTGACCAGCACGGTCGTGGTGATCTCGCGGCGCAGCGGGTGGTTGTCGATCGCCTCGGCGAAGCGCTCGCGCAGGGCCGTCGGGAAGTACGCGTGCAGCAGGCCGCGCAGGTACGGGTCGTCCGGCAGCGAGGTCTGCAGCAGCTCCTCGGAGACCGTGATCTTCGTGTACGCCAGCACGACGGCCGTCTCCGGGCTGGTCAGGCCGTGGCCCTGGGCGAGACGGTCACGGATCTGCCGGTCGGTCGGCAGGAACTCCAGCGCCCGGTCCAGATGGCCCTCGCGCACCAGGTGGCGGAGGAACCGCTGCTGGGCGTGGAGCATGGCGCTGGCCTGCGACAGGGCGTTGGCCAGGGCGGTGTTCTGCGCGTAGTTGTTGCGCAGGACCAGCGCGCCGACCTCGTCGGTCATCTCGGCGAGCAGCTTGTTGCGCTGCTTGACGGTCATGTCGCCGTCCGCCACCAGGCCGTTGAGCAGGATCTTGATGTTCACCTCGTGGTCGGAGGTGTCCACACCGGCGCTGTTGTCGATCGCGTCGGTGTTGATCCGGCCGCCGTGCAGCGCGAACTCGATCCGGCCCAGCTGGGTGAGACCCAGGTTGCCGCCCTCGCCGACGACCTTGACGCGCAGGTCCGCGCCGTCGACGCGGATGGCGTCGTTGGCCTTGTCGCCGACGTCCGCGTTCGACTCCGACGACGCCTTCACGTACGTGCCGATGCCGCCGTTCCACAGCAGGTCCACCGGCGACTTGAGGATCGTCTTCATCAGGTCGGCCGGGGTCATCTTGGTGACCTTGTCCGCGATGCCGAGGGCCTCGCGGATATGACTGTTCAGCGTGATCGACTTGGCGCTGCGCGGGAAGATCCCGCCGCCCGCCGACAGCAGCTGGGTGTCGTAGTCGGCCCAGCTGGAGCGGGGCAGCTCGAACAGGCGGCGGCGCTCGGCGTAGGAGGTGGCCGCGTCCGGCGTCGGGTCGATGAAGATGTGCCGGTGGTCGAAGGCCGCGACCAGGCGGATGTGCTCCGAGAGCAGCATGCCGTTGCCGAACACGTCACCGGACATGTCACCGATGCCGACGACCGTGAAGTCCTCGCTCTGCGTGTCCACGCCCAGCTCGCGGAAGTGCCGCTTCACGGACTCCCAGGCGCCGCGCGCGGTGATGCCCATGCCCTTGTGGTCGTAGCCGGCCGAGCCGCCGGAGGCGAAGGCGTCACCGAGCCAGAAGTTGTACTTCTCGGCGACCCCGTTGGCGATGTCCGAGAACGTCGCCGTGCCCTTGTCGGCCGCGACCACCAGGTAGGTGTCGTCGCCGTCGTGCCGCACGACGTCCTGCGGCGGCACGACCTCGCCGGCCACCATGTTGTCGGTGATGTCGAGCAGCGCCGAGATGAACGTCTTGTAGCTGGCGATGCCCTCGGCCAGCCACGCGTCCCGGTCCACGCTCGGATCAGGCAGCTGCTTGGCGACGAAGCCGCCCTTGGCGCCCACCGGCACGATGACGGTGTTCTTCACCATCTGCGCCTTGACCAGGCCGAGGATCTCGGTACGGAAGTCCTCACGCCGGTCCGACCAGCGCAGACCACCGCGGGCGACCTTGCCGAAGCGCAGGTGCACGCCCTCCACCCGCGGTGAGTACACCCAGATCTCGTAGGCCGGGCGCGGCGCGGGCAGGTCCGGGATGGCCTGCGGGTCGAACTTCATGGAGACGTAGTCGTGCGGCTGGCCGCCGAGCGCCTCCTGGAAGAAGTTGGTGCGCAGGGTCGCCTTGATGACGGTCAGGAAGGACCGCAGGATGCGGTCCTCGTCCAGGCTGGCGACCTGCTCCAGGGCCGCGTCCAGCTCCTCCAGCAGCGCGTCGGTGATCTCCAGGCCGGCCTGCTGCCGCTCCGGGGACATCCGCGCCTCGAACAGGGAGACGAGCAGCCGGGTGGTGTGGACGTTGTTGCGGAGGGTGTCCTCCATGTAGTCCTGCGAGAAGGTCGAGCCGGCCTGCCGCAGGTACTTGGCGTAGGCGCGCAGCACCATCGCCTGCCGCCAGTTCAGCCCGGCGCTCAGCACGAGGGCGTTGAAGCCGTCGTTCTCGGCCTGGCCGGTCCAGGTCGCGGCGAACGCCTCCTGGAAGCGCTCGCGGGCGTCGTCCGCCAGGTGGTCCGCGCTGTGGCCGCCGAGCGACTTCGGCATGCGCAGACCGAAGTCGTAGATCCAGGCGGTGGTGCGGTCCGCGCAGCGCAGCTCGTACGGCCGCTCGTCGGTGACCTCGACGCCCAGACGGCTGAGCACCGGCAGGACCTTGGAGAGGGAGACGGTACCCCCCTTCTGGTAGATCTTGAAGCGGCGCTCGTCGGGCGCGGCACCCACCGGCTCGTACAGGCTCAGCGAGAACGTCTTGTCCTCGCTCAGCTGCTCCAGGTGGACCAGGTCGGCGACCGCGGCACGCGGGGAGTGGTCGGCCTTGTAGCCCTCGGGGAAAGAGTGGTTGTAGCGGCGCAGCACCTCGGCCGCGTGCTCCTCGCCGCACTCGGCGGTCAGCGCCTCGGCGAACGCGTCGGCCCAGGAACGGGCGGCCTCCACCAGGCGGGCCTCGATGCGCTCCTTGTCGGCGTCCGACAGCTCGGGCAGCTCGGTGCCCTGCGGGACGCGGACGACGAAGTGCAGCCGGGACAGGATCGACTCGGTGTTCCAGGCGGTGAAGTCGACGCTGATGCCGCCCAGTTCCTCCTTCAGGATGTCGATGATCCTGAGGCGGACGCCGGTGGTGTAGCGGTCGCGCGGGAGGTAGACGAGGGCCGAGTAGTAGCGGCCGTACTCGTCCTGGCGCAGGTACAGCCGCAGCCGGCGGCGTTCCTGCAGGTAGAGCACGCTCGTGACGATGGACTGCAGTTCGGCGACGGGCGTCTGGAACAGCTCGTCACGCGGGTAGGTCTCCATGATCTGGAGCAGGTCGCGCCCGTCGTGGCTGTGGGGCGAGAACCCGGCGCGCGCCAGCACCTCGTCGACCTTGCGGCGCACCACCGGGACCCGGCGCACCGAGTCGGTGTAGGCGGCGGAGGAGAACAGGCCCAGGAAGCGGCGCTCGCCGACGACGTTGCCCTTCGCATCGAACTTCTTGACGCCGATGTAGTCCAGGTACGACGGCCGGTGCACGGTGGCGCGGCTGTTCGCCTTGGTCAGCACGAGCAGCTTGTGCTCGCGGGCCTTGGCACGGGCGTCCGCCGGGAGCCGCTCGAAGGAGGGGCTGACCGGGTGCTGGTCGTCCTCTGCGTGGTGCGGGTCCGAGCGCAGTATGCCGAGACCGGTGCCGGGCACGGCGGCAAGCGTGTCGTCGTCGCGCAGCTCGTACTCGCGGTAGCCGAGGAAGGTGAAGTGGTCGGCGGCGAGCCAGTGCAGCAGCTCGCGGGCCTCCTCGACCTCGGGCCGGGGCAGGTCACCGGGGACGGGCTCGCTCTGCAGGCCGTCGGCGATCCGGGTCGCCGCGTCGCGCATCTTCTCCCAGTCCTCGACGGCCTCGCGGACGTCGGACAGGACGCGCAGCAGGTCGCCGGTGATCTGCTTCAGGTCGGCGCGGTCGGTCTCCCGGTCGATCTCGACGTGGATCCAGGACTCGACGTGCGCGTCGTGCGGGAGCTCGCCGGTCGCCGGGGTCGGCAGCACCTCGATGAGCCTGCCGGTCAGATCACGCCGGACGACGATCTGCGGGTGGATGACGACGTGGATGCCGCGTCCCTGCCGGGTCAGCTCGTTGGTGACCGAGTCGACGAGGAAGGGCATGTCGTCGGTGACGACCTCCACGACCGTGTGGCTGCAGGTCCAGCCGTTCTCCTCCACGGTCGGGGTGTGCACCCGGACGTTCGCGGTGCCCTGCGGGCGGTTCTCGGCGAGACGGTAGTGCGAGACCGCGGCGCCGAAGACGTCGACCGGGTCGCGGTCGGTGAGGTCTTCCGGGGCGGTGTGCAGGTAGTAACGCTGGAGGAACGCGAGCACCGATTCCGTGTCCGGGGTGCCGGGAGTGCCCTCGCTCGTCGTCCCGGTCGGTAGGTGCCCCCCGACCGGGCTGTTCTCAGCAACCCGGGCGGCCCTCTCGAGCAGCTCGGCCTTGGCTTCGTCCAGCTTGGTCTGCATTGTCCTCTGGCTCCTGTCGCGCGCCGTTGCGTGACGTAGAAGGAAGTACGGTCTCTTTCCCTGCGACATAACGCCACGTCCCGGGGTGTCCGGTCAGTTCCGACGCTATGCCTCGAGGTGAGATGAGCGGGGGGTATTCGGCCATTGTCGACACGTCCGCCGGGTGTGACGCTGCTCTCGGCGCCACCGCATCCGGGATCGCCCTCGGCGCCCTGGGGGCGTTCGCGCCCCCGTCCCGCCCGCGAAGACCAGCGACCGCCGCCCGGTCACGGAGGTGTTCCGTGCAACCCGGGCGCAGGGCAGGGGCAGCGTCGCCCCCGCGAGATATCGCGCTGATCACGCCACAAGGCTATCGCCACTTACCCGGGGCCCGTCATGAGCCGTATGTGTACAAAACCAAGGGGTGAAGTTTGACGTTCTGCACAGCGGCGGGGTGGGGGCGGGTGACGTAACCGGCGAAGGGGCGGCGTGTCGGGTCGACAGGGCCCGGTCGCGCGGTGGCGGGGCGGGCGGCTGCGGGACTGTGCCGGGGGGGGGCGTCCTGCGGCAGGGTGGTGCGCCCGGTGTGGTGCACCCCGGGCGGCGCATCCGGTCGCGCCTGCGGCGCTGCGGTCGCACCCTGAAAGCGCCGGGCCCTCTTGGCAAGCGCGCCCGGCGGGGGCACGGTGCCCAGGACGGCGGAGGCGCGGTGCCCGGACGGTGTGCCCCCGCCCCGGAGTTCTGCCCACGCAGTCACAGAGCCCGGAGTCTGCCACTGAGGAGCCGACCATGCCCACGAAGATCCTGATCGTCACCGGCGACGCAGCGGAGTCCCTGGAGGTGCTGTACCCCTACCAGCGGCTGCGCGAGGAGGGCTACGACGTCCACATCGCGGCCCCCAGCCGCAAGACCCTCCGCTTCGTCGTCCACGACTTCGAACCCGACTACGACACGTACACCGAGAAGCCCGGCTACACCTGGCCCGCCGACCTGGCCTTCTCCGAGGTCGACCCCGGGGACTACGCGGCCCTCGTCATCCCCGGCGGCCGGGCCCCCGAGTACCTGCGCAACGACGGCGAACTGCGCAAGATCCTCAAGGCGTTCTTCGACGCGGACAAGCCGGTCGCCCAGATCTGCCACGGCCCGCTGCTCACCGCCGCGATCGACTCCCTCCGGGGCCGCCGGGTCACGGCCTACCCCGCGCTGGAGCCGGACATGCAGGTCGCCGGAGCGAGCTTCCAGGACGCCGAGGCGGTCGTCGACGGCACCCTGGTCTCCGCCCGGGCCTGGCCGGACCACCCGGCATGGATGCGGGAGTTCCTGAACGTGCTGCGGTCCAAGGCGCCGGTGGGCTGAGCGGGCGCGGGCGCCTGCGGGTACGCCGCCCGGTGACGGGTCCGTCCCGCTGGTCGCCCGGTTCCCGTCGCAGGTACGTCGCCCGGTGACGGATCCCTCCCGACTGGTCGCCCGGTCCCCGTCGCAGGTACGTCGCCCGGTGACGGATCCCTCCTGACTGGTCGCCCGGTCCCCATCGCAGGTACGTCGCCCGGTGGCGGATGGCTGGTCGCCCGGTTCGCCGCGCCCCTGCGGGGGCGCTCCTAAGCGGCTATCCTCCGCGCCTCCGCCACCGCGTCGGCCAGCGTGTCCACCACCGGGACCCCGGCATCCTCCAGGCTGGCCCGGCTGTGCGACCCGCCGGTGTACAACACGGCCTGCGCTCCCACGTACCGCGCGGCGACCGCGTCGTCCGCCGCGTCCCCGATCACCACGGTCCGCTCCGTCGCCACCGCTCCCGCCAGTGCCTCCAGATGCCGCACCATGTGCTCGGCCTTGCTGCCGCCGGAGGGACCCGTGCGGCCGTCGACGCGTATGAAGTGCGCCTCGATCCCGAAGCCCCGCACGAGCGGCACCAGTTCCTCGTGCCCGTACATGCTCAGCAGTGACTGGCTGTGCCCCGCCGACCGCCACCCCGCGAGCAGTTCCTCCGCGCCCTCGGTGAGCCGGCACCGGACTCGGTGTTCGGAGTAGTGCCGGTGGAAGACCCCGTCCATCAGCTCCCACTCGGTGTCGGTCGGCAGCCGGCCGAGCAGCCGCTCGTAGAACTTCGGCACCGGTACGCAGTACAGCGAGCGGTACTGCTCCAGCGTGATCGGCGCGAGCCCCAGCTCGGCGAAGGCCGCGTTCGTCGCCCCGATGATCGCGTCATTGTCGTGGAACAGCGTCCCGTTCCAGTCCCAGACGATGTGCGCGCTTCCGTGCATCCCCATGTCCAAGACCGTACCCGCCGCCACTGACAATCACGGCTGCGGCCCAGGTCAGACCCGTCCGACCAGGTGGGGAATCTCCTGCGTGGCGTACCAGAGCAGCTCGTGGTCGTCCGCCCCGTCCACGACGAACTGCGCGGCGTCGTCCCCGCCGTCCGCCGCCTCCAGCGCCTGTGCCGCCGCGGTCACGTCCGCCTCCGCGTCGTCGGCGTCGGCGTGCACGGAGGCCGCCTTCGCGAGCGGCACCGTCGCGGTCACGGTCACCTCACCCAGGGCGGACGGTTCGAGCGCGCGGTCCGGGTCGACGCGCACGGCATTGTCGGACACGTCCACGGCGACCACGACCCGGCGCCGTACCGCACCGGGATCGGCCGCCAGGAGCCGCAGCGAGGCCAGCGCCGCCCGGCCGAGCGCCGCGTACTCCAGTTCCTCGACGTCCTCCGAGAGGTACCACTCGCGCAGCGCGGGCGTGACGGCATACGCGACGAACGGGCCGCTCCCCAGCTCACCCGTCTTGTACGCCTCGGCGAGAGCGGGGAGGGTCAGGGGGACGTAGACGCGCATACGGGCCGCTCTTTCCTGGTCGAAGGTGCCGCTGGAGCCCCGGGGAGAGCGGCTGGCGCGTCTCCCGGAGGGCCTTCAGGATACGTGCGCCCGTCCCCTTTCGGGCCCCTCTCCGCACCCACACAGGCGTCACCTCCACGCCCGGAACTCACCCTCTTCCACCGCTCGTTCTCGGGCTCCAGACCTCCCGCCCTCCCTCGGATAGGTGAACGTTCCGGCTCCTCCGCCGCGCTCCGCGGCTTCCTTGCGGGCCCCTCCCTCACCCCGTACAAGAACCCCGACAGCGAGTTACCGCCCGGTATCACCCGGGCCCGCCGAACGGGGACCCCCATGAACAAGGTCATGAGCCGCACCGCCCAGCCCCGCCCGCGGCACCGCCCGCCGACCCGCCGCGACTCCCGCCGCCCCGGCGGCGCCCCACCCCGCACGCCCACCCGCCCGACGGCCACCACCCGCTTGACGGTTGCCACCCGCCCGACGGCCGGCACCGGTCCGACGGCCATCACCGGTCCGTCGGCCGGCATGCGCCCGGAGGTGGCTCGTACCGGGCCGAAGACGCCTCGTACCGGGCCCGTCGGGCCCCGCAGCGCGCCCGAGACGCTCCGTACCGGGCCGGGAAGGCCTCAGTCCGCACCCGAGACGCCTCGTACCGCGCCCGGGACGGCCGTTCGGCAGCTGCGCCCCACCGACCTCTTCGCCGACCGCCTGCTGGCCGTCCTGAGCGGTCGGCGCCCCGTCCACTGGATGCTTCGCCACACCGCGGGCCGCGCCTACGACGAGCTGGCCCGCCTGGCCGAACGCAGCCCCCTGCGCAGCCTCGGCCCCCGCCCGGTCGTCCACGACATCGGCTACTACGTCCCCAGCGAAGGCGCCCTGGAGGTCTTCGCCCGCATCGCCGCCGGCGACCAGCTACGGGCGATGGCCTTCCGCCTGGAGCTGGGCAAGGACCTCCGCTGGCGCTGCACGGCGGTGGAAACGGGGACGCGGTAGCCCAGCGGACAGGCGCACCCACGGCGCAGCGGCGGCCGGTCGTACCCAGCCGCGGGCAGCCGTGCCGCATGGCGACACGGAAGTGCAGGGCACCCGGAAACCGGAGGAGCCGGGCTCCGGGAAAACAGAGGAGCAGGGCTTCCGGAACATGGAAGGGCCGGGCTCCCCGAGAGGAGACCCGGCCCTGAACCAACGGCGTGAGCGCCGCGGGCGACCGTTACTTCTTACGGCGCCGGCCGCCCTTCGCCTGGCGCCGCCGCTCGGCCCGGGTGAGCCCGTCCGCCTCGGAGCGCACCGGCTCGTCGTCCTCGAGGTCACGCTCGACGATGCCGCCCTCACCGTCCACGGTCGGCGCGGAGAAGTGCAGATCCCGCCGCTGCGGAACGTCCAGCCCCTTCGCACGGATCTCCGGACGCGCACCCGCCTGCGCCGGCACGGTGTCCTGGACGCCCTCGGCGACCGGCTGGGCCTCCTCTACCGGGACCTCCTCGACCTGCTGCTCGACCTGGACCTCCAGGTTGAACAGGTAGCCGACGGACTCCTCCTTGATGCCGTCCATCATCGCGGTGAACATGTCGAAGCCCTCGCGCTGGTACTCGACCAGCGGGTCCTTCTGCGCCATCGCGCGCAGGCCGATGCCCTCCTGGAGGTAGTCCATCTCGTAGAGGTGCTCGCGCCACTTGCGGTCCAGCACCGACAGCACGACCCGGCGCTCCAGCTCACGCATGATCTCGGAACCGAGCTGCGCCTCACGGGCCGCGTACTGCTCCTGGATGTCTTCCTTGATGGACTCCGAGATGAACTCGGCGGTCAGACCGGCCCGGTCACCGGCCGCCTCCTCCAGCTCATCCACGGTGACCTTCACCGGGTACAGCTGCCGGAAGGCGCCCCACAGCCGGTCCAGGTCCCAGTCCTCGGGGAAGCCCTCGGCGGTCTCGGCTGCGATGTACGCGTCGATCGTGTCGCCCATGAAGTGCTGGATCTGCTCCTGCAGGTCCTCACCCTCCAGGACACGCCGGCGCTCGCCGTAGATGACCTCACGCTGCCGGTTGAGCACCTCGTCGTACTTCAGGACGTTCTTACGGGTCTCGAAGTTCTGCTGCTCGACCTGCGACTGCGCGGAGGCGATCGCACGCGTGACCATCTTGTTCTCGATCGGCACGTCGTCCGGCACGTTCGCCATCGACATGACGCGCTCGACCATCTGGGCCTTGAACAGGCGCATCAGGTCGTCGCCGAGGGAGAGGTAGAAGCGGGACTCGCCGGGGTCACCCTGACGGCCGGAACGGCCGCGCAGCTGGTTGTCGATCCGCCGGGACTCGTGCCGCTCTGTACCCAGCACGTACAGGCCGCCGAGCTCCTCGACCTCGTCCTTCTCGGCCTTGACGGCCTGCTGGGCCTTCTCCAGGGCGGCGGGCAGGGCGTGCGCCCACTCCTCGATGTGCTCCTCGGGGTCGAGGCCGTGCTGGCGCAGCTCCGCCTCGGCCAGGTCCTCGGGGTTGCCGCCGAGCTTGATGTCCGTACCACGGCCGGCCATGTTGGTCGCCACGGTCACGGCGCCCTTGCGGCCGGCCTGGGCGACGATCGACGCCTCGCGCTCGTGGTGCTTGGCGTTCAGCACCTCGTGCTGGATGCCGCGCTTGCTGAGCTGCTGCGAGAGGTACTCCGACTTCTCGACGGAGGTGGTGCCGACGAGGATCGGCTGGCCCTTCTCGTGCTTCTCGGCGATGTCGTCGACGACCGCCTCGAACTTGGCGACCTCGGTGCGGTAGATCAGGTCCGACTGGTCCATGCGGACCATCGGCTTGTTGGTCGGAATGGGGACCACGCCGAGCTTGTAGATCTGGTGGAACTCGGCGGCCTCGGTCATCGCCGTACCGGTCATGCCGGAGAGCTTCGAGTAGAGACGGAAGAAGTTCTGCAGGGTGATCGTGGCGAGCGTCTGGTTCTCGTCCTTGATGTCCACCCCTTCCTTCGCCTCGATCGCCTGGTGCATGCCCTCGTTGTAGCGGCGGCCGGCGAGGATACGGCCGGTGTGCTCGTCGACGATCATGACCTCGCCGTCGATGACGACGTAGTCCTTGTCCTTCTTGAAGAGCTCCTTGGCCTTGATGGCGTTGTTCAGGTAGCCCACGAGGGGGGTGTTCACCGACTCGTAGAGGTTGTCGATGCCCAGCCAGTCCTCGACCTTGCTGACACCGGCCTCGTGAATGGCGACCGTGCGCTTCTTCTCGTCGACGTCGTAGTCGCCGGTCTCCTCGAGACCCTTGAGCGGGTTGCCGGCCTCGCCGCGCTTGAGGCGCGTGACCAGCTTGGCGAAGTCGCCGTACCACTTGGTGGCCTGGTCGGCCGGGCCGGAGATGATCAGCGGCGTACGGGCCTCGTCGATGAGGATGGAGTCGACCTCGTCCACGATGGCGAAGTTGTGGCCCCGCTGCACCAGCTCGTCCTTCGACCACGCCATGTTGTCGCGCAGGTAGTCGAAGCCGAACTCGTTGTTCGTGCCGTAGGTGATGTCGCACGCGTACTGCTCGCGGCGCTGGGCCGGCGTCATGTTGGCGAGGATGCAGCCGACGGACAGGCCCAGGAACTTGTGGACGCGGCCCATCATCTCGGAGTCGCGCTCGGCCAGGTAGTCGTTGACCGTGATGAGGTGGACGCCGTCCCCGGACAGGGCGTTCAGGTACGCGGGCAGCGTGCCGACGAGGGTCTTGCCCTCACCGGTCTTCATCTCGGCCACGTAGCCGAGGTGGAGGGCGGCACCACCCATCATCTGCACGTCGTAGTGGCGCTGGCCGAGGACGCGCTTGGCGGCCTCGCGCACGGTGGCGAACGCCTCGGGGAGCAGGTCGTCCAGGCTCTCTCCGTCGGCGTACCGCTGCTTGTACTCCTCGGTGAGGGCTCGCAGCTCGGCGTCGGAGAGGTCGACGAAGTCCTCTTCGATGGAGTTGACCTGGTCCGCGATGCGGTGCAGCTTGCGCAGGATCTTGCCTTCGCCTGCACGCATGATCTTCGAGAGGACGGACACGGGGGCTGGTCTCCTTGCCGGTCGGGCCTGGGACGGTCGGTTTTCCTTCTACATACTGAGCAACGGCCATCGTATGCGAGGACCCGGCTGCGCCGGGAGGGCCTGGCGGTCTGGCGGCTGCTTCACCCAGGACAACGGACGGGGAATCCGGATAGTGCCGCATCGGCGCAAGGAAATGTGCGAAATGTGATCGCGCGCTCACGGATCGCGCAAACGCATGGCCGCCTCGGCGCGCTCGGATCAGAATCGGCCGATGGAACCCGTCACGCTCACCACCGACCGTCTCCGCCTGCGCGCCGTCGGACCGGACGACACCGAGGCGGTGTACGCGGCCGCCCAGGATCCCGACATCCAGCGCTGGACCACGATCCCCTCGCCCTACCTGCCCGAACACGCGCGCGGCTTCACGGAGGAACTGGTTCCCGACGGCTGGTCGCAGGGTTCGGCGTTCGCCTTCGGCGTGTTTCTCGGCGGCGGGGAACTGGCCGGCGTGCTCGACCTGACGATGCGCGGGCCGGCCGTGGCCGAGATCGGTTTCTGGGCGGCCAGGGAACACCGCGGCCACGGATACATCACCGAGGCCGCGCTCACCGCCTGCCGCTGGATCTTCACCACGGTCGGCGTCGACCGGGTCGAATGGCGCGCCGAGGTCGGCAATGTCGCCTCCCGCGCGGTGGCAGAACACGCGGGTTTCACCGTCGAGGGCACCCTGCGTTCCGCGCTCAACAACAAAGGGGTACGACGGGACTGCTGGGTCGGCTCCCTGCTCCCCTCGGACCTGGGCCTGCCGTCCACAGCCCCGTACCTGCCCGCGCGTTCCTGAGAAAGCGCAGCTCAGGACGGACTGTCAGTGGCACCCTCTATCGTCCGACACATGACGACCCTTCCGCGCCCGACCACCACCCTCACCGCGGACGACGCCCGCCGTATCGCCCTGCGGGCCCAGGGCTTCCTCGGCGCGCCCGACCGGCGGTCCGGTGTCCGCGGGGTGCTGCGCCACCTCGGCGCGGTCCAGCTCGACACGATCTCGGTCCTCGCCCGCTCCCACGAACTCGTGCCGTACGCGCGCCTGGGAGCGGTGGGCCGCAAGACCGTGGAGGCCGCGTACTGGTCGGACGTCCATGCCTTCGAGTACTGGTCGCACGCGGCCTGCATACTCCCCATCGAGGAGTGGCCGCACTTCGCCTTCCGCCGTCGCGCCTACCGCAACCGCCCGCACTGGAACCACGAACTCCCCGACGGCGCCTACGACCAGGTCGTCAAGCAGTTGCGCGCGGAGGGCCCGCTGACCGCCACGGAGCTGGGCGGCGCGAAGAAGACGAACGAGTGGTGGGACTGGTCGGGCACCAAGGTCGCCGTGGAGCGGGCGCTGATGTACGGCGAGGTGGTGTGCGTGGAGCGGCGCGGCTGGAAGCGGGTCTACGACCTGGCCGAGCGCGCGGTCCCGCAGGCACTGCTGCACGACGAGCTGGACGACGCCGAGTGTCTGCGCCGGCTGGTCCGGCTGGCCGGTGAGTCCCTCGGTGTCGGCACCCGCGCGGACATCGCCGACTACCACCGCCTCAAGGGCGAGCAGGTCGACGCGGTGATCGCCGACTCGGGTCTGGTGCCGGTGGAGGTGGAGGGCTGGTCCAAGCCGGCCTGGGCCGATCCGCAGGCTCTGGCGACGCCGCCACGCGGCCGGCACCGCACCACGCTGCTGTCGCCGTTCGACTCGCTGATCTGGGAGCGGGCGCGGACGGAGCGGATCTTCGGCTTCAGTCATCGTCTGGAGGCGTACGTCCCCAAACCGAAGCGTGTTCACGGCTACTTCGCGATGCCGGTACTCGCCGGCGGCCGGCTGGTCGGGCGTGTCGACCCGGCCCGTGAGGGCCGCACGCTGGTGGCCAGGCAGGTGACCCTGGAGGGCCCGAAGGCGGTCCCGGGGGTCGCCCAGGCTCTGGTCGAGGCAGCGGCATGGGTGAACTGCACGGACGTCCGTGTGGAGCGCGTGGACGCAGCCGAGCTGCGCGAGCCCCTGGCCAGAGAACTCGCCGGTCTGCTCGGATAGCCGCCGCCCTAGCGGATCTCGAGGATCTTCTCCCGCATCGCGTAGACCACGGCCTCCATCCTGGAGTGCAGCTGCAGCTTCTCCAGGATGTTGCGGACGTGGTTCTTCACGGTGTTCTCGGAGATGAACAGCTCCTTGGCGATGTCCCGGTTGTTCATCCCGGTGGCGACGAGCTTGAGCACCTCCAGTTCCCGGTCGGTCAGCCGGGGCGCCGGCACCAGCCGGCGCTCGTCGGTGCGCTGGATCATCGACTTGAACTCGGTGAGGAGTTTCGACGCCATCGACGGGCTGATCTGCGACTGACCGTCGGCCACCGCGCGAATGGCGGTGGCCACCTCGTCGGTCGAGATCTCCTTGAGGAGGTATCCCGTGGCGCCCGCCTTGATCGCCTCGTAGAGGTCGGCCTCCTCGTCGCTGATCGTCAGCATGATGATCTTCGCGCTGGGGGCGACCTCCTTGATGGAGGTGCAGGCCTCGATGCCGCCGCGTTTGGGCATGCGGACGTCCATCAGCACGATGTCGGGCAGCAGGTCGGCGGCCTTGTCCACGGCCTCGGCGCCGTCACCCGCCTCGCCGACGACCTGGATGTCCTCCTCGGCCGCGAGCACGATCTCCAGACCCCGCCGGAAGAGGGCGTGGTCGTCCACGACCAGGACTCTGATCGGCTCCTTGCGCGGAGAGCCGGCGCCCTGGCTCATGCCGATGTCATGGTCGTCGGCAGCCCCGTCCCGCATCGGTCCGAAGGTGTCCGCCATCGTTCCTCCCCCTGAAGGCTGTGGCCTGTGGTCCTGTGCCATCGCCAACCCAAGGCAGCGGCCCACCGGTTGGGCCGGTGTGGCCATGATTTCATGCCCGGGCGTCACCGGGGTGACGTGCGGGGCGCGAAGTGGTCGCACACCGGTGCCCCTGGGGGCGCACACGCGCTCCAGGGGCACCGGATCAGCTTCGGCCGGGCGTCAGCCGCCCAGCGTGCCCCCTGCCGCGTGGGGCTGTGCCTCAGTGACCATCGGGTCCGTGCTGAGGTGGATCACGCCGTAGTCGTAGGCGTGGCGCCGGTAGACGACGCTCGGCTCCTTGGTTTCGGAGTCGACGAACAGGTAGAAGTCGTGGCCGACCAGTTCCATCTCGTAAAGAGCCTGGTCGAGGCTCATCGGGGAGGCGACGTGGGTCTTCTCGCGGACGACGAGGGGGCCTTCGCCCTTGACCTCCAGCGGGCCGATCTTCTTGGTCGGCACGCCCTCTGTCTCCTCCGCCTGGACGAGAAGGCCGTCGCCGTTCAGCGTCGCCACGCCGGGGACGTGGTCGGCGACCTCTGCTGCCGGGATCCGGCGCGCGCCTCGGCGCGAGAACCGCTTGTCGTGCTGCTTGCGCAGCCGCGCATCCAGCTTTTCCGCCGCCATGTCGAGTGCCACGTACGGGTCGCTGGCCGCTGCCTCCGCCCGGATCACCGGACCGCGGGTGCGGAGCGTGATCTCCACCCGGTCACTGCGGTCGGCCTGTCGCGGGTTCGGCTCCTTGGACACCTCGACGTCGAGGCTGATCACCTTGGCATCGAGCCTCTGGATCTTCTCCAGCTTCAGCTTCTCGGCCACGTGCTTGCGGAACCGCTCGGGCACCTCGGTCTTGCGGCCTTTGACGACGATGTCCACGCAGAACTCCGTTCCCGGATCGCTCCGCTGCATCGGCGGAGCATCTCCCTTTTGCACCAGGTCCGGTGATCACCGGACCTCGGACTCGGTGACTTCCACCTCCTCCTCCCCCATTGGGCGAGATCTGCACCCCACCGGCGCGGGTGATTGCGGAAAACCCGCAGCGCGGCATTCGGATATGAGAGGTGTGGCCTGCGCCTTTCCTCACAACCGAACATATCTCGCCCGGACGGATGTCGTCACCCTCTACTACGGCGTACCTCCGTTCAGGTGAATTACCCGTCTCACTACCTGCAACGATGCAGGTCGACGGTCAGTTCCTGCTTATTTCGAAAGAATCTAGAGGGGCGGCGATCACGGCGGCGCTGACAACCTGCCCGAAGGCGTCCGGCACCACCATTTCAGGTGCAGTGTGCATCCACTCGGTCCTCTCCGGCCCGGCGCTGATCCGTCGTTCCTCCCTACCTTCCCGAGTTGCGGCCGCATACACGACCGCACCGCCATCACGACGGGATACCGCCGCCTCCCGCAGCGCCCGCGCCGCCTCCGCGAGACTGGCCCCCGTCGTCATGAGGTCGTCGACCAGGACGATGCGGCCCGCACCGAGCAGCCGGCCGCCCCCGGCGGTCACCTCCAGCGCGCCCGCGACGTTCTCCAGGCGCCGCCGCGCGTTCAGGCCGGCCTGGTCCGCGACGGCGCGCCGCTGGCGCAGCACGGCCGCCACCAGGGCCCGTGTCCCGGTGCGCCGCAGCTCCCCGGCCGCCGCGAGCGCCATCCGCCGCACCGGATCGTGCCCGCGCGCCCGCACGGCCCACCGCGCGGAGGGCACGGGAACCAGCAGAACGGGCCCGCTCCCGGGCCGCCCGCCCGGTTCCGTACGCGCGCCGCGCCTGCCCAGCCCCGCCCGCACGGCTCCCGCCAGCGCCGTACCCAGCGTGCCGGCGAGCGCCAGCGCACCTCGCTCCTTGTGCGCCAGGAGCAGCGCACGCACCTCGTCCGCGTACGGAGCCACCGCGTACACCGCCGGCAGCCCGGCCGGCTCCGGCACCGGCCGCGCCCGCCGTGCCGCGCCGCCGTCCAGCGCGGCCCGGCACCGCGGGCAGAGCGCCGTACGAGGTGCCCCGCAGCCGGCGCAGTCGGCCGGGAGCACCAGGTCGGTGAGGTCCTGCCACCACCCCCGCATGCCCACCACTGTGCCAACGCCGACACGGACCGGCCACCCCTGTGGACAACGCCCTGTGGACAACTCGGAGCACCGCGCCCGACGCGTCACTCGCACGGGGGAAGCCCAGAGGAACACGGTCCTCGGGGCGCCGGGCGGGGCAGGGAACCGAGGGCGGGGCAGGGGAGGCCGGGCGGGGGGCGGGAACCGAGAGCGGGGCAGGGGAGGCCGGGCAGGGGGCGGGGAACCGAGAGCGGGCCAGGGAACGCCGGGCACGGGGCGGGGAACCGAGAGCGGGCCAGGGAACGCCGGGCACGGGGCGGGGAACCGAGAGCGGGCCAGGGAACGCCGGGCACGGGGCGGGGAACCGAGGAC
>NZ_JBVHSK010000001.1:0-12035 GCF_055566415.1 Streptomyces sp. NPDC027663 | reverse complement strand
AGGACGGGGCAGAGGAGGCCAGGCAGGGGGACGGGGAGCCGGGCGTCAGGGCCGCCACCCCGGCGGCTCGCTGCGCCGGGCGCAGCGGACAGGGGCGGCGGCACGCCGAGTGCACCGCCGTGGACCGCGTCCTCAGCCTGGATAGACCGGCGCCGTCCCGTCCTTGTCGATCTTCTGCCACTGCGCACCGGACGGCAGTCGTACGATCCCGTCCGCAGAGTGGGCCACCAGCGGCACCCCTTCGTCCTCGGACGCGGCGACCGCCTTCACGCCGGTGAGTGCGCCCGGTGCCGGGCCGTCGAGCGTCGAGCCGTCGACCTGGACGTACCGCATCTGCTGCACCCCGCCCTGCTCCTGGCCGACGACGAGGAGCCGGCTGTCCCCGGCCCAGGAGATCGCGCTGACCTCCTCCAGGTCCGGTGCCGCCGAGCGCAGCCCATCCACGGAGATGCCCTGGCCGGTCCCGTCGTCGCGCTGGATCCGGCCGATGAGCAGGGACTGCTTGCCGTCCTTCTCCACGACCAGCGCGATCCGCGTCCCGTCGGCGGCCACCCGCGCGTCCTTGATCTGGCCGGACAGGTCCGGGACCGCGACCTGCTCCGGTTCGGCCACGCCCTGCTCCAGGACGAACACGCGCGCCCGGTGCGGATCACGGTCGGCCACCCACAGGTCGCCGCGGGCGTCCCAGCTCGGGGTGGTCAACCGGTCGGCGGGCTTCGTACCGGCGCTGGTCACCACAGCCTCGCCGAGCGAACCACCCGACGCCAGCGACGCCACGTACAACGATCTGCCCTGGTCGGCCACCCCGGCCGCGGTGCGCTCGTCCCGTGACACCGCCACCGACTGCAGCTCCTTGCCGGTCTCACCCAGCGGACCCGGCACCGCGACGGCGCCGGTGCCAGTGCTCCCGGTCGGCATCCGCACCACCCGGTGCTTGCCGTCGAGGAAGTACAGGTAATCGGGACGCTTCGCCGACCCGTGCCAGGCGGCGGACTCGGCGCGCTCGTCGGTCAGCTCGCACAGCCGGGCACCGTCGTTCCCCAGCAGTTCGACGGCCTGCAGCGTCGGCGCGAGATTGCGCAGGGTGAACAGCACCTGCGTCGCCATCTCGGTGCATTTGCTCGCCGCGACCTGGGACGCCTTGAGGTTCAGCGGCACCGTCACCTTGTTCTGGTCGTCCAGCGCCAGTGCGGCCGCGTCCTTCTGCAGCGCCGTACCGGTCGGGAAGCTGGACCTGACCACCGGCTCGAGCCAGGAGGTGGGCCCGATCAGCAGCGAGCGCACCATCTGCGTCATCGCGTCCACCTTGCCGCGCACGAACACCGGATCGGCGACCGTCACCGGTTGCCCGCCCGCCCCGACGGCCGTGTTGGAGGCGAAGTAGTACTTGTCGACGGACGTGTAGTTCCGCTGGAAGTCCGAATTGCCCATGACGACGCCGTCGGGCAGCCCGTCGATGCGCCACTGACCGGTCTTGGCGTTCTTCGTGAGGTGCAGTTTCTTGCGGTAGGAGCCATCGGCGGGCTGGTAGGCCTGCTGCGCGTCGACCGTGGCGACCTTGGTCCCGGCCAGCACACAGGTGACGCTGTTGGTCTCCTCGCGGCCGCCCGGGCGGCAGTCGGTCTCGATGCTGGGCCCGTTCACGAGGACCGTGGTCGACTGCTCCGGCCGCCAGGCGCTCGCGGCGTCGGACGTCAGGTACTTGCGCGCCGTGTCGTACTCCGTGTCGTCGCTGGTCAGCGCTTCCAGGAAGCCCTGCATGATCTCGCCGGGACCGGCACCGTCGGCCGGCGGCATGGCGAACACCCGGACGCCGGTGTCCTGCCGCGGCGTGGACTCCACGTCCCGCAGGTCACCGTTGTCGGGCATCGAGGCGCACCCGGCCAGCAGGACGACCCCCAAGGCGGTGTACGCCACCGCGCGCCCCGGCCGCCGCCGTGCGCCCCCCGTGCGGTCAGCGGCCACGAAATGCCTCCCCTGGCTCCGTCGAGTCGTCCGTTGTGGCCGCGTCCGGCCGGGCCGCTTCCGCTGTGGCCGCGTCCGCTGTGGCCGCATCCGGCCGGGCCGTGTCCGCGTCGGATGCCGGACGGGCGGCGGGCCTGTCGCCCTGGCGCAGTGTGCCACCCGTCGGCCGGGGCACCACGCGCGCGCCGTTGCCGTTGCCGGGCAGGGCGGTCGGGTCGGCGGCGGGGGCGACGGCGGACAGCCGCGGCGCGATCGACGCCCCAGGGGACAGCGCCTGGGCCTGGCCACCGCCCTGCTGTACCGGAACGGTCGCCCGCTTCTCGTCGCCGCCATGGGTCAGGCCGGCGTCGTCGAGACCCCGGTTGCGACGCGAGTCCTTGGGTTCCAGCGGTATCGGGGAACCTCGCAGCGGTTCGTCCGCGGTCCTGGGCAGCGTCAGCCGGAACTGCGAGCCGCCGCCCGGCTCCCCCCAGGCCTGCAGCCAGCCGCCGTGCAGCCGGGCGTCCTCCAGGGCGATCGACAGCCCGAGGCCCGTACCGCCCGTGGTGCGCGCGCGTGCCGGATCGGCCCGCCAGAACCGGCTGAACACACGGGTCGCCTCGCCCGGCTTCAGCCCGACGCCGTAGTCACGCACCGCGATGGCCACGGCCCCGCCCGCCGCGGCGAGCTTGACGACGACGTCCTTGCCGTCACCGTGCTCGACGGCGTTGACGACGAGATTGCGCAGGACGCGCTCCACGCGCCGGGCGTCGGCCTCGGCCACGACGGGCTGCTGGTCGCCGAGGACGCGTATGTGCGTGCCCTTGCGCTCGGCGAGCGGCTCGGCACCGCTGACCACCCGGCGGACGACCTCCCTGAGGTCTATCGGCTCGGCCTCCAGCGCCGCCGCGCCCGCGTCGAACCGGCTGATCTCCAGCAGGTCGGCGAGCAGCGACTCGAACCGGTCCAGCTGGTCGGCGAGCAGCTCCGCCGATCGCGCGGTCACCGGATCGAAGTCCTCACGCGCCTCGTGGATGACGTCGGCGGCCATCCGCACGGTCGTCAGCGGCGTCCGCAGCTCGTGCGAGACGTCGGAGACGAACCGCCGCTGCATCCGGGACAGGTCCTCCAGCTGCTGGATCTTCACCTGGAGGTTCTGCGCCATCTTGTTGAAGGCCTCACCCAGGCGCGCGATGTCGTCCTCGCCGGTGACCTTCATCCGTTCCTGCAGCCGCCCGGCGGACAGCCGCTCGGCGATCCCGGCCGCCATCCGCACCGGGGTGACGACCTGCCGCACCACCAGCCAGGCGATGGCACCGAGCAGGACGACGACGAACAGCCCCGCGGTCGCCAAGGTGCCCTTGACCAGGCTCAGCGACTTCTCCTCCTGCGTGAGCGGGAAGAGGTAGTACAGCTCGTACGGGCGGCCGTTGGGGTCGTTGACCTGCTTGCCGATGACCAGGGCAGGCTGCGATTCCCTGCCGTCGGAGTAGACGATCCGCGTGTAGCTCTGGGCGGCCGTCGTACCGCCGTTGACCCGCTCGCGCAGGCTCTCGGGCACGCTGGAGGTCGGGTTGACCTTCCCGGAACCGCGCGGGCTGCGGCCACCGCCGGCATCGTCGCCCACGGGCAGCGTCGCCACGTCGAAGGCACCCGAGCCGCCGCTGGACAGCGACTCCACGAGGTCGCTCATCCACGGGATGACGTTCTGCGACTGCCGTCCGTCCGCGGTCACGGTGCCGTCACCGGGACCGGTCCTGGCAGCCGCACCGGTACCACCGGCCGCCTCGTCGGCCTTCTGCTTGGCCACCGCGAACCCGCCCGTGGCCTGGCTCTGCGAGGCCTTCACCTTCGCGTCCAGCAGGCCGTTGCGCACCTGCCCGATCACGACGAAGCCCAGCAGCAGGACGACGCCCAGGGACATCAGCAGGGTCGTCGCGACGACCCTCAGCTGGATGTTGCGCCGCCACAGCCGCATCACCGGCAGCAGCGGACGGCGCACCCAGCGCAGGAACAGCCGCAGGACCGGACTGCCCTGGACTCCGCCCTGCAGCATCCCGCCCTCGAACAGACGCCTGAAACGCGCACCCGCCGACCGGCCGACAGGCCGCCCCGGACGGGCCCCGGACCGGCCGGGAGCCGAAGCGGCACTGTCCCCGGACATGTCAGCTGGGTCCGGCCTTGTATCCGACACCACGGACGGTCACCACGATCTCCGGTCGCTCCGGGTCCTTCTCGACCTTGGAGCGCAGCCGCTGGACGTGCACGTTGACGAGCCGCGTGTCGGCCGCGTGCCGGTAGCCCCACACCTGCTCGAGCAGCACCTCGCGGGTGAACACCTGCCACGGCTTGCGCGCCAGCGCGACCAGCAGGTCGAACTCGAGCGGGGTCAGCGCGATCGACTGCCCGTCCCGCTTCACCGAGTGCCCGGCGACATCGATGACCAGGTCACCTATGGTCAGCTGCTCCGGCGCCGGCTCCTCCGACCTGCGCAGCCGCGCCCGGATCCGGGCCACCAGCTCCTTGGGCTTGAACGGCTTGACGATGTAGTCGTCGGCGCCCGACTCCAGGCCCACGACGACATCGACGGTGTCGCTCTTGGCCGTGAGCATCACGATCGGCACCCCGGACTCCGCCCGGATCAGCCGGCAGACCTCGATGCCGTCCCGGCCGGGCAGCATCAGGTCGAGCAGCACCAGGTCGGGTTTGCTCTCGCGGAAAGCGGCCAGCGCCTTGTCGCCGTCGGCTACGAAAGACGGCTCAAAACCTTCACCACGCAGCACGATGCCGAGCATCTCGGCCAGTGCGGTGTCGTCGTCGACGACAAGGACTCGTCCCTTCATAAACGACATCATCCCATTCTCATAACAGCGACAGGCGCCCTGGTGAGGGAGGTCACTGGCCGGTGACCATAGCCGCACCGAGCCGTCACTGTCTGCCCCCGTCCACCGACGCCGGTGCCGGTGGACGGTGACGGACGCCGGCTGCCGCTCCCACGGCTCCTAGGCGGCGGTCCGCCCCTGCCCGGCGGACAGCTGCGCAAGAGCCTCGGCCGTCACGGGTGAGACCACCCCCTCCTCGGTGACGATGGCGGTGATCAGCTCGGGCGGCGTGACGTCGAACGCCGGGTTGTACGCCTGCGTCCCCAGGGGTGCCAACGGAATCCCGCCGCCCGCTCCCGCCACCGGCACCTGCGGTGCCGTGACCTCGGTCACCTCGAAGCCGGGCCGCTGCTCGACCTCGATGGACGCCCCGTCCGGGGTGTCCGGATCGACCGTCGTCACCGGCGCCACCACGATGAACGGCACATGGTGGTACCGGGCGAGCACGGCGAGCGGATAACTCCCCACCTTGTTCGCCACCGAGCCGTCGGCGGCGATCCGGTCCGCCCCGATCAGCACCGCGTCCACCTCACCCGCCACGAACAGGGAACCCGCCGCGTTGTCGGTGAGCAGGGTGTACGCCATGCCGCTGCGGGCCGCCTCGTACGCCGTCAGGCGAGCGCCTTGCAGCAACGGACGCGTCTCGTCCACCCACAGCCGCCGCAGCCGCCCCTCCCGGTGCGCCGCCAGGGCCACCGCGAAGGCCGTGCCCTCCCCGCCCGACACCAGTGACCCGCTGTTGCAGTGGGTGAGGATCCGGTGCCCGCCCCCGGGCAGCAATTCGTCCAGCAGCGCCAGACCGTGGGCGGCCATCCGAGTGCTGGCCTCGGCGTCCTCCCGGTGCAGCGCCCGCGCCGCGGCCAGCGCCGCCACGGCACCGGTGGTCGGGTCGCCGGTGCCGGCCAACGCCTCCTGGTACGCGGCCTGGGCACGGCGCACACCGACGGACAGGTTCACCGCGGTGGGCCTGGCCTCTTCGAGCGCCCGCGCCGCCTCGGTCACGTCGAAGCCGCGCGCGGCGGCGAGCGCGACGCCGTACGCCCCCGCGATGCCGAGCAGCGGAGCCCCGCGCACGGCGAGCGAGCGGATCGCCTCCACCAGCGCCGGCGCGTCCGTGCACACCAACTCGACTTCTTCGGCCGGGAGCCGCGTCTGGTCGAGCAGGACCAGTACGGGACCTTCTGGTGGTTCCTCCCAACGGATGGCCGGTATCTCGGTCGGCCGCTTGTCCTCGCCGGTTCGCGCCTGCTGATCAGCCATGCGGTCAGTCTGCCCCGGATCCGGCGGACAATTGAAGGTGTCCAGCCCATACCGCGGCCGGTACCCCGGTGACCAGGCCATGGCACGATGGCTGCCAACCTGCCGCCGCGACCGCGGACGGGCACCGAGAAGGAGCTTCGATGACAGACACTCCGGGCTGGGCCTCGCCCGGAACCGCCCCGTCGTCCGAGGGGCGGGAACCCGGTGCGTCCCACCCCGCCGACCGCCCCGGCCCCGCCGAGCCCGCGCCGCAGCCGGGCGCCGACCCGCAGGGCCCAGGCGCGAAGTGGTCCAAGGAGCAGCCGCCACCCGGCCAGTGGTCCGCGCCCACCGGTGCCCCCAGCCCGAACCAGACCCCACCGCCCCCGCCGCCCGGCCCGGGCTGGGGCGGCCAACAGCCCGGTGCTCCCGGCCCCGGCGGATACGGCCCCGGCGGATACGGGGGACCTCCCCCCGGGCCCGGCGGTTACGGCACCCCGGGCGGCTACCCGGCCTGGGGCGGCGGCTGGGGCGGCCCCCCGCCCGCTGCCAAGCCCGGTGTCATCCCGCTGCGCCCGCTCGGCGTCGGCGAGATCCTCGACGGCGCCGTCTCCACCATGCGCACCTACTGGCGCACGGTCCTCGGCATCTCGCTCACCGTCGCCGTACTGGTGGACACCAGCCTGGTCCTCCTGCAGGGCTTCCTTCTCAACAACAGCCAGGCTTCCCTGGACAGCCGGACCGCCACCCCCGACGAGGTGTTCCGCGCCCTGCGCGAGACGATGATCGGCACCGGCCTCATCACGGTGATCACGGTGGCCGCCATCATCGTCGCGACGGCGCTGCTCACGACCGTCACCAGCCGGGCCGTGCTCGGCAAGCCGGTCAGCACCGCCGAGGCCTGGCGCGAAGCCCGCCCGCAACTCCCGAAGCTGGCCGGTCTGCTCATCCTGCTCGGCCTCATCACCATCGGGGTGATCGTCGCCGGGGCACTGCCCGGCATCCTCGTCCTGGCCACCGGAGGCAGCGCCGGCGGCGGGGCCGCGCTGTTCGCCCTGGGCATCCTCGGCTCCGTCGTCGTCGCGGTGTGGCTGGCCATCCGCTACTACCTGGCCGCGCCCGCCCTGATGCTCGAACGACAGGGCATCCTGAAGTCCATGAGCCGCTCCGCCAAGCTGGTGCGCGGTTCCTGGTGGCGCATCCTCGGCATCCAGTTGCTCGCCGCGATCATCGCCAACATCGTCTCGGCGCTCGTCACCATCCCCTTCGCCCTCATCGGCGCCGCCGTGAGCGGTGACGGCATGGACAACTTCCTCGCCACCAACGGCGGACACGTCGGCTGGGCGTTCCTGATCATCCGTGGGATCGGCTCCCTGATCGGCACCACGCTCACCCTCCCGATCAGCGCCGGCGTCACCGTGCTCCTCTACATCGACCAGCGCATCCGCCGCGAGGCCCTCGACCTCGAACTGGCCCGCGCCGCCGGCGTGCAGGGCTACGGCACCGGCCCGGTCCCCGGGAGCTGATGCGGTGAGCCTCACGGGGGGAGTTCTCATGGCGGTGGCCCCGCCCGGTGCCACCGGCAGGGTCGTACGAAGCCTGCTGCGTGCGGCGTACGGGGCCCTGCCGGCTGCCGACGGCTCGGGCGACGAACCGCCGGTCACCATCGAGCGCGATCCCGCGCGAGAGGCGGCCCGGCGCGAGCTGTCCAAGCGGATGTACCACGAGAACGACCCGAGCCTGCTCCAGCGCGCCCTGAACGCGTTCTGGGAATGGGTCGACCGGCTCTTCGGCGCGGCCGCGTCGGCGACGCCCGGTGGCACGGCGGGCCTGGTCGTCGTGATCCTCTTCGTCGTCGCCGTCCTCGCCTCCCTCTGGTGGCGCCTCGGCACCCCGCGCCGCCGACCCGCCTCCGCCGCCGTGCTGTTCGGCGACCGCCCCCGCAGCGCCGCCGAACACCGCGCGGCCGCCGAGGCCCACGCGGCCCAGGGCCACTGGAACCAGGCCGTCCAGGAACGCATGCGAGCCCTCGTCCGCTCCCTGGAGGAACGCGCCCTGCTCGACGCACGCCCCGGCCGCACCGCCGACGAAGCAGCCGCCGAGGCCGGCCGCGTCCTTCCCGCGCACACCGACCGGCTGCGCTCCGCAGCCCAGGAGTTCGACGGCGTCACGTACGGCGGGCGCAGAGCGAGCGAGCAGTCGTACCACCAGATGGCCGAACTCGACCGCGACCTGGAACGCACCAGCCCCAGCCTCGCCGAAAGCACCACCAGCACGGCCCACAGCACCCGCCAGGGGGCCGCCGAGTGACCGCCGAGGCCACGCCCACCTCCACCGCGCCCACGCGCCGCCGGGTGTGGACCCGCGCGCGAGGCATCGCGCTCGCCGTCGTACTCATCCTGGCCGCGGCCGTCGCCATGGCCGCCGTACGCTCCACCACCCGCCACGGCGACCTGGACCCGCGCTCCGCCGACCCCTACGGCAGCCGGGCCGTCGCCCAACTCCTCGCCGCGCGGGGCGTCTCCACGCGCGTGGTCACCACGCTCGACGATGCACGCGCCGCCACCGGCCCGGACACCACCCTCCTGGTCGCCGTCCCCGACCTGCTGACCCACCGCCAACAAGACCGGCTGCACGCGGCCACGGCATCCTCCGGCGGGCGGACCGTCCTCGTCGCAGCCGGCAGCTGGTCCGTCGAGCGGCTCGCGCCCGGGGTCACCGCGGACCCCGCCACCAGCAGCGACTCCACGCTCGCCCCGGACTGCACCCTGCCCGAGGCCCGGCGCGCAGGCTCCGCCGACACCGGCGGCATCCGCTACACCACCACCCACCTCGACGCCGACTCGTGCTACCCCAGCGAGCGCCTCGCCACCCTGCTGCGCGTCCCGGCGGCCTCCGGGGACGGTGACACCGTCGTCCTCGGTGCGCCCGACATCCTCCACAACGACCGCCTCGACGAGCAGGGCAACGCCTCGCTCGCCCTCCAACTCCTCGGCTCCCGCCCCCATCTGGTCTGGTACCTCCCCTCGCTGTCCGACGCCTCCGCCACCAGCACCGGCGAGCGGAAGAACTTCCTCGACCTGCTCCCTTCGGGCTGGCTCTGGGCCACCCTGCAACTGTTCGTCGCAGCGGTTCTCGCCGCCTTCTGGCGGGCCCGCCGCTTCGGCCCCCTCGTGGCGGAGAAACTCCCCGTCGCGATCCGCGCCTCGGAGACCGCCGAGGGACGCGCCCGTCTCTACCGCAAGGCCAACGCCCGCGACCGCGCAGCCACCGCTCTTCGCGCCACCACCCGCACCCGGCTCGCCCCCCTCGTCGGCGTACCCCTCGCCCAGGCACACACGCCCGAGGCACTGCTCCCCGCCCTGTCCAGCCACCTCTCCGGCGATGGACAGGCCCTGCACTCCATGCTCTTCGGGCCGCCGCCCGGCGACGACGCGGCCCTCATCGCACTGACCGACCAACTCGACGCCCTCGAAAGAGAGGTACGCCGTTCATGATGGACCCGACCACTGACAACGCCGGGCAGGCCGGGGACGCGGGCACCGCACGCGCTTCCCTGGAGGCCCTGCGCGCCGAGATCGCCAAAGCCGTGGTCGGCCAGGACCCCGCCGTGACCGGCCTCGTCGTCGCCCTTCTCTGCCGCGGACACGTTCTCCTTGAAGGAGTCCCCGGAGTCGCGAAAACGTTGCTCGTCCGCACACTCGCGTCCGCACTCGAACTCGACACCAAGCGCGTCCAGTTCACCCCGGACCTGATGCCGAGCGACGTCACCGGCTCTCTCGTCTACGACACCCGCACCGCCGAGTTCTCCTTCCAGCCCGGCCCGGTCTTCACCAACCTGCTCCTCGCCGACGAGATCAACCGGACCCCGCCCAAGACGCAGTCCTCCCTGCTGGAAGCCATGGAGGAGCGCCAGGTCACGGTCGACGGCACCCCGCGCCCGCTGCCCGAACCGTTCCTGGTCGCCGCAACCCAGAATCCGGTCGAGTACGAGGGCACCTACCCGCTCCCCGAAGCCCAACTGGACCGCTTCCTCCTCAAACTGACGATTCCTCTGCCGTCGCGCCAGGACGAGATCGACGTCCTCACCCGTCACGCCTCCGGCTTCAACCCACGCGATCTGCGCGCCGCCGGCGTACGCCCCGTCGCCGGCCCCGCCGACCTCGAAGCCGCCCGCACCGCGGTCGCCGCGACCACGGTGTCCCCCGAGATCACCGCCTACGTCGTGGACATCTGCCGCGCCACCCGCGAGTCGCCTTCCCTGACCCTCGGCGTCTCCCCGCGCGGCGCCACCGCTCTCCTCGCCACTTCGCGCGCCTGGGCCTGGCTGACGGGCCGCGACTATGTCATCCCCGACGACGTGAAGGCCCTCGCCCTGCCCACCCTGCGTCACCGGATCCAGCTGCGCCCCGAGGCCGAAATGGAAGGCGTGACCCCCGACTCGGTCATCAACGCCATCCTCGCCCACGTCCCGGTCCCCCGCTGATGGCCCTCACCGGACGCGCCGCCCTCATCGCGGCCCTCGGCTCGCTCCCCGTCGGCATCCTGGAACCCGGCTGGACGGGCATCGTCGCCGTCAACGGTTCCCTGGCCCTGGCCTGCGCCTGCGACTACGCGCTCGCCGCGCCCGTACGACGTCTCGTGCTGACCCGCTCCGGCGACACCTCCACCCGGCTCGGCGAGACCGCCGACGTCACGCTCACGATCACCAACCCGTCCCGCCGCCCGCTGCGGGCGCGGCTGCGGGACGCCTGGCCACCGAGCAGCTGGCAGCCGGGCACGGAGACCGAAGCCGCCCGGCATCGCCTGACCGTGCCCCCGGGGGAACGCCGGCGCGTGACGACCCGACTGCGCCCCACCCGCCGCGGCGACCGCCAGGCCGACCGCGTGACGATCCGCTCCTACGGCCCCCTCGGCCTGTTCTGCCGCCAAGGCGCCCACAAGGTGCCCTGGACGGTACGAGTGCTGCCCCCGTTCACCAGCCGCAAGCATCTCCCGTCGAAACTCGCCCGATTGCGTGAACTCGACGGCCGCACCAGCGTGCTGACCCGCGGTGAGGGAACCGAGTTCGACAGCCTGCGCGAGTACGTTCCGGGAGACGACACCCGCTCGATCGACTGGCGCGCCACCGCCCGTCAGTCCGCAGTCGCCGTCCGCACCTGGCGTCCAGAGCGCGATCGGCACATCCTTCTGGTCCTGGACACGGGCCGCACATCGGCCGGCCGGGTGGGCGACGCCCCGCGCCTGGACGCATCCATGGACGCGGCCCTGCTGCTCGCCGCGCTCGCTTCCCGCGCCGGCGACCGCGTGGACCTGCTGGCCTACGACCGCCGGGTACGCGCCCTCGTCCAGGGCCGGTCGGCCGGAGACGTACTGCCGTCCGTGGTGAACGCCATGGCCACGCTCGAGCCGGAACTCGTCGAGACCAACGCGCGAGGTCTCACCGCCACCGCTCTGCGCACGGCCCCGCGGCGTTCTCTACTCGTGCTGTTCACGACGCTGGACGCCGCACCGGTGGACCAGGGGCTGCTTCCCGTATTGCCGCAGCTCACTCAGCGGCACACTGTTCTGGTCGCGTCGGTAGCGGATCCGCACATCGCTCGCATGGCGCAAGCTCGGGGCAGCGTGGACGCGGTGTACGAGGCGGCGGCTGCGGCACAGGCGCGGAGCGAGCGTCGGCGCACGGCGGAACAGTTGCGCCGTCATGGGGTGACGGTGGTGGACGCGACGCCGGAGAATCTGGCGCCAGCCCTGGCCGACGCCTATCTCGCTCTCAAGGCGGCGGGACGACTCTGAGCCGTATGCCCGGCCGCTCGAGGCTTTGCCGCATCTCCGCTTTGCGGCGTCCCGCCGCTTTGCAAACATCCCCGGAACGCAGAAAACCCCCGCATCGAACCGATGCGGGGGTTTTCTCAAAATTTGTTCGGCGGCGTCCTACTCTCCCACAGGGTCCCCCCTGCAGTACCATCG